>JARGGB010000010.1 GCA_029210815.1 Candidatus Brevefilum sp.
GTGATTTCGGATGATTATGTGGACCGCGAGTTTGGCACAGGTGCGCTGAAGATCACCCCTGCACATGACCCCAATGACTACGAGATCGGCATGCGTCATAACCTGGAATTCATCAACGTTCTCAACAAGGATGCCACGATCAATGCGAAGGGTGGACCTTATGAAGGCATGGATCGCTTTGAATGCCGCCAGAAATTGTGGTCGGATATGGAAGAAGCGGGTTTGGTGATCAAGGTAGAGCCCTATTTGATGAAGGTGCCGCGCTCACAGCGCGGCGGTGAGATCGTCGAACCGATGATCTCTACCCAATGGTTTGTGGACGTTCAGGAGATGGCGGGTGCCGCATTGGGGGCTGTCAAGGACGGCAGGATAGAGATTATCCCTGAGCGCTTTAAAAAGGTGTATTACAACTGGATGGAAAACATCCGCGACTGGTGCATCAGCCGGCAGTTATGGTGGGGGCATCCGATCCCGGTCTGGTACTGCGATGAATGTAATGAGATGACGGTGTCACGTGAAGACCCGGACAAATGCCAGAACTGCGGGAGCACAAAGCTGCGCCAGGACCCGGATGTGCTGGACACCTGGTTCTCATCAGCACTGTGGCCTTTCTCGACCCTGGGATGGCCGGATCAAACCCCTGACCTGGCTTATTTTTATCCAACCACAGTGATGGAAACAGCCTATGACATCCTGTTTTTCTGGGTGGCACGGATGATCATGGCAGGCCTGGAATTCACCGGTGAGGTGCCATTCCACACCGTCTATCTTCACGGGCTGATTCGCGATGAGAACGGTCAGAAAATGAGCAAGACCAAGAACAACGTCATCGACCCGCTTGAGGTGATGGATGAATTGGGCACGGATGCCTTACGGTTCACGCTGCTGGTCGGGTCAACACCCGGGAACGATACGAACCTTTCCCTGAAAAAGGTTGAAGCTAACCGTAACTTTGCCAACAAGCTCTGGAATGCCGGACGCTTTTTAATCGGCAATATCGACAAGATGCCCGCTGAGATGGAAGGTGAACCGAATTGGACCCTCCCGGACAGTTGGATCTGGGCTCGCACCAAGCAATTGAGCGAGACAGTTAATCGCTTATTTGAGACGTATCAGTTCGGCGAAGCGGGGCGCCAGATTTATGACTTCTTCTGGACGGAATTTGCGGATTGGTATTTGGAAATCGCCAAGGACCAGATTGCTGAGGGCGGTGACCGGGCTTACACGACCATTCAAACTTTGGTAAAAGTCTTTGATATCTGCCTGCGGTTTTTGCATCCCTTTACACCCTTTGTGACCGAAGCCTTGTGGGGGCACTTGAAGGAAGCAGCCCGGGAGGTCTCACCAGAACTGGCACCTGAGGGTGGCTGGGAAGATGCCCTGATCATCGCGCAATGGCCTGAAAGGATGGCATTTGAGGGATGGGAAGGCCAGGCTGTGGAAGACTTTACGCTGATCCAGGAGATGGTGCGCGCGATTCGTAACATTCGTGCGGAGTATAAGGTTCAACCCGGTCATAAAATCGCCTGCATGATTAGCGCAGGAGAAAAGTTTGAAATGATCAAGGCACAGCGGCAAAGCTTTGTGTCATTGGCTGGGATAGACCCGGACAATTTGAAGATTATTGTTGAACCATTGGCCCCAAACGATGACGCGATCAGCCTGGTGGTCACGCCGGTTGAGATTTCACTGCCCTTAGCTGGTTTGGTGGATGTTGAAGCAGAACGCGAAAGGCTTGAGAAAGAGCTTGAAGAAGCTGAAGGTCAGATCAAACGATTGGAGAAATTACTCGCCAGTCCCTTTGTTAAAAAAGCCCCCGCTGAAGTTGTTGAAAAGGAACGGCAAAAATTGGCGACTTACCGGGACACTGCGGAGAAGATCAGGCAGCAATTAGGGTAATATCCAATCAAAAGTCATAAAAGCCAGAGCAGTTTTATTTCTAACTGCTCTGGCTTTATTAGTTTAAAGAATGGATTGTCATTCAGAAAAAGATCCGTTATTTACCGATGATTGGTCACCCGGTCATATTCCCGCTGCATGATGCGCCGAAGGATTGCCAGGGAAGTAGCATAGGTTGAATCGACGCCAAAGTATGACAGGGTGCCTGCACCCAGGTTTTCACCCTTGGTAAGGGGGGTGTCCGATGCATAATGCAGGATGCCCATATCAAATGGTAAGCCATAAAGATTGACGATCTCATCAACCGGGTGGCGTTTTGGGCGGAAGAGTTCATAAACAGCTGACATATAAGGGCCAGATTCCATTTCAATATCGGTGTAACCTTCACGGTAAATGACTTCCATCACACCGGCGTTTTGCAGGTAGGTACCCAAAACCGAGACGGATTTCTGATTGTCAAGCACGGTGCCGTAAACCAAATAGGGGCTGACATCTGATGCTGCAAAACAATTGTTATAGATAAAGGTATTGTGGGAGTGCTCATCGTAGGTCACATTAGGGATGATCACATCACCCCGTCGTCCGTTCAATGTGGCTGCTTTGCCCATGATGTAAATGCCCAGCATGGGGCAGGTATGCTCAGCGATCTTCACCAGCAGGTTATATGCCGCCAGACCAAGGGGATAGTCAATATTGAGAATTAAAGCATCGCTTTGGGCAAGAAAGGACCAGTCGGCATCCTCGCCAACAAAGGTTTCTGGTGTCAGGCGGGGATCGATGGTATTCGGGTTGAGGTCGGATAAGGCGATGATTTGCGCTTCAACGTCAAAGGCATGTTCGCTCGGGATGCGGTGGATACCGTACTCTTTTTCATAGTCTGCCTGTGCCTGGATTAAATCCTTTCCCCGGGAGGTGGACTGGTATTTCTTCAATATGTAATAAAGGAAGTTTTCAGGGCGTGAAGGAACTTCTTCCTGGCTGATATCCCGCCATTCTGCCAGCAGATCTTCATCACCTTCCGTTTGGAGAAATTGCGTTAATCGGTCCTGCTGGATCAGGGCAAAACCTGAGAGCAGATTGGGGATGCTGTGTGGGTTGCTGGAGATGAAATAAACGGGGCGTTCGGTAATATCAGCAAAATTGACTTCAATGTTGTCCCACCAATACCGGGTTGCACGCCGATATTCATTCAAGGAACCGCTGAAAAGCTGTACTTCCAGATCTAATTTTCTAGAACGAATATCATGCAGCATGGGGATGAAGCGATCGCCCCAAATTGTCTTCAGCCGAATCAGATCTTCCAGGGATATACGCAGGCGTTCTGCCAGCTTTTCCAAATCCTCTGCCGATTCAGGCGATAGTTGGTTGAATTCTTGTTCAGGCCAATCCAATAACAAAGCATTCAATTTGTTCCATTCAATCTGGTAGGCTGTCATAATTGGGATGACGTCATCAATGTCCGATCGGGATGCGATGTAACAGGCAAGTAAGCCGCTTCCGTTATAAAAACACCGCCGTCGGCGTGCCCTTGCCGCAACTTCTTGCCAATCTTCAATATTCTTGAGGCCAGATTGCTCAAAGACTGTTGCGCTTTGACCAAGGAGTACCGCCTGCACCTGCGGCATACATTCGGGAAGACGGAGATTGGCATAGATGAAAGAAGAGACATCGGGGGTTTCTGTTCGCGCCAGGATGTGCAGCGAAGAATTGATCCCGGCATGAACTTCTTCCAGTGTGCGAATGCGCACACGTGTGGTTGAGCGCAGCAGGGAATAAATCGTGCGGATATAAAGATCGATTTCTTCTGATGCCAGTGTTGGGACGGTTCTTTCCATTCGGGTCCTCTTCCTTCAGCAGTTATTTTTTGTCTTTGATGCTGATAATTTTACCTGTTTTTATGAATCTTTTCTGATAATTTACAGCGTTTTGGTATGATTTTTGGTTTTATCGACCCCACAACTGATATAATTAGCATGATTTTGGGTTTATTCTTATTGGTAAGGGAATTAGCTGTGATCAGGACGATAATTTTTGATTTTGGCGGCGTGCTTTACAACATGCCTGATTCAAAACGTGTCAACAAGTGGATGAAAATTTTTGGATTCAACCAGGATCCTGAAGTTTTGGAAATGTTAGCCAACCCGAATGAGTCCCGGTTGGTTAATGACATATGTTTGGGAAAGATCTCAGAGGACGCGGCGTGGCGAATGATGCATACCAAATGGCGCATCAAACCGGAAACCATTCGGCGTTTTCGAAATCATTTTTTCTCCAAACGGCATTTAAATCACCAATTGGTTCGATTTATGAATGAACTGCATAAAGATTATCAACTGGGAATTTTGAGCAATGCGGGTGATCAATCGCGTTCCTTGATGACGGATATTTTTCATTTAGATCAAGTAGTTGATGAAATTATCATCTCTGCTGAGGAGGGCGTTATCAAACCGGATATTGAGATTTATCAAATTGCTATGGCGCGTTTGGAAACCAAACCGGAAGAATCCCTTTTTTTGGACGATTATGACAAAAATGTTAAAGCTGCTTTTGATTTTGGAATGAAAGCCATCCAGTTCAAAGATAATGAGCAAGCTATTACCATGATCCGCGAGCTGCTCAGGGAGGAGGGCTGAAATATGCTTTATCTTGTTTCTACACCGATTGGGAACCTTGGGGATATCACTATGCGCGCTTTAGAGGTTTTACGTGCTGTGGATTTGATTGCCAGTGAAGACACTCGCAAGACCTCCATTTTGTTGAATCATTACGATATCCACAAACCGCAGAAAAGTTATCATGCTTTCAATGAGAAGAAGGTTGTCCCCAAGCTGATTGAGAAATTGCTTGAAGGAGAATCGATCGCTGTTGTGACCAACGCCGGCACACCAGCAATATCTGACCCGGGCTATTCCCTCGTTCGGGCTGCGATTGATAATGACATCAAGGTTACAGCAATCCCGGGACCATCAGCCGTGATTATGGCACTGACTTTGTCGGGCTTACCTGCGCACAGTTTTACTTTCAAAGGTTTTCCTCCGCGCAAGTCAGGTGCGCGTCAGCGTTTTATCGCTGATGATGGGGAGTCAGCCCATACTCAAATTTTTTATGAAAGTCCTTACCGCATTCAAGCCTTTTTAGAAGACGCTCTCATTGTACTTGGTGATAGAGAGGCTGTTGTGGCAAACGATCTGACCAAAAAATTTGAAAGTCTTTATCGTGGAAAATTGAGTGACTTAATTGAAATATTCAAAGCAGAACAGCCGCGGGGTGAGTATACCGTGGTTATTGAAGGCAAAAGGGATTAAGTTCTTTAAAATTTAAAGGGGTTCAGGTTTTGGGGTTCTTCGAAAACGTCGATCCCTTCAGAACGCTTAAGGGTGTTGACGAGAAGGTAGGTGAAGGGTGTGACCAGGGCTTCAAAGGTGACTTTGAAGATATAATTGGTGATCGTCAAGCTCCAGAAAAGGCTCCATGGAAATACACCGACGAGAGAAGCAACTAAAATGAAAGTAAAAGTATCGACGGCTTCCCCGACGATCGTACTGCCGATGGTTCTGGTCCAGAGATGTTTGCCCTTAGTCAAGACCTTTAATAAAGCCATCAATATGGCGTTTGAAAAGGAGCCTGCGAAATAGCCGGCAAGGCTGGCAAGGATGATGCCGCCAGAACTCATGCTCCCCAGAATCTGGTTGTATGTTTCCTGCCCTACCTGATTTTGCCAGGTGGCTTCCCCAGGTAAGACCTGTACCAGCCAAAACACAAGTGCGCTGAAGATGAGTGCCCCAAAGCCGATCCAGATGATCCTTCGGGAGCGTTTGAAGCCGTAAACTTCGGTGATGACATCGCCCAGGATATAACTGATTGGGAACAGAAGCGTACCAGCATCAAAGCTTAAAGGGACTCTTCCAATGCTGACACCCCAATCGATGATTTTAGCGGATGAAGCAATGTTGCTCAGGACAAGCACGGTGACATAGGTCACCGTGATAATATCGAGGAATTTGAAACCCGCTATTTGTGATTTTGCTTTTTCTTGATTCATGTGAATAATTATATAACGATGGACTGATTAGGTAAAGTAGACCCGGATATGAACCGTTTCTTTTTAGAGCCGTATCTAATAACAGATGAGCGTGTTAATTTTCCTGAAGCTGTTGAACACCAGATCATTTCTGTGCTGCGTTTGCGATCAGGCGATGTTGTGGAAGTGCTGGACAACCAGGGCTGCCTTTATCGCGTATCCCTTGAAGTCGATTTAGAGAAGAGATCGGTTATAGGACTAGTGATGACTCAAGAAGTTGCTTCGGCGGAACCTGCTGTAAAGATTATTTTGTGCTTCGGTATGACAAGCCGGGATAAGGTGGAATGGATTTTGCAAAAAGGGACTGAAATCGGCGTCGCTGAATTTTCGCCATTCATTTCTTCACGAACCCTGGTTCAGTCTGCAGCTATATCAGAAAAGAAATTGGTACGATGGGAAAGGATCATCCGTGAAGCAGCAGAGCAATCCCATCGGGGACGATTACCGAAGCTCAATCAACCGCAGGATTTTGAGGCTTGTTTGTCTTCAAGTGCTGCAGCCAACAGCCTCTCCTTAATTGCCTGGGAAGGTGATGATTCAGATCAGATGAATATCGCTCAAAGTCTTCTTGGTTTTGAGGGAAGTTCAATCGCTCTTTATGTTGGACCCGAAGGTGGATTTTCTAATGAGGAAATTCTTTTGGCAAAAGCGTTTGGCTGCCGTGTGGTGACTCTGGGTGACCGGATTTTGCGAATGGAGACCGCTGCGATTGTTTTTCCGGTAATTGTACTTCATGATTTGGGCGAGCTGTAGTGGTTTACAATTAGAATGTGTTACGATTTTACAGCTTAGCCAGCGGCTTACAGGTATCTTAATTAATTGTTGACAGGAGAATGATTTGTCCAAACATTGTATAATCGTCAATCCGATTGCAGGCAGAGGCGCTGGTAAAAAGGCGATCCCTGAAATTGAATCCTATTTGAATGCCCTGGGCATAGATTACGATTTGCTGGTGACAAATGAACCCGGCCATGGCATCAAATTGGCTGAAGAAGCGGGTTCGAATGGGTACCAGACTGTGGTCGCTGTGGGTGGCGATGGCACAGCAAATGAGGTCATCAACGGCTTAATGCATGCAAAGAACAGCGGTAAACTTTCATCACGCCTGGCTGTATTACCCGTTGGCAGGGGCAATGATTTCTCTTTTGGGATGGGTGTGCCGCAAGATCTTGAAGCAGCCTGTAAGCTTTTAGGGGATGGGCATACCAGAATGATTGATGTGGGATTTGTTAAGGGGGGCGATTACCCTGAAGGACGCTATTTTGGGAATGGGGTTGGCATTGGTTTTGATGCTGTGGTTGGCTTTGAAGCAGAGAAATTGCCTCGTTTTATTACCGGTATGCCGGCTTACCTGATTGCCGCGTTAAAAACGATATTTTTGTATTTTAATGCGCCCGATTTGCGGGTAGATATTGATGGGCAGGTCATAGAACAAGCCTGCCTGATCGTCTCATTAATGAACGGCAAACGGATGGGCGGCGCGTTTATGTTTGCACCCGAGTCTGAACCGGATGACGGCTTGTTGAATCTATGTATTGCGGGACAGGTGTCACGAATTGGTGTTTTGGGCTTGTTCCCAAAGGTGATGTCAGGCACACAAAGGGACCACGAAGCTATCCTTATGCCGGTTGGCAAGACTATCCGTATTGAAGCCATTACTGGCAGCTTACCGGTGCACGCTGACGGTGAAACCATATGCGTTGCAGGTAAAAATTTAGAAGTGACAATATTGAAACAACAATTAGAAATGGTTTGCGAGTAATTCAATGCTTCTTTGGGTAGTGAATAAAATTATCAAGTGTATTACTAATTTGATATTGAAAATTGATGATGCTGAGCTGGCAAAGGTGCCCAGGGAAGGCCCATTAATTGCAGCAGCGAATCACGTCAATTTTCTAGATGCCCCGGTTCTAATTACCCATCTTTATCCGCGAAAGACTACCGGCCTAGTCAAAAAGGAGACATGGGACAAACCATTTTTAGCCTTTTTGTTTAATTTATGGGAAGGCATCCCAATTGATCGGGACATTGCAGATTTTGTAGCATTCAAACAAGCCAAACAAGCACTGAAGGATAAGAAAATCCTGGCAGTCACACCGGAAGGCACACGCAGTGAAGATGGTCAACTAAAACGGGGGAAACCCGGTATATCGATTCTCGCCAGTAAGACTGATGCACCAATTATTCCGATCGCTTATTGGGGACATGAAAATTTTATTCGGAATATCAAACGCTTAAAACGAACCCCGATGAACATCAAGGTTGGCAAAACGTTCCGGCTAAATTTCAGCGGCAAAACAAAGAGTAAAGAATTGATGCAGGATGCAGCAGATGCCGTTTTGCTTGAAATTAAAAAATTATTACCTGAAAAATACCATGGGGTGTATTCTGAAATCAGCATCGAAGACGAAAGTTTGATCCAGTTCTTAGATTAGCCCTCTTGGGAGCATGTTTCGCAGCCGTTTTGGCAGCAATTTTCCCAAGCCTAAATTTCTTCCACCCTGATCGTTAACCAATAAATACTGACCTTTTGGGATCATTTCAGTTTGTAGGTACCGGATATCCCGACCTGAAACCCACATTCCCACAAGGGATTCTTCGATGACGATTTTCCCTCGGGTGAATTCTCTCCCAAAGCGGCTGGCAAAGGCATGTGATGGGATCAGGGTATTCTGGTGCCACTGACCCAGGGGCATGCCGATGTATTCGTATGGCAGGGTGCTGAAGTGCTCCACATATTTTTGGGGGATCAAGAACAACTGGTCAAACCGCTGGAATAATTCTAGAGAATGAGCATCTAGAACTTTCTCCAGGTCCAATCCATAATTTGTTTCTATTTGATCAAGAATTTCAAATTCAACATCTTTCTTAAGCGGTTCAAGGTGCGTTGACGAGAACTCACGATTGGGCGGCGTTTCCCTGCTTGTTTCCATTTCTCCATGTTTCGTCAATAATGCGCAGAAGAAGCCGGACATATTTGTCAGGTGCGGCCAGAGTCGCAGTGCTTTGATAATCTGTGGGTGATAGGTTTCCCCTTCAAAGGCTGTCAAACCGGGTGCTTTGAATTGAAACTGCTTTGATACATCCTCGATTTCAAAAGTATCTGGATATTTATTGAGAAGAGCGTTAATAACAGCTTCGTCCTCTTCCGGAGCAAGGGAGCAAGTTGCATAAACAAGCTGCCCGCCAGTTTTGAGCGCTTGTAAACCGCTGGTTAACAATTGGATTTGTCGTTCTTTCAGGCGTAGACGTTCATCGGTGCTTGTTTCTCGAAGCGGGTGGTTGGGGGTTGGGCGCAAATTTTCCATACTGCAAGGGGCATCCAGAAGGACGATGTCAAACGTCTCGGGGAACCATTCCCCAAAGGATTCTCCAGGGTAGTTGGTGATCACCTGGTTGATGCCTCCCCACGTCTCAAGCACCGCACGCAATGCCGGAATTCGTCCCTGGCTGGCGTCATTGGCAATAATTAAACCCTTGTCCCCTGATCGATCAATCAAATGGGTCGTTTTTCCACCTGGAGATGCTGCTAAATCAAGAATTAATGGCTCGGGTTGATTGACTTCAAACAAACTTACCGGCACCATCGATGCAGCGTCCTGCAGATAATAAGCGCCCATGCGATGCTCAATCGTCCCGCCAGGCGAGGTTTCGGCACCAAGGATTTTCCATGCATTATTGCAGAAGTGAATCGGTTCAATCTTCCAACCATAGCGCTCGCTCAAATTTCTGATTGCTTCATCCGGCGATGTTTTAAGGGGATTTAAACGGATGCCTGTATGAAGGGGTCCTTCTCGAATATCGAGAATGGCTTGAATATCCGCCTGTGAGAGAATATGTGAAAATCTTTGCAAACTCTGATTGAGCTTATTGGATGCGTCAAGCGCCATGATCTCAAGCCTGGCCTTTCCTGATCAAAAAGACAATCTCATTTTCAATGACGATTTCTTCAACATTATGTCCCTCAGTCAAGTTGTCAAGGACGAGCGTACGGTGCTGCTCTAAAAGGCTGTGGGTCCCTGAAAGGTCCTGAGTGGGAAGTGAGACTGCCAGGGTTTTTACATCCAGTTCTGCCCATAAACCACGGTTGCAGCCTGGCTGGCGTTTCTCCATACGGTGGGCTTCTTTGAAAATCAAAGCAAGATCCGCTTTGATATCAGGAGGATTCACCAAAATATCCCGGTTTTCCGCAAGGGGCGCCACCCCGATTGTTTCGAAAAAATCATTAATGAAATCAACACGCGGCTGGATGATGTCATAGGCGTGGTATTTAACGCTGAGAGGCAGTCCCATCCAGGGGAAAGCCAGTGGCTGCAGTCCACATGCCAGGTCTAAAATTGTATGAGGGATGCCTGTTTGCTGAAAAAGCTGAATGTAGAAAGCTTCCATATAGGGCAGGCGCTCCGCAGTCGAAGCATGTTCTGACAGGACCGTTTCGCAGAATGATTTTATTTCTGGGGAATCAGGAGTGGTGTTTATTATTTGTTTCAGCTCATCCCTCAGTTTTTCATAATCCGGCTCGCCCAGGTAGGGAGCAACGATATTATGAAGTTTGCGTTTGACGAATTTAAGCAGTTTTTTGGATGAGGTTTGGTGTGGTGCTTCCTGGAGGATCAGATCACGGATGGTATCCGGGTTGAGACCTGAGTCCCGGTATTTTTTCATGTCAAGGATGCGCTTGATCAGCGTATCTATATCGAAATCACTTGTGTTCATTTGGTCACCAGGAAAGCCATCTCGGTTTGAAATGTAAATTTATTTATCTTCCAGGTTTTGCCCGAGATCATTTCGTAAAAATGATCCTGGTAATAGTCTAGCATGCCTTTATTTCGCCCGCCCAGACTCTGCACAGGGAAAGACACCAGGATATGCTCTGCCTGAACCTTTTCTAACAGCATCAAGCCGATTTCTTTATCGACCTGTTCAAGGCAGGGGATGGATTTGAGCAAGAAGGCAATTTGTGCAGGTTTTGTGGGAACTTCACCAACCAGGTCACAGGCTTCAGTCGTGCCGTCAATCCCCAGGTGATCAAAAAAGGATTGAACCAGGCTTAACATATCCATGTAGATATCGCAGGCGTGGTAGGTAAAGCCAGTTTGTAAAGGCATCCATGGGATTGCCAGCGGATTCAATCCGCAGGCTAAATCCAGGATGCTTTTGACGGGGGCAATCGGTGCGAGGCAGGTCTTGAAAAAATCCTCAAGAATGGGCAGTCGCTCAGCTGTAGAGGCATGCAAGCCCATCATCATGGTGCAAAATTGGCGAAGCTGATCAGAATTAAGGTTTTTGTCGGTTTGTTTGAGGTCTTTCAGCCATTGGGAATAATCAATTCTTTGTTTGAAGTAAGCGCCGCCGATTTGGTGCAATTTATTCCGAACGTCTTTGACGGCTGATTTTCCGCTGAAACCTCTGGCAAGCGCAGATTTAGAAAGCCTCCTGACCAGGTTGGGCGTGATTGCTTCGTATTTTTTGTTTGCCTGGACTTTTTTTACCAGATTTTCAACGTCAGGTCGATCAATCATTGTTGCGGAGCCGTTCTGTCAATTGCGTCATGAACCGCAAATTATGCAGGGTTGCCAGGCGCTGATAGAGCCAATCCCCTGTTTTGAAAAGGTGATGAAGGTAGCCCAGGCTGTAATGAGAGCACACGGGACAATCGCAATATTCTGAAATTGGACGGCTGTCTTTGATGTGTTTTTTATCCTGCATGTAGACATATTCAAGCCATTTATTCCCGGAGAGAGCTGTTCCAGGGGGTACCGTATAACGCATCAAACGCCCGTGGCGTGCATCCCTTGTGGGAAGAGCGCAATCGAAGATCTCATACCCTAACTCATAAGTGCGTTTTAGATTGAGGGGGTGACCGATGCCGAGGGCGTGCATGGGGAATTCTTCCGGTACCAAACTTCGTGTGAGTGAGACCATATCCGCCAGGAGATTACCCTGTGAATCCAGCGGCCAACCGCCGTAACCAAAACCGTCAAAGCCAATTTCCAAAAGGCCTTCCGCACACTTCTTCCTTAAATCAGAATAGCCGCCGCCCTGGATGACGCCGAAGATGAGCGGACGTTTGTCATCAGCGACTTGCCGCTGATCCATTTGATGCAGGTATTCTTTTTTGCAGCGGGCTGCCCAATTCAGGGTGCGCTCTACTGAAAGTTCCTGTTCCTCCCGGGAAGCATCGACATGGGTGCAATCGTCCAGGCAGATGACCACATCAGTATCATAGCTGACCTGGAGCTGGACACTTTTCTCCGGGGAAAGTATGAATTTGCGGTTTTTGCCTTCGGGGCGAAAGATGATGCCGCGATCGCTGAGTGTGCCAAATTGATCGGATTGATGGATCAGGGAGTAGGCTTGAAAACCGCCCGAATCGGTCACAATCACACCAGGCCAGTTTGCAAATCGGTGCAGTCCATTGAAAGCCTGGATGGTGCTTGAACCAGGTTTTTGCATCAGGTGGAAGGTGTTCATTACGAGGGCTTGAATATTCACACTCTGAAGATCCTGCGAGTCGACAGCGCGAACATAACCGGATGTGGCGTCTGGCAGGAAGGCTGGCAGTTTTAAGGTCTTACTTCGGATGTTCAGGAATTCGCGGTTAATCATCTTAGTGATGCCGTTTCCCTTTGTTCATATTAAGTATCAGGATGAATTCCCGTTTTTGCCCGGACACTTTTGGTAAAATTTCTGAAACGGGACCGCGAAAGATGGCTTCTTTCTTTAGTGTCATGTCGCAGGCCAGCAGGATGTCCTGGTTTTTACCAAATACTGATGCCACTTCTTCCAGAAGTTTGGTCAACCGATAGGGTGTGTCCATCAGGACGACGGGTACTGATTCGCTGCGGTATTTTGCCAGGAATCCTTCGCGATGTTCGTTTTTTCGGGGAGGAAAACCTGCAAAGATAAATCGTTCGATTGAAAAATCGCATAGAGAAAGCGCTGAGGTCAGTGAGGCAGGCCCGGGCACTGGCGAAACAGGGATCTTCATCTGGTAGAGCAGTTCGAGTAAGTGCTGCCCGGGATCGGCAAACACCGGGGTGCCGGCGTCTGAGATGATCGCCATTGTGTCGCCTTTTGCCAGCCGCACCATGATGTTTTGGGCTTCTTCAGCTTCGTTGTGTTCGTTGAGGGGGATCAATTCGTTCTCAATGTCCAGTTTGTGCAGCAGACGGCTGCCCTGACGAAATTCTTCGCAAATGACAGCATCAACCTTCTTGAGCACGTCCAGTGCCCTGAGGGTGATGTCTTTCGGATTGCCGATGGGCGTGGCGACGATATAAAGTTTGCCTGATTTGCTCTGTTTTTCCATTTTGTTAATTGTAACATCCCCAGCTTTAATAAGAAAAGTGATTTATGTGGAGAGTTGGGAAGAGGATATCTTGCTGTTGAAATCATAGTTGAACTACATTTTGCTTAGCGATCCTGATACTTAATTTTTACCTGCCCCCTCCCTGAAGGGAAGGAGCTTTAAGCCTAATGTTTTTTCCAATGTGGATGAAAGACAAATTATGAACCTCCCCCGGGTCCCTCTCTGAAGAGAAGGGGAATTTGCTGCAATTTTGCAGTACTGGTCAGTCAATCAGGATTATGGCATAATCTACATATTGTAAGGTATTGATTGAAAGGGTATCTATGAAGAAAACCAGCCGGCTGACGCGCATCTCATTGATGCTGGCGATCCTGTTTGGCGCAGATAAATTATTGGGGGTTTTGCGAACGGTGATCATTGGCCGTCAATTTGGTCTTTCGGAAGAGTTGGATGTGTTCAACGCAGCCAATAATCTGCCTGACATGTTGTTTGCGTTGATCTCGGGCGGTGCACTGGCGATTGCTTTTATCCCGGTTTTATCAGAGGTCTTATCGAAAGAGGGTCGTGAGTCCTCCTGGCGCTTATTCTCCGGTGTGGCAAATTTAGCCTTCATCGTTACAGGTGGGTTAGCAATCCTTGTTGGTTTGCTTGCGGGACCCTTGGTGCGCGGTCAATTAGGGATTGCACCTGGGTTCAGCCCAGGTCAGCAAGATTTAGCGATCGAGTTGATGCGTTTGAACCTAATTTCGACTTTATTATTCTCGATCAGCGGCCTTGTTATGGCAGGTCTTCAGGCAAATCAACATTTTTTACTGCCTGCTTTAGCACCGCTCCTTTATGACCTGGGACAAATATTTGGCGCCATCATTTTGGCACCAGCGGAAGGATACCAGATTGCTGGTATTCAGCTGCCAGCTTATGGTCTGGGCATCCATGGACTGGTCTATGGGGTGATCATAGGCGCAGCGTTACACTTGCTGGTCCAGATGCCAGGTTTGATTAAATATCGTTTTCGCTGGTTTGCGAAAATTAACTTTAAGGATGCGGCATTTCAAAAGGTGCTGCGTTTGATGGGACCGCGCCTGGTGAGTATGGGATTTATCCAACTGATCTTTTTAGCAAGAGACAATTTGGCGTCCCGGCTGCCGGTCGGTTCTGTCACAGCTTTGAGTTACGGCTGGTGGATTCAACAGGTACCAGAGACCCTGATCGGCACAGCGATTGCCACCGCTTTATTACCAACACTCTCGGAGCATATTGCTTCAGAAGATCACGGCAGGTTCAAAGATACAATTGAACGATCCTTAAAAGTGATGATTGCATTGTCTCTTCCGATCACCGTTATCCTTTCACTGGCAAGTTTGCCTTTAATACAGTTTGCCTTTGGATTTTCAATCGAAGATGCCCAAATGATCTTATGGGCAAGCCAGGGATATCTGGTCGGCTTGTTAGGCCACAGCCTTGTTGAATTAGGCGTACGCTCGTTTTATGCGAGGCAGAATGCAAGTGTGCCGATGATGGTTTCAGGTTTGGGTTTGTTGATGTATATTGGCCTGGCTGTTGTGCTAATTTCACCTTTAGGGGCAGGGGGGATTGCTCTGGCGAATTCTATTTCGTATAGTATTCAAGGTTTGTTATTATTTCTCTTATTAAACAAGAAACTCCCTCAAAAATTCACCCTGGGAAGCACCATATTCCGCAGCTTATTAAGCGGAATCGGGGCTGGATTAGGCGTTTGGCTGCTGGTTTCTGTGCTGCCGATTCCCCTTTCACCGCTGTTGTTGTCCATTGTGGGGATGGTGATAGGGTGTCTGATCGGCGCAATCCCGATCTGGCCTGAGATTCGATCCCTGGTGAATTTATAAAACATTGCTTAACAAGATGGATTTCCACAAAACATTCGCAGAAAAATTATTCACTGTTTACCAATCACCATTCACTTGTCCTTCCGCCTCAACATCGAATCTAATTAGGTACATGACTTTCATGCAATCCCCCCTGTTTCACCTTTCCGTTCAATAAAGGTATAATTTCACCCTATGGACGAAAAAGAGATTGAGAAAACAGATACTGTTTCTTCCGAATCAGTGGACAGAAAAAAGAAAAAATTCCTTGAACGGCGTTCCTCATGGTATGTATTGGGATTTCTTCTCGCCCTTTTGATTGTTTTAATTGGGGCGATTGCAGGCATTCAACGCGGCATTAACCAAAGGGTAAATTTGGCAGAGACACAGGCCGCGCCAAAAATTCAGTCGCAGTTGACGAATGCCAAACAAGATATTGAAGAAGGTCGTTACGAAGTAGCCCTGGATCGATTGGATTGGATCCTGGAAGAAATGTCCCCTTACCTCAGCGAGGAAGAAGCGAAGGAAGTTGGCGAATTATACAGCCAAACCTTGCTTCGAATTTCAACTTATCGCACACCAACACCAGAGCCATCACCAACACCAACAGAGCCTCCCTTTACACCAACGCCAGACTTAAGGGGCGAGGAAGATTTGTTCGATACTGCAAAACAACTGCTTGCTGAAGAATCCTGGGACGAAGCAATAAAAACATTGGAAATATTAAGGCAAAAGAATTTATCATATCGTACGGTGCAGGTGGATGGGATGCTTTATGTCGCATTGCGCAATCGGGGCTTGGATAAGATCCTTATTGAAGGAAATCTTGAGCCGGGAATCTACGATTTGACATTAGCTGAAGGTTTTGCACCCCTCGATTCAAGTGCAGAAGGCGTACGGACATGGACCCGGATGTACTTGACAGGTGCAAGTTATTGGAATGTGGATTGGGCACAGGTCATTTATTATTTCGAACAGGTTTATCCCCAATTGCCGTACTTGCGTGACGGGACCAACATGACCACTATCGACCGCTACCGGATTGCCCTGTATGAATACGGCACACAATTAGCAAATAACGGTAAGGTGTGTGAAGCGTTAGAATATTTTGAACTGTCCTTTGAGATTGCACCGGATCCGGTAGTTCAACCAACAGCACAATGGGTTGCTGAGGAATGTGAGGAAGAAAGCAAGCCTGAGCGTGAAGAGCCGAAAAATACCCCCTCACCGGCACCAACGACAGCCAATCCGACGGCAGTGCCTACCCAGGAGCCCACAATTGAACCAACAGCGGAACCTACTTTAGAACCAACGGTAGAACCGACAGCAACGCCAACGCCAACAATAACGCCATAAGCTGAAATTCCCAAAATAAAAAGCCATCCAGTGAAATCGGATGGTTTTTTTATTAACTTTGGATTACCAGTTCACCAACCAGGTCATGGGTTATTGCACTGTTGATTTTTACAGGCACGATCTCACCAATCGGTGCCAATCCTTCAACGACCACCAAGCCATCGATTTCTGGTGCATCACGATAAGATCGCCCAATTGAAATCTGGTTTTCTTCATCCATGCCTTCGATCAATACATCCATTGTTTTGCCAATAAACCGCTGGTTGCGGTCCAGTGATATTTCACCCTGGATTTGCATCAGGTGTTCAAGACGTTCAATTTTGACATGCTCCGGGATGGGATCGCCAAGGTGTTCTGCAGGTGAACCTGGTTCGAAAGAATAAGGAAAGACGCCCATGTGATCAAACCTGACTTCTTGAACGAAGTTGACCAGGTTTTGAAAAGCCTTTTCATCTTCACCAGGATATCCGACGATAAAAGTCGTTCGCAATGTGATATCCGGCATAATCGAGCGAATGTGTGATAGGGTTTTCCTGACACCCATAATATCGCTTGGACGGCGCATTGAACGAAGGATATCCGGATTGGCATGCTGCAAAGGCATATCAAGGTAGGGCAAAATTTGAGGCTCATCATGCATCAACTGGATCAGTGGTTCAGTCACATAACCCGGAAAGGTGTACATCAGGCGAATCCAGGGGATGTCCGGAACCGCTTTGAGGATGTTTTCAAGCAGGGTTGTTATCCCATCCCGCATGTTGAGGTCATGTCCGTAGTCTGTGATATCCTGTGCAATCAGGATGATTTCTTTCATCCCGCTATCCTGGAGGGCTTTTGCGTCACGCAGAATTTTTTCGACAGGGCGGCTGATGAGGCTTCCCTTTATTAGCGGGATCATGCAGTAAGCGCAGCTTCGCCGACAGCCGTCGGCAATTTTTAAGTACGCACTGCCGCCCTGAACAGCAGCCCGGTTCGTGCCTTTTTCGTCCTGTCCAACAGTTGAACCCTCAGGAAAATAGGTGTAAGGAATTTGCTGGCGTTTTTCGTCCATCTTTTTGATCAGATCAATGATATCCATCCAGCGTCGGGTTCCAATCAGGCCATCGATTCCGGGTACGGCTTCGAGGATTTCATCTCGATGAAGTTCAGTCATGCAGCCTGCAGCAATCAATTTTTGCCAGGGTAATTTTTCACTGGCTAAGTCCGTCAGAACCATGATGGCTTCTTCTCGAGCAGCTTTCAAAAAACCGCAGGTGTTTACAATCAGGTAAGCGGCATCTTCCGGGTTGCTGGCAGGGACATACCCCTCCCTGTTGAGAATTTGAGCCATAGACTCCGAATCAACCAGGTTCTTAGGACATCCAAGGGATATCAGGTGATAGGTTCCTTTTGCGCGTTTTGTCATATTATTCCGTTGGTGTTTGTGTGGGCATCCTCGTTTGGGTTGGTGTTGGCGTTGCTGTGGGTGAGGGGGTCGCTCTCGGTGTTTCTGTTATGGTTGGCGTGTTGGTGGGCGTTGGCAAAACTAAACCTGATTCTGTGAAAACCAGGTTGATCACCTGTCCAACTAACCCCGGTGATCCCATGTCCTGGTCGTTGAAATAAATTTGCAGGGCGCCAGCGTTGCCTGTTAAAATTTCAACTGAATCATCACCTGAAAAATCATAAACATTTCCTGAGATCAATCGTCCCTCAAAGGTAATTTGACCGTCCGCTGTGATTTGAACCCAGGTTCTTTGTCTTGGGATGATAACAATGTTGATTTGATTGTTACCGGGCAGTGAGGTGAAGATAGGTGTTGGTTCAATTTCGGATGTTTCAATTATTTCTTCATCAACCTGATCGCCATCTGTGGTTATGGTGATTTGAGGTGTGGGCGACACGGTGGCAAGCAGGACATCTGCTACCTCCGGGATGTCCGTTGCTTCGATATTGGGGTTTTCTGTATTCATGATGCGATTTACACCCCAGATTAAAAATCCTGCAAAGCCAAGGAATAACCCGGCAATGACAAGTAAATCAAGTGAAAAGAAGTTCTTCAAGCGGAGACCCGTTGGTGTTAATTCTTTTGCGGTTTTTTTGTTTTGTGACTCTTCCTGACTTTGTTTCTCCAGCCTTTTCACCTGTAAGCCATCCGCGTATTCCAGCAAGATTGCATCGACATCCAGGTTGAGAAACTCCGCATAATTTGCAAGCATCCCTCGAGCCTGCACAGGCGAAGGCAGTGCCTCGAAGTCACCAGCATCAAGTGCCTCTAATAATGGTTGACGTATATGAAGATGATCAGCAAGGTCCTCGTAGGAAAGGCTCAGTAACCTTCGTCGAGCCTGCAATTTTGCCCCGATGGCTTTGAAAATAGCGGTCGCATATTCTGTTTTTTGGGTTTCTGGTTGTGCCAGGGGCTCAAAATTGGGAATGTTAGTTTCGCGTGATTTTGGTTTGGGGTGGGATTCATCTTTGGTGTCTTGAGAGATTTCTTCTTTAGTTGCATCTTCATCGTCGCTATCGAAGCTTTTCTCAATCTCATTTTCACGTATGGTTTCTTCATCCTGTGGGGCAGATAAATCTTCCGAAGGTTTGGATGAATCGCTTGCAGTTTCCTGGTAATCTGCATTTTTCTCAAGTTCCTCCAGGTTAATCCCCAACTCAGCGGCATAAAGCCGTAAGAAACCGCGCTTATGAACCCTGGAAGGCAGTGATTCGTCATCATCAGTTTCAATTGCTTCGAGATAGTTCAAACGTATGCGCGTCTTTTGGGTGATTTCCTCAAGGGAAATCCCCAGGGACTCGCGTATTTGTTTTAATTTTTTTCCAGGTGTCTGTGACATGAGTGTATTATATTCTAAATGAAAACCGGCCTGAAGAATCGATTGTTCAAAGGCCGGTTATCGTTGAAGTTTGAAATGCGATGAATTATTCGGCTTCGGTGCTCTCTTCTGCTTCCGTTTCTTCGACGCTCTCCTCAACAATGCCAACATTTTCGATGGCGATGGAGTCGGATTCCTCCAAAACGGTGGTGGTTTCAGCGTTTTCAGGCATTGCTTCTTTGGTTTCCTCCTGATCTTCAGGGGCTTCACCTTCTCGGTGGACAATGACGGTGATTTCCGGCATCAAGTCCATTGTCAGGTGAATCGGAACTTTATAGGTGCCTAACTGACGGATGGGTTCTGTTTCCACCTGTCGTTTTTCAAGCTCAATTTCGAAATTCGCTTGAATGGCTTCAATGATGTCCTCATCACTGACTGAGCCGTATAATCGACCTGTTTCGCCTGCTTTGACGGCAAATGTGAGCTTCTTGCCATCGAGAACTTCTGCAACATCGCCAAGTTCTTCATTGAGGGCAGCACGACGTTCTGTGGCTTTTACCTTAATCCGGTCAGCTTGCTGGAACGCACCCGGCGTAGCTGGGAGTGCAAAGCCCTGAGGGATCAGGTAGTTGCGGCCATAGCCAGCAGCAACTTTTTTGATTTCACCAGCTCGACCTAATTTATAAACATCTTTGATTAACAATACTTTCATTTTTTCAAGCCCTTTCTTCTTTCGTAGATTAGTCTTGCCCGAAGGGTACAACGGACAAGCTAAAAGATTTTACCCTTAATGCAAGTGATCGGCAATCTTTTTGTAGAATTCTGTAATAGGGAAAATTTTGGATTTTGAATTTGCTTCAAGAGAGAATGTTGAATTCGGGTATACTATTTGGGAATTCACTGATTTAATTTGAGGTGCAAATGTCATTGGAAAAAGAACAACAACGTTGGGAAAAAGAAACCTATGATCCCCTTGTGGAGCGGTTTCCTGAAAGGAAGCCAGCTTTCACAACCTCTTCTGGTATTGAACTGCCGCCAGTATTGGTCCCGTCTGGGGCTGAAGATTATCTTGAGGATTCTGGCTTTCCGGGGGAATATCCTTTCACCCGCGGTGTTCAAGCAAATATGTTCCGCGGTCGTTTGTGGACCATGCGGCAATACGCGGGTTATGCAACGGCAGAAGAATCAAATGAACGGTATCGCTACCTCTTGGACCAGGGTCAAACAGGCCTGTCCGTTGCTTTTGACCTTCCTACCCAGATAGGCTATGACGCCGATGATCCCATGGCGCAGGGTGAGGTCGGCAAGGTTGGTGTTTCCATTTCTTCCGTGCGAGACATGGAAACGCTCTTCAAGGACATTCCACTGGATAAGGTCTCGACGAGTATGACCATCAATGCCCCCGCATCAATTCTTCTGGCATTTTATATTGCTGTTGCAAAGAAACAAGGTGTATCTCTGAATAACCTGCGGGGAACCATTCAAAATGACATTCTGAAAGAATATGTCGCCAGGGGAACCTATATTTTCCCACCTGAACCATCGATGCGTTTAATCACAGATGTGTTTAAATTCTGCAAGGACAATGTCCCTCGATGGAATACGATCAGTATCTCGGGGTATCACATTCGTGAGGCTGGTTCGACGGCAGCACAGGAGGTCGCGTTCACATTGGCAAACGCCATCGCTTATATTCAGGCTGCAATCGATGCAGGTTTGGCTGTGGATGACTTCGCCGGTCAACTCTCCTTCTTCTTTAATGCACATAATAATTTCCTCGAAGAAGTTGCAAAATTCAGGGCAGCGCGGCGTTTATATGCCAGGATCATGAAAGAGCGGTTTAATGCGCAGGACGAAAAATCATGCCGACTGCGTTTTCACACCCAGACTGCCGGTTCAACACTGACGGCGCAGCAGCCAGAGAATAATATTGTTCGTGTTACATTGCAGGCGCTAGCCGCTGTTTTAGGGGGAACGCAATCTCTACATACCAATAGTATGGATGAAGCCCTGTGGCTGCCAACCGAAAAATCGGTGCGGATCGCGCTGCGCACCCAACAAATCATTGCCCATGAATCTGGAGTTGCTGATACTGTTGATCCCCTCGGTGGTTCTTATGTGATTGAATCGCTCACAGACCAGATCGAGTCGATTGCCAATGATTATATTGAGAAAATTGATACGCTTGGCGGCGCTTTGGCTGCGATAAAACATGGATTTATGCAGCGTGAAATCCAGGAGGCGGCTTACCTCGCACAGCGAGCGATTGAAAAAGGGGAAGATATCGTTGTTGGTGTTAATGATTTCCAGGTGGATGAAGAAATTGAACTCGAAGCACTGAAGGTGGACCCCAAGGTCGAAGAAAACCAAAAACAGAAATTAGCAGATTTACGTGAAGCCCGGAATGAACAAAAAGTTAAAGCCCTTCTCTCACAACTGGAATCGGCTGCAAGAGGTGCTGATTCACTAATGCCGCTGTTCATTATCTGTGCGGAGAACGATGTAACACTGGGCGAAATTTGCAATGTTCTCAGGGATGTTTGGGGACAATACCACCCACCAACATTTATTTAACAGGGAGTATTCATTTATGCCACAAATAAAAAAGGTGAATCATATCGCGATCGTTGTTGAAAACATTGAGAATGCTCTTGCGTTTTGGCAGGGTCAGCTCGGTTTGACGTTGGATCATATCGAAGAAGTCCCATCTCAAGCTTCTAAAGTTGCATTTTTACCGGTCGGGGAAGGTGAGGTAGAGCTGGTTGAACCCACGAATCCAGATTCCGGGTTGGCGAAATATCTTGAAAAACGCGGTGAAGGCATGCATCATTTGTGTTTTCAAGTCGATGATATCGAGGCTATGCTTGATTTGATGAAAGAAAAGGACGTCAGGCTGATCAATGAAAGACCGGTGGATTTGCCTGGGCGGCGAATGGCTTTTATTCACCCAAAAGCTGCCAATGGCGTTCTGATAGAATTGTATGAAATTATTGAATAAGACCCTACTCTCAACCCAAATTACTACGAAAGGTTATTATGCTGAATGGAAAGAAAAGGTGGTCGAACCCGCCGGAAATGATTATTGATCCTGAAAAAGACTACAAAGCCATGTTCCACACAGAAAAGGGTGATTTTAAAGTCGATTTATTTCAAGACAAAGCGCCAATGACTGTCAACAATTTTGTGTTTTTATCACGTGAGGGATTTTACGACAACACAATATTCCATCGTGTTATTATGAACTTTATGGTACAGGGCGGCGATCCCACAGGCACGGGATCTGGCGGTCCCGGATATCGTTTCAAGGATGAATTTCACCCTCACTTGCGGCATAACAAACCGGGAATCCTTTCAATGGCGAATGCAGGGCCGAATACGAACGGCTCACAATTTTTCATTACCCATGTGCCGACGCTCTGGTTGGACGATAAGCATGCGGTGTTTGGTGAAGTCATCGAGGGAATGGAAGTTGTTTTTTCAATTCCTCAACGTGACCCCACTCACCCTGAATATGAGGGCGTAACGATTGAATCCATTGATATTATCGAAGAATAATCGATTTTTCGAATAGGTTGAAATCAAGAGAGACATCACACGCAGTCATGTCTCTCTTTTTTTTGTGTTTCATCAACCAGAATTGTTCTTTCCCGAGTTGAGGATCCATAGATAATAACCAATTCTTGTTGGATTTTTATAGAAATGATTTTGATCGAAAAAAATTCTGCGTGCGTTGTGGAAATTGTTACAATTTGAATATCATCGTTGGAGTGAGGGGCTTCAGCCCGAATTGATTTCGAAAAAACGAATATTTTATAAATCCGCAGGAGTGAATTATCAGATTTTTGTTCGGTCGGCCTAAAGGCCTCACTCCAAATTTCCAGTGAAAAATCAATCGGCATTAAGAACCTGAGTCTATCAATTTTCGTATTTTCAATATTCTTTAGGAGGAAAAATTATTTTGAGTAACAAACTCAAGTGAAAATTAACGAAGATTTGACTGAATGTTTGTTTTGTTTTATTACACCATGCCTAAAAACAGCAAATGATGAGTTTTGCTAATCGATAACAATTAATTCCGTTTGCGGCGGCGAGAGGAACTCAGCGCCATTCTCAGTGACAAGGATGTCTTCTTCCAAACCAATGTATCCATAACCTGGCACCAGTAAACCGGGTTCAATGGTGTAGACCTGGTTCACCTCAACAGGCATAAAAGGTGTGCTCCCGTACCTCGGCCAAGCTGGGCCAAGCAGTCCGCCGCCGTCGTGGGCAAGGCGTCCTAATTGGTGCCCTGTGGCGTACTTGTATTCTGGATAACCGGCGTCAGTAACTACCTGGCGTGCTGCCGTATCCACTTCGATACCCGTTATGCCCGATTTGATGCTTGAACAGGCAGCCTGGACAGCTTTGACTACCGTATCAAATCCTTTTTTAACCGGGTCGGGGACATGTTTTTCACCAGGTTTGGGGAAATAAACCATGCGTTGAATATCTGCGCAAAAGTCATTTTCTTTAACACCAAAATCAAAATGCAGTAAATGACCCGGTTCAATACGCAGATCAGTCGGTGCGTTGTGACCTACCGGGGAATCGGGACCGGTGTTCACTGCTGGGTTGTTGTTTTTTGACCAGGCATAATCCAGGCCAAGCTTTTCGACTTCATCTTGCATTAATTCAGCAACGTCTATTTCTCGCATTCCTGGTTTAAGTTTGGTGAAGGTGTTTTCATAAATTTCAAGGGTTGAACCGATGGCTTTTTTGATTCGCTCAATTTCGGACTTTGTCTTTTTCCCTCGAAGGGAACGGATGATCGATTCAGCTGACACGATTCGATCTCCAAAAGGTGTGCTTTCGAGCATTTCCATCAATACCAGGTACATGCCGTGTGAAAGGCCGTCAGCCAGTACGTCATTCTTTGAAATGTTGACGGCGATTTTTTGGGGATTGATACGATGAAGTTCCTTTAACAAAACTGATTGGATTCCTTCATCATAAGGAATTACGCGGTCGAAAGCACCTGTATTTTGAGCGGTCTCAAGCTCAAAACGGCCGACAATGGCAAGCCTATCACCTTCAGGGGTGAAAAGCAGTGCGCTCTGCCAGGTCAGATCCGAATCCCCATAGATCAATGGCAGGATAGGGTCCATATTTGCGCTGGTCTCGCGCACAAATGTCAGCCATAGATCAATATCCAATTCAGCAAGGATGGATTTGATTTGATTTGTTTTTTCTAAGACGATCTGGTTCATTACATACCTCCAGCTCAAGGATTATTTTGGGTCATTATTTAGAAGCGTGATTTCTTCATATAAACATGTGATCATGATCTTTGCCGCCTTAAGCATCAAATCCAAACTCATTGATGGAATCGGCTTCTTGTTTTGTGCTGCGGCTTCGGGCAATGTGGGGAGGTGTATGAAACCCGCTGGAATATCCCACTTGTTGATGGCAATTTGATGCATGATTGAATAAAACACCTGGTTGCAAAGGAATGCGCCAGCGCTCAAGGATAGGCTCGCCGGTATCCCAGCATTTGTAAGTTTATTGAGCAATTTACGAACGGGGAGCGTGCTGAAGTAAGCTGCAGGTCCATTGGACACCACAGCTGCGTCAGAAATGCTTGCACCCGTGTTGTCAGGAATTTGAAAGTCCATCAGGTTGAGTGCAACGCGTTCAATGGATATATCTGTCCGTCCAGCTGCCAATCCGAATGCCATCACCCCGTCTGGCTTCTCCTTATCCATTACCTGCTGCACAATCTCAGGGGCTCGTTTTTCGTCAACGGGCAGGATCAATTTTTGAAGATGTATGTTTTCATTGAGGGTAATGGGAAGCGCTTCTACTAATCTTTGGCTTGCGTTGATTGGGTTTTCTCCGAAGGGTTCGAAGCCTGTTAAAAGGATTTTCATTTTGTGCTCATTTCTGATTTATCAAGCAGATGCAGCAATTCTTTTAGTTTTTGGATATCCAGGTATCCATTTTCGATTTCAAGGATGATCTTTTGAATATCTTCCATGAGGATATCCGTATTAAAACCGAGGTGTGGGCTTGGAAAAGGCGCCAACCATTTTAGGGCGTGCGTGAAAAATTTCCTTGCAGCTTGAGGATTGCCCTGACTTAATCGAAAAAAGCCGCCGCTGACCTGCAGCAAAGCGCGATAAAACTCTCTCGAAGGGTCTTGCGTCCTTCGCCATGCCGTCTCAAAGGCTTCATGCGCTTCATAAAATTGGTCTTGATTGAGAAGTTTGATCCCATCGTTGACTTCTTGTGGAATTTCTTCTTTTCTTTTTGTCATAGAAATCCTTGATTTTGTTTTTTTGATTATAGCATCCTAAGCGGTACAGGAAGGATCTTTTGGACACTTTTGAGCTGTGGAATTTCAAATGTCTTATTGGGCTTGTGCTATAATTTTCAAATATCCAAATCGTCACTTGCGACCATTTGTGAACAAGAGGAGATTATGCTCATTATCAATGGAAAATTGATCACCTGGGGGAAGGCAAACCAAATATTAACGGATGATTGGGGATTGCTGGTTCGGGACGGTATCATTGAGAAAATCGCGCCGCAATCAGACTTGATTAAAGCATATCCCGATGAGGAGCAGCTTGATGCCGAAGGGCAATATATTATGCCTGGGAATATTTGTGCGCATACGCATTTTTATGGGGCGTTCTCCCGGGGATTGGGCATTCCAGGCGATGCGCCGCGGACATTTACTGAGATCCTCGATAAATTGTGGTGGAATTTAGATAAGGCTTTAGATCCGGACGGGGTCCGTTATTCTGCCCTGGTTTTCCTTGTTGATGCCATCCGGCATGGCACAACGACATTGATTGACCATCATGCCTCACCAAATGCGATTGAAAATTCACTGGACATCATCGCGGACGCGGTCAATCAATCGGGCTTGCGTGCGTCGCTGTGTTACGAGGTCACGGATCGAGACGGTCCAGAAAAGGCAGAAGCGGGTATCCAGGAAAACCTCCGATTTATTCACAGAATAAAGGAGAAAAAAGCACCGTCAGATGGGAATCTGAGGGCGCATTTTGGGCTTCATGCAAGCCTGACACTTTCCGATGAAACATTGGCGCGTGTTGCTGAACTTTGCCCTGAAGGCATTGGGTTTCACATTCATGCTGCTGAAGGCAAGGCAGATCAGGCGGATAGTCTTGAGAAGTCTGGAAAGCGTGTTCTTCACCGATTGGACCAATTTGGCATTTTACGTCCGCAGACAATCCTTGCCCACGGCGTCCATCTAGATCAGGGCGAGATTGAACGCCTTGCGGAAAGGGGTTCCTGGTTAACACATCAACCCAGATCGAATATGAATAATGCTGTGGGCGTTGCTCCAATAGAGCAAATGCTTGACGCTGGTGTTCGGGTTGGCATGGGAAATGACGGCTTTTCGAATACAATGTGGCAGGAATGGAAGGCAGCTTATTTGCTCCACAAGAGTGCGCATCGTGATCCTCGGCGAATGGGCGGCTATACCGTTCGGAAAATTGCGGTTGAAAACAATGGGGCTTTGATCACCGGCATTTTTGATGGATTACCAGTTGGTGAGATCAGTGAGGGGGCTGCCGCTGACCTGATCTTTGTTGATTATTCACCCTTTACCCCAATAAACGCAGATAATTTACCGTGGCATATTTTGTTTGGTTTCCAGGAAAGCATGGTCACCGCCACGATTGTGGCTGGCAAACCTTTGATGTATCGCCGAGAATTATTGACTCTTGATGAGAAAGAAATTATGGCAAATGCCCTGGCGATTTCCGAAAAAACCTGGGAACATTTTAGAATGATTGCAAATGAGAAATGAGGATCTATAAATGACAGAAGACACGAAACAATTTTATCGGATTGGCATTGTCGGCGGCACGGGTAAGGAAGGCAAAGGTCTGGCGTACCGCTGGGTACTGGCAGGGCATGAGGTGATTATCGGTTCCAGGCAGTTCGAGAAGGCACAAAAAGCTGTCGCAACTGTCAATGAACTATTGGGTGAAGAATCAGAATTATTAAAGGGGATGGAAAATCGAGACGCTGTTGAAGCTTGTGATATTGCGGTGATTACGGTGCCTTATTCAGCACACAGGCCGACACTTGAATCATTAAAAGATGTTTTAGCCGGAAAAATCGTGGTTGATGTGGTTGTACCGATTGTCCCACCCAAGGTGACCAAAGTTCAAATGCCGCCGGAAGGGTCAGTTGCCCAGGAAGCACAGGCGATATTGGGAGAAAGCTGCAATGTGGTCGACGCCTTCCAAAATATTTCTCATGAGCGATTGTTATCTGGTGGCAATGTGGATTGTGATGTGCTGGTTGCTGGCAAGGGCAAAGCGGCACGGGAAGTGGTTCTTGGGTTGGTTGAAGACACCGGCTTGAAAGGCTGGGATGCTGGCGTCATTGAGAACTGTGTCATTGTTGAGGGCTTAACATCGGTTTTAATCGGCTTGAATATTCAATATAATGTGCATGCTTCTGGCATTCGTATAACGGGCATCCCGGATCAGGACTGAGATGACATTGAGTTTGATCCCTTTACAGAGATTTCCATTAATTCATCCCGGGGATAAGCTGCCAGAAATTATTGCTGGGGCTTTGGAAAATAATGGATTGGCATTACAGGATGGCGACATCCTTGTTCTTGCTCAGAAGATTGTCTCAAAATCTGAAGGGCAATTGGTTAACCTGACAAGTGTTGAACCGTCTGAGGAAGCTCGCCATTATGCAGAGATTACGGATAAAAATCCCCGTTTGATCGAGTTGATATTGTCTGAGAGTCAGGAAGTTCTGCGCGCACAAAAGGGCATCATCATCAGTGAGCATCGTCTGGGCTTTATCAGCGCCAATGCCGGCATTGACCACTCCAATGTGGATGGTCCCTGGGGCGACCCAGATGACTGGGTACTGCTGCTGCCTCAAAATCCAGACGCTTCTGCACAGGTGATCCGGCAAACGCTTGAAGACCGTTTTGGGGTGAAAATTGGGGTTCTGGTCATTGATTCCCATGGGCGTGCCTGGCGAAATGGCACCGTTGGTGTGACCATCGGCTTATCAGGTATGCCAGCACTGGTGGATTTGCGTGGGGAATCAGACCTGTTCAATTACCGCCTGCGGGTAACACAGGTCGCTGTGGCGGACGAGTTGGCAGCTGGTGCATCCTTGATGATGGGGCAGGCACATGAGGGCACACCGGTTGTTTTAGCAAGGGGTTTCCCTTATCCCTTGCGTGATAGCCAGCTGAGAGAACTGATTCGACCAAAGGAGAGGGATTTGTTCAGGTGAGATATGTACGCAATTATCAGTGAAATTGACAATCAATCAGGTGAAAAAGTCGACCAGATTTGGCATAAATTATGCGAAGCATGCGGTCTGGGTGCCATTTATGCAACACCAACACCTCATTTTACATGGCTTGTTTCTGAAGAACTGGACGTTGAAAAAAGCAAGTTAATTTTATCAGAAATCGTCAAAAGTTCACCGGTTATCATCACCCACACCTTTGGCCTGGGTTTATTCTCTGGCGGGCACCCGGTTTTGTTCCTCCCGATGGTCAAAACGATTGCGATGATTAAGCTTCAACAACATATTTGGAATAAAATATCACCTTACGCCAAAGACCTGAACAAATATTACTCCCCGGAGTTTTGGCTGCCTCACATCACTCTGGCACTTAAGGATATCAACAGGGAAAATCTCGCCTGCGCAATTAATGAAATTGGATTTGAGAAGATTGAGTTAAATGTTTCAATGACCAGCTTAGCAGTTGCAGAACACCAGGATGAAAAAATTGGGACCATCCTCGAGCGGTTCCCGGTGAAAAACTAAAGGCAGGGTCATTTGAAAATTGCGGCTTTAGCAGGTGGTGTCGGCGGCGCAAAATTAATCCATGGACTGGCAAAGCTCTTATCGCCAGATGAATTAAGCGTGATCGTCAATACCGGGGACGATTTTGAATACCTGGGATTGAAAATCAGCCCTGATCTGGATACGGTTTGTTACACCCTGGCGGAGCTGGCTAACCCGGCAACTGGCTGGGGAAGAAAAAATGAATCCTGGACAAATTATCAAGAAATAGCCGCGCTAGATGGTCCGAATTGGTTTCATATTGGCGATAAAGACCTGGCAACACACATCCTTCGAACTTATAAACTAAATCAAGGTCTCACATTATCAGAGATTACTGCTGAATTTTGCAGTAACTGGGGTGTAAAGCACCCTGTTTTCCCAATGAGTGATCAGTCGGTGCGGACGGTGGTCCATACTGTGGGGGGTGAGGCTTTGGGATTTCAAGAATATTTTGTGCACCAGTCGTGTGAGCCGGTGGTCGAGCATTTTGAGTTTGTGGGAATTGAAGATTCCCGCCCTCTTACCAAAGCCTTCAGTGCAATCGAGGCATGCGATGTTGTGATCATCAGCCCATCCAATCCATGGGTGAGCATCGACCCGATTTTGAAGATTCCTGGATATGTCGAAGCGATTCGAGAAAAACCGGTGGTTGCTGTGTCCCCCTTGATCAGCGGCAAAGCACTAAAAGGGCCTGCCGCGAAGATGTATCAAGAATTGGGTGTGACGCCTTCAGCAGGGGCTGTTGCGGCACATTATAAAGACATCCTGACAGGTTTTGTTTTTGATGAACAAGACCGTCATGAATTGGAAAAAATTGAGCGATGGCGTATAATTGCTTTAGTTACTGACATATTAATGAAGAATGATCAGGATCGGGTTCGTTTAGCTGAAGAGTTACTCAGGTTTTGCGAGACGATCCTCAACAGGAGCCGATAACCAAATGAGCCTTTGGGCAATTGTCCCCGTAAAACCCCTTCGTCGGGGGAAGTCCCGACTTTCAGAAATTTTATCAGAAGACGAGCGTTACCAACTTAATCACTTTTTATTTATTCACACAATTGATGTACTGAAAAAAGTGGAGGGTATTTCCGATATCCTTGTCGTCAGCCGCGATTCTGATGTGTTGACAGACGCAAGGGATCTGGATGTGCGAACAGTCACAGAAAATGGAACACCGGAATTAAACAACGCGTTAAGGCGTGCCTCGTTATTTTCAACGGTCTTTTCAACGGAAGGTGTTCTGATCGTTCCAGCTGACTTACCTTTGCTCACACCTGATGACGTTAAAGGCTTTTTGGATAGCAAGCCAGCACCGCCAACTGGCGTAATTTCACCTGATCGTAGGCGAGAAGGCACAAATATGCTGCTGATTGACCCGGCGGATTTGATAACCTTCTCTTTTGGGCAGGCATCCTTTGATATTCACTGTGCTCTTGTGAAGGAAAAGGGGGCAAGGCTGGTTGTTTACGAAAACGAGCGAATAGCTTTAGATCTGGATGTTCCGGAAGATTACACTATTTTAAGGGAAAAAGCGGTCCTACCGGTTTTCCCCTGATGATTGGTCTCTAGTTAAAAGGATAATGTCGAAATGATCGAGAGAGTTGCTTTATATTTGCAGGATGCGCATGACCTTCGAGATGGATTGGATTATGTCAAGTATGCTGAAGATCGTGGATTTGAAGCTGTTTGGCAGGCTGAAAGCCGGCTGGTCCGCGATGCAATTGTCCCCATGGCAGCATATGCTGCGGTAACAGATAATATCCAGGTTGGCTCTGGCGTGATCAATAACTGGACTCGCAATATTGGCTTGCTGGCTGCGACCTTTTTGACGCTGGATGATCTTGCGCCTGACCGAATTATTTGCGGGATTGGTGCTTGGTGGGATCCTTTAGCAAAAAATGTGGGCATCATCCGGGAAAGCCCCTTAACAGCGATGGAAGAAACAGTCGTAGTTTTGCGTCGTTTATTAAATATGGAGCGTGTGAGTTTTGACGGCGATTTCATCCATGTCAATGGCATTGAGTTAGATGTCGTTCACGGACGAAGAGAGCCCCGGAACGTACCGATCTATATTGGTGCAACCGGTCCTAAAATGCTGCAATTAACAGGCAGGATTGCGGATGGCGTTGTCCTGAATTATTGTGTGCCGCCTGAATATAACGAAAAAGCAATTGATGAATTGAAAAAAGGCTTAAAAGAAGCTGGACGAAACTTTGATGATCTCGACCGCCCACAGCTCGTTGTGTGCTCAGTTGATGAGGATGGTGATAAGGCAATTGACACCAGCCGGGAATTGCTCACCCAGTATTTAGCCCAACAGCCTCATATTGCAAAAGCATCCGGTGTTTCAATGGATGTCGTAAAAGAAATTCAATCGATCCTCGGCTGGCCTGCGACTCATGAGCAAATTCAAAAGGCGAAGTATCTTGTGCCTGATGATCTTGTGCATCGCATTACAGCCAGCGGTACCCCGGATGAGGCAAAAGCGAAGGTTCAGCAGTATATTGACAATGGTGCAACCTGCCCAATTCTTTACCCGGTAGGCGGCAATGTGAAAGTATTAATCGATACATTTGCCACAAAATAAAATGGCTAAAAAACAACCCGGCTCTAAAAATTGTTTTGTATGCGGCAGGGAAAACCCTGCGGGATTAAAGCTGGAATTTTTTACCACTGCACCAGGACAGGTGCGAACGGAGATCCTTGTCCCTATTAAGTATGAGGGATATCCTGGCATTGTCCACGGGGGAATCATTGCCGCAATTTTGGATGAAACTGGAGGCAGAGCCTATATGGATGGTTCGCACCCTTTTATGGTGACAGGTCAATTAAATATTCGCTATCGTAAGCCTGTCCCGATTAATACGCCGCTGACTGTTTTCGGGAAAGCCACCGGTCGGAAGGGCAGGGTTTCAAAAGCGCATAGTGAGATTCAAACATTAGATGGTGATGTGCTTGCGGAAGCGGATTTAGTTCTGGTGGATATCCCCGAGAAAAAGTTTGAGGGTATTGACCCCGAAGAATTAGGTTGGCGTGTTTATCCTGATAAGGAGGAAGCATGATCGAAAAATATTTTCGACCTCAAAGTATGGATGAGGCATTGGATTTATTAGCAGATTCTAAAAAGGGGTTAGTACCCCTTGGTGGTGGAACCATTATTAGCCGACAGCGTCACGACTATCAAGGTGTTGTTGACTTACAGGAGACTGGTCTCGACCAGATCAAAATTCAGGGACAAAGGATCCTGGTTGGCGCTATGGTGCGCCTTAACGACCTGGTTGGTCACCCTGACATTCACCCTGAAATTCAACGTGCCATCATGATAGATGCCAGTGAGAACATCCGTAATATGGCGACACTGGGCGGCTGGTTGGTCAGCTCAACAGGGAGGTCAATTTCAGCGAGCCTTTTGCTTGCTTTGGACACAAGCTTAACATGGGAACCGGGAAACAACCGGGTTCGTATGGGGAATTGGCTGCCATTGCGGGAAATGGAATCGCCAGGTGTACTGATGACCGAAGCAGAATGGTGGCTTCGACCGCATCTTGCGTTTGAATATGTTGCCAGGTCACCCAAGGACAAGCCGATATTGATTACCGCCGTTGCCCAATGGGGATCGGGAAGGACGAGGGTTGTTCTTGGCGGTTATGGAAAAATACCGATTGTGGCGATGGACGGACCGAATGACCTGGGTATGGATGTTGCTTGTCGGGATGCTTATTCTAAAGCGGAAGATGAATGGGCTTCAGCGCAGTATCGTATGCAAGTCGCGGCTAAGCTGGCGCTTCGGTGCCTGGACCGAATTGATGCGATAAAGGAAAGCGAGGTTTAAGGTGAAGATCACCCTGAATATTAATCATAAGGATTATCCTTTGAAAGTGCCAGAAAGTGAACGATTGTTAGACACTTTGCGGCGGTTGGGCTTTTTCAGCATTAAGAGCGGCGGCTGCGAAAAAGGGGAATGCGGTGCCTGTACGATTTTATTTGATGGACGTCCGGTCAACAGCTGTACGATGTTAACTGCGCAGGCTGAAGGGCATCGTATTGAGACCGTTGAAAACATGGGTGAACATCCTCAACACGGATGGAAGGAATCAGAAGGTTTGCATGTCATTCAGCAAGCTTTTGTTGAAACTGGCGCTATTCAATGTGGTTACTGCACCCCTGCCATGGTGCTTGTCGCCAAAGCCTTGCTTGAAAAAGAACTTTACCCGAGCGAAGAGCAGGTTCGTGATGCGCTGTCAGGTGTTTTGTGCCGCTGTACTGGTTATCTCAAACCAGTGCAGGCAGTATTGCGTGCGGCGGCAATCTTGCGTGGTGAAGAAGTGCCGCCAATCGATGAACCTTTTGAAATTACGGATGTGATTGACTTTAACAAGGATGATGATGGTACCGGAACGCCGGTCAAAGGCAGCAGCGGCGTTTTTACAGAAACAAAGATTTTTCCAAGATTGAAAGTTGTTGATCGCCCTGAAAAGCTAAAAACGGTTGGTCATGCCGAACCCAAAGTTGATGCTATTAAACTGGTGCAGGGAAAACCTGCATTTACAGCTGATTTTGAAAGGCGAGACATGCTGGTCGCCAAGGTTTTGCACAGCCCCCATGCACACGCATTGATCAAGAAAATTGATACTTCCAAAGCGGAAGTGCTGGAAGGTGTGGCTGCGGTGCTGACCTGGAAAGACCTGCCAAGAGTTGTTTATTCAACGGCAGGGCAATCTCATCCGATCCCCGGTCCATTGGACTCATTTTCTTTAGATAAAAAAGTCCGTTTTGTTGGTGATCGCGTGGCTTTTGTTGCTGCTGAGACAGCGGAGATTGCCGAAGCAGCTCTAAAGTTGATCAAGGTTGATTATGAGGTTTTACCTATTTTATTGGATCCAAGACACGCAATGGAAGAAGACGCAATCATCATTCATGATGAACCCGAATATGTTAATTTTGACGAGTCGGATCCTTCAAAAAATATTGCTGCTCAAATCCGCATCGATATTGGTGATGTTGAAAAAGGGTTTTCTGAAGCGGATCTGATTATTGAAGAGGAGTACAAAGTTCCAAAGGTGCAGCAAGCGCATATCGAACCTCATGTGGTTGTCACCTATTGGGATGAAGATGATCGCCTTGTCATTCGCACAAGCACGCAGGTGCCCTTCCATGTTCGTCGACAAATTGCTCCTGTTTTAGGGCTGCCTATAAAGCGGATACGGGTGATTAAACCGCGCATTGGTGGTGGATTTGGCGGTAAACAAGAAGTATTAGTTGAAGATGTTGCTGCCCACCTGACGATTGCAACGGGGCGACCTGTACTGTACGAAATGACACGCGAAGAGGAATTCACTGCTGCACGCACACGCCATCCAATGCGGATTCGGATGAAAACGGGTGTAAAGAATGATGGAACCATTACAGCGAATGAGATGTATAGCCTCAGTGATACTGGTGCATACGGGTGCCATGCGTTAACGGTTACGGGTAATACAGGCCATAAATCTATGGCATTGTATGTTGGAGATGGTCCTTATCGAAAATCTCCAAATATTCGATTTTATGCTGATGTCGTATATACCAATACTGTTCCTTCAGGTGCTTACCGAGGTTATGGTGTCCCCCAGGGATTTTGGCCTGTAGAACGTCATATGGAGAAAGTCGCCAGGCAGCTTGGATTAGACCCAATAACATTTCGTTTGAAGAATGCTGTTCGTCAGGGTGAAATTCATCCCTTTAGTAAGGTATGGAGTGAAGGTAGAGAGCCGCAACCAGAAACCCTGTTTACAATTGGCCTGGAAGAATGCGTGAACCAGGGTCGAATGGTGATTGGCTGGGATGATAAATTTAACAATGACCAGTGGCATATCGTCCCAGGGAAAAAGTACTTGCGAAAGGGCATCGGCGTAGCCATGGTGATGCAGGGTACGGCAATTCCATACCTGGATATGGCCGGAGCCAGCATCAAGATGAACGATGATGGTTCATTCAACTTGCTTGTGGGCGCAACGGACCTTGGCACGGGTTCAGACACTGTATTGGCACAGATGGCAGCGGAAACGCTGGGTGTTCCCCTTGAAGATATGGTTGTGTATTCATCAGATACGGATTTCACACCTTTTGACAAGGGTGCATACGCTTCAAGCACGACATACATTTCAGGAACAGCAACGGTTAAAGCCGCTGAAAAAGTGGCTGAGAGAATCAGGGTTAGGGCAGCGGTAATGCTGAGTGAAGAAGGCATTGAAGTTGATCCATCGGAAATTGTTTTGGAAGACCGAAAAGCAATTGCACCAAACGGAAAATTTTTCACTTTGGAAGAAATTGCACTTAATGCACTTCATCAAACGGATCAGGAACAAATTATGGCTGTTGCCTCCCATGTTTCACCGGTTGCGCCGCCGCCGTTTGCCGCACAATTTGCAGAGGTGACTGTTGATACAGAAACCGGGATGGTAAAGGTTGATAAATTGGTGATGGCTGTGGATTCTGGTGTCATCATTAATCCTGTGACAGCTTCCGGCCAGATCGAGGGTGGGATGGCGCAGGCTTTGGGTTATGCTGTAAGTGAGGAAATGGTTTATAACGAAAAAGGGCAGCCGAGAGAAAAAGATTTTGAAAACTATCACATTTTTAGATCGGATGAAATGCCAGATTTAACCACAATTTTTGTGGAAACCTATGAGCCTTCCCACCCATACGGGGCGAAAGCTGTGGCAGAGATTCCTTTGGATGGTGTTGCCCCGGCAGTAGGAAATGCGATTCTTGATGCTTGCGGCGCATCTCTGACCAAAATCCCTGCGATACCTGAAAGGATTTGGCGGAAGTTGCGAGGTTTGGAAGATAATTAAATTTTGAAGTTTTTTTTCTCGCAATGTTGTCACAATATTTGAGCCCATGGGTTCTATGAAGGATTGGTATGGAAATTCTTGACCTATTAAAAAACGCGGTTGCTGAAGGTACGCCTGTAGCCTTATGTACGGTTGTTAATACAAAGGGAGCTGTTCCGAGGCATGCCGGAACAAAAATGATTGTATACAGGGACGGCAGTACAGATGGTACTGTCGGCGGGGGCGAGCTAGAAAACCTTGTTCATAAGGAAGCGCTTGCTGCTATAAAAGATGGCAAAACCCGGTTCTTGAATTATGATTTGATCAATGTAGAAAAGGGTGACCCGGGCTTATGCGGTGGATCGGTTTCAATCTTTGTGGAACCTTATTTGCATCCAGCGACAGTGGTGGTTGTGGGCGCTGGTCACGTGGGAAGAGCTGTTGCCCATCTAGCTTCCTGGTTGGGGTTTCGGGTTGTGATCTCCGATGATCGCAAGGAGCTGTGCACGCCGGAACGATCACCTGGCGGCGATGTCTATCTACCTGTTTCAATGGCTGATCTTCCCGATGAAATGACGATCGATTCACAGACTTATATGGTGCTTGTGACACGCTGTGTGGATGTGGACCTTGCCGGTTTGCCTTCAATCTTAAAAACAGACACACCTTACATTGGTTTAATAGGGTCGAACCATCGTTGGTCTCACACGAAAGAAAAATTACTTGAGATCGGCATATCGCAAGAAGATATCGGACGGATTAAATCTCCGATAGGGATCGATATTAATGCTGAAACGCCGGAGGAGATTGCAGTCAGCATCATGGCTGAAATTATCAATTGGCGAAATGAAGACAAACGCCATTTGCGCAAATAGTTAAAATTTGGAGTACATCAATTATGTGGCAGAATTACCATTTAGCTGAATCAATTGACGAAGCCGTCACAATACTTGCGGAAGCCGGTGAAAAAGGGCGCATCATCGCAGGTGGAACCGATCTGATTTTGGAACTGAAACGCGGCACGCGTAAAGGAATCTCCAAGATCATTGACATCACGAAAATCCCGGGGTTGGACAGGATCTGGGAGGATGAAGATGGTCTTATTCATATTGGACCGCTTGTCACTCACAATCATATTATTGCTTCGCCCCTGATCCGCCAGAAAGCCTTTTGCTTGTTACAAGCCTGCTGGGAGATCGGCTCGCCGCAAATCCGCAATCGAGGTACCGTTGTTGGCAACCTGATCACAGCTTCACCAGCGAATGATGCTATCAGCCCTTTGATGGCATTGGATGCAAAGCTGGTTTTACAATCTGTGCGTGGTGAACGGATTGTTGCGCTGGATGATTTTTACCTTGGCGTGCGAAAAACAGTAATGGAAGCGGATGAAATTGTCACCGATATGTTCTTTGATGCACCAGGTCCATCTGTGCATTCTTATTTTATTAAGACTGCATTGCGCAAAGCGCAGGCAATATCCGTTATCAACATCAGCATGCTGGTGGATCTCGAAAACGGAATAACAAAGGATGCAAAAATCACTTTAGGTGCTACTGCACCCACAATCATCCATGCTGAGGAGGCAGAAGAATTCGTGCTCGGAAAAGCCCTGACGGCTGAAGTCATTACCGAAACTGCCGCACTGACAGCCCAAGCAGCCAGCCCGATTTCAGATTTGAGGGGATCTGCGGATTATCGAAGTTACATGGTCGGGGTGATTGCGAAGCGAGGGCTGAAAGCCATTCAAAAAGGTATCGATAAGGGCGAGATTCCAGATAATCCAGTCCTTTTAATGGGGACAGGTGTGGAAACAAAATCGCTCAAAGAGCCCTGGACTGGCAAAGAAATTCATACATGGATTAACGGTCGAGAATTTCGCTTCAAAACCGGTTTTAACAAAACGCTGTTGAATTTGATCCGTGACGAAGCTGGCTTTTCCGGCACAAAAGAAGGCTGCGGCGAAGGTGAATGCGGCGCCTGTACCGTATTTCTTGATGGACGTGCTGTGATGAGCTGCCTTGTACCCGCTGAAAGAGCTCACGGTTCTGAAGTCATCACGATTGAAGGACTGCGTTCGGAAGATCAACTGCATCCAATGCAGGAGGCATTTGTAGAATTCGGTGCGATTCAATGCGGATTTTGCACGCCCGGATTTATTATGTCTGCGACAAAACTTCTGGAAGAAAGGCGCACACCTTCACAGGAGGAGATTCGCCTGGCAATTTCAGGCAATTTATGCCGCTGTACGGGTTACTACAAAATCATTGAAGCAATCGAACACGCCAGCCAGGCGATGATGGTATCAGAAAAGGATCAAGAGGAGTAATGATGGCTTATATCGGGAAATCCTTTAAGAGATTTGACGTCAAAGATAAAGCGACAGGCGAAGCCCTTTACCCGGGTGATTACAACTTGCCTGACCAGGTTCATATGAAAATTCTTTTTGCCAATCGCCCTCACGCGATCATCAAATCAATGGATATATCTGAGGCAGAGGCGTACCCGGGCGTATTGGCAGTTTTGACAGCCAAAGACGTCCCTGTAAACGAGTATGGATTGATCATGCCAGATCAACCTGTCTTGTGCGGACCGGGATCCTCCAAACCTTATGCCGATCGGGTGCGGTTTGTTGGTGATCAGGTTGCCCTGGTGATTGCTGAAACTGAGGAAATTGCAGAACAAGCGCGAGATCTAATCAAGGTTTCTTACGAAGACCTGCCGATTGTGGACAGCATCGATAAAGCGCTTTCAGAAGACCCTGTTTTACTGCATCCAGAATTGGATTCAAATATTTTTTGTCATTATCAAATTCGGAAAGGTGATGTAGATCGGGCTTTTGAACAATGTGATGTCATCGTTGAAGGTGAATACCATACACCAGTTCAGGAGCATGCCTATCTACAGCCTGAAGCAGGCATTGCATATCTCGATGAACAAGACCGGATCACCGTTGTTGTAGCCGGGCAATGGACTCATGAAGATCAAGAACAAATCGCGCATGCCCTTGATCTCCCGCATGAAAAGGTGCGTGTAATCTACCCAGCCATTGGCGGCGCTTTTGGCGGACGTGAGGATATGTCTGTTCAAATTGTTCTGGCATTGGCGGTGATGCGACTGCATGAACGCGGCATTGATCGTCCAGTCAAGATTGTGTGGAGCCGCGAGGAATCCATCATTGGGCATCACAAGAGGCATGCCTATCGACTTAAAGGGAAATGGGGGGCAACCAAGGATGGAAAGATCCTGGCTGCAGAGGTGGATATTTTTGCTGATGGCGGCGCTTATGCCTATACTTCAACAAAAGTCATGGGAAACGCTTTTTTACAGTGCGCTGGCCCTTATGAAATCCCGAATGTAAAGGTCAATGCGGATGCTATTTATACAAACCATGTCCCAGGTGGTGCTTTTCGAGGATTTGGTGGGCCGCAAGGGGCTTTTGAGGCAGAGATGCAGGTGAATAAACTTGCTGAAGCCCTTGACATGGATCCTGTGGAACTTCGCATGAAAAATTTAATCGAAGATGGCTCTATCTTATCTGTAAATACGGAGGTACCGAAGGGTGTAACAATAAAACCGGTAATGAAAGTTTGTGCTGAACACGCAGGGTGGATAGAAACAATTGATGGATGGCTTGCACCTCCAAAAATGGAAAATGATGGCGTCATAAAACGTGGACGTGGAACTGCCTGTGCATTTAAGAATGTTGGCTTTTCTTATGGTGCGCCAGAAACAAGCCATGCAATTGTTGAGTTGTTCGGTGAGGAAGAAATTGACCGGGTTGTTCTCCATCATGCTGGTGCTGATGTGGGACAGGGTGCGCATTCAGCCTTTAAACAAATTGCCGCAGAGACTTTGAGTGTTCCGATCGAGAAAATTGAGTTAATTGCATCGGATACAGCATTTACAGGCAATTCTGGCAGCTCATCGGCTTCTCGGATGACATTTATGGGTGGTAATTCTGTTAAAGGTGCAGCAGAAAAGGCACTAGAAAAATGGCGATCTGAGGAACGGCCGGTTATCGTTGAATACACTTATCACGCGCCTCCCACAACCCATATGGACCCTTTGACCGGTGAATGTTATCCAAACATCACCTATGGTTATGTGGCTGAGGTGGTTGATTTGGAAGTCGACACGGAAACTGGAGAAATCCGGCTGTTAAAAGTTTACTGTGCTGATGATGTAGGGAAAGCGATCAACCCAATGCAGGTTGTAGGTCAAATTGAAGGCTGTATTGTTCAGGCTGCAGGCTATGTTTTGATGGAAAAATTCATCGAAAAAGATGGGTATGTTGTAACGGATATGCTATCTAAATACTTGATCCCAACGGTTAAGGATATTCCTTTTGAGGTTGAATCAATACTCTTGGAATTAGCAGACCCACTTGGACCATATGGCGCACGCGGCATGGCTGAGATGCCCTATCTTCCATTAGCCCCGGCAATCGTTCATGCCCTTTATGACGCGACGGGTGTTTGGTTCCACGATTTCCCGTTGACACCTGAAAGAGTATTACGAGGTTTGGGAAAGATAAAATGACATCCTTTGTCCTGATATGGGGCGGCGGTGATCTTGCCACTGGGGTAGCTCTGAGGTTACATCGTTCAGGCATTCGAGTGCTGGTGGTTGAAACAAATCAACCTTTGGCAGTCCGGCGTTCTGTATCCTTTGCACAGGCTGTTTATGATGGTGAAACACAAATTGAAGGCGTGAAAGGTAAACTGATTGGGGAGCCGTCGGAAATGTCTGCATATTGGGATGCGGGTATTATCCCGGTGATCGTTAACCCGGCATTAGATTTGTTAGAAGAATTTCAACCGCTTGTAATCGTCGACGCCCGGATGCGGAAAAGGTTTGTTGACCTGCCTCTGGATATGGCGGAAATGGTTGTTGGTCTTGGTCCGGGGTTTGTGGTTGGGGAGAACTGCCATGCGGCTGTTGAAACCAACAGGGGACATTTTTTAGGGCGTGTTTACTGGGAAGGCAGCCCAGAAGCGGATACGGGGATCCCCGGCAAGGTTGAGTCATACACGAAGGAACGTGTTTTGCATGCGCCGGCAGAAGGGAAAATCGCAGCCCATGTCAAAATTGGCGAAGCTGTTAAGCAGGGGAATGTCATTTTATCCGTTGATGGTGTGGCAGTGCCTGCACCCTTTGATGGCGTTGTCCGGGGGCTGATTCATGAGGGTATTAGAGTCCGAAAAGGAATGAAGGTCGGCGATGTTGACCCGAGGCCTGAGACCTTTCGCTGCTGGACTGTTTCTGAAAAATCCCTTGCTATCGGCGGCGGTGTTCTGGAAGCGATTCTGTCCAGAGAAACAATTCGATCGAAAATTTGGAACAGGTAATTTTCGATGAAGCTTGCCAAGGCATTGAATCTAAGCTCTGGCGACTCGGTTGCCTTCGCAGGTGCAGGCGGCAAAACAAGCGCCATGATTGCCCTTGCAAGAGAGCTTGATCCGCCAGTTGTCCTGACAACAACAACTCATCTGGGTGTGTGGCAGGCTGGATTTGCCGACATCCATATGGTCGTCACTAAACCGGAAGAAATCCGTTCTGATCTTCTCAATGAAAAGAAAATCATTCTTGTCACCGGTCCGGCAGGGGATGATGATCGTCTGCGTGGTTTGAGCGGGAAATCTTTAGAGAAATTGCAATTCTTGTGTAAGCAATCCCAGGTGTATTTATTAATTGAAGCCGATGGTGCCAGGCTGCGGCCTGTAAAAGCCCCGGCGCATTATGAACCTGTCATTCCCACGGATGTGGATCGAGTGGTCGTGCTTGCAGGTCTGACAGCCTTAGGTAAGCCGTTAGACGAGATTCTTGTTCACCGTCCTGAAATATTTACAGAAGTTACTGGTCTAAAAGAGAACGAAATTATCAATGCGGAGAATCTTGTGACCTTGTTGGGTTCTGAAGAGGGTGGTTTAAAAGGGGTACCAGATGATTGCAAGAAGGACTTATTTCTCAACCAGGCTGATGACCTGGTTTTGCAGTTGAATGGCGGTTGGATTGCAAGGAAACTCTTAGATAGATTTGACCGGGTTCTTGTAGGGTCGATAGAGAAACCCGGATCTTCAGGTGAGATCTTTAGCGTTTTCAGCCAAACGGCAGGTGTAATCCTGGCGGCAGGTGGAAGCGAACGCTTGAACACCCCCAAGCAGCTCTTAGATTGGCAGGGGAAACCCTTTATTCATCAAGTGGCACAACAAGCCTTAGAAGCCGGCTTAGAGCCGCTAATCGTGGTCACAGGCGCTTACCACGACCAGGTTGTGCAAGCCCTAGCTGGTTTACCGGCAGAAATTGTTCACAACCCTGATTGGCGGAAAGGACAATCGACATCGATGAAAGCAGGATTGAAGGCGCTCCCTGAGGCATGTGGCAGTGTGATGTTTTTGTTGAGTGACCAGCCGCAAATCTCATCTGAATTAATTCGACAATTAATGGATCGCTATTTCCAAAACAGAAATGCCATAACCGCACCGATGGTGAACGGTCAGCGCGGAAATCCTTTATTATTTGACCAGGCTGCTTTCTCAGCCCTTGCTGAGGTCAAGGGCGATCGGGGAGGGAGGGCAGTGATCAACCGGTTTGAGGTGGATTGGCTGCCCTGGGTAGACAGGCGGATTTTGCTGGACGTGGACCGTGAGGGGGATTACGAGCGGCTCTTGAAAGCATATTCTTTATCCGAATAAGGAGGGTACTAATTTTGAATTTTGAAATCAAAGAACTGTCACCAAAATATGTTAAGGGTGCTGCTGCGGTAGCTGAATCTCTGCCAGCCTGGTTTGATGCGGATTCTCGCCGACGGGCAATTCCTATCGATTTAAGGTATCAGGATGGTTTTGTTGCGCTGGATGGTGAGCAGGTGATTGGGTTTATCACCCTGTTCATTGCGGAAGGGCGTGTTAATATCGGCTGGATGGGGGTTCATCCTGACTGTCACCATCAGGGTGTGGGGAGTGCCCTGATAGGAGCAGCACAGGATTATTGTAAGCAAAAAGGGATTGAAGAATTAGTTACTTATACTCTTGGTGACTCGGTGGAATATGAGCCCTATAATTCAACCAGAGCTTTTTATTATTCTCTTGGTTTTGAAATCTATCAACGTTCGCAAACGGATAACCCGAGCTGTCCAGAGGAAATTAAGTTGAAAAAAGCAGTTGATTAGCTGATAAAGTTATTCATCTCGAAGAATTTCGACTGCCTTTTGCATTGCGGCAATACCAGAAGGATCCTCTGTCACGGGGTAATCGGGCGCCAGGGGAAAGCTCACCCCGGGTATCCACCAGCGACCGCTTGTAACATGGATGCTGGCGCCATCTTGCAGATCGAAGATGTACTGAATACTGGTCTTCCCGTAGGTTGACGTCCCAATAATTAGTGCACGCTCGTGTTTTTTCAAAGCGCCTGCGACGATTTCGGCAGAACTGGCAGTGTTCCCATTCACCAGGAGAACCATTGGCAATTTGGAAAATTCACCTTCATTGCTCACTTTGAAAATTTCCACCTTTTGATCATTAAATTGCTGATAGAGCACCTCGCCGTCCATCAGGAACAACTTCACTATTTCAACGCCAGCTTCAACCAATCCGCCGCCGTTATCCCTCAGGTCAAGAACGAGATATTCTGCCCCACGATCCTGAAGATCTTTAATTGCGTCACGCATCTCATCGGCCGTGGTTTCAGCAATTCGATTAACCTTTATCAAACCGATATCTGCAGCTTCTGGCAAGAGATTCCAGCTGACCGTGGGTAGAGGGAAGTCCTGCCGATCAATGCTGAAATTTAATGTTTGCGATCCTCGTCTGACAGAAATTTGGACCTGCTCGCCGATTGGACCGCGAAGGGCAGCAAGTAAATTGATGTCATCTGTGCTTGTTGTGATGGTAAGGTCGTCAACCTCTATCAGGATGTCACCATCCTGAACACCCGCTTGCAGCGCCGGGGAGCCAGAAAACGGGTAAAGGCGCCAGTTCAGTTCGGTATCTCTTTCCAGACGTACACCAATGCCGCCAAAGCTTCCAGCCAATTCATCTGTTTGAATTTCGTGAACTGCTGGTTCCACAAAAAAGGTATAGGGGTCATTGAGGCTTTCAAGCATGCCGCGCACCATCCCGTGCTGTAATTTTTCATCCGAAGGTAATTCAAAGATTGCGTTTTCTTCTACAATGCTTCGAGCTTGTTTTAATATGCCCAAATCTTCCTGAGCCTGCAAAATATATCGGTGCCCAAAATATCCGATCGCCATGGCTAGAAGCACGATCATCACCTGCAGCCCCATGAAAAGCCATTGTCTGACGTTCTCTGGAAGATTTACTTTATTCATCTCTTAACTTTCTTGTTTTTCTGAATCAGGTATAATGTTTTCATTCCATTATACTGATGCTTGAACACGGTGCATAATAATGGATAAATCATTGGGATAAAAGCGCCTGGCCAATCTATTGAAGGATTGGTGACGAGGATGGAGGTTCCCTGGTGCGAACCAGGGCTAACTGGAATAGCTCCAGGAAAATCGAGAGATCGGCGGATGCCTCCCGCTGCAACGTGCAGCTGTATTCCCATAGCAATAAAAAATAAAAAAAGTCTGAAGCGGTCAATGTGTTTATTGATTTTTAGATCTTAAGCTCAGTTGTGAGTATTGGAGGCATGCATCTATGTGCGGTATTGTTGGTTACATTGGTGAACAAGATTCGACCCCGATCATTTTAAACGGATTGAAACGGCTTGAATACCGTGGGTATGATTCAGCGGGCATTGCTGTTTTGGCTAATGGGCATATCGAGATCCGGCGTGATGCTGGTAAGTTGGCCCACCTGGAAGCCCTGGTAAACGAAACACCACTGCATGGCAAAATTGGGATCGGTCACACACGATGGGCGACTCACGGCGAACCCAACGCCAGAAATGCGCACCCGCATATCGGCAGCACGGGCGATTTTGTTGTCGTCCACAACGGCATTGTTGAAAATTATCTTGCCCTTAAAGAAGAATTGGTCGCTGAAGGCACGATTTTTAAATCTGAAACGGATACTGAGACCATTGTCCACCTGGTTGAAAAGTTTTATTCAAACGAGGGGTCCCTGGTTGAGGCTGTCAGGAAAACGTTGCGGCAGTTGAAGGGCGCGCACGGCATCGTCGTGATGTCTTCGCGCGAGCCGGACAAAATTGTTGCTGCTCGTGTTGGAAATGCAGGCGGTGTTGTGATTGGACTGGGCGAGGGAGAAAATTTTGTGGCTTCGGATTTACCTGCCATCCTCGAGCATACACGCCGCGCTGTCTTCCTTGAATCACACCAAATGGCTTTGATCACGAAAAATAAAGTGGAGGTTTCGGATATTCAAGGCAATCCTGTTAAATTGCAGGTACATAACATTGCCTGGGATCCGGTAGCGGCTGAAAAAGGCGAATACCGACATTTTATGCAGAAGGAAATTCATGAGCAGGTTCGCTCACTGACCGATACCCTAGCTGGCAGGGTGGATTTTGATCGGGGCGAAGTTTATCTTCACGAATTAAATCTGGATACGGAAAAAGCAAAGCGCATAAAAAAGATCATTATCACCGCCTGCGGGACAGCAGCACATGCAGGTATGGTCGGTAAGATTTTAATTGAAAGAATTGCCAGGATACCCGTTGAGGTGGCAATTGCCTCAGAGTTTCGCTATGCGGACCCAATTGTGGATGAAAATACCGTCGTGCTTGCCATCAGTCAATCAGGTGAGACGGCAGATACCCTGGCGGCGATGGAAGAGGGGCGTAAGAAAGGCGCAATCCTGTGGTCGAATGTCAACGCAATTGGTTCCCAAGCAATGCGTGTTGCAGACGGCTGCATATCGATGCAGGTCGGACCGGAGATTGGGGTCGCATCGACCAAGGCATTCACGGCACCGTTAATTGACATGTACTTGCTGGCGGTTTACCTGGGCGACAAACGCGGGGTCCTGGATGAGGACAGACGTTATTCATTGGTGAATGATTTGATCGGAATCCCGGCACTTGTGGGTGAGTGCTTGAGCCGTGAACAGGACGTTGTTGAATTAGCGCATAAATTCAAAGATACAAGTCACATGCTCTATTTGGGTCGTGGGATCAATATGCCCGTTGCTTATGAAGGTGCCCTTAAGCTCAAGGAGATTTCGTATATCCATGCGGAGGGGTACCCGGCTGGGGAGATGAAGCACGGACCGATTGCCTTGATTGATAAAAGCATGCCAGTGTTGGCACTTGCACCGCTGGACCCCTGGTACGACAAGATGATCAGCCAGATTGAGCAAGCCATGGCACGTGGTGGAGAGGTGATAGCGGTTGCTACGGATGGGGATCAACGCATTCCCGATTTGACGGATAATATTTTGTGGGTGCCGAAAACGCCCTGGCTGTTAAGCCCGGTGGTGACCAGCATCCCCTTACAGCTGTTTGCCTATCACATTGCTGCCTTGTTGGGGCTGGATGTGGATCAACCACGAAATTTAGCAAAAAGCGTCACGGTCGAATAAATTAAATATTTCAAATTGTGACAATTAAACATTGAAATGCATAAACCTGTGGTATGAACAGGTTTGCCCATGAGTCTATACCCATAGGTACGCCAGGGTGATCTGTTGTATGAATACTTCGTCATCGATAACTTTTGTCTAGGTTAATCTCTGCTCGCTTGTGTCAGGTTGATTTGGCTAAACTGGATATTCAAACCCCGTCATCTCTTCACTGAGCTTCCACAACTGCTTCCAGCTTTCCTCATTATATGAAGCATTTGATGAGCGTTTTTGTTTTTCATCTGTAAAATACTTCCCGGTAATATCTGAAACTTCCGCTGAGCTGGCAAGATAGATGGACGTTTTAGCCCCTTCTTCAGAGGTTTTCCCTGAAATTTTAATCCACAAATTGATCAGTGGTTCCAGAATACCAAAGTTCCGATATAAATTCGAGGCTACTGCCCCTGGATGCAGCACGTTCACAGTGATATTCGTGCCTTCCAAGCGATTTGCTAATTCATAGGTGAACATGATATTAGCCAATTTCGATTGGGCATAGGTCATAAAAGGCCTGTAACCTGTCTGAAAACCAATATCATCAAAACGAATCCCATAGCTGGCTCTGTGTGCATCTGAAGAGACGTTGATGATCCGTGTAGACGTGTTCTTGTTAATTAAATCTATCAATAAACCTGTTAGCAAGAAGTAACTGAGATGATTGAGGGCAAAGGTTTTTTCAATGCCATCGTCACTCTCACGATGTCGGCTGAACCATGCGCCCGCATTATTAATCAGCACATCTAGTTGATCGTAGTCCTGTTTCACTTTTTCTGCTAATTCTCGAATTTCGCGTTGCGAAGAAAGGTCAGCCACATAATAACGGGCTGATCCTGTTTCACATTTATTATTAATTTCCTCAACAGCCTGCTTGCTATGTTCTTCATCATGGCTGACGATGATTACATGGGCACCTTTTCCCGCTAAACCCAGGGCTGTGAAAAAACCAATTCCCTGACTGCTGCCTGTAATTAGAATATTTTTGTCTTGTAATGACCAATGATTGTTTTCCATAAATAGTTAATGATCCTTTTTAATAGCTACATGTACGATAACTTATTTATTGTACATGTATATTTTTTGATTGTTTGTGTAAATTCTACCAAATTAGGAATTCTTATCAAAAATTTTGTCTAAGCTTAGCTTTCCTATCAAAAGGTAGAATTACTTTTAGAGATATTCTCGATTTTGGAGATCGAGTCAATTATTCGTCTGGATTGGTGTTTTTAATAGGAGTGGGTAAAATTGAGCAGGTATAGAATGCAGAAAATCAAAACGCTTCAGAAGTAATTCTTCTTCATTCAAACCAAAATAATCATACATGAATTTCGAAAGGGAATTTTTGATGTCTATCGTGACAAAAGAAGCTGTATTACAAGCCCTGGGGAATGTCCAGGATCCGGAACTGCGAAAAGACCTGGTAAGCCTCAATATGATCAAGGATGTTCAGGTCCAGGATTCAAAAGTTAGCTTTACAATCGAATTGACCACCCCCGCCTGCCCTTTGAAGACACAAATCAAACAAGATGCTGAAAACGCTGTCCTGGCACTTGATGGGGTGGCGTCGGTGGATATTACGATGGGAGCTAAAGTCCCCAAAGATGAAAAAATCAAGGATTTAGACATTAAAAATATCATTGCTGTTGGCTCCGGCAAAGGTGGTGTCGGGAAATCCACGATTGCCGTTAATTTGGCTGTTGCACTGGCAAAACAGGGTGCAAAAGTTGGATTAATGGATGCGGATATCTATGGGCCGAATGTGCCGATGATGATGGGTGTTGAGGGATTGCCGCCGACTCCGCAAAATATGAAAATTCAGCCAGCCTTGGCATATGGCGTAAAAGTGATGTCTATTGGCTTTATGGTCACCCCCGGTCAGCCTTTGATCTGGCGTGGACCTATGCTTCATTCTGCCATCAAGCAGTTCTTGATGGATGTCGATTGGGGTGAGCTTGATTATCTGATTGTGGATCTGCCCCCCGGAACCGGGGATGTTCAGCTTTCCTTGGTTCAGACTGTACCCTTGAGCGGTGGTGTGGTTGTGACAATGCCTCAACAAGTTTCTTTTGACGACGCTGCACGTGCAGTATCCATGTTCAAAAAGATGGATGTCCCAATTTTGGGTGTTGTTGAAAACATGAGCTACCTCGAAATGGAAGATGGCACCAGGCGTCGGATCTTTGGTGAAGGCGGCGGAGAACAATTGGCACAAATGGCAGGAGCACCGCTTCTGAGCAATATCCCGATTGATGAGAACATTCGGGCTGGTGGTGACCAGGGTGATCCAGTGGTGATTGCAATGCCCGAGTCCCCCGGCGCTTTGGCGATGAACAGACTTGCCCAATCCATTGCCGCGAGAATGAGTATGGAGATCTATCAATAATTCGCAGATTAGCTGCGTGTTATAATACTTTCATGACTCAAAATAATATTATTGGTGTTCAATTTGAAGAAGTCGGGAAGATCTATTACTTTGATGCTTCCCGCTATCCTGATTTAAAGGTCGGCGACCCGGTTGTTGTCCGCACGAGCCGGGGCTTGCAGCTCGCAACGATTTCCCAGGTCAGAATCGACGTTGACGATCTGGACTTTAATTCATTTAAATCCGTTGAGCGACCTGCAAGCCCCAGGGATTTGCTGCAGCGAAAGGCGTTGTCGATACAGGAAGAAGAAACCAAAGAGCAAATTCGAAACTATTTTAACGAAAACAATTTGAGTGCAGTAAAAGTGGTTTCTGCTGAGTATTCACTGGATGGAAATCGCTTATTTGTGCTGATCAATAGTGAATCCTCAATCAATTACAACATAAAACGCGTCCACCAGGATATCCAGAAGATGTTGAAGGATGTACAACTTGAACTTCGACAGATTGGTCCCAGGGATGCCGCAAAATTGATTGGGGGCATGGGCGCCTGCGGAATGGAAACCCGGTGCTGTTCAAAATTCCTGACTGAATTCAGTTCGATTTCAATTCGTATGGCAAAGACCCAGGACATTTCTCTTACCCCGTCTGAAATTACGGGTATGTGCGGTAGGCTCCGATGCTGTTTGATGTACGAATATGATCAATATGTTGAAGCGATTAAAACCTTGCCAAAGCGAAAACGCAAAGTCCAAACGCCAATGGGTGAGGGAAGGGTTGTACAGATTTTGCCTTTGCGGCAGTCTGTGATTGTGGACATTCCTGAGATAGGCCCCCGTCAATTCACCATGGAAGACCTTGATCGTGCAGAAAAGATCGCCAGGGGTGAAACGGTTGAGCCGCTTCCTGATGAAAAACCGAAACATGGGGGTCATATAAGTCGACCTGATGATCAAGATGAGGCATAGTCCTCCATTAAGGAGGGTGATCAACACTCCTCCCGAAAGCGGCGAGGGCGATCATCCCGGCGATCTAAAGACATTTAACAAAAAGAAAATTTCCAGCAAAGAGGACTCAAAGCGTATGGAAAATATTGAAGGATGGGTAGGATCTAAAGAAATTCTTGTGATATTAGCCCACCCAGATGACCCAGAATTTTTTCTTGGCGGCACCATAGCGCGGTGGATTAAAGCTGGGCATCAAGTCCGTTACCTGTTGTTGACGAAGGGGGATAAGGGAGCAAAGGATATTAACCTTGATTTTGATACCATTACAAGAACTCGAATCACTGAGCAAAATAACGCAGCCAGTTTCCTTGGCGTCAAGTCCGTTGAATATCTCGATTATGAAGATGGTTACATCTACCCGGAACTTGCCCTGAGAAAGTTGATCGTTCGTGAAATTCGAAAGCTGCGGCCTGACATCCTGGTTACCTGTGACCCGACCAATATTTTTCCAAGCGATCGTTATATTAACCATCCAGATCACCGTTATACAGGGCAGGCTGTTATTGATGGCGTCTTCCCTGCAGCGGGGAACCATTTCTTCTTCCCGGAACTTTTGTCTGAAGGGTATGACCCTCACGAAGTCGAAGAAGTTTGGATGAGCTTAACGATACAGCCGGATCATGTGCTGGATGTTACGGAATACTGGCAGACTCGGCTTGATGCGCTCAAAAAGCATGCATCACAAGTTGGCGAACCCCAGGCATTTGAAAAATATATGCTGGAACGCCTGGGCATCGCTGAAGGTGAACCATTTACGTATGAGGAAAAATTCAGAGTAATTAAATTCAGGAGAAAACCAGAATGACCTTTCTTGACGAAGCTCTTCAGATCAAAGAAGAAATAATTGCGCTGCGACGTGATATTCACAGTCACCCAGAACTGGGATTTGAAGAAAAAAGAACCTCAAAAATTGTCGCTGATAGGCTTGAAGAACTAGGCTTGACGGTCACGCGAGGTATTGCTGAAACTGGTGTCGTTGGGATTCTGGAAGGCAAAAAGGATTCACCCGTGCTTTTACTTCGCTTTGACATGGATGCGCTTCCCATTCTTGAGGAGAATGATGTGGATTATGCTTCACAAAATCCAGGAGCAATGCATGCTTGCGGCCATGACAGCCATGTGGCGATTGGGTTAAGCGTGGCAAAACTTCTTGCAGCAAAACGAGATACACTCCAGGGAACGGTAAAATTTGTGTTTCAACCGGCTGAAGAGGGAGGCGGCGGGGCAGAACGGATGGTTGATGAAGGTGTACTGGAAAATCCAATGCCTGATTATTCCATGGGCGTTCACGTTTGGAATGATAAACCTGTCGGCTGGTATGGGCTTACAAAGGGTCCAGTTATGGCTGGGGCTCATATATTTTCAGTCAAATTGGAAGGTAAAGGTGCCCATGCAGCTTCACCGCACCAGGGTATTGACCCGGTGGTCGCCGCTGCACAAATCATAACCGCCTTACAAACGATCCTGTCAAGAAATGTACCGCCTTTAGAAAGTGCCGTAGTCTCCGTTTGCCAGGTGGATTCGGGAACCGCCTTCAATATCATCCCTCAGCAAGCAAATTTCTCAGGCACAATTCGGACTTTCATGCCGGAAGTCTTTGAAAGGGTCAAACAACGCTTCATATCCATTGTCAATGATGTCGCCAGTGCATTTGACTGTCAGGCTGAAATTTCTATCAAGCGCATTACCTATCCTGTGGTCAACGACCCGGTACTGGTTGACCTGATGGCAAATGCTGTCAATAATGTGGACGCTGATGCCGTGATTGATTTTTCACTTCAGACCATGGGTTCGGAAGATTTCTCGTTTATGATGCATGATATTCCCGGTTGTTTTGTTATGATTGGATCGGCGAATTCTGAGAAGGGTCTGAATTATGGTCATCACCACCCAAAATTCGACATTGATGAAGCATGTCTGCCTTACGCGGTTGCAATACTTGCAAGTGGCGCCGTTGATATCCTTGAGAAGCATCCAAAATCAATATAGTTAACGTAAAATCCAAAAATTGACCTGAACATCTATTCAAATGACCGGGTCTTTTTTGTTTTTTGGGTTTACCAAGAGGGTATAATCCTCTTTTGTTTATCGTTTGAAATAATGATTTTTAATACTGATAAATTAATATTGGACAAGGAAATCATCATTGAATAAGGTTGAGAGCGACCAAATTCCATCTGAACAATTAAGCATAAGAAAAGTATTGGTGACCTGGCTGCCGCTTGTTGCCAGCTGGACGTTGATGAGCCTGGAAATACCGGTTGTCAATGCGATCATTGCTCGCTTATCCAACCCCGAGATCAACCTGGCTGCCTATGGTGGTTTTGTCTATCCCATTGCCCTGACCATTGAAGCACCGATCATCATGCTTCTGGCGGGATCCACGGCTTTAAGCAGAGACTGGCAATCTTATCGCCGACTGCGAAAGATCACCATCTGGATGGGTGGGGGCTTGTCTTTGTTACACCTGGTGATTGCACTCACGCCCTTGTTTGATTTTATTGCCAACGTCATCCTGAGAGTGCCATCTGCCCTTGTGGAACCGGGTCGGTCAGCTTTTCTGATGCTGACGCCCTGGACCTTTTCCATTGCTTTCAGGCGATTCCAACAGGGGGCAATGATTCGTTTTGGCCATTCGCGTGCAGTGGGGGAAACAACCTTCATCCGTTTGCTAACAGTTTCGATCGTTCTGGCGGTTGGCATCACGACAAAAGCTTTGCCAGGGGCTGTCCTGGCGGGTCTTGCACAAGGACTGGGAGTAACCTCCGAGGCGATCTTTGCAGGTATAAGAATTCGAAAGATCATTCCAGAAATGAAAACTGCCCCCGAGCCAGAAAAACAACTGACAATCCAACGTTTCATTGTTTTCTATACCCCCCTGGCTCTCACTTCAACGCTCTGGTTGTTGTGGCAGCCCATCATGAGCGGTTCATTATCCCGGATGCCAGATCCGATTGAGTCCCTGGCGATCTGGTCGGTGGTCACCGGATTATTGTTTATGTTTCGCAGCCCCGGTGTTGCCTTCAATGAGGCTGTTGTGGCTTTGCTTGAGGAACCGAAATCCTTTACAGTGCTGAAGAAATTCGCGCGGATAGGGTCATTAGTCTCGATTGGAATCGCGATTTTATTTGTCGTTACACCGCTGTCTAACCTGTGGTTTACTTATGGCGCAAATATTCAGGCTTCGAATGTGCCTATCGCCAGATATACAATGATATTAGGTCTTCCGCTGGCATTTCTGCCGTTTTATATTAGTTTTTACCAGGGAATTATTGTTGATCGTGAAAAGACCGGCCCAGTCGCAGAGGCAGTTGCTGTTTTCCTGGCAACGATCAGTATCTTACTAATAATTGGCGTAATCACAAACATTGCGAAGGGTGTGTATGTTGCAGCCGTTGCATATTCAGCGGCACACCTGACACAAACCTTGTGGTTGATGATTCGAAGCCGAAAGCAGCGGCGGCTGCTGGCGGGGGTATGAAGTTTGATTGATGTTAGGAGTTACGATTCAGTAATGTTTCAGTTAATTCGTTTAAAGCTTTGATGTATTCATTTTCTGTTGGAAAAAGTTCATGGAGTGCTTTGAAGGCTTTTTCTGTGTATTGCTGCGCTTTGGCTTGAATAAAATCCTGGGCGCCGCAGGCAACCAGCATCTTGGCGAATGTGTCGACATTTTCTGCTGATATTTTTTCCTTATTCCAGATGTTCTTGAAATCTTTACTATGCTTCAAACCAAATAATATTGGCAGGGACTTTTTTCTGGTCAACAAATCCGTTGCGGCAGATTTTCCAGTCTTGTGGGGGTCACCCCATATGCCAAGGTAATCATCCTGAATTTGAAAAGCCATTCCTAAACTTGAACCAAACGCCTCCAGTAATTCTAATTGCCTTTCCCCTACATGCGCGGTTAAACCACCCAGATAAGTAGAGAAACCAATTAAGGCGGCTGTTTTACCCCCGATCATATCGAAATAAGTGCTTACATCAATATCCTGTGATGATTCAAAGGCAATATCCAGGTATTGACCCCGTGTCAGATGCAGGCAGGTATGATTAAAAGCCTTTGACGCTTTCAGAGCAGTGACTTCATCACAGGTTTCATTCAGGGAAAGGATCGAAAGTTGAGCAATGCTGAATAAGGCATCCCCTGCGTTTACTGCCTGGGCTAATCCCCATTTTTGCCAGAGGGTTGGCCTGCCGTGTCGAATAGGTGAATTGTCTTCAATATCATCGTGAATCAGGGTGAAATTATGCAGGTATTCGATTGCCACGGCACCGGGCATCGTATTTTGGATGGATCCATTCAAGGCACCTGCACACAGCAAGCTTAAAAATGGACGAATCCGTTTCCCGTGGCTTCCTCCCTCATCTTCCCAGCCCATGTGGTAGCTGATCATTTCATATAAACGCAGGCTTTGTCCAAAATTCAGTGACTGCAGAAAGTATTTAAGCCGGTTTTCAATTTCCGGAAGGAGCTGCTTTTGCAAAATGGTCAGGATCATAAATAAAACCTACTAGTTGCGTTCCTGTATATTGTCCCGATTGAGGGCTTTCAGGTCTTTTGAACCGGTAGCAAACATTGCAATTCGGATTTGATCAACAATCATCTTCATCACATTAATGGTCGTTTCAAGATTTTGGTTTGCTGCCTTCAAGAAGACTCCCGCCATCCCGCCCAATGTTGCGCCTAATGCCAGGCATTTTGCAATATCAACACCGGTGCGAAGGCCCCCTGAAGCAAAAATTAGCCAGTCTTCACTTGCCCAACGGGCATTTTCAATTGAAATTGCCGTTGGAATTCCCCAGTCTCTAAAGGCAGCGGCTGTTTGAGCCTGGTAAGGGTCTTTCATACGGTGCATCTCAACCTGGGACCAGGATGTTCCGCCTGCACCCGCCACATCAATCGCGTCAACCCCTGCTTCTAAGAGTCGTTTTGCTGTTTCTCTGGATATGCCCCAACCGACTTCCTTAACGATCAGTGGAACATTCAGGCTTTTTTTAATCTCAGCGATCTTCTTTGCCAAATTGCTGAAATTGGAATTTCCTTCCAATTGGAGGGCTTCTTGTAAAGGATTGAGGTGAAGCACCAGGGCATCCGCTTCAATCATATCCACGGCTTTCTGGCATTGGTCGACCCCATAACCATAGTTCAGCTGGACTGCGCCAATGTTTGCAAAACCGAGAATACCAGGGGCATACTTGCGAATGTTGAATGTCTTTTTGACTTTCGGGTTTTCAATGGCTGCTCGCTGTGAACCCACAGCCATGCAGCAGCCGATTTCCTGCGCTGCTGTGGCGAGATTGCGATTGATTTGGTCTGCCTGGTCTGTGCCGCCCGTCATCGAGGATATCAGCAAGGGCACAGGAAGAACTTTCCCAAAAAGCTCCTGGCTCATGTCGACATCAGACAGTGAAATCTCCGGCAGTGCCTGATGAATAATTTGAAATTTTTCAAGTCCTGTAGACAAAGAAGAGTTAACATCCTCTTCTAAATTAATCCGGATGTGGTCGTCTTTGCGCTTGGAAATATTCGTATCTTTTGTCATCTGTCTGTGTTTATTATATATGAATTACGGTATAATCCTTGACAGTTTTTCAAGGCGCGTTAGAATGTGAGTAACACTTTTCCAGATAGGAGGCTTTATGTCAGACACATTAAATGAGGTCAAAGAAGTCATAGTTGATGTATTAAAGGTTGATGATGATAATATTACCGCGGAAACCCGTTTCATAGAAGATTTGAAGGCGGATTCAATGGACCAGTTTTTCTTGATAGACGGTTTTTGCGAGAAATTTGACATTACCATTACTGATGAGGAAGCAAGGCAAATTCAGACGGTTGGAGATGCAGTGACCTTTATAGAAGGTAAGTTGTAATAATCAATTCGCATTTGAATTAAAAGAGGTTAGCAACCCGTCAAAAAGAGAGGGAGGCTACCCTCTTTTTGCATTTAATAATCGAATTTATTCTAGGTAAACATTGAACAAAACCCGGTTGATTATCCCTGACGTATTACTTTTATTATAGAAACGTCATCATATGATAATGAGGATGAGTGTTTGAAATTTATAATTGACACATAATAATAATAATCCGTCACGTTTTTGGTGGGATTACGTTGTAATAAGTGAGATAGCTGCTATGGAAAAAAACAAAGATCAAATAGTTCAGCTTGATAAGGAAAAACTTATCAAGCTGTATGAAGAAAACAATGAAGCGCTTTATAGATATGCATACCGTTACTTAAGTGACAAGGATCTGGCTGAGGAATGTGTTTCTGAGGTTTTTACGAGATATTTGCAAGTTCTACAGACTGGAAAATCTCCAAATGGACACACGAAGGCTTATCTTTATCGAATAGCATATAATTGGATCGTTGACTATTACCGAAAAAGAAAGCCCGATGAAAATGTCGGCGAAGACCTTGTACCAGATCAAAAAACAAACCCGGAGCTGCTTTTTTCAAATAAACAAAGGCATGAACGATTACGGAAAGCCCTGCTAAAGCTGCCTGAAGAACAAAGAATGGTGATCGAGTTACGAATTATGGAAGAATGGTCACATGAAAAAGTGGCTGAACATCTTGGCAAAACAGTGGAAGCAAGCAGAGCAATGCAGTATCGAGCAATCAAACGATTGCGAAAAACATTAGATGGTATCGGGAAGTGGAAACGATGAAAGATTACAAGTATCAAAACAATCATGCAGATCTGGAGCTTGAAGCATTGCTTGTAGAGCTGCGGCAGGTTCCTCAACGTGACCCGGAAAAAGCTGAAAAATCAAAAGCAAGATTTTTATCAGAGATTGACAATATCAATAAAGAAGAGCGGATTAGTGCTCAAGAAAATCAAACGAATATTGTAAGACAAATAAAGGAGTATTTTAAAATGGCAACACCAAAAATGAAAAAAGTATATCAAACAGCAGCAATTGCGATTGTCGTCGTAGCATTTTTGTTCGGCGGCGCAGGGATTACAGCTGCAGCAGCCTCGAATTCTCTACCCGGGGATCGCTTATATGCAGTAAAGTCTGGCATTGAAAAAGCCAGAGTTCAACTGGCAACTGAAACTGAAGACAAAGTTCAGCTCAATCTCCAATACGCACAGATGCGGCTTGAAGAGATTGAATCATTGATCGCTCAGGGAAGATTCAACGACATTGGTAAAGCTGTGAACTCCTATGAACAATATATTCAAAGAGCACTTTCAGAATTAGGAAAACTGAGCCAATCAGATCCTGAACGAGCACAAATATTGTTCAGCCAGATAGCCAGTTCATTGAAATCCTTTGCAATGGCTTTCGAGAACGTTTCCGGAAGTTCACAGAGCAACCAGCTTCCGTCCTTTGATGATGTTATCCGATTTTCTGAATCTGCTGGTGCCTACAGCGGTGAAATTGAATTCAAGGGCTATGTTGAAAATGTAAGCGGTAATATTTGGACAATCTCCGGGTATCAAATAATTGTGACATCAGCAACGGAAATTAAAGGGCAAATCAGTGCCGATAATTTCGTAAAAGTTGAAGCCTGGGTTGATGACCAGGGCACGATATTTGCTAAAGAGATTGAACTTGAAACAGATGATGAAATGTCCTACAAAGGTGAATATGAAGTCAAAGGCATCGTCAGTGAGGTTGGTGATGGCTACTTCATGATCAACGGAATGCGCTTTGAACTCACACCAAACTCAGAGATTGAAGATGACATTGAAGTTGGCGATTTTGTAAAAGTCGAAGGCGGCATGCTTGGAAACGGCGTCTTCTATATCGTAGAAATTGAGATCGAGGATGATTACGACGATATGTACGACGAGGATGACGACGACATGTACGACGAGGATGACGACGACATGTACGACGATGATGACGACGACATG
>JARGGB010000011.1 GCA_029210815.1 Candidatus Brevefilum sp.
CCACTCAGACACAAGAAAGGGGCCGTAACCGATTGGCGTCGTGGTGACCCTTTCATCTTGCAGCAGGCTTTCCCAATTCATACCATCCTGGTAAAGGTGTGAAGGCAGCGGTTTCCAGAAAAATCGTGCCAGGTCGGCATTGGAAAATCCGGGTAAACCGATCCACTGCAAGGTGTTCTGGTCAACAGCCGTGTATGATTGCGTCCGGTCATAGGCCCACTTTAATTCAAGATCTGCTGCATCCCGGGCGATATCAAAGCTAAAAACCGAATCCCCTGACTGCACGGTCGAGCCGTCAGACCAGGTGAGGTCATCTCTCAATCGGTAATTAACCACCATCTGGTCCATTTCGAGCAAGGTTTCCCCATCCCACACTGTAACACAGTCTCCACTGCGACATCCGGCAGGGCGAACCACGAGCCCGGCTTTGAGGACCGCCAATTGCCCGGTTGCATCCACGACAGGCTGACCAGCCTGTACGCTCACCGGCACCAGAGCCAGGTCGCCATTTGTCAGGTCTGGAACGCTTTCTAATATTACAGGGGCTTTTTCGCCCTCACCCTCAATAAAAGGTGCTTCATAAATCAAGCTGAGAATATTGGCTTTGCCCCCCAATCCTTCAGCATGGTAAGGCAAGAGGTTTTTCGGGAGTGCCGTCGTACAGATTGTCAGGGATTTCAGCGGTGCTGCTGTTGGCGTGGGCTCCGGCAAATTTGTGGGCACAGGCGTGGAAGGCGGCAGGGTTGGACCAGACGTCGGGGTTCCTGTTGACGGCTGGCAGGCTGTAATAATCAACAACACGGATAATAATAAGATCGATAAAAAAATTTTTGTTTTTTTCATAGGCTTGTTGATAAAAAATGCTATTTAATCTTCAAGGTAATCTTCTGAGTCGTCTTCAAAACGGAGACGCAGGTACGAGTTATAACGTTCAGGCGCAATCTCTCCCCTTGAGACCGCCTCTCGCACTGCACAACCCGGCTCATGGGTGTGTGTACAATCGCTAAATTTACAATCAGAAACCAGCGCTCGCATTTCAATAAAATAGGCGTCCAGTTCTTCAGGCTCGGTATCCCATAATGCCAGGGTGCGGATGCCGGGCGTATCCGCCACATAGCCCCCCACATCCAGCGGGAAAAGCTCACGCACCTGGGTCGTATGCTTACCCTTTGAAGTCGCTTCGCTGACCGTCCGCACATGCAATCCCAAACCTGGTTGAATCGCGTTCAAAAGGCTGGATTTCCCCACACCAGAAGGACCAGCAAAAGCAGAAATCTTCTCCTGTAAGTGATCTCGCAGATCATCCACACCTTCCCCTGTATGGGCAGAAGAATAAATTACTGAATACCCCAGATCCTCATACATTCCAAATAAAGCTTTGGCTTGTTCTTTTGTGACCAAATCAATTTTGTTCGCAACAATTAATGCGTCGATATTCTGCTTTTCTGCAATCACCAAAAAGCGGTCCAGCATTCGCAAACTCGGTTCAGGACGTGCGCAGGCAAAAACAGCCACGATTTGATTGGGGTTAGCAAGGATAATTTGGCGAAATTCTCTTTTGATACCTGAGCGCACGCGAGAAAAAACGCTCTTCCGCTCATGTACTTTCTCAATCGTGCCGGTGCTATCCTGGTTCGGCGTGATGGTGACACGATCACCCACTGCCACAATGTCGCCTTCAACGGCTTCCTGCTTTAAACGCCCACGAAGCCGGCAGAAGTACTCCCCAGCGTCTGTTTCTACTGTAAGAAAGCCTGACTGTGCTCGAATGACCAGACCATCCAGCGTTTCACTCAATGAATATCACTCCTAAGGCTCTTGTGTTGCTTCTTCATCTGCAACGGGTGTCTCGGTGAAAATTGGTGTGTTGGTGGGGATGGGTGTATTCGATGGGATGGGCGTTGGGGACGCGACCACGTAAGGATAAGCCTCCCAGGGCAAAGTGTATCCCGGGTTGGTGTAATTTGAAAAATATAAAGAAACAGCTCGCCTGAAAACGGGTGCTGCCATCTCAGACCCCTCACCAGCATTTTCAAGGATGACAGCCACGGCAATATCCGGGCGATCCTCATTCCCAACGCCAGTAAAACCGGCAAACCATGCATGGGAATCCCCAAATGGGTTTTGTGCTGTCCCGGTCTTGCCAAATACGGGGTAAGGCATGGTACCTAATTCAAGGTGAGCAGTGCCGCGTCCGTTTTCAATAACGCTTTCCATCGCATCTCGAATAATGGCAAGGTTCTCTTCTGAAACTGGCAAGCTTCCAATTACCTCAGGCTCAAAAGTGTATGTCGGCGTCCCATTTTCTGGCCCAATCTGTTCAACCAGCGCGGGCCGATAACGCGTGCCGCCATTCCCAACAGCAGCGACAAAACTGGCAACCTGCAGCGGCGTTACAGTCATGTCCCCCTGACCGATGGCTAACTGGGTGTTTTGATCACACAGGGTAATGCTTTCAGGAATATTGCCAGGCTGCTCTGATATTTCAATGCCGGTTTCCTGTCCCAAACCAAAATCTCTGGCTAAGTCAGCGATTGCATTTGGATAGCCTGCGTTAAAAAGCCCTTCACCAATTGTGTAAAACCATGGGTTACAAGAGCGCATCAAGCCCTCGGGCAGGGTCAATTGTCTGCTCGGGGGTTTGTCTTTTTCATAGGTCCAGTCAAAGAGCTCAATACCGCCGCATACGATGACCGAGTGGTCACAATACAACTCAGATTCCTTGGTGTACACGCCTGTTTCCAAAGCGGCAGCCATAGTGATAATTTTAAAAACAGAACCCAGCGGGTATTGACCGTTTGTCGCCCTATTGAACACAGGATCATCAGGTTCAAAATAGGGATTATCCGCATAAACAAAGTTCTGGTTGTTGATATCGAATAAGTTTGGGTCAAACTGCGGGTTTGAAACCATGGCAATCACCCTGCCAGTGTCAATTTCCATCACGACAATGGCGCCGCGATAGTCACCAAGGGATTGCTGAAGCAAGTATTGCAATCTCGGTTCAATGGTGGTCGTCAGGGATTGCGCTGCCGATGTCCCCTTTTCAGCCAACTTACTGAGGATCTGGCCGTTAGCATCCTTCACATACAACGAAGCGCCCCGCTCACCAGACAATTCATCTTCAAAGCTGTATTCCAGGCCTGTACTGCCAAACCGTTCATTGGGTGCATACCCCAAACGAGAGTAGCGGTCCAGTTCCGCTTCAGAAATATATGTCAGGTGCCCAACAGCCTGGGGAGCAATGCCGCCGTCATAATAGAAGCGCGAGGAATAATAATTCAAATAAACACCGCTCAGCATGCTCAAAGCACTCATGTTCCTGTCAACTTCAGATTGGGCTGCTTCACCGAGAGCCACGTAATCACCCTCAAATGCTTCTTCAGCCATTTCCCTGACTTCATCGACCTGGTAAATAGTTAAATCCGCCATGGTTCTGTAAAACAAACCCATTAAGTCTTCATCCAGGTAACCAGGGATAAAGCCAATCGCAACCGCTTCCTCTTGGGCTGCGATAGGGGAGCCATCACTTGCGTAGATATTCCCGCGAGGTGTCGTTTGGCGCACAATTTCAAGGCTGTTGCCGCCCTGCAATTCAGGCAAGATCAAGCCGGCATTCCAGACAAGGCGCCACTCACCTGCCTCCCTTATTAAAGGAAAGGTCAGGTCTCGAGTAAATGTGCCGAATAAATTGGTGTTGTAATCAAGCTTGACGTTTGCAGAGGCTGAATTCGGATTGGTGACAGAAGAGAGAATGTCATATTGAATGCCATCTTCAAAAGCCAGGGTCATTGTGACCGCTGTGTCATTGAATTTCTCTGAAAATTCCTCAATCGAAACCTGGTTTTGCGACTCCACCGACAGCATACTGTACATGCTTGCATAATCCTCAGCTATCCAGGCGTCCATATAAGCGCTGACAGCGCCATCCACATCAGGCGCACGGGTAACATACACCTGGGGGGCAGGCAATGTCGCTGTTGCTGTTGCACCTTGCTCCGGCTCACCCGTCGATGAATTTACCGAGCAAGCTGCCGTTGCCAGCAATATAAGCAGCATTATCACGGAATACAATTTTTTCATCAGTTATTAACTCCAAAAATGCAAAAAGTGATTTGCATCTTTTTTGAACGCTATCGCTTGATTATACTGTGTCAGTCGTCGCTTGTGGAAGTGCCAGTAGGCGTGGGCGCCATAGGGAGATAGGGTTCTTCTTCCCAGGGCATTAAGCCGGATGGATCTGTGTAGTCAGAAAAATAAAGGGAAACCGCCCTTCGAAATACCGGTGCAGCAACAGCGGAGCCTTCCCCGCCGTTCTCAATGAGCACGGCGATGGCGATGTCGGGACGTTCGGGGTCGTTTTGTCTTGTGAAGCCGGCGAACCAGGCATGAGCATCACCGGTTGGTGTTTGTGCTGTGCCCGTCTTGCCCGATACGGGAACATCCAAACCCCGCATCGCCCAATAACCAGTGCCCCGTTCATCTTCGATTACCAGGCGCAAACCCTCCAAAACAAGTGACCTTGTTTCCTCAGAAATAGGAAGTTCACCCAGGATTTCTGGTTCAAAGCGGATTGTTTCTTCACCAGAAGGTTTTTCGATGCTGTTGACAAGGGTCGGTCTGTACAGAGTACCGCCATTGGCAAGAGCGCTTACAAAGCTTGCAACTTGCAATGGAGTCACAAGAATCTCTCCCTGCCCAATTGCCATTTGTGCGCTGTTAACACAGGTCCCGGCTGTCTCAGGGATATTTCCTGGTTCCTCAGAGATTTCGATACCGGTCTCTTTGCCAAGGCCAAAGCCAAATGCCATTTGTGACAATGTATCTTCGTAACCTTCCTGGTACAAGCCTTGCCCGATGCGGTAAAACCAGGGATTGCAAGAGCGCATCAGCCCTTCAACCAGGGTTAGCTCACCGCTGGCACCAGTCCCATAAGCGTAGGTCCAATCATAGAGTGTCACGCTGTCACACACCCACATCGACTGCCCACAGAAAAAGCTTGAATACTGGCTGAATAAATTCTTCTCCAATGCAGCCGACATTGAGATCATTTTGAAAACAGAGCCTAATGGATACTGCCCCTGTGTCGCCCGGTTGAAAAGGGGTTGATCTGGATCCGTAAAATAGGATTGCAACAGACCGCCCTCAGTTTCTGATTTATCAAAGGCATTGGGGTCAAAACCCGGGTTGGAGACCATTGCCAAAACCCGCCCAGTGTTGATTTCCATCACAACAACAGCCGCTCGAAGGTCACCCAATGACTCTTGCAGCCGCAATTGCAGTTGTTTGTCGATGGTTGTTGTGATGGACTGCCCGGATTCTGGCTGGCTGGCGGCAAATAAGGACAGGATTTTGCCGTCAGAATCCACCAGGTAAAGAGAACCGCCGTGCACCCCTGAGAGCTTTGCTTCATAGACAGCTTCAAGGCCAGTGGCACCAATACGCTCATCCTGTCGGTAACCCAGTCGTAAATAAGCCTCCAATTCTTCTTCCGGGATATACAGCCTGTAGCCCAAAACATGCGGTGCGACGCCGCCGTCCACATAATACCGCTCGCGGAACTCATCAATGCGCACCCCACTCAAGCCTCGTAAAGATTCAATGTATGGCGCTGCCTCCCCCCGAGAGAGGGAAATGATCGGCAGGTACCAGTCATCCGGTGTTGAGTCAACCAGAACAGCCAGTTCCTCAGCGTCATATTTACTGAATTCTGCCAGTGTTTCATAAAGCAACGCTGCCTGCTGCGGCAAGATTTCTCCAGGTACCAGCCCAATTGCGAGTGCATCTTCATAGGCAGCCATGGGAGCACCCTGACGATCAAAAATTTGACCTCTCGAAGGCGTCTGATGAACAAATTGAAGGTTTCTGCCATCCTCTAATTCGGGCAAAATCAAAGTGCGGGACCATTGTATTTGCCAGGTATTGTTTTCAAAGGTGAGCGGCATGACCATTTCCCTTGAATGCACCCCAAAAACCCGGGTGTTGTAATCCACACGATAGGCAACTTCTGCCTGGTGTGTCTTTGCCATTGTGGATAAGACTTGAAAATCAATAAAATCCAGGGTTAAACGGTTTGCCGTATCCTCATAATTATTCTGAAAATCAATCTCCGTGATCGCATCCTTGCTGAGGGTGGATAACATGCGGTACATGGCAGCATAATCTTCAGCCTTCCAAGCCTCTAGGAAGCGTTCAGCCGCAGACTGGGCTGACGCAGCCGTAGAAATATCAGGATTTTCGTAAGCCGATACCGATGGGTCCACCGTTGAGTTTCTGGGGGTGCACGCAATTATCAATCCCAGAATTAAAAGGCTGATGATCCCTTTTTGAATTTTAGCAAGCAGGAAGCGTTTCATGGAATCTGCCTAACTTCTGGCTAGAATATTCTCAAAAACAGGACAGGCATAGTCCAGCGTATCCTGGCACCGCAGGGGGATATCCGCCGGAATTTCAAGGTTAAATTTTCTCAAACCAAGAACCAGGTGACAGAGCGGAAGCCCCATCACCGAGGCATAACAGCCTGAAAGCGAATCAACCGGATGAAAACCAGGATGTTGGATGGCATATGCCCCAGCCTTGTCCATCGGATCCTTTGTGGCAATATAGTCGCTAATTTCCTGATCGGAATAGTCCCGCATGGGTACATCCGTCCTGCAGACATCATCGTAAGTTTGTCCGGTGGCGGTCTGGATCAGGGCAATACCGGTGTACACCTGATGAGAACGACCGCGCAATTGTTCAAGCATCGCTTGTGCTTCCACTTCATCACCTGGCTTACCCAAAAGCTGATCCTGGTCCACCACAATCGTATCAGCCGCAATGATCAATCCCTCATATTGGGCGGCAACAACATCAGCCTTACATCGCGCCAGCCGTTCCACATACTCCCTGGGCGGTTCGCCCAGCAATTGCGCCTCATCAATATCCGCTGGTTTGACCTCAAAAGGCAAATCAAACAACGAAAAGAGCGTTCTTCTGCGGGGTGAATTTGAAGCTAAAATTATTGTGTCCATCGTTGGAATTCTAACACAACACGCGAATTTTAATAAATAGCGTACTGAGATGCACGCCAAGCTAACAAAGATATTATGTCCACAACAGACATCGTATGTAAGGCGGGTTTTGGAGTGAGGGCTTCAGCCCGATTGAAAAGTTGGTATAAGAATAATTCTCTAACCAAGAAGTATTAATTTTTTTGTTGGTTGAATATAGTGCATTTTCGAAGTAATAATGTCGGCCTGAAGGCCTCACTCCAGGAAAGTAAAAAGATAATTCCCCTTACTTTCTTTAAGTATTTATCAAATTGAGTTTTTCGCAATGAGAGGTAAAAATCTAATCGTTTTCTCGCATAATTTTAAAATGATCAAAATCCCTGGCAACATTTACGGCGGGGAAGATTTCCTGCGCTTCGTCCAGCACATCCCTTTCGCGATAGCGGCGAGATAGATGGGTTAAATAAAGCTGACCCACCCCGGCTTCCTTTGCCAAATTTGCCGCCTGCGCAGCAGTTAAATGGTCAAATCGTTGCGCGAGGTCCTCTTCAGCCCGGGTGTAGGTTGATTCAATGACCAGAGCATCAGCATCACGAATATTATCCACCAATTTATCAGGCCGACCTGTATCTCCGACAACAACCAGGGAAGTCCCTTTTCGTGATTCTCCCAAGACCTGGTCAGGGTGGATAGACCTTCCATCCGGCAGGGTAACCGTTTTTCCGTTGACCAGGTCACGCCGCCATGGGCCCGGTGGGATATTCAGCACTTCTGCTTTTTCAGGTAAAAAGGGTCTGCGGTTGCGTTCTTCAAACCTGTACCCAAGGGAGTGTGAGCCGCGGTGGTCAACCGGGAAAGCAGTGATCGTAAAACCTTCCGTTTCAAAAAAAGTGCCCGGTTCGATTTCATGCAGAGTTACTGGTGGCTTCCCATAGTAACCGCGAAGAACCACACCAAAAATGAGGTCATGCACCCTGTCAAGGGTATGCTGGGTGCCGTAGATCTCAATTTCATCCATCACTTCCCAGCGAAGAAATGTCGATACCAGCCCCCCCAAACCCAGGATGTGATCCAGGTGTCCATGGGTCAATAATATTTGATTGAGCCGTTTAAACCCAACACCAGCACGCAATATCTGCCGCTGGGTGCCCTCCCCACAATCAACCAGAAAGCGAAATTCTTCATGCTGAACCATTAACGATGATAAGCCGCGATGCACGGACGGTGCCGAGGCTGAAGTACCCAAAAATACAATTTCAAACAATAGTGTCGCCTATTTCTTCAGTGATTATTCTTTTCCAAAGCCGGCAATCAGGCGCATCAAGCCCAAAAGCCCCAAACCCACCTGGATGCCTTCCCCTGCGGTAAGCTGCGGGGTTTCGTTCTCTTCTTCAGCCCGACTAATTAACAAATATGCGGAAATGGCCCCTACAAAAGCACCTATGATTGTGCCAAGAACCATTGTTTTTGTCTTTGACTTTTTATCCATTTTTAAATCCTTTATTTCTTGGTTTTGTTTTATGACAACAATACGTATTTATAACCCGAAGGTCAGAATATATCGATTATTTTCGTTTCAGTCCCATCAATGCTGTGAAAAAGCCGTTCACGCCTGCCCTAACAGACCTGGCAGAGACTATAGGGCTGACCATCTTTCTCGTCGCTAAATTGATCCGAGCTGTTATCAAACCTGCATATTGCTGTACCAGGTCTGTGTAAAATGGCAGGATGTTTAACAGCTTTGCCATCAGGAAGATCAAAGCAGCGAGCACCAATGTGCCGAAAAATGCAAACATGATGACCGGCAATATTAACCAGATGTTCGAGATATCTGCCCATTGAGATACAGAAGCGCCTGAAAATGTGCCAGAAGCGGTCAGGATCACAAAAACACCAGCAGCAATGATCAACAAGAAACCGAAAATAATAGGGACCAGTATTTGCCAGGTTCTGTCTCTGTGGTGACGGTGTATGCTCGAACTTGTACGGCTTTTTTCTGTAGTTATCGAAATTTCTTCATTCATAAGCTTTATTTTAACATGAGTTGCGCTGTTAACCAAAACATTCCATAGGATTCAACAAAATCCCTCAGGATTTAAATTTTTCACCGACCTTATACGCACTTTCCACAAAGGTCTTCATTAATTTAAATTTTATTGTATAATTAGTTTCAAGAATTAAGTCGAATGACTTATTTGAAAAGAAAATATGTTCATCTGCCGCTCTGTAAATTGCAGTTGCGGTCAAGATATCAAAAAGAATCGTACGAAAATTTTTCGCCGGCATCCTGCCTGGCATTATTATTACCGATGACATTTATGCTGAAGGGTAAAGGTAACACTGATTTAGAAATAATACCTGAGCTCAATCAAGATCAGTGTCAACCAAAGAGTACAGGAAAGAAATGGTCAATTTTTCAACGTAATTTTTCTTCGACCATTCAAATTTGTTTATCCATTGAACATTCTGGATAAGCAAAGCGATCCTATACATGATTTAAGCCAATAAGGAATTCTTGTAGATATTACGGCCGTAGCTGCTTGGGCATTGCTACGGCTGTCTTTGTTTTAAGGTTAAGTTGATGGAACGGGAAATTACAGCGATTAAAGCGCAAAAAAGAAACCCGCAGCGGGTCAATATTTATCTCGATGGCGAATTCGCCTTCGGACTCTCACGGTTTGTCGCTGGTTGGTTGGAACCTGGTCGCAAGTTAAATGAAGCGGACATAGAAAGACTCCAAGAACAGGATACTTTCGAGGTGGCTTTTCAAAAGGCTTTGCAATTTATTAGCTACCGCCCGCGATCCGTTGATGAAACCAGAAAACGCTTGTCGGAAAAAGGGTTCAGCGATGAGGTGGTTGAATCCACCTTACAAAAATTGCTGGACAAACATTACCTGGATGATCTCGATTTTGCTCGACAATGGATTGAGAACAGAAATGAATTCCGACCACGCGGTGACAGGCTGTTAGCGTACGAACTCCGTCTCAAAGGGGTGGCAGACCAAGAGATAACACAGGCACTTGAAAAATTCAGCGGCGACGAGAATGACTTAGCATATAAAGCCGGCATAAAAAAAGCTAAGAAATGTCGCCAGGAGACCAAATTAGATTTCCAGAAAAAAGTCGGCGGTTTTTTAAGCCGTCGGGGATTTCACTACGGTATTGTAAAACCAACAGTGGAACGACTCTGGGAAGAATTTGGGGCAGATGAAGGGTCAACGCGCCTGGACAATACTGGAAAATGGAGCGAAATTAATGAATAACCTAATCAACAACCCAATAATAATGATCGTAATAAGTTTTATCGCGCTGGCACTGGGTGGGGTCATCGGATACATCATCAAACAAACCCTTGTGGAAAACAAACGGAAAGCGCAAAATCTAAAAGCCGACCACATCATTACCGAAGCACAGGAACAAGCCCGTGAAATCCAATTAGAAGCAAAGGATGCTGCGCTTCAAATCACACAAAAAGCAGAAGAGGATATCAATCGGCGACGTGCTGAACTGAGCAGAGAGGATGATCGCCTGCAGAAACGGCGGGAAGAACTGGATCGGCGTCTGGAAAAATACGAGGAACGCGAAAGCAGGCTCAATAAACGTCAATCCAGCATCGATAAACGTGCCAATGAAATCGACCAGAAATACGACGAGATACTGGAAGAACTGCAGCGCGTTGCCCAAATGACCACGGATGAAGCACGAGAGGTGCTCTTGGCTGAAACTGAAAAGGAGGCCAGGGCAGATATGGCTCGCATTATCCGACAGATCGAAAGCGAAGCCAGGGAAAAAGGTAATATGCGTGCAAGAGAACTGATTGCCGATGCAATTCAGCGCGTTGCTTCAGAAAGAGTAGCCGAAGTGACCACCTCCGTTGTTAATCTGCCCAATGAAGAAATGAAAGGTCGAATTGTCGGCCGAAACGGACGAAACATCCGGGCATTTGAGCAGGTCTCGGGCGTCGATGTGATTGTTGATGACACCCCTGAAGCAGTCACCGTATCCTGTTTTGACTCCGTTCGACGTGAAGTCGCTCGTAGAGCATTGCAGCGGTTGGTAATTGACGGACGGATCCACCCTGCAAACATTGAGAAGATCCTTAATGAAGAAAATGAACAGGTGTTGGAAGATATCGAAGAGGCGGGTGAACAGGCTGCCTACGATGCTGGTGTCGCCGGCTTGCACCGAGAGATTCTTAAAAAATTGGGTCGTCTCCAATTCAGAACTTCTTACGGACAGAATCAGCTTGCACACGCCGTTGAAACCGCCAAGATCGCCAGCGTAATTGCAGCCGAGCTCGGTGCAAACGTCGAAGTTGCAAAAGCAGGCGCATTGCTGCATGACCTGGGCAAAGCCATGGATCACAACACCGAGGGAACCCACGCTCAAATTGGTGCAGAATTTGCTGCAAGACACGGCGTCAACGACAAAGTTGTCAACATTATCGGTTCGCACCACCACGAGGTTGAACAGGAATCTGTAGAAGCTGTGATTGTAGAAGCATCAGATGCGATATCCGGTGCACGACCCGGTGCACGACGAGAGGACCTGGAGCAGTACATCAAACGTCTTCGGTCCCTTGAAAACATCGCCAACAGCTACGAAGGTGTTGATCGCAGTTACGCAATCCAGGCTGGACGAGAAGTTCGCATCATCGTCAAACCGAATGAGATTGACGATGTAGAAGCCAATCGCATGGCAAAGAATATTGCCCAGCAAATCGAAGAGACCATGCAGTACCCCGGGCAAATCCGCATCACGGTAATCCGCGAAAGCCGGGCGACAGAATACGCAAAATAACAAGAGAAACGACAAACCATCAGGCTGTCCAGACCGGGCAGCCTGGTTTGGTTTAATCAGGTATCAGTTATTAGGAATTTGGTATCAAAAAATTTTTAGAGCGAGACCTTCAGGTCGATTGTATACCGGGTGAAAAAAATCAAAGACCTGCGTGACTTCTAACGTAAAAATGGGTTGTGAGCTTTTTCGTAAGCCACAGTACTCTCGGGACCATGCCCGGGCAATAATCGTGTGTCATCCGGCAGATCAAAAACCTCCTGGCGAATGGATTCCATCAGAACTAACATTGCACCGCCAGGCAAATCTGTCCTGCCAATACTCCCACGAAAGATCACATCCCCACAAAAAAGCACCCCAAGTGCATCACAATAAAACATTACATGCCCGGGACTGTGTCCCGGAGCATGCCGGACTTCAACGACGACTTCCCCATTCTTCTCCAAACACAAGGTCATGCCATGCTCAAATTGGATCGATACGGGCGGCGGCTGTGCTATCGACAGTCCGAACTTGCCTGCACCGCCCTCCTGCTGATACCAATCCATATCATCAGGATGCAATCCGATTGGCAAAGGTGGAGAATATGCCCTGGCGAGCTGATTTGCCCCACTGATGTGATCAAAATGAGCATGCGTCAACCAGATCTGCGTCAGTGCCCACCCCCGCTCTTCCGCAACTTTTAATAATACTTCGCTTCCATAACTCGGATCAATCGCCACAGCTTTGTTAATCTGATTATCTCCCAGCAAATATGAATTATTGTCCATTGGACCCAGGCTTAACGGCACAAATTCAAGCTTCATCAACCATCTCCACGTCTATTGAGTCTAAAACCTGATTTTCAACCCGTTCAGTGCTGCTTCTTCGCATCATTAAATAACTGAGCATCATCGAAAAAATTAATACACCCGCACTGATTGGATACAACACAACAGGCTGCCAATTATAAATCCAACCTGCGATGACAGGGGCAAGCATAAAAGCCAGGGAATTCAAGGACTCAACCACACCAAAGGCAAACCCAACTTCAAACTCCCTTACCAGGGGTCTTGCCAGTGCAAGGGTCATTGCGCGGCATAATCGATAACCACCAAGGAAGAAATAAGCCGCTCCGTACCAAAAAATACCCCCGCCCATCCAGATCAAACCCGCAAACAACAACACGCCAAACTGCCCAATCATCATCGCCATATCAGCACGCAAGTGACCAAACACCAGCATCAAAACAGCACTTCCCAATGCGCCTATTGCGCCAAGCTGTCCAATCTTATTGATTGAAAGGCCGCGTTGATTTTGCAGAAAATTGGCTGTCAGGGGCTGCGGCAGGACAACAGCAAACATGACCAGGAAGATGGTCACCATCAACCCCACAAAGGCTTGATTCCGTAGAAAATGGATGTCATCCGCACTACCTTTTTGATAATTTTTTTCTTGCTTACCAGCAAACATCACGATCACCGTCGATATCGTGAAAATCACTGCTGAGCCGTAATAAACCATGCGCAGGTTGAAGATCTCACCCAATATGCCGCCTACAAGGGGTCCCAAAATCCCGCCTATGTTGTAAGTAGCAGACATGAAACTGACCGCTTTGCCAACAGACCACGATCCACGGGCTTCCTGTACATAGGAATTTAACGGCGCCATCACTGAGGAAGTCAATCCATATAGAAACATACCAGCGACAAAATAACCCAATGATGGGGCAAGCGCCATCATCCATGTGGCAGCAGCACCAGAAAACCAGGAAAACCACATTAAAGGACGTCGCCCAAACTTATCCGCCAGTATGCCTGAGGGGATTTGTGAAATCGCCATCACAAAGCCGTTAATGCCGAGAATCGTACCGATCATAATCGGGTCTGCACCAAACTGCTGGATGTAGAGAGGTTGAAAAATATAAAACATCCCCTCGCCGAAACCCCATGTGAGCATCGCTGCTGAGACGATTTTTAAATCACGTGTCATACCTGCACCCGATCAACCAATAAATTTTTCCAGAGGCAAAAGCTCACGCGGTAAATCTGTGAGTGAATCCAATCCCGTCTCAGTGACGACCACATCGTCCTCAATCCTGACGCCGCCTCTGCCAGGCAGGTAAATTCCTGGCTCGATGGTAAAGGTCATCCCAGTTTCCAGTATGGTTCTGTTTTCATCAAAAATGTAAGGCGTCTCATGCGCTTCCATCCCAAGGCCATGCCCGGTCCGATGGATAAAGAAGTCACCATATCCAGCTTCAGTGATCACCAATCGCGCAGCACGGTCAACAGCACCCGCCGCCAGCCCGGGCTTACCGGTTTTGCGACCAGCCTGGTTTGCCCTTAGAACAAAGACACCAATTTTGAGCAATTCTTGTTCAACCTCGCCAAAAGTAAAGGTGCGGGTGATATCTGAAAAATAACCTTCGAAACTGGCGCCCCAATCAATCAACAGCAAATCACCCTTCTGCAATGCCCTATCCGATGGCACAGCGTGCGGATTGGCTGTGTTTTCGCCAAGAGATACTATGGGTGAAAATGGTAATTGATCATCAGACCCTGCTCGCAAAAGCTGAACAACAAGCTCGTTGGCAATTTGCTTTTCCGTCATGCCTTCCTTGAGCAATTTTAAGGTTGCCAAAATTGCACTTTGCGCAATCTTCGCTGCCCGTCTCATTTTTACAATTTCACCGGATTCCTTTTTTATGCGCAGCCCATCAATAACTTTTCCGCCATCAACAAATTCAATGTTAGGAAGCGCATTTTTTAAATAAGCCAATTCCAAGAACCGCATCCGACCCGCTTCCACCCCCACATGACCCTGAGTAAGACCTAGCTTTTCCACTGCCCGATCGAAAGCCGCCTGCCATGCTGCCGGGTCATCACCATAAGTGAAAGCCTGGAAAACCGGCGTGTCGTCTTGCAGCTTAGCTTTTTCGAGCTCCGGCAAAATCATGGTGGACATCCCGGAAACTGACACTAAAAGTACTGTGGGACGTTCCATCAGGTGAAACTCAAGACCTGTCAAATATCTTAAGCTTGGTCCCGGGTTCAATGCCACCCCTTTCAGGCCATGGATTTTCATCAAAGAAACCAGCTTTTCCATCCGTTCAGTATTCATTGCGCCTCCAAGGATAAGTAATAGGAGAATTATACATGAGAGGATGAATCAGGAATTAGGAAATTAGGCAATTAGGCAATTAGGAATTGGTGTACTTCGGTTGTTTTTGAGTATCTTTTTCTTATAATATTCAAATAGATGCACGCCAGTAAACGTAAATCAGGACGACACACTAATACCTAATTCCCAATACCTAATTCCCAATACCTGATTCCCAATACCTGATTCCCAATACCTGGCTCCCATCCTTCCACAACCCCTTGACTCATCTCCGATTTATATTATAATTATGATAGTTATTATCTAATTCAATTGGAGAATTTTATGATTTACATGTGCTTGTGTCTGGGGCGGGGTCGTTAGCCGCCGGACAGACGTAACTTGAAAATTCAAGCCAGTCGATCTGGGCGATTGACAGCCCCGCAATGCCATTAATGCGGTGCAATGGTTTCGCTGCCTTTCCTGATAACTCGATTGGCTTTATGTTTTAAAACCCATCCGCACCCAGTTTCAGTAAAGAATAATGATAGGCTAAATGGAGAAATAATGAAGATTTATAACAATATTACAGAATTAATTGGCAACACACCGCTGGTGCGTCTTAACCGGATCAACCAGGGGGGCGCTGATGTCCTAGTAAAACTTGAGTATTTTAACCCTGCCCATAGTGTGAAAGACCGCATTGGCGTTGCGATGATTGATGCCGCAGAAAAAGCCGGGAAATTGAAACCGGACAGCATAATCGTTGAACCTACCAGCGGCAACACGGGCATTGCATTGGCATTTACAGCCGCCGCTCGCGGTTATGGCTGCGTGATCGTGATGCCCGAAAAAGTCAGCTTTGAGCGGAAAATGATGATGAAAGTACTTGGCGCAGAATTAATCCTGACACCCGGTGATGAAGGCATGGACGGCGCAATCGCTAAGGCTGAAGCATTGGCGAAATCCGATCCGCGCTATTATATGCCCAATCAATTCACCAATCCCGCTAACCCTGAAATCCATCGCAAAACAACTGCCGAAGAAATCTGGCGTGATACCGACGGGAAGGTCGATATCCTCGTTGCCGGTATTGGTACGGGCGGAACGATTACAGGCACCGGTGAAGGTCTAAAAGCCCATAACCCCCAAATCCAGGTCGTGGCAGTTGAGCCACAAGCAGCACCCGTTCTTTCTGGCGGAGAAAAGGGTCCGCACCCGATCATGGGGATTGGCGCAGGATTTATCCCGGAGGTATTAAACACCAGCATTTATGATGAGATCATCACCGTCACCGGTGAAGATGCCTTTGGTACCGCTCGCCAGCTGGCAATACAGGAGGGACTCCCGGTTGGCATCTCCTCTGGTGCTGCTGTCTGGGCAGCCTTACGGCTCGCAAAACGTCCTGAAAACGACGGGAAATTAATTGTGGTAATCATTCCCTCCTTTGCAGAACGTTATCTCAGTACGCCGCTCTTCGACGACTTGCGTGATTAATGGTTTGGAGTAAAAATTATTATGGAACATACATCAAATCTTACTTTGACAAATAAAACAAGTTACACATCATCCAAAGAGATTGGATTATTCAAAATGATCCTTGAAGATATTCGCTGCGCGTTACATCGTGACCCGGCAGCACGCAACTGGTTCGAAGTACTGGTAAATTATGCTGGTTTGCACGCGATCTGGTTTTATCGCATCAGCCATTGGTTATGGAACAAAAAATTCCATCTACTTGCACGCTCGTTATCCCAGTTTGCCCGATGGATCACCGGTGTTGAAATTCATCCCGGCGCTAAAATCGGCAGACGGTTTTTCATTGATCATGGCATGGGCGTTGTGATCGGTGAGACCACCGAAATTGGCGATGATGTCACTTTTTACCATGGTGTCACCATGGGCGGTGTCAGCCTTGAAAAAGGCAAACGCCATCCTACCCTGGGGAATAAGGTTGTTGTTGGCGCTGGGGCAAAGGTGCTTGGCGCTATAGAAATCGGTGAAGGCAGCCGAATTGGTGCTAATGCTGTGGTGGTTAAATCGGTCCCGGCTGAATCCGTGGTTGTTGGCATTCCCGGTCAGATCGTCAAGCGCAGTCACAAGCGAGTCAGTGATGCGCCAGACCTTCACCACGACCTTTTGCCAGACACGATCGGTTTAGCGCTTCAGCAAGTGATGACTCGCCTTGACCGTTTGGAAGATCAGATGCATCTCCACGAAAACGGCCATATAAATATTGATGAAAACGGATATTGGGTAGGATCCGATTTCAGTATTTAATCAGGTAAAACAAAAAAGATCCCTGGAACATCCATAATCCCAGGGATCTAATTATTTAATTTAGAAATTGAGCCGAACATTAACCCTGCCGTTCCCGGTATAAATCCATGCTCTCAACAGCATGACGCAGATGTGGGATCACAATGCTGCCCCCTACAACAAGCGCAACATTGAAAGCATCATAAATCTCCTCATCGGCCCAACCGGCATCCACACATTGAATAATATGATAATCAATACAATCATTGCAGCGCAAAACCATGGACGCCACCAAACCCAATAATTCTTTCGTCTTTGCGCTGAGCGCATCATCCTGATAAGCTTTCGTATCCAGGTTGAAAAAACGCTTGATGCCCAGATGGTCAATCGAATCAATCCGGTCGTTCATTTGGTGCCGATAATTTTCAAATTCTTTCAATCGATCATTCATCGAAAACTCCAGTATTATTCACCTCTTCTGTGCAAGGTCTCCCTGAGGGTGCCAACCATAAGAATAACCACAAGGACAGTTGCCCAGAAGATGATCCCATCGGTATAGCCGATCTCTTCAGGCGTAGGTGGTTCTAATTCTGGGGTAGGTGTTGTTGTGAGCAAATTTTCGACTTCTGGCTGATCCGTTTCAAGACTTACGTCTGTTGTCGGTTCAGCAGTTAATAAAAGGGCAGCTGGATAAACGGGGCGAACAAAGGCGATGAGAAAAAGCAATAAAACCACCGTTGAGAAAACAAAGATTAAATATTGCGGCTCAAAGTTTGTTTTAATCATGCTGCGGGGTTTGTTTTGATTTTCACCCATAAACGCTATTCCTCCAGGCTTTCCACTGCCACTTGCGCCGCTTGTGAAGGGTCAACCAAACCCTGTACAACCTGGCGTGTTTGCTCCCGAATAATGGGTCCCAGGCTGGCAATAATATCGTTTGAGGGTCGCAAGCGTGTCATTAAAGCAATTTGATTTAATGATGATCGCAAATTTTGGTCCTGCCAGGCGTCCAATGCACTGGGTCGCGGGGGCAAATATCCCGAGGAAAGCGTCCATTCAGATAGAAATTCAGGTTCCACAAGAAATTCAGCTAGTTCAACCGCAAGCGGGTGACGATTTTCGTCCGGTGTCGCTAATGCCCAACCCATGCCCGTGCCCAAAGAAACCGGGCTGTTATTACCTGGTGGTAAGGGCGCCAGGAGGGCGTCAGCTGGTGCATCCTGCAGGTAATTCGACAACCAGGTCACCACCAAATTCGCCTGCCCTTCTCGAAATGCCGTCCAAACCTGTGCAGATGTTTGGTATTGAAGGGAGGCTTCGGTGATATTGCCCGCCTCAACCCCTTGCTGGAAAAGACGGAAAGTTTCAGTTAATGGCTCAACTTCCAGCATCGGTCGACGTTGGTTGTCTTGCAAGCTTCCCCCGGATGCCAGGTAAAGGCTCATTTGAAATAAGGATTGGTCACTTTCTGCAGCAAAAGCCAGGGCTGTGTCCGTTTCAAATATGCCGCCCCATGAACCGGGAAATTGTTCAAAACTTTCAGGTCGGTAAACCAGGACGAGTGTGTCTGCGGCAAAGGGCAATCCAAAAGTACTGCCCTGTAACAAAGCCATTTCCCGCGTGAAATCATACCAGTCGCTGTCATCAGGAATTTCAGTCAGGCTGTCCATTGGGAAAATCAAGCTCTTTAAAGCTGCAGTCTCTATATCCTGGCGCGAAAAGGCGATCAAATCTGGCAGCGCGTCCGGTGCTGCAGCACTCGCAGCTGTTAGGGCATCCAGCAGACCCCCGGCACCGCTGGCAGCTTTGACCCGCACAATGATCTCAATACCATCATTTTGATCTGAAAACATTTGAAGCCTTGCCTGCAGCATTTGACTCGCTTCTGTTTCCAAAGCCGGGTCCATTTCAGGCGGTACCCATAATGTCAAACTTGTAATCAGGGCAGGTGTTGTCTCGACAGTTGTTGTCGTTTGTGGTGTGGGTGTTGACGCTTCGTTTTCTCCTGGAGAAAGGGTTGCTGTAGAGGTTCTGGCGGTTACCCAGGGCAGCTCAAAAGGCAATGCCTCGCAAGCAGACAATGCGAAAATCAATATCACGCCCAAAACCAGGGGAATTCTGATCTTTTTCAAAAGCCTTCGCCATCCTTTCAAAGGATTATTTTAAGTCAATCGGCTCACTCAGTAATTTCACCAGGAGCTGAACCGCATTTTCCACATCATCCGAGTCTACCATCTCAGAAGGTGAATGGATATAACGGCAAGCAATAGAGACACAACCAGCCGGGACACCGCCGCGAGTTAATTGGATGGCACGTCCATCGGTACCGCCAGCCTCCAAAACCTCCAATTGATACGGGAGACCGGCTTCTTCTGCTGCTTTGATCATCCAATCAACAAGCCGCGGATCGGCAATAAAGCTCGAATCACGGACCTTGATCGCAGGCCCATCACCAAGGGCTGTTGCCATTTTCGGGCTGAATCGTGGGGTATCACCGCTTCGTGTGACGTCAATTGCAAAACCTAAATCCGGGTCAACACCATAGGCGGCTGTGGTTGCGCCGCGTAAGCCAACCTCTTCCTGGGTGCTGAAAACAAAATGAAGCTCATGCGGCGTGCTTTCTAATCGCTTCAATACCTCAATTGCAACTGCAGCGGCTACACGATCATCCATGGATTTAGCAACCATTCGTTTACCAAGGTCAATGAAAGGTCGTTCAAAGCCGCATACATCACCGACTTTAACAGAGCAGTCTTCTTTGCTGGTCGCGCCGACATCAATGAACAAATCCGTTAACTTGGGCGTCTTTCCGCTTTCAATGCTGTCCATACCGATCACGCCCCGGGTGCCATCCATAAACAGAACCCGACCGCCATAACAGGTCATTGGGTTGATGCCGCCAATGTTTGTGAAACGCAGGAAGCCTCTGTCATCAACATGGGTTACCATCAGACCAATCTCATCGATATGTCCCGAGATCATCACACGCAGCCCCTGTTCCGTCTTCACACCTTTTTTGGCTATAAGGCTGCCCAGTGCATCCACTCGCAGCTCATCAGCCGCATCACCAATCGCTTCGCGAATCACATCACGAATTTCATACTCAAAACCTGAGGGTCCTGGGGTTTCAACAAGTTGCTTGATTAAAGATTTCATCAAAGTGCTCCTAAAAGAAAGTAATCGAGTAATTATTCAAAGGGATAGCCATCAATTTAGCCGCGTCTTTCACCTGCCAATAAATCCGGTGTCACACGAACCAAAGCAGCATCCAGCAAACGTAATGTATTCGCCCAATCATCAACACGGGCAAGACCTATTGCCGAGTGGGCATACCTGGAAGGTACTGAGACGCTTATGCTGGGAATTCCTGCTCGTGTTTTGTGAATCACACCGGCATCGGTGCCGCCGCCGCCAGGCTGCCTGAATTGATAAGGGATATCCTCTTGCTGTGCGGCATCGGAAAAAAGTGTCACCAACCGTCGATCTGCAATTGTTGCACGATCCATCACATAGATGGCTGGGCCGGCATCCAATCGGGTGTTGTACTGGACATTCTGATCTTCGTCATCCCAATGCGGCAGGTCATAGGCAGGGGTTGAATCAACAGCGATTGCCATATCAGGATCAAACCGGTAAGCCACCACGCGTGCACCTCTCAAACCAACTTCTTCCTGAACAGTAAAAGCAGCTAATAAATCGATGTTCTCCGATGCGTGCTTGAGAAGCTCGATCAAGATCGCAACCCCAAACCGATCATCCAGGGCTTTCGCCTGGATGCTGGGTCCGAATCGTTTAAACCGGGTTGCAAAAGTTGCCCGATCGCCTGGCTTGACCTTTTCACCGATCTCAGGTCCCAAATCAATTCGCAATGCATCAACTGGGATTTTATTTTTACGCTCATCTGCGGTGGTCATGTGGATCGGCTTTGCGCCAATTACGCCCGGCAAATGCTCGCGTCCAACAAGAACAGCCTTGCCCGGTAACTGGCGTTCATCTATCCCACCAATACGCTCAAACTGAAACAGCTTGTCATCATGTTTTTTAACGATCATGAATCCGATTTCGTCCATGTGCGCTGCCAGCATGACACGCACCCGGTTCTCACCACGGCCGAATTTGGTTGCAAGGACATTACCCAATGCATCCACTTTAATCTCATCTGCAAAGGGCTTGATCTCTTCAAGGACAATTTGCCGCACTTCTTGTTCGTCACCTGAAACAGCGGAGGCATTACATAATTTTTCTAATAATTCGATTTGACGATCGCCAATTGTCGGTATGTTGCTTGCTTGAATTTTTTGATTTTCAGTCATAAATCACTCTTCCCAATTAATATGATCCAATGCATCTGGCTTTAGATCGGCAATAAATTCCGCCATCAATCTCCCAGCGCGCCGAATGTCTTTCAATGAGACTGTCTCAACGGGTGTATGCATATAACGCAGCGGAATGCCTATGACAGCACACGGGATACCTTCTGCAACAATCTGCACAGCCATCGCGTCCGTGCCTGACATCTTTGGCATCAGGTCACGGTGATAAGGTATTTCCAATTCTTTTGCTTTTTTCTCAAAAGCATCGTACAGAGCAGGATGTATATTTGGTCCGTAACCAAGCCCGACGCCCTCACCGAAGGGCAGACTTTGCCAATCTGATGCACCCGGTCCCTTTGCAAAACAAACATCGATCACAATGGCAATATCAGGCTGGATATCGAATGGTGAAGTGAAGGCTCCTCCCAGAGTTTCTTCCTCCTGGGCAGAAGCAACAGCCCAAACATCCCAATCATGGACGCGGTTTTGCAGCGCTTCCAGGCACAAAGTTGTGGCTGCAACCGAAACGCGGTTGTCAAGGGTATGCCCTGCCAGGGCTTCGCCGGTTAATTCAAGGGGCATCTGTGCATAAGAAACGATATCGCCCACGCGAACCTTTTTTGCAAGTTCGTCAGGACCTAAGCCGACATCCACAAGCAAATATTTCATTTCAACAGGACCGTCACCAACCGACTCCGGCAGCAAATGCCCCGGGGGCTGCACGACAACACCTGGCAGTTCCTCCCGCCCATGAACGATCACGGGTTGTCCGGGTAGGATGCGGTGGTCAATACCACCAATCTCAGTGATACGGATAAAACTATCCTGGATGTGCGTAACCATCATCCCAATAGCGTCCATGTGTGCCGAGATCATTACCTTGCGGCGGGGTGTATCGCCCTGTCCGCGCTTTAAGCCGTGAAGACTGCCTATTTTACTGACAGAAAGTCCATCCGTCAGCGGCGCCCAGGCTTCCTGAAGGATCTCGCGAATGGGGCTTTCATAGCCTGAAAGTCCCGGTGCGGTTAACATTTTTTTAAGAAATTCTGATAAATCAATCATAGAGTTTGTTCACCTCGTTGGATCTAAATTATGGGTTTTCACCTTGTGTTGGTGTCACCGTCGGCGCGTCTGGAGAGGTCGGCTGAATCGTCTCTGTCGGTGCAGCAGATGTTTCTGATGGCGTAAAAGTGAGTGTCTCTGATGGAACAGGGGTCTCCGTTGGTGTCAGGGTAGCTGTTTCCGTTGGTGTATTTGTCGAGGTCGGCGTTATCGTACTGGTTTGTGTAACAGTCGCCGTAGTTGTGGGGGTCAGACTTCGATAAGGCGTAAGGGTGATTGTCGCCATTCGAGTCGGGCTTGGGGTCACCGTCGGGGAAACTTCCTGCGGTTGATTTCGATTAATACGCAGTACAACCAATCCCAAAAAATAGCAGGGCAGCGTAATTAAAATCGTTAAGATCAGTAAATAACGAACGCGCTTTGTACTGCTTAGATTCCTCAATATGCCTCCAACACCTAAAATCATATCACCAGCCTTTAAGCTGAGCAAGTTAAGTGTCTTGGATAAAAATTCTATCTGCATTTAACTAAAAAGAAGCATCCTAGCCTAAAAGCATCAGTATTTTGCTTCTTTTCAAAATCTACCGTAATGACGGGATCGCTTATCCAGGCTTATGGGCTGTAAACCACACCCTTGGAGAAGTCGTTTGCACATCGGTGCGGTTCTTCAGGCTGCCATACATACCAGCAATCATAAAGCCCGTTTCATTCAATAAAAATTGGATATCCGCGATTGGATAACCACGCTCACGATGCGTTTCATCAATCCGATCCCAGCATTCTCCATGCTCAGTAAAAATTGTAACATCCATCGTCGCAATCTGATTTTCATAATCATAAGACTGCCTGTGGATCTCGATAAAGTCCTTTGCTTCGTTCTGGATATAGGTTTCCTCACGCATCCAATCAACAGAAAGCCCATAGATTGTGTTCATATCAAAGATAAAGAAACCGCCAGGCTGTAATGCCCGGTAAGCGCCTTTGAATGCATCTTGCAAGTCGCGGATGGTCAGCAAATAATTCAGGCTGTCAAAAAAGCAGGTCACCAGGCTGAATTCGCCTATAAAAGGAAGAGAGCGCATATCCTCAACAAGGAAGGTAACATTCACACCGGCTTCATTTGCTCGTTCTTTCGCCAGATCGATCATCCTCCGGGACTGATCAATCCCGGTCACCTGGTATCCCAATTTAGCCATCCCAACGGCAAAACTCCCCTCGCCGCAAGCTATATCCAACAAATATGATGGCTTCAGACCAATTTCATTTAAATAATCCGGGAGTACGGAATCAACCAGGTTCTGTGAAAAACGCAGGTAGGGTCCACGTTGATAAGCGTATGCAAACCGATCATAAATTGTCATAACACTCCCTATTTATGCCTATCCGAACAATTCCTCGCGCTCATATTTCTCATCCAGTTTCGCCAGGAAGAAGGAAGTAAGTGCACCAATGATAAACAAAACTGCACATATTGCAATGGTCCACCCGCTGACACTGCCAGGGATGATCACAATTGTCGAACCAACCACAATCCCAAGAATAAAATGATACATAAAACCATAAAACTTCATAAATAACCAGGATATCAATTTTGCAAGGACCAAAACAATGAGAGTCACGCCTAAAATTAAGGGGATAATCACACCCAGATCAAGCTGTCGAATGCCAGATGCCATCGGCTGGTATAAACCCAGGTAAATCAAAAAATTTGAGGGGCTCATCCCCGGAACAACCACACCCAATCCAATCAGCACCCCGCTCAACAACCAGTTGCCAAAAGATGGTGCCAGCTGCACCGTTCGGATGGTCTCCATCCAGCGCATGAAAAATACCGTGCCTACTGCAGTTAAAACCAAAATAAACCAGTGGACAGTATTTCTGCCCTTTTTCCCGGCAGTTTTGAAAAGTGAAGGAAAGGTGCCGGCAATGAATCCAATAAAAAGCCAGGTAAATTGCGCCGCATAATTGCTGAATGCAAAATCAACAACCGCAGAAAAGGCAACCACACCGATCGCTCCGCCAATCCCAACGGGGAGAAAGAAACGGACATTTTCGATAAAATTGTCTCTCAGGTTGCCCAAGAACCCCATCAACCGCTCATAAATCCCGAAAACAACAGCAAGGACGCCGCCAGAAAGGCCAGGGGTAATGAATCCGATGCCAACCAGGATTCCTTTTAAAAGGCGAATAATCCAGTCTGCAAAAGATTTTTTATTTTGGTTTTCATTTTTTATCGTCATTTTTTATCCAAATCTATTTATTTACCATGCTCTGGTCTGTGAACAAAACTGCTCTATTATATTACATTGTAAATCTTTGCAAAATGTGTCGTAGGGGCACGGCGTGCTGTGCCCCTACATCATTAATAACCAGAATCCTTTGTGTTTGGCTTGGTACGATGACAAAATTTCATTACGTTCTTATCCTGCTTTGCTTTAGGATCTTCACAAAATATGCATCCGACCCTGATTGATCAAAATCGGTTACGAGAATTGATTTTGGAAGAAGACACCTGTCATCATTTATAATCATGCATCAATTTCAGGATGCGGGTAAAATGTTTCGCCCCTTTGATATATAAATCCAGGCTGATCGACTCATTCGGTGCATGGGCACCGCTTTCAGAATCGCCAGCACCGGAGCTGATGATCGGCACGCCAAGATATGCCTGAAACATGTAATTCGGACCTGACCCACCAATCATCGGGATCACACGGGTTGGCTTTTCATAAACATCCTTTGCAGCCTCAACTGCCAGCTTAACAGCAGGATGGTCCGGGTCCGTCTTTGCCGGTGGATTTCCACCCAGGTTCACGATCTCAATATCCTCAAAACCATGGCTGTCCAGGTGCGCGCGCAATTTTTCCAGGACTTTTTCCGGTGTTTGGTTCGGCACCAGCCTGAAATCAACCTTGGCACTGGCTTCAGCAGGCAAGACTGTCTTTGATCCCTTCCCCTGGTAGCCGGAATTCAAGCCGCAAATGGTGCAGGTAGGCTGATAAACAGCTTGAATGGCTAATTCAAGCTCATCATCAATACCTTTGAGGAAATTCTTCAAACCGTACTTTTCTTTGTAGTAAGCCATCATTTCCGGCTGCTGGGCTAATAATGCTTTTTCGCGATCCGTTGGGGGGACGACATCATCATAATAATCTGGCAGCAGAATGTTTTCATCCTGATCCTTTAAACTGCTCAATGCCCACACCAACCGCCAGGCAGCGTTAGGGAATATTGATCCCCCAGTACCGGAATGCACGTCCTGGTTTGCGGTCTTTACGCGCAATTCAACGTAACAGATGCCGCGCAAACCGACCATTTGTATGGGCGTGTTCGTATGGTCAACGCCGCCAACTTCCCACAGGCAGATATCTCCTGAAAGCATCTCCCTGTGTTCTTTGAAAAAAGGTTCCAGGTGAACGCTGCCTATCTCTTCCTCGCCCTCTACAATAAACTTAACATTACAGGGCAATTCGCCTTCCGTCTCGAGGATTGCGTCGATAGCATGCAGTCGTTCAACAAAATTTCCCTTATTATCCGCCACACCGCGTGCATACATCCTGCCATTGCGGATGGTCAGCTCAAAGGGCGGTGATTCCCACAAATCTAAGGGCTCTGGCGGTTGAACATCGTAGTGATCGTAAACGATCAGAGTTGCATTATTGCTTCCCTTTCGCTCTCCAAAAACCACAGGGGAACCACCCGTTGGTAATATTTTCACGTCGAATCCACGCGCCTGCAAACTTTCAGCAACCATATTCGCACAAACTTCAATACCTAAATTTTGGGCAGCAACGCTTGGCTGTCTACATAACACAGATAATTCTGAAATACTTTCATCCAGGTGTGACTCAATGTAACGATCAATTTCCTTTATGCTCATAATGTCAGATCCTTTTGTAATAAATTTTCTCGGTTGGTCAAAATTAGAAAATACGCTCAAAAGTCATCATCACACAATTGCCAGCATAAGCAAAAATCATCATTTTGAGGATTTTCCCAATAACACAATAGATTAGAAATTTCCAGATCGGCATCTTCAATATTCCTGCGATGATCCCAGCCAGGTCGAACAAGGGATTGGGGATGAATGCAAGCACAAGAATTGTAATGTCGCCATATTTTTCCATCCAGCGAACCACACGCTGATATCTTTCTGAGTCTTCAACTACTGCCTGACCACTAAAACCTGCCATGTAACCCGAAAGTTCTCCCAGGGCTGCACCTGCCCCCGCCGCAATCGAAACAAACAGCGGATTAAAAACCGCGCCCATGGCAGATGTAAACATCACCCCTGGCACCGGGACGAAGATGGTTGCGTTTGCAAGAATTGAGAACAAAAAGATTCCCGGGTAGCCGTAAGCTTTTAACGCCTGGATCTCCTCGCGCTTGATCACCAGGAAGACTGTCAGCGCAATGACAGCCAACAACACGATCACCCTGATGATATTTAATGTCTGTTTAGACAGCTTCTTTTTCGGTGATACTGGACCAGATATTTCCGATTCCTCGGAGATATTGTTATTGTGAATCAACAGAAGGCTCCCCGTTTAACAGGGATTGTAACCTGGCAATGACCATATCCAGTGCCACAACATTCATCCCCCCTTCCGGCACAATAATATCGGCATAACGTTTAGAGTTTTCCACAAATTCAAGATGCATCGGGCGCACCGTTTGCAGATACTGGCTGATCACCGACTGCACAGATCGCCCGCGCTCGGTCACATCTCTTGTCAACCGGCGAATAAAGCGGATATCTGCATCAGTGTCCACATAGATCTTCATATCAAAGAGGTTACGCAGCGCTTTCTCAACAAAAATAAGGATGCCCTCAACCAGAATGACGGGTCTGGGATCAACTCTTTGAGTCTCTTCCTTGCGATTATGAATGGTGAAGTCATATAAAGGCATCTCAATTGACTGTCCCTGCTTGAGCAATTCAATATGCTCGATTAACAATTCGGATTCGAGTGAATCCGGATGGTCATAGTTGACCTTTGCCCGTTCCTCAAGGGGGAGATGCTTTTGGTCACGATAATATGCATCATGTGGTAAATAGGCGATTTTATCACGCCCAATCCTGCTTAGAATTAAATCTGACAGGGTGGTCTTCCCGGAACCCGTCCCCCCTGAGATTCCAACAACCATAATTTTTTGTGTTTGCGATTGCGTATCCATACCAGAATTATAACGCTGGTTTCAGGTATAATCCATAAAAATAATCAGAACTTGGAGGATGAATGGGTGCAAAAATTATTGATGGGAAAGCCATCGCCGAATCATTAAGAGAAGAAGTCAAACAACAGGTCACCGAACGAGTATCCCAGGGACTGCCCATTCCCGGGTTAGCGACGGTCATTGTTGGCGACAACCCTGCATCCAGAGTTTATGTGCGCATGAAGCACAAAGCTTGCCAGGAGGCAGGAATTCTCTCGGTTGGACACGAACTGCCAGCGGATGCCTCGCAAGATGAGGTTGAAGCCCTGGTGAAGAAATTAAATAAGGATCCGAAAATCCACGGCATCCTGGTTCAATTGCCCTTGCCCGCTGGTTTAGATGAAGAAAGCGTGCTGAACGCCATCAAACTGCAAAAAGACGTGGATGGTTTTCACCCGATCAATATTGGTCGTCTGGCACAAAAAGGCCGTGAGCCCTTGTTCATCCCTGCCACCCCTTCAGGTGTTATGTACTTATTAGAAAACAGCGGTGCACCCCTTGATGGGGCTAATGCGGTCGTTTTGGGGCGTTCCAACATCGTTGGCATGCCCGTCAGCCTGCTCCTGGTGCGCGCCAATGCCACCGTGACCATCTGTCATTCGCACACAAAAGATATCCCTGCCGTTACCCGTGAAGCGGATATTTTGGTAGCTGCTGTCGGTGCTGCAGAATATGTGCGCGGTGACTGGATCAAACCCGGCGCGACTGTGATCGATGTCGGCGTTAACCGGGTAGATGATCCTACGCGAAAAAGCGGCTATAAATTGGTCGGCGATGTTGCTTACGATGAGGCTAAAGAGGTTGCCGGTGCCATCACACCCGTACCGGGCGGGGTCGGACCGATGACCATCGCCATGCTTCTGCGCAACACATTGCGTGCTGCGCGCCTGGCAGATGAAAAAGCATAAAGTCATTCTTCAATAATCGCCAGACAGCATATTCCACCCCGTGATCAACAGGTCATGAACGGTAAAAAAAAATTAATATTCCATCATCAGTGTCACTGGTCCATCATTGATCAGTGACACTTCCATATGCGCCCCAAAAACGCCCATTTGTGTGGGTACACCCCTATCTACGAGCATGTTCGCGAAGGCTGTTACAAGCGGCTCTGCAAGTTCAGGTTTAGCAGCACCAATAAAAGACGGACGCCGCCCTTTGTTTGTATCCGCATAGAGCGTAAACTGCGAAACCACAAGCGCTTGCCCCGCTACATCCAGAACAGAGAGGTTCATCTTTTCATCCTGGTCTTCAAAGATTCGCAAAGTGGCAATCTTATCAGCCATTTGCTCTGCTATCGCCATATTGTCTTCAGGTCCGATCCCTAAAAAAATAACCAGACCCTTCTCAATTTCAGCAACAAGCTCGCCGCCCACCCTGACAGCACCCTGGCTCACGCGTTGAATAACTGCTCTCATAATTTTCAATCCTCCATCCTGAATATGCTTGAAATCATTTCAACAAATTATAGCATCCACCACAAACCACCAGTGTGCAAAAACAATTCACAACTTATCAATTTCTTCTCACAAGCCACGATTAACGGCGTCCAAATGCGCTATAATCTACCATATGCTTGAAACACTAAAACAAACAAATTTGGTCTGGGTTGACCAACCGCAAGAATTACATAAGGTCATTGACGAGCTTTTATCACAGGATATTATCGCTGTCGATACAGAATCGAACAGCCTTTATGCTTACCAGGAACAGGTTTGCCTGATCCAATTCTCCACACGTGAAAAAGACATCCTCGTGGATGCCTTAGCCCTGCCTGATCTATCCCTGCTAGGACCTATCTTCCATTCGGATAAGATCATGAAGGTATTCCATGCGTCAGAGTATGATCTAATCTGCCTTTTCCGTGATTATGGTTTTCAATTTAATTTTCTATTTGACACTATGATAGCGGCACGTACCCTGGGATATCAGAAGATCGGCCTGGGATCGCTCCTCGAAAAGTATTTTGATGTCCAAATGGACAAAAAATACCAGCGTGCGAACTGGGGCAAACGGCCATTAAAACCTGAAATGCTCGAATATGCCCGCCTTGACAGCCATTACCTCATCCCGCTGGCAGAAATTCTCCAAAAAGAACTGCGGGAAAGCGGTCGTTGGCCTCTGGCGATGGAAGATTTTGAAAGACTGACACATGATATTCTTGACACAACGGAATCAGACGAGGAAGATTTCTGGAAACTTCGTGGTGCACGTGATCTCAACAGCTGGCAGGCTGCCATCCTAAAGTCGGTTTACGAATTTAGAGAAGCCCAGGCTGAAAAGCAAGACCGTCCATCGTTTAAAATTTTCAGTCATCAAGCACTGGTTGATATCGCGAGTCAGGCTCCTGAAAGCCTGGAAGCGTTAAAAAAGCTGTCATCCCTGAACCATCGTTTGGTTGATCGATATGGGCGAGGTCTGATAAACGCTGTTCAGGAGGGCGAAAAAGCACCGCCTGAAAATCCGCCCCATAACAACCGTCCAGAAGAGGCAGTCCTCAACCGGATGGATGCACTGCGCGAGTGGCGAAAGCTGGCTGGTCGGGACATAGGTGTCCCTTCTGATGTGATACTACCTAAAGATGTACTTAATCGCATCGCCCGGGAAAACCCCAAAAGTAAACAAAGCCTCCAGAAAGTCATGGCAGATGTACCTTATCGTTACCAACACTTTGCTGACGAGATCTTGAAAACACTGAAATAAGGAGAATAGCTCACATGAAACTCACCATTCATGGCGCTGCACAAACTGTTACAGGCTCTAAATATCTAATTGAAATTAATGGGCAGCGGTTATTGCTGGAATGCGGCTTATTTCAGGGACGACGCGAAAAGACTTATGAATATAACTTGAATTTTGATTTTGACCCCGCAAGCATTGACGCCGTTATCATATCCCATGCGCATATCGATCACAGCGGGAACCTGCCCAACCTGGTTAAAAAGGGCTTCAAAGGTCACATCTACGCGACCGACGCCACACGTGACCTGGCAGATATCCTGCTCAAAGATTCCGGGCATATCCATGAGTATGATGTAAAGTATCTCAATAAAAAACGAGAGAAAAAAGGCTTACCGCCTGTTGAACCATTGTTCACAATTGTAGATGCCATGCGAACCGTCCCCCATTTCAGACAAATGGCATATGGACAGGAATTTCAACCAGTCAAAGGTGTTACTGCACAGTTTATAGATGCCGGTCATATCCTTGGGTCGGCCGCCGTCCTGTTCGATTTGGAAGAGAACGGAAAAAAGACCCGCTTCTGGTTTTCAGGCGACATCGGCCGCCCGGATAAGCCATTGCTTCGTGATCCAATTCTGCCTGGCGGTTATGATGTTGATGTCTTAATGATGGAATGCACCTACGGAGATCGCCCCCATGACAATATCAACGAAGCTTTTGAGGAATTTGAACAGGTTGTTGGGCGCACCATCAAACGCCGTGGCAAGGTCATCATTCCGGCATTTTCGGTTGGACGCACCCAAACCCTGGTTTATTTACTGAACGAATTGATGTCCTCTGGTAAATTGCCAAAGGTGCCAGTATTTGTTGACAGCCCATTAGCTGTGGCAGCATCAGATATCTACCGGCGTCATCCGCAATGCTACGACCAGGAAACCTGGGATTTTATCTCCCATTATAGACATCCCGCCCTGGATTTCGATGCATTAACCTATACGCATTCGGTTGAGGAATCAAAAGCTCTAAATTACCGCGACGACCCCATGATCATCATCAGTGCATCGGGCATGGTTGAGGCTGGCCGCATCCTGCACCACGTGAAAAACAATATCCACGACGAGCGCAATACCATTTTGATCGTCTCCTGGATGGCACCGCACACCCTTGGGCGGCGTTTAGCAGATCGTGAGCGTGAAATCCGCATCTTTGGCGAGTCCTACTACCGCCGTGCCCAGGTTGAAACCATCAATGGGCTCTCAGCACATGCCGGCCAGGGTTTATTGGTGGAATATGCCCGGTCGGTTGCAGGCCAGGCGAAGAAGATCATCCTCGTGCATGGCGAAGAACAAGCAGCGGAAAAACTTCAAGAAAAATTAAGCCGGAATGACAACATGCCCCCCATTTATTTCCCTGATCGGTTGGACACATTCGAGCTGTGATCCTTGCTTAACTGCGGCATTACTATCGAGTATAATGGATGCCTGCTTGTGGAGAGGTGCCGGAGTGGACGATCGGGGCGGTCTCGAAAACCGTTGTAGCCTCTGTGGCTACCGAGGGTTCGAATCCCTCCCTCTCCGCTCTTTTTTAACCATTTCTATTCCCCCTGTATTCCCATCTCGGTAGCAAAGGCATTAACTGTGCCGCCCGGCAAAACGCCTAACGGCTCTTCTGAACCTGCCAACCCATCTGCCACACCAGAAACAGTGCCGTCACCGCCGCAAGCCACGACCAAATCATAATCTTCTTTCAGTGCACTTGTGACAACAGCTTTAAGGTCTTGTTCCCCGGTTGTTTCATACAAATCAAAATCCCACAAGCCCTGGTCATGGGCGCGATTAAGCACTGCACGAATCTCATCTGGATCACTTTGACCTGCAACGGGATTTTAAACGACATAGGCTTTTACTGACATGGCTTTATTATTTCCTCCTCTCGGAACATTAAATAATAAAGGAAAACAACTTATAAAAGTGGTCGTTAATTAGAAAATAGAATTTCAAAAATCAGGATTAATTAAATACTCAGGGCGTTCCGTTCAATTCTGCTTTATCATACAGCCCATCGATATCCTCCTGATGAGCCTCATCTTCCCCATAAGAAATGCCCGCACAAATCAGGCAGGCAAAGATTCGATCCACGTATTCAAGATCCTGTTCCGGGAATGGTACATGACGCAAAATGTCTTCGTAGGAAACAAAGGATTTCTCTCGACCTAATTTAAACAAATTGGCAATCGGAGATGTCTCATTCCCCTCATTTATTTCGTTATCAATCATTGATTGTGAGACCATTGCTGCAACCTGTTCTAAGAATAATCTTCGGACCTGTGTCGCCTATTTAAGTTAAGCATATTATTATTTCCGAAAATTTGCAAGGGAAACTTATTAGAAAATAACACTGAATAACTGCAAAGGTCAAGAAATATTTAATCTCAAGCACTTACTTCGATAAATAATCTCGCAGTCGACGCTTGATCGAGGGATGTCGCAATCGTGACAAAGCCTGTGCCTGAATTTGACGGACCCGTTCCCTGGTTACACCCATTTTGCGCCCCACTTCTTCAAGGGTATAAGCCTGACCGTCCAATAAGCCAAACCGCAGCTGCAAGATTCGAACTTCTCTTGAAGGCAATGAATCAAGCACCGAAAGCAAGCTTTCCTTAAGCAAATGACTTGTTGCTATGTCATCCGGCAATGGGATTTCTTGATCCTCAATGAAATCGCCCAGGGTTGAGTCGCCCTCGTCATCTGTTGGTAATTCAAGGGATAAAGGACGCCTGGCGACATCCATCATATGTTCCACCTTTTCAGGGGTAACCTCTAATGCCTCGGCAAGCTCCTCAATTTTTGGTTTGCGGTCTAAATGCTGGGTCAATTCGTGCTGAACTCGTAATAACTTATTTATCTGATCCCCCATGTGCACGGGGACACGGATCGTCCGCCCCTGGTCTGCCACTGCCCGTGAGATTGCCTGGCGTATCCACCAGGTGGCGTATGTGCTGAATTTGTGACCGCGACGGTACTCAAACTTTTTTGTTGCCCGCATCAAGCCAATATTGCCTTCCTGGATTAAATCAAGGAAAGGAACTCCCCGGTTCATGTATTTCTTGGCAATGCTGATCACCAGTCGAGAATTGGCAGTGATCAGATGTTCTCGAGCTTTCCATCCATCCTCAACAAGCCTCCTCAGTTCAACCCGTCTCCGATCAGAAACATAGCCGCGTGCCAGCTCAGCCCGGGCTAAACGCCCACTTTCAATTCGCTGGGCAAGGGCAACTTCCTCCACTGCCGTCAACAATGGTACACGGCTGACCTCTTTGAAGTACAGACCAATGGTGTCGTTGGTCTCAATATTAGAAAGATCATCCGATGAGGTGCCCTGTGCCTTATTCGCCTTTTGCTCCCTGGCTTTTTCCTCCACCTTTTTAAGCTCCTCATCAGAAGGTTGGTCAAGGAGTTCGGCATCCTCAACGTAAGGAATGCATGCGCTGATTAAAGCGCTGAACACCATTTCCAGTTTTTTGACGTCCTCTTCTGCTTCTGGAAAGATTTGGAGGATATCACTTGTAGTGATGAAGGATTTATTTCTGCCAATTTGGATCAAACGAGCTATTGAAGAAGTGCCCTGCCCGCCGTTTGATTTTGCACTCGTCGTGGACTTTATGCCCATAGGCTCTTTCTATTGTATGAAAGGAATGAATAAGCAGCGATTAACCCCAACTAAACCGCCATATCAACATTATTGAACGAACCTTGATTACGATAACCCAACACCCCATAAGTCTAGTATTTTTTAATCAAAATATCAACCTTTTGGGCAATACGAGATAAAAAAATGCGTTGAGAAAGACCAGAAAAAGCTTGAATAATGAAGAATATCAAATTGTATGCTTACTGTAAAAAATTTTTATATATATCCCAAACCAAAAACTCGTGCAAGATGAGCACGAGTTTTTTATTTCAGCGGGGAGGGAGGGATTCGAACCCTCGGTTGAGCTAAACACCCAACAACCACTTAGCAGGCGGCCCCATTCAACCACTCTGGCACCTCCCCAGACATAAATAATACCCCACTATAAAGGCGGAGGGAGAGGGATTCGAACCCACGGTGGGCGTGAACCCACACCTGTTTTCAAGACAGGCGCCTTAGTCCACTCGGCCATCCCTCCGGATTTGACATTCTAACATTAAATATCCACCATCACAAGGCGGAGCTTAATTATAGCACCCAGAGCAAAACATGCAACAAAAATAAACGAATAATTGCCATTGATGATAAATACTTTTAGTAAATTGTACTCATTAGGGGGTATTGGTCGGCCAGGGGGTGATGGATGGCCGCTTTGTCGCAACAGCTGTTGGTCTTTCAACCGTGAACGTCGGTGATGCCATAGGGATGGGCGTTTTCGTGTTAACCAAATCATCAAGACCTGTTGGAGAAACGATCGTCTGTGTCCCAGATTGGATTCCCCCAGAATCTAATTTCCCCTGCCACCAGCGCCATCCCAAAAAAACAGCCGTCAGAATTGCACTAATCAAAGCCAGTGTTAGCAGGCATCCCAACACAAGTTTTCGCTTTCGAGGTTTTTTAAAAACACCCCTGGAAGGAATATACATCAATATCACTGTGGTGTTATCGTAACCCCCACGCGCATTTGCCATTTGGATCAAACGATCTACTGCGGTATCAAAAGGGTTCTCCTTAATCACCAATTGAATCTCAGGATCTTCCACAAGATCGGTCAAGCCATCACTGCAAAGGATCAGCGTGTCACCGGCGATCAAGCGCATGCCCTGGTTATTCTGAGCTTCCTCATCGCTCTCACCCTCAAAATACCACAATCGGAAATCAGGTTCTGGTTCGCTTTTAGTTCCTAAATAACGGCGAATAACGTGTGCATTTGGATGATTTTCACGTTCCGATTCCTGGATAAGTCCTGCTTCATAGGCTTCCTGCACCCAGGTATGGTCCGTGGTTAGCTGAACAATGTGCCCTTTGCGCAAAAGGTAAATTCTTGAATCCCCCAGGTTCGCCGTAAACAACCTGTTACCAATCACCCAGGCAATCGCACAGGTTGCCCCCATCCCAGCTCTTCCCTGGTCAGATAGTGATGCCTGGTAAATAGCAGCACTTGCACGCTGAATTGCTTGCCCCATCACTTCAAGCGGGTTATTTGGGTCGCTTTCAAGTATCGTTTCAGAAATAATTGAAACACCCATCTGCGCTGCAATTTCACCTGCACGATGACCGCCAATACCATCGCATAAAACAGCCAGCGTTGAAGGCACCTTTTTTTTAGGACTGACCCAGGAACCTGTCACCTGGTAACGATCTTCATTTTGCTTGCCAGTCATACCAGGGTGGCTTGCTGCGCTGATATCTAAATGAGGTTTTTTTGATTCAATCATAAGGCTGGCTCGTATTTCGAGACAATCACATGAGGTTTGTCAGCAGTAATAATTGTAAATCGAAATCCACAATTCCCAAAGTGAAGGATATCTCCCGCTTGAATTCTAACTGGCTGGCGACTAATTCGCTCATAATTCACCCATGTGCCGAATCTCGAATCCAGATCATTGATCCAGAAGTTCGACCCATCGTGATGCAGCAAAGCGTGTGCATCATCGATACTTTTATCATCAATCAATAAATCAGCTTTTTTTGTATCTCGCCCGACATAAACACGGGACCGAGAAAGGTCAAGTCTCCCATCTAAATCGCTAGAAAAGTTCTTCAAGGGAATTAAGGTCGCAACAACTTGATCGCTTTCTTTGACGCTCTGTAATAAATCCGCCGTTGGGCTGTTTTCCTTTCTAAACTTCGCAGGCAGAAAGCCTTTTACTCGGTCTTTCTTCCAGTACTTTCTGATTATCCGTGGAAGAAATATCGTAAGTGAAAGAAATACAACAAGTCCCAAAACTAAAAATGTGATTTGTTTTGACGTGAGACTTGTCTCTGGTTCGGGCAATATCACCTCAAGCTGCACGGGTGTCAGCATCGTCATGGCGGAAAAACCAAGTGAGTCCTCCACTTCAACCTGGATGCTGTGTTCACCAGTCTCGGTCAATGAGCTCAGGGTCCAGTTAAGCACATCAAAGGGCGGCGAATTTCGTTCGTCAACGACCTCGCCATCCACATAAAGTCGGCTGGCAACAATTGGCCGCGGGCGGCAGTCAGGGAATTCCACCATGATCTCGATGGATTTGTTGGTCGGAGAGAGTTCAGTACCCTCCCCCTTTGATTGGGCTCGCGTAATGACTGCGGGGGGAGAGAGCAAGATCGGGTTTGGTGGGGTAACTTCAATATAAAAAGGCGCACTCTCGCCGCTTATTTCACCCTCGGGCATTGTCAGCACAACACGCAATGGGAATGTGCCTGTTTCCCTAATTTCCGATTGGTATGCTATTTTGTAGTAGAAGCCCAGATTCGCAAGATAGGTTTCGGGATCTGGAATAGCTTCTGTTCCTGTAAAATTGAAGAGATTTCCGCCCGTTCTATCTGCCAAATTTATCAATGCGCTGCCCTGAACATTGGTCAGATAATACGCATCATCGACCAGCCAGACGTTAACCTGGATGCCGGCAGACTGGGCATCCGTTGATAAGGCTTCTATGACTTCTATCTGAGACGGTGAGGGCGCAGGTGTGATGTAGAGTAATACTTTATCAACACCAAAAGGGACCACCCTTTCACTTGCCAGGCTGATAGCTGTTTCCAGGCTGGATAAATCTGGTTCAAGCATGCGGAAATTCGGTTGATATGCCTTTATCGCATTGACCCAAAGGGCACGATCGCTTGAACTATTAATCTCAACACCAGCATCGCTCACCAGGGACCATCGGTCAGCACTGTAAGCGGTGCGTTTTTGCGACCAATCTACAAGGGCATCTCGCAATTTTTCATAAGGGGAAACACCATTCGTATCGCGTATATCCAATTGCCTTGCGGGATTCAGTACCAATGTAAAATGGATGCCGCTTCGTACTTTATCCAGTGATTCTGGCGTGAATGGATTGCCATCCTCATAAACCATAAGCTGGCTGAGCTGAAGATCGGCATTCAATTCACTTTGTGATGTTGGGAGCTTAAAAGGAACAGTGATTGTCGGAAAAAGGCTGGTGTCAGGTGACTGAACAAGCAGGGATTCATCCCATTGGCCGTATCCTGATATTGTCGTGTTTATTAAAATCAGCAAAACAATCGACATAACCAGAATGTGATAAATACCAGGGGAAAAGTTCTTCCCCTGGTATTTTTCCCAGGCGTTTTTAATACGCAAGATTGTCATCGAAATTCCCAAAGAGGTTTTTACTTAATCCTCCTGGAGATCATCCAAAGTTCGATCTTCAGCTTCCTGATTGAGTACAACAGGTTTAAGCGCATCTTCGCCAACCAGGGTACGATAGGTCAGGGTCCAGCTCGCCAGAACATAAGCTTTGATAACGCCCGCCAGGAATATCAAGAAGGGCAGCAAAGCTAATAACATAATGATGCTGAGGAATAATCCGATGGAAGCGCTTTGGAAACCAGTCGCAAACAAATTGATCAACAAAGGTATCGGTACAAGGACCAGGGGAAGTCCAATAATTAGGCTGACAATAAGCTGTCCAATTCCTAATATAAGGAACATCACCACAACGTAACCGATCTTCCGGGTAATAACCTGCCATGCCCGGCTGATTCCTTCAAATATATCCTTATCTTCTTCAATGATAGCAATCGTTGTAAAGATGATCATCACTTCAATGAACCAACCAATGGGAATCAGTAAGAACAGCCCCAGGAAGCAGGTGCAGACCGTAAAAAGGACAATCGGTATTGCAAATATCAGGAAAGCCACAAATCCCAAAATGCACAGCCCCAAATTTAATAGGAGCACCTTCCAGTAATAAGGCTTAATTGCCTTGAAGATTTCGCTAAATGATAAAGGTTTGCCATCTTCAGCAGCGTCATCAGCCATAGCAGTACCTTTGATCACACCCGCGGTCCCCAAAGTCCCGAGTAATAAAGAAAGGATAGCGATGGCAATTCCCATGAAAATCATCAGGAAAACGATCATTATCCAAATCCATGGCTCAATATTTTCGATGGTTGTGATGACATTGTCAAAGGAATACCGCATTGATGGATTCAGAAAGGGGAAAATACCGCTCGAACTTGAATGCGCTGGTGCACCCCCTGAAGACCCGCCGCCGTGACCGCCGCCGCCCCTGGCACTGTTCATACCGCAGCTCGCCAACAGCCCAAAAAGCCACAATATTTTATGCTTCCAAATTATTTTCCATGCTTTTTTTAAAATCTCACCAAAGTCCATCTCAATCTCCTTTTGACTTGTTTTTCAAAAGCCCATTTCAAAGTCTGTTTCACTTATTATTTTATATTAAACCGCTGCATATGACGAATCTTATTCCCACTCGATCGTTCCTGGGGGCTTACTCGTGATATCATACACCACCCGATTAACGCCCTGCACCTCATTCACAATTCGACTGGAAACTCGCGCCAGAAGTTCATTCGGCAATCTTGCCCAATCCGCTGTCATAAAATCGTGGGTTGTCACAGCCCTGAGCGCAATGACTTCCTGGTAAGTGCGCTGGTCCCCCATCACACCCACCGCCTTAACAGGCAAGAGGACTGCAAAAGCTTGGGCAGTCCCTGTTTCAATTCCTTGGTCATCTTCGCTAAATGTTAGAAGATTTGCTTTAGCAAGTTCTTCTGTGAATATTGCATCTGCCTGACGCAATTTTTCGATTCTTGGTAAGCTCACTTCTCCCAAACACCTGACAGCCAGGCCAGGCCCCGGAAAGGGCTGCCGCCAGATTAATTCCTTTGGCAAACCGAGGGCTTCACCCACTTTACGGACCTCATCTTTGAAAAGATACCGCAGCGGCTCAACCAGATCAAAATTCATCCGCTCGGGCAATCCCCCAACATTATGGTGGGTTTTGATACGATGTGCTGAAGACCTTTCCGGCGCACGAGATTCAATGACATCGGGGTAAATGGTCCCCTGCACAAGAAATTTGGGTTCGCCCAGTGTAAGGGCTGTTGATTCAAACAAGCGAATAAAGGTTTCTCCAATGATCCGCCGTTTCTCTTCTGGTGCTGTCACACCCTTTAAGTTTGAGAAGAAAACTTCTTTTGAATCTAATTTTATAAAATGACAATTAAGGTTTTCACCAAATACCTTTTCAACCCAAAAACCTTCATCTTTACGCATCAGCCCGGTTTCTACGAAAACAGCTGTTAGCTGGTCGCCCAGCGCCTTTTGAACGAGGGCAGTGGCAACACTCGAATCGACACCTCCACTCACAGCCGATAAAACTTTTCCGCTGCCGACTTCCTTGCGAATAGCATCCACTGACTCTTCAATAATTGATTGCGGCGTCCACCCTGGTTTACATCCGCAAACATCAAAAACAAACCGTTTGATCAGCAATTCACCCGAAGGCGTATGCCGAACTTCCGGGTGAAATTGCAAACCATAATAAGCACGGTATTCATCTCCCATCGCTGCAATTGGGCTGTTGTAGGTTTTTGCCAAAACAGAGAAACCTTCAGGCAAACTGTCAATCCTGTCGCCATGAGACATCCAAACCTGGGGGTCGTCATCCGCTCTCAGCAATATGGACGGCTTTAGAAGGGTCAAATCTGCAGAACCGTACTCCCGTTTAACAGCCCGGGCAACTTCTCCTCCCAACGAATGCGTAATCGCTTGCATGCCGTAACAAATCCCCAGAATGGGTAAACTACTTTCGAAGAGATATCCCGGAATTTCAGGGGCGTTGGCGTCATAAACTGAACCAGGCCCTCCTGACAGCACAAAACCTTTTGGCTTTACAGCCATCACCCGATCCCCAGGTGTATCCCATGGGAAAAGCTCGGCAAAAACCTGTGCTTCGCGTATGCGGCGCACGATTAGTTGGGCATATTGTGAGCCAAAATCAATTACTGCGATCGTGTCAATCACTAATTTCTCCAAAACTTTCACTAATAAGGTGCCAATGCCACTGCGGAACAGTTTGATTCGATCCTCCGTTGGTAATTAATCGGTATCCGCACGCTTCAAGATTAAATTCTTCGATGAGTTTTTTGACAATGACAAAAAGCTCTGAATAAAACGCGTCCGAGTCATTGGGTGCATCTGACAGTGAAAGCACGCTGCTTTTGGGTAGGATCAGAATATGTAAAGGGTACAGGGGTTTGGGATGATAAAAAGCCCGCCAATAGGAGCCTTCATGTATATTTCTATCTTTCATGAAATGACCTGTATGGTTAAACAAAAACACAAACACTGGCTTTAGAAAACAAGACCTGGCTGTTTTTAAAAGCAGGGATGAGATTTCAGTCTTCAGCAAAAACAATCTTGCCATTTTCAAGGGAGTCGATCGGCACAAGCGCAATAATTGGAACACCAAGATCCGCGAGCAGCTCTCGCCCTCCCTCGAAAGTTTTCTCAATCAAAGCGCCAATGCCCACCAATTTTGCACCTGCTGTTTGCGCCAGGCGAACAAGGCCAGCAATCGTTGCACCTGATGCGAGAAAGTCGTCAATGATCAAAACCCGTTCGCCGTTTGCCAGGTATTCCGGGGAAACAATCAACTCGACCATATGCCCCTTGGTATGAGAAGGCGCAACCGTTAAGTAAACCGTATCGGGCATGGTCACCGGTTTATGTTTTCGGGCATAGACAACGGGGATGCTAAGATACATGGCAGTCATAAGGGCAGGTGCAATGCCTGAAATTTCGGCAGTTAAGATTTTTGTTGGTTCTGTAGATTTGAAGAGCCGGGCAAATTCCTTTCCGCAGGCGTCCATCAAAACAGGGTCAACCTGGTGGTTAATAAAGGGATCGACCTTTAAAATATCGTTCCCCAGAACCTTACCCTCTTGCTCAACGCGTTTTCTCAATGGTTCAAACACGCTAACCTCCAAAAAAACCTGGTACCCGGAATATTTTCGCTAAACGACGCGGATTTCATCCTCTTCAAGGCTTTCATCCGCCTTTTCAGCATCCTGCCGCCTCAGACGAACAAGGACCTCTTCCAGAATCTTTCGGTTAAAACTCACCAAATCGGCAATTAACCCAATCAGGAAGGTGACAAATCCAACAATCAGGAAAACAGCGGCTAATATCAGGGATTGGACCATGCCGCCCCCTTGCCCCTGGAAGTAATAAATCAAAAAGCGGATGCCTATGCCAGCGCCTATCAGCACTAAGAAAACACTTATCATGGTAAAAATTCTTAAGGAACGATACATCGTAAATGCTCGCATGATCGTCACTGATGAATTCAGTAAATAATTGCGTATACTCCGAAATAAACGGGATGGGCGTTCTGGCGGATTGGTTTCAATCGGAACAAAGGAAACCCGAGTTTTGTTCGAACCTGCCTGGATTAAAGTCTCGAGGGTATAAGAATAATTACTCAACACGATGGTTTCCATGGCGACCTTGCGTGTGACAGCTCGAAAACCGCTGGTAGCATCGGGAATTTCAAACCCTGCTGTCGCTGAAACCACCTTGCTGCCAATCCGCTGCAGCAAACGTTTATGCGGCTCAAAATGGTCGATTGTGCGCACGCCCCGATCGCCGATCACCATTTCTGAGTGACCCTCAAGAATGGGCTTAACTAATTTAGCGATATCCTTCGCCTGGTACTGGTTATCCGCATCGGTATTGACGATCACATCTGCCCCCAGGCGAACGCAAGCATCCAATCCATGGGTATAAGCTTTTGCCAGGCCAAGGTGTCGTGAAAGTCGGACAATATGGTCCGCGCCGTTCTCCCGGGCGACGCTGGCAGTCTTATCTGTGCTGCCATCGTCAATGATTAAAACCGCTACCTGGTCAAAACCCTCAACGGACTCTGGTAACTGCGAAAGTGTACTGGGCAGGATCTGCGCTTCGTTATAACAGGGAATTTGAATGATCAATTTCATGGCATATTTTCTCGCTCTTCGATTATCATTTAGTATATCATGATGCAAGCCTGTGCTTATCAGGAAGAAAATTTAGGTGACATTCACACAAATTGATGATCCTTAAGTTCACAAATATTCTTTCGTTCTCAAATGTCAACCACTCAAAAATCTATTGATGACAGGAAAGGCACAATAATGAAATCAGAGAAATTGAAATCCTTCAACTACGCCATCGGCATGTTTGGCACATCGATTCCTATCAACCTGCTCAAAACCTATGCCGCAATTTTTTATGTCGATCGTCTGGGATTAAAAACAACCCAGTTTGCGCTGATTCTATTTGTTTACACCTTTATTGACGTCCTGGATAACCCTGTTTACGGGTTTCTATCCGATCGAACACGCACAAAATGGGGCAGAAGACGCCCCTGGCTGATCATTGGCACCCCCCTCCTTGTTTTGGGCTTAATCGCTTTCTACAGTCCGCCCGAGTTCCTTGCCGGGCAGTCTTTGCTCGCGTATGCCATGCTGTTTTACATCCTCACAGGCACCCTTGACTCCGTCATCAATGCCAATTATGGCGCGCTTTTTCCGGAATTATTCACCGATGACGCCAGCCGTGCAAAGACGAACGCTATGCGGCAGGCTTTTCAACTGGTAGCGATGATCATCAGCATCGCGTTAACCCCCATCGTCACCAATGCCATCGGCTTCAGCACGACCGCTATTCTTTATGGAGTTTTGGGGGGTGTTGTCATTATTCACATGGCACTCACCGCACGTGAAAAAGAAATCGAGCCTGATGAAAATAAACCCAATCTGTGGGACAGCATCAAAACCATCGTCACCAACCGAAACTTCTGGATTGCGGGGTTTACCAATGCATTTTACAGTGCTGCCATGTCCCTGGTTTTAGCCGGCTTACCCTTCTTTGTAAAATACACGCTTCAAATCCCGGATGCACAATCGACCTTCTTATTTGCTTCAGTACTGCTGATTGCCATTGCCTGCGTTGTCCTGTGGGCATGGCTGGTTCGGAAGCACCAGCTGCTCCCTGTTTGGCGGATTGCATTGGGCACACTGGCGCTTGCTTTCATCCCGCTGTATTTTGCGCATAACCTGGTCACGGCAATTGCAGCAAGCGCACTGGTTGGCTTTGGTTTTGCAGGGGTGATCACGACCATGGATCTGATTGGTGCCAGGATCATGGATGAGGATACCCGAAAGTATAATGTCCGCCGAGAAGGAATTTATTCCAACGCCATCGGCTTTATGAACCGGTTAAGCGGTCTGTTTACAAGCCTGGCTTTTCTGTTGATCTTCCATTTATTTGGTTTCGAGAGCGGGGACAATCCAGGCAGCCAACCTGGTACTGCAGCTCGCTTCCTGCTGACAATATTCCCTCTCGTCTTAATGGTGATCAGCCTTGGATTTTCCTTTTTCCTGAAATTCAAACAAAATAACGAAGAAAGCATCGAAACCGGTGCAAGTCATGACGCCTGAGGTGGTTTAATTAATTATCAAAAAATTACATCTAAGTGTCAACTGATAAATAGATTCACCAGGAGAACAAGTGACCGAAACACAAGAACTGGAAATTTTTATTCCCCATGAAAAACAAGGCGATTATTTCACCCTCCCCTTTCAGATGCCTGAAAATATTGAAACCTTTCGCCTTACCTATCACTACCAGAATCATCATAAGCGATCTGAGGAAACACCTTCAGGTACCTTTATTTCATCAAAAGCCATTAACATCATCGATCTTGGGCTGCTCAATCCACAGGGTGAGCAGGTCGGGGTATCAGGTTCCAACAAAACTGAGATCTTTATCAATGCGATTCATGCGACCCCAGGATACCAGCCGCAAAAACTCACGCCAGGAGAATGGAAAATTTTGATCGGCGCTTACAAAGTGGCACCTGAGGGCGTAACGGTCTCTTATCGATTAACTTTCACCCGAAAAGAACGCCAGCTTTTAATAGGCGATATCCACACCCATACAATCGCATCAGACGGCGTGCTTTCAGTTGAGGAACTGGCTACTCATGCCAAAAGGCACGGGCTCGATTTTCTCGCCATCACCGATCATAACCAGATGGTCAGCGCTGAATCCCTTCGAGGGATCAACGGTATCACCCTGATCCCGGGGGTTGAATGGACCCATTACCAGGGTCATGCCAATTTTCTGGGCATCGATAAGCCTTATGATGAACCTTTCTTCACCCATTCGGATGAAGAAGTAAAAGCCCGGTTTAATTCAGCCCATGAACGCGGCGCATTGATCGTAATCAACCACCCCTTTGACCCACCCTGCAGCTTTCAATTCAACATGAACGAATTACCTTTTGACTGCCTTGAAATTTGGAATGGCCCAATGCGCGAAAGCAATATGAGAGCAGTAGGATTCTGGCACTCCCTGCTCGTATCAGGAAAACGAATTCCAGCCGTTGGCGGCAGCGACTACCATAAAGACGGACTTTTCCAAATCCTTGGCGGACCCTGTATGGGCGTCTATGCCAGAGCAAACACACCCAACGAGATTTTGAAGGCTTTGCGGGCAGGCCGCAGCTTCATCCGGTTTTCGCCGCAGGGGCCTAAGATTCAACTCAATGCCGATGAATGCCAGATGGGCGATGCGAGGGTCTGGGAAGCGGGCCAAACCCTCCAAATCGAAGTTTCAGGATTGATCCCTGGCGATATCGTTAAGGTGATCACCCAAAGTGAAGAAACAGTGCCGTTCCAGGCAGTCTCAGAGGGCATGGCTGAACTCAGTTTTCCAGTGAAAGCGCCAGGGTTTGTCCGCGTTGAGATCCTTCGCACATTCCTGCCCGGGCTGCCGCCATTACCCGCATTAATCTCAAACCCGATTTATTTTCTGGAAGAAACCCCTGATCGGTAAAAGCCGAGTCAAACAAGGGAGAGTATCAAAATGAAACACACCTTACCTTCCTGGCTTCAAAAAGCCGTCTTTTATCAAATCTATCTCCAATCCTTCTACGATTCTAACGATGATGGGGTCGGAGATATCCCCGGGATTATTGAAAAACTTGATTATCTTGAGAGCTTAGGGATCAATGCCCTTTGGATCAACCCCTGTTTTGTATCCCCCTTCCAGGATGCCGGCTATGATGTGGCGGATTATTACCGGGTTGCCCCACGATATGGCACCAATCAAGACCTCGAAAGGCTCTTTGCTGAAGCCCAAAAACGCGGTATGCATGTTCTGCTTGATCTCGTCCCTGGTCACACATCCGTTGAACACCCCTGGTTCCAGGAATCCCAGAAACACGAAACCAATCTTCACACAGACTATTATGTATGGAACAACTCCATCTGGGATACGCCCCATGAGGATTTGCCGGTCGTCCGCGGCTATGGCCAGCGAGATGCGGGTTACATCACCAATTTCTTCTGGTTTCAGCCAGCCCTCAACTACGGCTTTGCACAGACCGACCCGACTTACCCCTGGATGCAGGCCGTGGACGCCGCTGGACCGCAGCAGGTTCGTCAGGAAATCAAAAAGGTCATGGCTTACTGGCTGGATAAAGGCGCCAGCGGTTTCCGGGTAGATATGGCGAATTCCCTGGTCAAGCGAGATCCGGATAAAGCCGAAACATCCCGCTTCTGGCGTTGGATCCGGGATTGGCTGGAAGAAAACTATCCCGAAGCGGTGATCGTCTCCGAATGGGGATCGCCAGCGCAGTCCATTGCGGCAGGTTTCCATGCCGATTTCTTGTTAGGTTTCAACAACCCGGGTTGGGTTTCTCTTTTCCGAAAGCGCGGGGAGGGTCGCTGGCGTGACCCCTACAGCTGGCCCTTTTTCGATGAATCAGGCCACGGCGATATCCGCCAGTTTTTGGACGAATACCTCTATTATCTTGATGAAATATCCGACCAGGGATATGTTGCGCTCATTACGGGAAATCACGACGAAACACCCCGTCTTAGGAATGGCAAAAGCCAGGCGATGATGAAATTGATCTATTTATTCCTGATGACCATGCCCGGGACGCCCTTTATTTATTACGGCGATGAAATCGGCATGCAGTATCGTGAGCTGCCCTCAAAAGAAGGTGGTTATACACGAACTGGTGCCCGAACACCCATGCAGTGGTCCAATGACAAAAACGCAGGATTCTCACATGCTGATGCTGATTCCTTATACCTCCCCGTGGATCCTTCGCCAGATCGCCCCAATGTCGCAGAACAAGACTCAGACCCCGATTCACTGCTTAACCGGGTTAAAGAATTGGTTCATTTAAGGCACACTCTTCCCGCCCTGTCTTCCGATGCAAAATTTGAAGTGGTATATGCCGAAAGCGGTAAATTGCCCCTTGTTTACAGCATGAGCAAATCCGATCAAAAATTGCTGATTGCCCTCAACCCTTCAAGTCAAAAGGTCAGCATTGATCTCCCACCTGACATCATTGATACTCACCCCAAATTAATTGACGCACCTGAAAACGCCGAATTGAGAAAGACGGATTCCGGATGGCACCTCAGCCTGGGACCCGTTTCCGGGGCGATATATAAAATCTCTTAAAATAATGTCCCTCCAAAGGAAATACAAGTAGGGTGCAGTGAAACCCCCCACGGCACAATAACAACCAAACACCCATTAGCCCATCTATATTGTAAAAAAATGTAAACTGACCAAAACGGCGGGATGACAAACGCATCCCGCCCTACAAATTTATTGTCACTGCGAACGAAGTGAAGCAGTCTCAGTAAAAAATTTGATAATGCAAAAGCCTTGAGCTGTGTATGTTAAGGATAAAGGTGAGTCCACCACATTACTCTGAGATTGCTTCTTCGGCCTATCGGCCTCATCGCAATGACAAAATACCCAAGCACTAGCGAAGTGGTAAGCAGTCTCAGAGAAAAAATAAAATAAAAGTTTTCAGATGTGTTTGTCACATAATCAACTTTCGAATGGAATCTTATTCCCCTTCTTCATCCTTTTTCTCTGCGGCTTTCACCAAAAAAGGACCCCCAAACATAAAGAAAACCACCCCGGCAATGCCCAACCAGCCCACCCAATCCCCGAGTCGTGTGTTAATCGTGCCGTTACCAGAGCCAAGCAGCACCTCCGCCACCAGGGTTGCGCCGCCGCCCTCCGTGTACGATGCTAAAGCCTTGATTCGGCCATAGGGGTCCACAATGACTGAATCGTAACCCCCGTCCGCCTTGACCATCGCAACACGGTTTTCGATCGCCCGGAATACCACATGCGTGTAATGTTTATCCGCAATACCACCCCAATCATTCGATGGCACGCCGATCAACTGCGCACCCTGTGCTGCCAGCTTGCGTGCTGTGTCGGTATAGTCCAGGTCGTAGCAAATGATGGTGCCCAGGGTCCCGATGGGTGTTTCATAAACCGGGTAGGTACCGCGGGTCGGGCTGGTTTCACCGCCAAACAATACCGGGTGATCCTTCCCAAACACGCCTAAAAATTCACCTGAGGGGTCAATGACGGTCGCCTCGTTGCGAAATGTGCCATCATCCAGGTTAACGACATAACCGATTGCCAGGTAACTTTCAATCTCCTTAGCCAGGCTCACCAAACCCAATTGGTCCTCAACCTGGGGATCTGTCCGCAATGCGCCTTCAGGCCAGACGACAAATTCAGCCCCCTGGTCTGCTGCCTGACGGGTTTCTGCGATCATATCTCGGAACAACTGCGCCAACAATTCATCTCTGCCTTGATTTCCTGTAATGATAGGAGAGATATCCGGTTGAACTGCAGCAACGGTGATCTTTTCACCCGCATCAGGCTGAAGAAGGATCAGGCTCAAACCGGTCCACAGAACAAGTGCCAGCGCTGTGCCATTTGCCCAACGCCTGACCATTTTCTCCGGAATCCCTGAAGGGATGCTGAACTTCGCCCCCTGGTCGAGCCAGTAAATAATGCCCTGCGCCAGGACCAAATTGACCACCATCACCAGCATCCCCTGCCCAATGATGCCGAAAATGCTCGCCGGCTGAATGAACCAGACTTGCCGATAGAGAGGATAGGCGATGAACCCCCAAGTGCCTGCAATCGGGATGAACAAGCGGACCATCTCAATTGCTGACCAGGATAAGGCACCCTCAATCACAAAATAGCGATAATGTGTCTTTTGATTAAATTTTCTCTTGCCAATATCCACCAAAAAAGAGATTAAAGCGGCCACCAACGGCAGGTAAATCATGTAAGAGCCGGTTGGATTAAAGATTGGCCCCATATAGCCTTCCAGCCAAATCCCAATGGCGATCGCCGTGGGTAAACTTGATAGTTTCGCAGGCATCACCCTGTGCTGGGCAACCAGCACCGGCACCCACCCGATGAAGATCAAAGGCCAAATTTCATATGGCGGAAAAGCAAGGATAAAAGCAAAGCCGCTGATGACAGCCAATAATATGCCAAATAAACCATTCATTAACCACTGTCGATTTTTCATCTTACAATCCTTCTGTTTCCTCACTTTGAGGCAGCGTAACTAAGGCATCCACAGTAAAGATACCGTGTTAGAACTTTTCAAGAACTTCAACGACATTCGGCGTATCTGACAAATCCTCCAGGAGAAAATCCGGTTCCAATGCTGCCAGGTCCTGCATCGAATAAAGCCCTGTTGCAACACTGAGCACCTTTATGCCCGCATGCTGAGCACAGGTAATATCATGAGGGGTATCTCCGATTACCAATGCACGTTCAGCCGGAACCTGAACCCCAATCATTTGGCTGAGGCGATAAAGTGCCAGGGCAGGCAGGGTATTGCGATCGATATGCTCATCCCCAAAGGCGCCAAAGGTGAACAAGCCCGGGTCAATACTAACCGCCTGCAATTTATGAACAACCGTTTTTTGCACATTCCCGGTTACCAGGCCTAAAATGAACCTAGCATCCTTTTCAAGGTGATTTAATAAGGATTTCACCCCTGGTAGAATGTGCATCTTCGAGGATGGTGCGGCAGCAGCGATGTGACGGGAGAGAGCGTCAAAGACTTTATCACGCTGTGCTTCAACCTCGGGCTCCTCCAGGCCGGCATGCACCAACAAATCATTGACAATGCCCCAATCTGTTCTCCCTGCCATGGCAACGCCATCAGTGGGCACTGAAAACCCCAACACATCTTCCAGTGCGCGCTGACAACAAAGACGGCCAATTCCAGCCGGCTCCAGCAAGGTGCCGTCAATATCAAATAATAAAACCTTATGAGAATTAATATCCATAACAATATTTTAACCCACGATTTCATTTCTGCCTCATTTCATGCCAGATTTCGAGTTTTTGTGGTTAAATATAGGAAACAAATGCTCAAAAAAGGAAAACTTTATGACAAAAAATTATCGCATGTGTTTGGTGGGATTTGGCAACGTCGGCAAAGCCTTTGCCCGTTTATTGATCAAAAAGAAAGAGGAACTGGCATCTCGTTATGGAGTTTCAGTAACTGTGACGGGCATTATCACCGGGACGCACGGCCAGGCTATTAATCCGGACGGACTGGATTTAGAACAGGCGCTGTCCATTACCGACTCCGGTCAAGACCTGAACCGCTTGAGTAAGGTAGATACCCCCAATGAAACCCATGCATTCATCAGCACCTGCCCGGCGGACTTCATGTTTGAAACCACACCGGTCAACCCCCAAAGCGGCCAACCTGCCCTGGGCTATCTGAAAACCGCCCTGGAAAAAGGGATGCATGTTATCACCGCCAATAAAGGGCCTGTGGTTCACGGCTACCAGGAACTCACAGAACTGGCAAAAAAGCAAAACCTGGGCTTCATGTTTGAATCGGCTGTGATGGATGGCGCCCCAATCTTTGCCCTCTTCCGGCAGCCGCTAGTAGGCGCCAACCTGATTTCATTCAAAGGCATTCTCAATTCCTGCACCAATATGCTGCTTGCCATGATGGAAGAAGGGAAAAGCTTTGATGAAGCCGTCGCCTATGGCAAATCCATCGGGATTACCGAAACCGACCCCAGCAATGATATTGACGGCTGGGATGCAGCAATAAAAGTATCTGCACTTGTGACAGTGCTGATGGGCGTTCCCATGACGCCGCAGCAGGTGGACCGTACTGGCATTCGCGGCATCACCCCGGAGAAGATCGCTGAAGCCAAAGCTGACGGTGAGCGATGGAAGCTGGTGTGCAGCGCAAAGCGGGAAGAAGGCCGCGTCTTTGCCAGGGTTGCGCCTGAACGCGTGGGGCCGGAATCCCCCCTGTACAGCGTGAACGGCACAAGCTCCTACTGCCAATTCAAGCTCGACATGCTGCCCGGCCTGGGGATATTAGAAAGCGACCCGGGTCCCGAAACAACTGCCTACGGCTTGTTTGCTGATTTCCTCAACATCCTTGAGGTTGCCTGATTGTGAATGAGCAGGTGTTCCTTGCCCTTGGAACGAATATCGGCGATCGCGAAACCAACCTGTGTGAAGCAAGAAAAGCACTGGGGGTGAAGGTGACCATCATCAAGGAATCGCCCATTTATATTACGCCGCCCTGGGGTTATGAAGACCAGCCGGAATTTCTCAACCAGGTGCTGGAATTGCGAACCAAAATGCGCCCCGGACGCTTGTTAGCTTATGTAAAACGAATTGAAAAGAAGATGGGACGCCTGAAAACCTTCCGCAACGGGCCGCGACTGATCGATTTGGATATCCTTTTCTATGGTCAAAGGGTGATCAAGCGATCCAAACTGCGTATCCCACATCCCAGCCTTCATGAACGCAATTTCGTTCTCGTCCCATTGAAGGATATCGCACCCGAATTCAATCACCCTGTTTTAAACATGACAGTCGAAACAATGCTTGCAAAAATCAATACAGAAGGTGTGCGCCCGCTGTGACCTTCCTGGCTTTTGCAGCGCTTTTGCTGCCAGGCACAGCCTGGTGGGCGTGGATGGGTAAGCGAAAACAGGATCCCATGGTTTCCCTTGCCCAGGTCATTGGCGTCAGCCTGGCGCTAATCATGTTGATTGCCGAGCTTCTCTTTCTATTCAGGATGGATCTCACAATTGCTGGTCTTCTGTTGATCCTCTTGATTTTTATCATCCTGGGATTTCTCGGGTTCATCAAACGTGGTTTTCGGTTTCAAAGGAAGTATCTGCCTCATCTCATTATTGGCCTGATTTTATTTGGACTGACTTTGTTTTTACGTTTATACCAGGCTCGAGAGCTTCTGCTGCCCAACTGGGTGGACTCCCAGCATCATTACCTGATCATCCGTGTCATCCTTGAAAACGGCGGCTTGCCAGAAAGCCTCTCGCCCTACCTTGAGGGACCCTTCTATTACCATTTCGGTTATCATGCAGTGACTGCTCTGTTCACCGCGGTAAGCGGTATGGAAATTGGTGATGCAATGCTCCTGTTAGGGCAGGTGCTGAATGCTGCTGTCAGCCTTTCCACCTATGCCCTGGGGAAAACCCTCTGGCGTGACTGGCGTCCTGCAGCAATCGCGGGCTTATTGGTTAGCTTTGTCACCCGTATGCCAGCATATTACCTCAGCTGGGGGCGCTATACCTTGCTGACCGGGATGATCTTGCTCCCCTTAGCCATGAGCCTCGCCATCACCATGCTCAAAAAGCCCCGCCCCTGGCGGCACACGCTGTCACTGGCAGTGCTGACTTCAGGGTTGCTGCTTTCACATTACTTCGCAGCGAGCCTGCTGGCGATCTTCCTGGTCCTGCTGACGATCGCGCATCTGCTGCCTCGGCTGAAAAATTGGGCAAAAGCCGCCACAG
>JARGGB010000012.1 GCA_029210815.1 Candidatus Brevefilum sp.
TGAGAAAATTGATTGCTGGTTTTGGTTGTCGTCTCATTCAGAATCGGAAAGGACATTGTGAAGAAAATGCCCATGTCGAACGTTCTCATCGCACCGATGATGATGAGTTTTATATCCCCAGATCCCTTCATTTTATAAATGAAAATTCTTTATTAGAGGAATCTTTAGGCTATATCTATTATTACAATAATGTCCGTGAACATTCCTCTCTTGATTATCAAACGCCTTTCCAAACCCTTAAACAATGTCTACCAAACATCGATGAAAATATCCGTTGTACTATCCCTGTGTTACTAGATGATGCCGCTGTTAATATCGGCCCATGGAGTGGATACAATGTCCTGGCACAGCACCTTTTAACGACTAATTTTATTGTTTATTAATAAAAAATTAATCCCAGTCTCTTTTATTTGTGTCTCGTTTTTGTTTCGCAGTTAGTATAAATTTCATGATCACCGGATCTGGTTTACTCATGAATTAAGTTGATGTTTCCGACTGCCATATCCAGGTTGATGGTTAATTTTGGACCTTCTACCATGGTGGTGTAGGTTTCATCAGTTACAAGCCATGTGCCCTGGGTATTAATGTTGCTGACCATGCCGTGGTTGACCACAGCGGCGTTCATATCCGCAGGGATAATGATTGTGAGGTTGCTTACACCTGCTTTGATATCGACAGTGCTTTCCATGCTTAAGGCGCCGGTAAAATCAAGGGTGTAATCGCCAGCACCGCAGGAGAAATTCATTGATATAAAATTTGCATTACCCAGACCGTAGAGTTTTGCTGAGGATGCACCCGTTTTAAAGCTGAATTCCTTCATCAGCACAGGATTGGGTGTGTCAAATCGCACTTCTGTTTCACTGGCGCCCTGGGTGATGTTGAGATTGGTCAATTGCAATCCAGAGAAATCAAATGTGTTTTCACTCGCGCCGCCCTGGATGGTTAAATCCAGGGGCAGGACGGTTGAAAGACCAAAGTCCCAATGGTTTTCAATATCCCCGGTAGGGATGCCCGTGATACTGTAAGGGTTCTTTTGTTTGATTTCGTAATAATAGGTGCTGCGTGTGAATTCCGGTTCCCACCGTTCAACGTTATAGGTGATGCTGCCTTTAACCAGCCCATCGGCACCGGGGGAAAGGTTAAATTTCCCACCTGTCATGGTAAACGCCAGTTCAGTACCAGCAAGGTCTGTGGGTAAGGGTTCTGCAATCGTCACAACTTGTATATCGATGGTTTTCATCTCAATATTTTGAATGGAACATGCAAAACTGGCGAGAATCAGAACCAATACTGCGGCGATAAGTTGTTTCTTCATAAAATCCTCCTGACATTCAGGTCAGATGTATCAATTTAATATGTTAAGAAGTGTTGCAAGCTTTATTCCGATGAACCCGGAATATCATACCCTAATCGACTCAGCGCGTCCTTCAAATCCTGCATCGATTTTTGATCAAAATTTTCAAGAGCACTTAACCCTTCATCACCGTTAGCAAAGCGCTCAAGGATGTCGTCAATGGTTGCCATGCCGGCATTCTTCAAGGTCATTGTGTCGTTTTCATGCAAACCAAGGTCCTCAATAGGTCGCCTGGTAATTTTGCTTTCACTGGAAGGATCAACCTCTTCAGCTTTCCATTCGTTAGCAGTGTCCGCTTGTTTTTCTTCAAACAGAAGAATTTTTTCTTCGTTTTCTTTGTCCGTACCGTGCGGGTATGTTTTGGTGCCAAATAATGTAACGACCGTCGTCCCCAGCCCAAATAAAGCGGCAATCAGGACCAGGAATCCACCCAGGCAGGGGATCAGGTCGAGCCCTGCTGCAATCAGGTAAAGTAAAAAGTTACCGAGGGCAGCTGAAAGGACAGGATGCCAGGTGGCTTTGAACAGGCTTTCAGAGATCTTCTTGCCCAGTTCATAGCCCAGGGTGAGCCATCCGACCAGGCCAGCCAGGGCAACAGCCATGCCTGCCAGAATGACCACGGGGATCAGGCAGATGGTGATAGACAAGATGATGCCGCCAATTACCATCACAAATGCGGTCAGCGCGCCGTAACCAAGCATCACCCAGGGTTGTGATTCCAGGGCTGTTGTCATGACTTGTGTCGACTTTGGCATCATTAGCAATAACAATGCGCCTAAAGCTGTCAGGATCAAGGAAAATGCAATGCCTCTTCCAATGCGAGTGGCAGCAGTGATAATTTGAGTTTCAGGTCTTATGAAGTCACCCCGAGGGTCGAACTCTGGTATGTTGAAACCAGTCCAGGGGATATTCCAGTTTTGTATTTGATCGCCTTCAACGGTGGCACCCGGATCTTGATTGATATAACTGGCAGGTGAGACCAGATTGCCTTTTATGACAGCATTCTCGTTCAGGTTGACTGTGCCGCCGACTGCCGTCAGATCGCCAAGGATAATGCCGTCTATGGTTACCAGTCCGCCAATAACATTGACATTTCCGTTGACCTGCGCATCTTTTTCGATTTCAACCACACCACCAATGACATTTAAATCTCCATCGAGGATTCGTCCTGATTCCAGGGTGTAATTTTCTCCAAAAATGGTTCTGTCGTCTTCTAATGATGCGGCGGATACATGGCTGGGGAGGGCGAAGAAAATTATTAAGGATGTCAGAAGTATTAAGAATAATTTTTGTGTTTTTTTCATTGAGATTAACCTCTTTCTTGAACAGGTTGATATAACCTGATAATTGAGCTAAACCAAGTGATCATTAATGCAAATGATACGGAAAGCAATCCCACACCAAATGTCAAAGATACTGGAATTAATATTGGAAATGCCCTGGTTATTGATTTTGCGAATTTGAGCAGGTTATTTAACCTGGTTGCAAATAGGCTGACATTGGCAGCAAATTGCGCGAGGACATATGAGCCGTTGAAATTGCTCAGGTTGATAAAGAACAAGCCCAACAAGATAAAGCAGGCAAGTGTAAATAAACCGAGGATGAAGAACCAGATTCTGCGTTCCTGCTGTTTTTCTCGATATACCGCTAAATTCTGATACCAACGTTGGGTAAACCCCGGGCTTGGCTCAGGTGTTTTAGCCGTTGAGATCGTCTCGAAAACCTGGTCTAAGGCTGTTGACAATTCTAGGCATTGTTCACATTGCTTGAGATGTTCCTCCAATGCTTCAGAGTCTTCAGGGTCAATTGTTTCATCCGAAAAAAGCCAGTTCTCAAAAGGCTGGTGACTCATGGGCTCTCCTTTCATTTATGGGCTTTGACTTTTCTGATTCGATATAGGATTTTGCCAAAGCCTGTCGAGCGCGATACAAGCGGCTTTTTACTGCACTGACCGTCAGATCCAATGTTTCTGAGATTTCCACTTCCGAGCACTCATGCCAGTAACGCAATATGATTGCTGCTCGGTCCGTTGGATTTAACTCGTCAATCAGATTCTGGATCAAGACTTCTTTCTCCTGCTGCCTGTATTCCCTTTCGGGGTTAGGTGCATTTCGGTCAGAGATGATTTCTGCTGGCAGTGAATCTGTGGATATGGTGGGCAAACGTCTTTTCCGAGTTTGGTCAATACAATAATGAGCAGCAATGGATAGAAGCCATGTGGCGAAGGAACGATTGGGGTCGTATTTTTTTAGATACCGATAAGCACGAATGAAGCTTTCCTGTGCAGCATCCTCTGCGTCTTTGCTGTTACCAAGCATGCGGTAACACAGGCTAAAGACGGGCTTTTGATATTCTTCAACAAGGTTTCCAAAGGCATGATCGTCACCTTGCAGTGCTTTTTGTATCCACAGTGCTTCTTGCTCGTTCACACGGTCTCCTGAATGTTGCTCTAAAATAATATACGACAAAATGGAAAATAAGTTGCAAACTGATCGGGTGGACTTTTGATAATAATTATACGGGATTTGTGCTCGGAAGTTTATCGTGAGGGTTTCCACGCACCAAAACCCATCAATGATTTCACCTGTACTATTATTATTGGTTGAATTGGTGTCACAAAATGGTGCGGTGAAAAACCCACCGCACCCTACGAAAAGATTGATGGCGTGAGTCTTCCCCTGGGCCAAAACCCATCAATGATTTCACCTGTACGATTATATTGTTGGTTGAATTGATGTCACAAAATGGTGCGTTGAAAACCGCAACGCATCCAACGAAAAGATTTAGAATGTCGAATTTTTGGTGCTAATAACCAATCACCTAATACCCAATCACCTAATACCCAATCAACTAATACCCATTCACCTAATTGCCATCCTCAGAACACCATTTCTTCACGTCCGGATAGTTTCTCTTTGATTCTATCGACAACGATATCGAGATGTTCTGTTTCGTGGACAAAATCGAGGGCGTCGCTGCGGATGGTCAGCACCGGGCAGAGGTCGAAGGCTTCTATCCATTCGGTGTAAAATCGCTCGAGCAGCGAAAGATATTCCTGAGAAATGCCTGTTTCGATGTTTCGTGCACGTCGTTGAATGCGCGCCATCAGCACAGAAACAGGTGCCTCCAGGTGGATTAAAAGATCGGGTTTTGGCAAGTCATTGACAACCAGGTTGTAGAGCCTGAGATAAGCATGATAATCGCGGTCATTCATGTTTCCCATTTGGTGGAGGGCGCGGGCAAAGATGTGAGCGTCTTCATAAATACTGCGGTCGAGGATCGCTGATTGGGGATGCTCTGCCAGGTAGATATGCTGTTCAGCGCGATGCCCGAGGAAATAAATCTGCAGGTGAAACGCCCATGCCTTCATGTTTTCATAGAAATCTGGCAAATAGGGATTGTCAGCGACAGATTCGTAAGCAGTTTTCCATCCCAATCTTTCGCCGATGCGTTCAGTCAGGGATGTTTTTCCTGCGCCAATATTTCCAGCTAAAAGGATCAAGCGCTTCACCATTGTTGGCTCATTTCTCCAGGCGCGGAATCTCGTATAGGTTTATGAAGAAATATTTCGTTTTAAGAATAAATCGACCATTTTCAAATAGGGTTGGTATTGCTCATAGCGGACACAATGACCAGCAGCACTGATATGCCCAAACTCTCCTTTTTCAAGGAGCTGAACAGCTTCAATGCCCAATGCAGGTGTCACAATCGCGCCGCGATCATTGTCTCCAGTGACGATCAGGGTAGGAATGGTGATCAATTTTGCAACAACCCGCCAGTCTATCGAGATATATGGATAATGGTCAAAGAAATTGGGGTCCAATTCGTGTTTTGACTGTGCCCATTCTTTTAAAATGGCTGCTTCCCAGTTTGGGGATTCCTTTTTCTTAAGCCTGATGAGGTCTTTAATCGATTTTTCTTTAGAAGCCAAATTTTGTTTTTTCCATTCTTTCATGGCTTTCTTGAAGCCCTCTTCCGTTCCTTCCTGGTCTGACCAGGGTGGATCTTCAAGAACAAGGCATGATGCCATCTCGGGGTATTTCGCAGCGAAACCTGCTGCGGTCGCCGCACCCATCGAGTGCCCAACAAGCCCTGGTTTTTCGAGATTAAGGGCTTTAATAAAATCATGTAAATCTTCCACAAGGTCAAAGCGTTTCTCGGGTGAAACACGCGAGGATTTACCATGCCCATAGGCATCGTACATGATGATGTCGTACTTTTCTTCCAAATCGCTTGCAAATTGATGCCAGCACAGGCCAAAATCTGTCAGACCATGCGCAAGCACGAGGGGTGGTTTATCGCCGCTGCCCGTCCTTGTGAAGAAGAGCTGAATGCCGTTGTTTAATGTTACAGTATCTTGTGTCCAATCTTTTTGCATCATTTGCCTCCAGGAAACTGACTCTCCAAGATTTATTATACTAATGATTATAATCCTATCGTCTTGTACAAATGGTATTTTTCGAAGATTTTCCTGAAGAAATATTAAAACGTATCATCCTTCCTGAAAATAGAAGAGCCATGATCAACACTCACTGAATCCACAGCTGTAGCATTTTTTACATCCTTCTTCGTTAACAAAAGTCGCCTGCCCACACTCCGGACAAAGTTCACCAATCTTGCGCTGCTGCGGGGCTTCCAAATTTTCTAAACCTTCTAAGGGAAGGGGTTGATATTCTACAAGTCTTGCTTCCTCAGGGATTTCATTCTCCCAGTGCCTGATGTAAAGATACTCATCCAGAGCTTTGGCAATCCCATCGGGCAATGATCGAATTCGGTTTGGGCCAAAACCAAGTGACCGACCTCCACCGATGCCCGCCAGCTGGTCCATAACGGCTTTGAGGCGTTTTCTTGGTTCAATGGGTGATGAAATGCGTAAGATGTAAGAAATCAGGCGCCCAATGGCTTCTGAGTGGGCTGCAGTCTCTGAGCCTGCTTTTGCTGACGTGACGAACACCTCAAATGGTTGGTTACCGCCATTTTCATTGACGGTGACAAAAGCTTTCCCTAAAGGTGTTTCCACAGAATAAGTGTAACCTTTTAAGAAACTGGGTCTTGGTTTTTTGGTGTCATGCCAAATTGGTAATTGTTGACCCATCTCCGTTTGTAAATCCTGTTCTGATTGCGTTATGTCTTCTTGTTTTGCTGCCAACTTCGATTCAGCAGTGCCTCTGGTTTCAAGCACAACCTGTTCCCGGGAACCGGTGACATAGACCGTGAGACCTTTGCAGCCTAATTCCCAGGCCAGTAAGTATGCCTTCGCTATATCCTCAGGCTTTGCTGTGGGTGGGAAGTTGATTGTTTTGCTGAGGCTGTTATCAACAAATGCCTGAAGCGCTGCCTGCATCCGAACATGTTCTTCTGCTGTGATGTCGGAGGAGACAACAAAGATCTCTTTTGTAGATTCAGGAAGGCCTTCAATTTGCTGGCAGGTGCCAGTTTCAATGACCTCAGAGATGATTTCCTCCCGTTGTTCAGGGCTAATGCGCAAGTTGTCCAATGCACGCTGGAATTGGGGGCTGACATAATTTAATTGAAGGTCCTTACCATTGTCGTTAACATGGCGGATATAAGCCAAAGCAAACACAGGTTCACAGCCGTAGCCTTCGCAGCCGGCAACAGTAGCAATTGTGCCGGTGGGGGCAATAGTTGTTTGTGCTGCATTCCGTATGCCGTACTTCAAAATACCTTTGGTAATGCTTTCCCAGTCAATATCAGGTCGTCCATAATCGTGTTTGAAGGGCTCGACGGGTTGTGGCGGCTGCCAATTTAAATCCTGTGGGTCATAGATGCTGCCGTCAATAGCGGGGAAGGTGCCCCGCTGTTTTGCAAGCTCAATGCTGGTGCGCATCGAATGGTAACGGATAAAAGCCATAACCTGGGCTGCAAACTCCTGGCCTTCAGGGCTGCCATAACGAATACCGACATGATAGAGCAGATCGGCTAAACCCATAATGCCCAGACCAATCCGGCGGGCACGTTTTGCTGATTCTTCGAGCTGCGGCACCGCGGGAACGTAGGCATTGGCTTCGACGACATCGTCCAGGAAGATTGTTGCTGTTTGAACGGTTTCCTGGAGCGCTTGCCAATCCACATTTTTGTTCGGGCTAAAATGCTTTGCAAGGTTGATAGATCCCAGGCAGCAACTTTCGTAAGGGCCAAGCCACTGCTCACCACAAGGGTTTGTTGATTCGAGGCGGTAGAGATGCGGTACGGGATTATTTTTGTTTGCAGTATCAAGGAATAACATCCCAGGTTCCCCATTGTGATGTGCCTGGCTGACGATATTGTCAAATAACTCCCTAGCTCTGATGGTTTTAAAGGTCTTAATGGGCAAGCCTGCATGTAATGCATCATCTAAGTCACCGTTGAAATCCTGGTATTCGGGAGCTGTTACATCGGGGAATCGCAAGTCCCATGATGCATCTTCTTTAACTGCTCTCATGAACGCATCGGTAATACCCACTGAAATGTTGAAGTTTGTAATGGCATTTTCCGATGTCTTGCAAGTGACAAATTGCTCAATATCCGGGTGATCGACCCGCAGCACACCCATATTCGCCCCTCGTCGTGTGCCGCCCTGGGCAATTTCACCAAAGGCTTCGTCATATACCCGCATGAACCCAATCGGACCCGTTGCCTGGCCAGCAGATTTTTTCACTCGGGAGCCGCTTGGGCGCAAGCGTGAAAAACTGAATCCATTGCCGCCACCCGTTTGTTGAATCAGGGCAGCATTACGCAGGGTTGTGAAAATACCATCCTCGTGCCTTCCCATGTCATCTGAAATGGGTAGAACGAAACAGGCAGCTAATTGGCCTAAAGGTGTTCCTGCACCAGTAAAGGTAGGTGAATTTGGAAAGAATTTTTTCGAGGTCAGCATTTGATAAAAATCGCGTGCTCGAGGTTCATAATCTTCGTCCCATGTTTCTTCAATTTTCGCAACATGATAGGCGACTCGCCAGAACATTTCATCAATGGTTTCCACAGGCTCCCCGTCTTTACCCTTACGCAGATAACGTTTGGCAAGAACCTGTCGGGAGTTTTCGGTAAGTTCAATGCTTGGCATATCTTCAGGAAGTGGTGGGGTGGGCTGCATACCCGTCAAATTTCTACCATTATTTTTTGACATGCGAGACTCCTTAAATTTTTTATTTTTATTATTCTTCTGATAAAAGCCGGTCAATTTCTGAGCGAATCGATTGTAAATCTTCAAATTGAAGATAAACAGAAGCGTAGCGAATATAAGCAATATGATCCAGCTCTCTCAAAGCCTGGATGACCATGTCGCCAACCACCCGAGATGAAACCTCTGATTTACCCATTCTCTGCAGCGTCGATTCAATTTCGCCGATCAAGCGTTCAATGTCAGCACCGGATACAGGCCTTTTAGTGCAGGCAAGGCGAATGCCGTGAAGCAGTTTTTCCCGATTGAATTCTTCTCGCGTACCATCCTGTTTAACGACTAAAGGGGTTGCCAGGATTGCCCTTTCCAGGGTGCTGAACCTTTCACCGCAATTTAAACATTCGCGCCTTCGACGGATTCCACCGGGGGCGTCTTTGGTGGTGTCAACGACTCTGGATTTTTCGTGCTGGCAATAAGGACAATGCATCAATTATCCCTTCTCATCATGGATGGTTTTCGCCGTGTAACAGTCCCCCAAATATGGGGGTGGAACATTCTGTTCCCCCTACCAATTGGGTAGGTTTCTATTGTAACATAGGTAAAAGGCTGAATCAACAAAAGATTCGTATATATTTCTTAAAATATTGTAATTTCGATGATTTTTTAACATTCAGAATTGGAAAGTTTAAAATATAAAGCTCAACCCGAGAAATCAGCAGACATGCACAGCAGGATCAATAAAATTTGAGCCTGGTTAATAAATCTATTACGACCCTTCTCATCAGAGCAAGGGAATTCTCTTTTAAATTATCTGGTACCAGACCGCAATCTGCTGTTTCTGGTTTATAATTTACAGGAACTATTGGTAAGGAGTAAAGGAGGAAATTTTGTCACAGGTTGATCAAACTATATTGAAGGGAATCCCGGCGGCACCAGGCCTGGCACATGGGAAGACGGCTCTGGTATCAGAAATTGAGCTGGAAATCCTGAATTATGAAATTCGCGAATTTGAAGATGAAATTCAACGCATGATGGATGCCGTTGAAAAAGGGCAGGGAGAACTGATCGAGATCAAAAAAGAGGTCGAAAGCCGATCTGAGAAGAACGAGGCCGAAATATTTGAGGCCCATCGAATGATTTTAGAAGATGTTGCCCTGATTGACCGGGCAAAGAAATCGATCAAGCAAGGCACCAATGCAGAAAAAGCCTGGATGGATGCAATTGAGTTTTTTGCAAATATGATGGAGCAAATCCCCGATGAAACCCTTGCCAGCAGAGCGCTCGATATACGTGATGTGGGTCGGCGCGTGTTAGGTCATATGCTTGGCGTCAGTGCAGGGCGGACCGCCTTAACCGAGCCTTCAATTATTGTCGGTGATGATTTAACGCCCTCTGATACTGTTAGCCTTGATAAAGATTTTGTCTTAGGCTTTATTACCGCTCGGGGTGGACCAACATCACATGCCGCAATCCTTGCGAAAGCTTTTGGCTTACCAGCGGTTGTCGGCTTGGGAGAGGCAGTTTTAGAATTACAAGAAGGAACAATGGTCCTGGTTGATGGTGACAAGGGCGAGGTGGTCATTAACCCAGATGAAGACCAAATGAACGTGTTTATAGAGCATGAAAAGAAAGCCAGTGTTGAAAGGAAGAAAGCCAGAGCTGATGCCCAGGCACCCGGGATGACAGCAGATGGCGATCGGGTGGAAATCGTTGCCAATATTGGCGGCGTGGATGATGCACCGTTGGGTATAAAAAATGGTGCTGAAGGTGTTGGCTTATTCCGAACCGAATTCCTATATTTGGATCGGAAATTCTTACCAACCGAAGCAGAACAAGTCGAAGCTTATGTGGCTGTTTTTGAAAATTACCCAAACATGCCCGTTGTTGTGCGCACACTGGATATTGGCGGCGATAAGACCATCCCTTACCTTGATTTACCAAAAGAACTCAATCCATTCCTTGGATGGCGCGGCGTTCGCATGTTAAATGGCGCTGAAGATATTTTTAAGGCACAATTTCGGGCGCTGCTGCAGGCAGGCGGGATCACCAACGTCGATTTACGTATTATGGTACCAATGGTATCGGGTATTGAAGAAATTCGTTCCGCCAAAGAATTGATGGAAGGAATGAAAGCGGAGCTTGAATCTGAGGGCAAGCCGGTAGCCGCAAAGGTCCAATTTGGCATCATGATCGAGGTGCCTTCTGCGGCATTGTTAGCAGATAAGCTGGCAAAGGAAGTGGACTTCTTCAGCATTGGTACCAATGACCTGACTCAGTATACACTGGCTGTCGATCGAACCAACAGTAAAGTAGCCCATCTTGCCAACCCTTTGAACCCAGCTGTCCTGCGGTTGATCAAGAACACGATTGACTGCGCCCATGCTGAAAATCGATGGGTGGGGTTGTGTGGTGAATTGGCAGGTGAGCCATTAGCAGCCCCCATTCTGTTGGGATTGGGTTTGGATGAATTCAGCATGTCACCGGCGCGTGTGCCTGTTATTAAGCAAGTCATGCGCAAACTGCATAAAAAAGAATGTGCCGAACTTGTTCAAAAAGTATTGGATAAATCAAAACATGAGGAAGTGATTGAAGAAAGCACTGCATTTCTCAAGGAACTTGGCATCGATCTTTAATATTGCAAATTTTTTTAGAGAGTTGTCAGATTATTATTATGGCCGGGTTAAACATCTTCCCGGCCATTTTTCTCTATTAAAATTTACTTCTGGGCAAACAGCTCTCGTCCTACTTGAATTTGCTGCAGTGAGCGAATATCCATCCCTGAGGCGTTCTGATACGCCACGAGATCAAATTCGGGTAAGATCGCCAGAAGGTGGTCAAATATTTCAGCCTGGTTGTCCTCAACGTCTTCCCAGCGTTTATCTTAATTTTACGCTAATTAGATAAAATATATCAAGTATATCGAATTAGAAAGAGGATGCGCTTAAAAGAAAAACGCGGATACATTGACCCGCGTTTTATTGTTAACCCCTGATATCCCATGTAAGGAGTCAGGTTACCCAGGATAGGGGGTCTTTGGAGCGTGCCGCAGGCATACCTAAAACCCGGTGCACGCGGTCAACCGCTAATATCAGCATCAAATTTGTTGTTTGCACAATGAGCTTACTATCTCATAAAGTGATTAATTAATTTTGATTCCTTTTCCGCAAAAAGGCAGGAACATCCAGATCGTCGGTGTTGATCCGGGTGGGGAACTCATAGCTTTCTTTCCTCTGTTGACCTGCAGGGACTTTGTTCCCATCTTCATCGATTAACATGCTTGGTAGCGGTCGTTGTTCAGCCTGTGCTTTTCGTTCAGCCTGCGTTTTTCGCCCTTCCTCTGTTCTGTTGAGAGAGGTACTGATACTTGTGCCTTCAAAACCTGTTGCGATGACGGTGATCCGTAAGTTGTCACCCATGCTTTCATCGACCACAGCACCAAAGATCAGGTTGACATCGGGATGGGCTGTTTCTTTAATGATAGCTGCAGCCTGGTTAACCTCAAAGAGCTTCAAATCTTCACCGCCGGTGACGTTGAAGAGAATGCCATGAGCGCCGTCGATGGTCACATCCAGGAGTTGGTTGGAGATTGCCATTTCAGCAGCTTTGAGAGCTCGATCTTCACCGCTTGCCTGGCCGACTGCCATCAATGCAGCGCCGCCTTCGGACATGATGGTGCGAACATCAGCGAAGTCCAGGTTGATCAAGCCAGGGACCGTGATCAGTTCAGAGATGCCCTGAATGCCCTGGCGTAAAACGTCATCTGCCATTCGGAACGCATCTTGCAGACCGGATCGTTTATCGACGATTTGGAGCAATCGGTCATTGGGGATGATAATCAGGGTGTCTGCATGTTCTTTAAGGTTTGCCGCACCTTCTTCTGCTGCTCTTGCACGATGGGTGCCTTCAAAGGTGAAGGGGCGTGTGACCACACCAATGGTCAGCGCGCCAATTTCCTTGGCAATTTGAGCAATGATGGGTGCTGCCCCTGTGCCGGTGCCGCCGCCAAGACCTGCGGTGACAAAGACCATATCACTGCCCTTGAGCACCTCATACAATTCTTCAGCCGATTCTTCAGCTGCGACGCGACCGATACGTGGGTCGCCGCCTGCGCCTAAGCCTCGTGTTGATTTTTCACCGATCCGCACACGGACTTTGGCTTTTGAAAATTGCAAAGCCTGTGCATCGGTATTTACGGAGATGAATTCGATGCCGGTCAGACCTTCATCGATCATCCTGTTGACGGCATTGCAACCGCCGCCGCCCACACCAACGACTTTAATTCTTGCAAATGATTCTGGGTTAAAATTCTTTTCCATTGTTTGACTCCTGTTCTTGATGCTAAAGATTGATAAAATGTTTATTTCAAATTAACTCATGGCAATAAGCGCCTGAGTAAATCCCTTAATTTTTCCGTCCAATCAGTGGACGTTTTTGGACCACGCCGTTCAATGTATTGATCAGCCTCACTCATTAACAATGCCCACTCGAGCAATCCAACGCTGGTTGCATAAGCCGGAGAATCGAGCTGGTCTGTCAGACCGACCATATTCTGAGGCTTGGCAATCCGTGCGGGCAAGCCCATCACCTGGGATGCCAGTTGGCGGCAGCCGGGCATTAAACTTGACCCGCCTGTGAGGACGACGCCCGCCGGCAGCAGACCATCATATCCTGATCGGCGAATTTCCTGCAGCACGAGGTAGAAAATCTCTTCCATGCGAGCTTCAATGATGTTTGCCAATTCTGAGCGGTTAATGCGGGTTGGTGCATCTCCGCCAAAGCTTCTCACCGTAAATTGCTCTTCAGAGCTGACTGCTGATTGTTGTGCATGACCGAATTTGAGTTTGATCTCCTCCGCCTGTGAGATTGGCAAGCGCAGACCATGGGCAATATCTGAAGTGACCAGGTTGCCGCCTACGGGCAGGACCATGGTATGCCAGACATCGCCGTCAATATAAATTGCCATGTCGGTTGTGCCGCCGCCGATATCAACAACAGCAACACCCATCTGGCGCTCGGTTTCCGAAAGGACAATCTCTCCAGATGCGAGGGGGTTGAGTACAAATTGTGAGACTTCGATTCCGGAAGCCCCGACGCATTGACGCAGGTTCTCAACCGTTGAAGAAGAAGCTGTGATGATATGTGCTTCTACTTCCAGGCGGAAACCGTGCATGCCGACAGGTGTTCGAATGCCATCCTGACCGTCGATAATAAAACCTCTTTGAATAACATGGATAATTTCTCGATTGTGGGGGATAGCAACTGCCTGTGCAGCGTCAAGGGCACGGTCAATGTCTTCGTGATCAACAATGCCGCCGGTAATGCCAACAACGCCGCGGCTGTTGATGGATGAGACATGTGACCCTGCCAGGCTGACCAATGCGGCGTTGATCTCAAAACCTGATGTTCGTTCTGCTTTTTCAACTGAGCGTGACACAGCAGAGGCTGCTGCGTTGAGATCGACAACCGTTCCCTTACGTAACCCCTGAGAAGGCTCGATACCCACCCCAAGGATACGTAAGTTGCTGCCTTCTTCAACTCTGGCAACCAAGGTGCATATTTTACTGGTTCCGATGTCGATTCCGACAATAATTGGTTCTTCCATACTTACGGCTCCATTCGATAAAAAGGTGAATGCAGAAATTCCAGACTGATTAAAGCAGGTTGGCGGTTCTCAGCGAGCAAAGTTGAGATGATTGTTTCGTATTCTGCAAGTTTGATGTCTATTTCTGAAGTATTACTTCCAAAGTAAACCAGCCACCCCCTTGGATCCTGCCAGCCCAATCCAAATTGTGGATCGTACTGCAAGTAGGTGTCTTCAGGCAGGTATTCGCTCAGGGAAAGCATGCCGTGAATAAATTCGAGAGTGGTCTTCGGGTATTTTGGCTTGAGAAGAATTGATAATTCCTCATCTTCTTCTGTGGTTTCTTCCGTTACGATTGTTGCAATTTCAGGTGGATTCCCATTGGCTAATACGGTTAAGATTGTTTCAGCCTCTCCCCTAACCGGGAATGTGACACCCTCAGCATCAATCCACAGGGGCATTTCTTCAGATTGCCAAAGGATGATCGGGTCTCGTTCGACCACCTGGATGTTGACGGATGCAGGCAGACCAGCAGAAACTTTCACGGATTTCACACTCGGGAAACTCTCTGTAATTTCCTGTTTTACATCTTCAGGTTTGACGCTGATGATGGCTTTCCCTACCAGGTTTACCTGGGAGAGAATAGCTTCAGCACCTAACCTGTGACTGCCATTAAGATTGATCGTGGTGATTTCAAACGCGTCGAGGCTTGCGAAGCTAAACACAACAGCCAATGAGAGGAAGAAGATCGCACCCGAGATGAAGCGCCATCCCAATTGTAGCTGCGGGAATGCTGGCAGCTGCAGCTCTGCACCTTTTGTTCGCAGTGGCACGTTGACCTTTCGTCCCTGGCGTTTTACCATAGGGGCGCTTGGCATGGTGCGCCTTGTAACCGGCACCTTACGCTTGGTTTGTTTGCGCGTGGCGCTGCTCGCATAGGGTGATTGCGGTGGATTCTTTCTGCCTGTCTGCCGGTAGGCTCGAATCTTTTCGAACCTATTTTCTTCTTCACGTTGGCGTTTTGCCATGCTAACTTCTGAACTCTCTTTCTGTTTTGTCGCGCTGGGCTTTTCGCGCCAGTGCCAGGTCGATCAATTTTTCAATTAATTGCGGATAGGGAAGGTCGGACGCTTCCCAAAGCTTGGGATACATACTGATCTTTGTAAACCCAGGGATGGTGTTAATTTCGTTGAGATACAGTTCATCTGTTTCAGGATCAATCAGGAAGTCCACTCTGCCCATCCCCGCACAATCCGCTGCTTTGTAGGCTTTGAGTGCCAGCATTTGCACACGGGTTGACATCTCCTCTGAAATATTTGCCGGGATCAACAATTCTGCTGTATCACTGATGTACTTCTCTCTGTATGTGTAGAAGATGTCTTTCGGGACAACTTCTCCTGGGATGGACGCTGTCGGGTATTCGTTGCCAAGGACGCTGACTTCAATTTCGCGCGCTTTTTCAACGCCTTTTTCAACCACAATGCGCCGGTCATACTGCGAAGCAAACATCAATCCTTCCATCAGGTCATGGGGATTATTGCACTTGCTGATGCCAACAGAGGAACCTAAGTTTGCAGGTTTTGTGAACAGCGGATAGTCTCCAATGGTTTCAGCCATTTGCAGGCAGGTCTCCATATCCTGTTCAATCATATAACGGTTAATCACCCTGTAAGGTAAGGTGGGGAGCTGATTGGCAATCATGATGTCTTTAAATAAGCCCTTATCCATACAGGCTGCTGAACCTAAAACGCCGGCACCAACATAAGCAACATCTGCAAGTTCAAATAAACCTTGCAAGGTGCCATCTTCACTGTAGGTGCCGTGCATCACAGGAAACACCACATCCAACGGCGAGTAAAGCGACATGCGGTCATCTTCACGGACGTAAATACCTGGTTTTTGTGGGCTTGGCAGGAAGATCGCTTCTTGAAGGCTGTCGTAATTTTCTGCCTTCAATTTATGCCACAGGTCACTGCCAATCAGCCACTGCCCTTGCCGGGTGATGCCAATTTCAATGACATCAAATTTATTACGGTCAATGACGGATAAAACGGAACGAGCCGACATCAGTGAGACTTCATGCTCACCAGAACGACCGCCGTAGATAATGCCGAGTTTTAATTTACTTTCTATCACTTAAATTCACCTATAAGTTCAATTTCGGGTTCAAGTTTGACCCCGAATTTTTCATGGACTGTTTCTTGTGCAAGATTCATCAGTTGCCAGATATCCTTTGCAGAAGCGCCGTCAAGATTGATAATAAAATTTGCATGGACGGGACTGATCATTGCACGCCCAATACGGCGTCCCTTCAACCCTGCAGCTTCGATCAACCGGCCGGCATAATCACCAGGAGGGTTTTTGAACATAGAGCCCATTGACGCCCCGGGTGGTTGCGTCTCTTTACGGTGTGCTTGATAGGTCATTATCCTTTCCCAGGCTTCTTCCTTGCTTGAAGGCACAGCATTTAAAATCGCAGATAGCACAACAACAGGCATACGTTCTCTTTTGAGAATGCTGCTGCGGTACTCATATGCCAGTTTTTCGACCGGCCAATCTTCTATGCCCTTATCTTTGTGCAAGATTTTTGCCATTTTCAGACTGGCAGCCATATCGCTTCCATGTGCCCCTGCGTTGCCATAAACAGCGCCCCCAACTGTGCCTGGAACCGGAGCTGCCCACTCCATGCCGCTCAAGCCGCGCAAGGCTGATTGCCTGGCAACGGTACCTAGGATAGCACCGGATTCTGCTTCGATTGAGGGTGGGTCTGATTTTGTGTTGATCTTGATATTGTGCGCCCGATTATGCAAGATAATGCAATCAAGCCCCCGGTCGCTGACTAAAATATTGGAGCCGCTCCCCAAAATGATGAAGGGGATCTCCTGTTCCCAAAGCATTACTGACGCCTTTATCAAATCATCAATGCTCTGGATTGAAATTAAGGCAGGAACAGGACCGCCAACTTGTGCTGTTGTGAAATTGGCCATGACGATATTTTCATGCAGTTTTGAGCCAAATGTCTCTATTAGATCTTTCATGGGTATTGATATCATGGTCGATCCTGTTCCTTTGAAAAACGGAGCTGCAATTCCCTTAGAACATCCCTGCTAATCTTTGTGGCATCACCAGCTGAAAATACGATGACCAGGTCATTGGGGTTTAATTCAGCGAGCAGAAAGTTTGTTGCATCTTCCATGTTTGGAATGTAATGAGCTTCGACGTCTGCGATCGATTGCGCAATTTTTTCTGCAGTGTAACCTTCGTTTTTTTCTCTTGAAGCGTATATTTTTAGGACGATGATTTTATCTGCCTGGCTTAGTGCTCGAATATATTCTTCTTCAAGCAACTGCGTCCTTGAGAATGTATGTGGTTGCCAGACAGCCAGGATGCGATGATGTGGGTATCGTTCACGGGCTGCTTCAAGCGTTGCAGCAATCTGTGTCGGGTGGTGTCCATAGTCATCAATAATGACCCTGCCTTCGATGTTTCCAAGAATTTCAAATCGCCTTCCAGTTCCTTGAAAATTATTGAGCGCTAAAATTGCATCATTGATGGGCATCCCTAACTGGTGGATAGCACTCAGTGCTGCGGTTGCGTTCAGGACGTTGTGTTGTCCCGGAACACTGAGTTTGATGGTGCCAAGGGTCTCCGTTAAGCCTCCATTCTTTTTAAACGAAAGTTTAAATTTCGTTATATCTTCTAAAACGCTAATGTCATGAGCATAATAATCAGCATTGGGAGATGTCCCATAGCTAATTAATTGGATTGGACTTTCTTGCATTTCCTCAAATAATGTGCGGGATTGGGGGTCATCCAGGCACAATACAGCGAAACCATCTGGTCGAACGCGTCCCAGAAAGGCTCTAAAGGCATCCAGGTAATCACCTTCGGTTGGAAAACAATCAGGGTGATCATGTTCTATGTTGGTGATAATGGCAATCTTAGGCGAAAGCCCAAGGAACATATAGTCATATTCATCTGCTTCAATAGCGAAATAAGTGCCAGCACCTGCACGGGCGTTGCATCCGAGCTGGTTGATCATCCCGCCAGCAATGAAACTGGGATTGGTCCCTAAGGCTTCTAAAATCCAGATTACCATTGCTGTTGTTGTGGTTTTGCCATGGCTGCCTGCAACGGCGATGGTTTCTTTGTCGCCGGTAAGTTCTTCAAGGAAATCGGCGCGCTTGAGCACCTGGATCCCCTGTGCCCTGGCAGCGATGACTTCAGGATTGTCATCGGGAATGGCTGAAGAGCGGACTACAAGATCCGCGCCAGCGATTTGTTCGGGAGCATGACCTAAATATGTCCGGGCACCTGCAGCGGTGATTGCGTTGAAAAGGGGTGACGCTTCACGGTCAGAACCGCTTACGGTGTATCCTTTTTCAAGCAGGACCCGAGCGATGGCAGAAAGGCCTGTGCCGCCAATCCCGATAAAGTGAACATGTTTCATCAGATAAACACCACCAAAATAAAGACAAATGCAATTGCAACAGCGATGTAGATAATGGGTCCTTCAAGCCACTGCGGCGGAAGGAACTCGATAATTTGCATGGCTTTTTGGCCAGCCTCGGTAATCGGGTCTGGCGCAGAAATCCAATCGAAGGGATATCCAGCTTGATGTAAGAAGAACCATGCTGATCCAAAGATCAGGTAGCCATTGACAGCACCCAGGAAACCGCCCAGGAGGACGTCCTCAAATCGGTCCCGCACAAACCTGCCGCTTTCAATAAACCGGCGTAGATTGGGTCCCTGGTAGCCAAAAAAGGTTAATATTCCCAGGACGCCAATTCGAACCCAAAAAGTGGATTCCGGGGTGAGAGATTCGCTAATGATTGGGACATAATTCTCAATAACCGTCACGACAAAGAGCGCAACGACAACACCTGCAGAAACGAGGATCTCTTTTGCCCAACCACGCATTGCACCAATCAAGGCAAAAAGCACAACATACATCCAAAAAAGAACTTGTAGGCTTATCACGGCCTCATACCTCCGTTTTCTGTTTCAGCCAGGTCGTTGATCATCTGCGCAATTTTTTCGGCAGCGTCGGGTTCTGCTAAAGACTTCATTGCTTTTCTCATATTCGAAAGTGCTACTTGGTCAAACATTAAGTCAACGATACGATCGTATAATTTCTCCTGGAGTTTTTCGTCCTCAAGAATCTCTGCTGCACCACGGTCCGAAAGATAGCCGGCATTTACTTTCTGATAGCGCCAGGCATAAGGGTAGGGGACCAATATGGCAGGCAATCCAAATAATGGATACTCTCCTAAAATTGATGCGCCTGCCCTGGAAAGGATCAAATCTGCTGCACCTAACGCAGCGCCCATTTCGTGCAGGTATGGGAAGGGTTGATATCGTTTTGTGAGGTCTTCAGGTAATTGTTTCGCAGCCTGATCCACCACCTCCCAATCCAGGTGCCCTGTAAGGTGAACGATTTGCATTTTTTTCAATAACTGCGGAAGAATTTTGAGCACAGCCATATTGATCGATCGCGCGCCTTTGCTTCCACCTGCGATCGCCAGTGTCGGAATTGTTGGACTGAAATCGAAATAGGCTAATGCGTCCTCACGTGACCACTTTTCCAAACCCGGTCGCACCGGATAGCCTGTGACAGCTACTTTAGAATTATTAGGAAAAAAGGCTTTCGAGGTCTCTGTGGTTAAGGCGATTTTGCTTGCAAAACGTGATAATGCTTTCAAGGCTAAACCCGGTTCAATATCCGGGACGTAGAGCAAAGAAGGGGTGCCAGCCGCAGCAACAGCCATTGGAAACGCAACAAATCCACCGGTGAAAAAGAGGGCATCGGGTTTGAAACTTCTCAATATTCTCCGGGACACAAAAATACCCTTGAGAAGCTGCCAGATATTACCCGGCAGTTTCCACAAGCCAACACCATGAACCCCTGCTGCTGGTATTGATTTAAAAGGGATTTCTCGTCGTGTTACCAATTCTTCCTCCATACCACCACGGCCGCCGACCCATAAAATCGAATCTTTTTCAAGATTAAGCGTTTCAAGAACGGTTACGGCGGGATACACGCCCCCGCCCGTCCCGCCTGCGCAGATCAACAACCGCACTATGTGGACTCCTTTCCGATGCTTTATGCATCATGGATGTTCTTGAAATATTCATAATGATGCCGATAGACGTTAAAGTAACCACCATGTTGGAGCCGCCGGCACTGATCAGGGGCAAAGCATTCCCTGTGAAGGGAATCAGTCCCACAATCACAGCCATGTTCATCAATGCTTCAATGCCGATCCAAGTTGTCAGGCCAAAAGCCATCAAAGCGCCAAGCTGATCCGGGGCATTCTTTGCAATTTTGAAACCCCGCCAAATTAGAATTGTGTATAACACAACCATGATGAAGCCGCCCATGATGCCGGTTTCCTCAGCAATCACAGCAAAGATGCTGTCTGTGGGCGCAAGCGGCAAGCCTGTGAATTTTGTGTCTGCCTGCCCAATTCCCACACCAAACCAACCGCCTTTGACCACAGCCTCTAACGTGCGTTGAATATGGTAACTGCTTTCAAGGGGATTATTCAAGCTGGTCAAATAAGATGTGATTCTTTCCCGCCCGGTTGGGTAGACGTACATCAAAGGAATACCGACCAGAAGGACAAGGATCACGACCAGTAAGATCACCTTCCAATCCCCGCCTGCAAGAAAGAACAACAAGACGCCCATCATCAGAACTGTGATCGCTGCACTCAGGTCTGGCTGCAGCATGATCAGGCTGAATGTCACGCCAAGAATAAGAATGAGGGGGAAATAAGCGATTTGAACGTCATTGAGAGAGTCTTTGCGATTGTAAAGCCAAAAGGATAAATAAATGATGATGACAGCTTTTGCCATTTCCGAAGGCTGGATTGAACCGCCCAGAAGCATACGAGTACCTTTGCCACCGCCGGGGTCGTTTACGATCAAAACGGCAAACAATGAAAGAAGGGTTCCTAACCCTACAAAGGGGAGAATTCGTTCATAGAAGTGATAATTGATAAAACTAGCAATTACAGCAGTTCCGATGCCGAGTAAAACCCACAAAATCTGCCTTCCAAACAGATAGGTTGCTTCTCTACCCATTAGTAAAGAAAAGTCCCAGCTGGCTGAATAAACCATCAGCAAGCCAAACACCAATAAGACCACCACAACCAGCAGCATCGGCACGTCGAATGGCAGCCGAAGGGTTTGGTTTTTATTCGTCCTGGTTTTGTTCCTTACGTAAGTTCCTTCACCCATTGTCTAAATCGCTTTCCACGTTCTTCAAAATCACTGAATTCATCAAAACTTGTCCCACCCGGAGACAAAAGCACAACATCGCCGGGTTCAACCAGTTTAGCAGCCTTCTTTACTGCTTGTTCAAGTCCTTCACAACGATCCTTTGTGAAAGGTCTTTCGCCAGGTTGGATATCACCAACAGCTTTTGCAACCAGGTCAGCCGCTTCACCGAACAGCACGAGATGATCCACCTTCTGGTGTATCCGTTCTCCAAATGCTTCCCAGGGCAGGTCTTTGTCACGACCGCCTGCCAGTAAAACGATCGGCTCATCAAAGGAATCTAAGGCTGCAATGGCACGTTCCGGTGATGTCGCGATGGAGTCGTTATACCAGGCGGCACCGCCCCAATCCCGCACAAATTCGAGGCGATGCGGCACGCCCTGGAAAGAAACGATCCCGTCGTAAATTGCCGCAATTGAAAACCTGGCAGCAGCAGAAATTGCAACGGCTGCCAGTGTGTTATACAGATTATGCGTGCCGCGCAGATTGATCAACTCTGCTTTTATGACCTTGGCAACCTGTCCTGATGCTTGAAGGTAAAGTTTTTCCCGTTTGTAATAGGTTGAATCCTGTTTATTGTAGGGTGGATTCAACCCAAAGGTGATTTGTCTGCCTTTCACTTCGGGGAACAATTCCCTGACGCGCGGGTCATCTCGATTCAAAACAGCGACATCTTCAGAGCGCTGATTGGTCAGGATATTTGATTTTGCCGAGATGTATTTGGACATTGACCCATGTCGATCGAGATGGTTGGGCGTCAGGTTCAGCACCGCAGCAATATTTGGCGAAACCGTCATAATTTCCAGTTGGAAGCTGGACAATTCCATAACGGCGATATCATCTTCCTTCATACGGTCGATATCTTGAATCAAGGGATTCCCGATATTCCCGCCAACCCACACCTGGTTGTCAGTTTGCTTGAATGCGAAGTGTTGTTTGGCAATTTCACCGACAAGAGCCGTTGTGGTAGTTTTTCCTGAAGAGCCGGTAATACCAATCACAGGGCAGGGTGCAGCTTCTAAGAAAATCTGCGAGTCGTTTGAAAGCGGAATATTTCGCTGGACAGCCGCCTGTACAAGGGGGAGATCAAGCGGGATACCGCCTGAAAGGCACACCATGTCCACACCGTCGAGAATATCAATGGGGTGGTCGCCGGTCTCCCAGGTGATCGCCAGCCCCTCAAGTTCCTCTCGAGCTGCGGTTAATTCCTCGTCAGATCGTCGGTCATTGAGAATGACCTTTGCGCCCTTGTTTGCCAGGTATCGCGAGAGTGCAATACCCTGACGGGCTGCGCCGATCATGAGAATTTTTTTGCCTGCCCAATCTGTCATTACTTACTCCACTAAGACCAATGCCATGCCAAGCATGGTAAATACCAAACTTACCAACCAGAACCGCTGGACAACCTGCGTCTCACTCCAGCCAATCAGCTCGAAGTGATGGTGCAGCGGTGCCATTCTAAAAAATCGTTTGCCGCCCGTTGCTTTGAAATACAGCACCTGGACGACAACGCTTAATGCTTCACTGACCGGGATCACAGCAAGCAAAGGGATGATCAGCCATTGACCGGTCATTAAAGCGACGACACCCAGTGTAGCGCCAAGCGCCAGGGAGCCTGTATCACCCATGAACAGCCTTGCCGGGTGAACATTGAACCACAAGAAGCCAAACAGGGCACCAACCAATGAAAAACAAAACCGTGCCAGGTAGACCTGTCCTTGCATAACTGCAACAAATCCATACGCTGCAAAGGCTGTCGCTGCAATCAAACCAGCCAACCCATCCAAACCATCCGTAAAGTTGACGGCGTTTGACATACCGACGATGATGAAAACAGCAATCGGGATGTAAAATGCACCGAGACTGATGACCTCATTCGAAGTGAACCAGATCAATTGTGGCACATCCAGGATATCGCGCAGGGCGATAGCGATGCCAACTGCAAAGACGATCTGGATCGCAAACTTCGTGATAGCCCGCATCCCCAGGCCGCGGCGTGGTCCCCGGATGCCTTCCCAGTCATCAATCATACCGATAACTGCGTAAGCCCACATCGTCAACAATGGCAGCAGGACGGAGCGTCCTAATAGATTGAAGCCGAAGATCGAAACAGCATTAAAAAGCACCGTAATAAGCGTGACCGGTATCAGGATCATGAAACCGCCCATCGTGGGGGTTCCCATTTTTGCAGAATGCTCATCCGGTCCGTCCTGGCGGATGATTTTCCCAATTCGCCATGCGTTCAAGATGCGAATTAAGGGCTCACCCCAAATGACGGTCATGATAAAGCTCAAACCGCTGAGGGCAATGGCTACAGAGGTGTTTTCCATCAGCTTTTTCCCTCCAATGCTGCTGTGATCTGATCCATTCGCATGCTGTTTGAGCCTTTAACCAGCACCACATCGCCGCTTTTGACGACTTTCAAAGCGGTTTCTCTTGCGTCCATGGCATTTGGATGCCAGTGGATATGTTCTTCTGAAAATCCACCTTCAATTGCTGCTTCTGCGATGGTCTTTGATCGCTCACCGACCAGTATCAATACATCAGCAATTTTTGCGGCGAATTTTCCGACCTCATAATGCCCCGAACGCTCGTATTGACCCAGTTCAAGCATATCTCCCAGGATGGCAATCTTTCGCCCTTCAAGATCTCCCAGTAACTTCAGGGCAGCAGTGGTTGAGGCGGGGGAGGCGTTGTAAGTGTCATCCAGGATGACTGCCCCAACTGGGGATGAAAACTGCCGCATTCTTAAGTCGACCTGGCTGGCTGCAATCCCTGCTTCAATTGTTTCCCAATCAAGACCTTCCTTCAGGGCAACGGCAGCAGCACGTAAAATGGTGTAAGCAGAAAACGCCCCCAGCAAAGGGGAATGAACCCGATGGGTTTGTCCCTGGAAAGTCAGGTTACAAGAAATCCCGTTCAGACCGTGAACTTCAATTTCAGCAGCCATAAGATCTGCTTTTTGCTCAATACCGTAAGTAAACACATCTGCACGAGTATCGGCTGCCATAGCTCTGACGTAGGCATCGTCCATATTGAGGATGGCAACACCTTCAGGTCCTGGCGGCAGCATTTCGACCAGTTCAGCTTTTCCTTTGGCGATGATCTCCTTTGAGCCGGCACGTTCGGCGTGGACTGTCCCGATATTGGTCAGGACGCCAATCTGCGGTTTAGCAATTTCGCAGAGGGTGCGAATTTCACCCGGGACGTAAAAACCCATTTCGAGGACAGCAACTTCATGGCAATCCTCGAGCTCCAGCAAGGTTAATGGCAAACCAATTTCATTATTTCGATTTCCAGGGTTTTTTAAAACATTAAACTTTTGCGAAAGCAGTGATGCCGTCAATTCCTTGGTGGTTGTTTTACCAACGCTGCCTGTTATCCCTATTGTGCGAACAGGGTGCTCCGCTCGCCAATAAGCTGCAAAATTTTGAAGAGCTTGGAGCGAATCTTCGACCAACAAGCAAAGAGGTAAGTCAGTGTTGATACCCTCATAGGTGATATCCGATTGACGGAGATCAAGCGTCTGGTGTTTATCAGATACCTGTTTGTGAACAAGCGCTAAAACCGCACCATTGTCAAAGGCGTTCTGAATATATCTATGTCCGTCAGTTTGTTCTCCTCGTAAGGCGATGAAAAGGCTGCCCGATGATGCCTGGCGTGAATCAATCACAACACTGCTGATTGGTAAATCCAGCAGCGGCGATTGCTTTTGAGTCAGAGCCTGGACGATGTCCTTCAGGTTAAACAAAGGCGTTCCTTTTACTCATTTGCTGTCCCCAATCGGATATTATCCGGGGGAATTCTCATCAAGACAACAAGTTGTTCAACAACATCTCTAAAGACAGGGGCTGCAACAACAGAGCCCCATTTTGAAATGGTCGGTTTTTCGAGCCAAACATATACGAGAAACTGGGGATCATCGGATGGTCCCCATCCTACAAAGGATGTGTTGGTTAATTCACTGGTGTATCCAAATTCTGTTGGGATTTCCCCGGTGCCGGTTTTCCCGGCAATGCTGTAGCCTTCAACCAGTGCATCTGAAGCTTCTTCTTCAAGGGCAACGGTAAGCATTTGAGTTAAAGTCTGGGCTGCTTCTGCAGATATTGGGCTGTTAATAACCTGGGGAGTGACATCGTACTGCTGCCCGCGATCAATGACGCTTCGTACAACATGCGGTGTCATCATCAAGCCGTCATTGGCGACCGCAGAGATTGCAGTCACCATTTGAATGGGGGTCACAGCAATACCCTGACCAAATGAATTTGTTGCCAGGTCAATTTCAACCCATTGATTGCTTGTCGGCAGGCGAAGCGGGTAATTAGCTTCACTTGCCAGATCAATGCCCGTACTTTTGCCAAAGCCAAAGGCCTGTACATATTGGTAAAAAAGATCCTCATGTAAGAGGTCAATTGCTATGTGTGCAAGACACACATTCAACGAATGCTGCATACAGCCGGTCATGTCCTGTTCACCCCATGCGCCGCCATCCCAGTTATAAATGGGCCAACTGTTGGCAACCCAATAAACGCCGGTTGCATCATTGTAGGTTGTGCTGGGTTCGGCAACACCGCTGTCTAAGGCAGCAGCCATCGTAATAACCTTGAAGACAGAGCCGGGTTCATAGGTTGTGCCGATTGCCCGGTTGTAGGGAGTGATGCCAGGAAATGTCTCTTCGTATTTCCAGTATTCATTTGGGTTGAAATAGGGAGTGCTTGCCATGCCAAGGATTTCACCAGTTTTCGGGTCAGCAACAATAATGGTGCCGCCCTCTGCGTCAGACCATTCAATGGCATCTGCAAGTGTTTTTTCGATCATGCTCTGAATGTCACGATCAATGGTGAGCACCAGGCTTGCTCCTGGCTGGATATCCGGTAATGCTTCAACCAGATAGGGGTCATTTGGCATGAAGACGCTTTGCGGCTTGCCTGTCAGCAGTCGGTTGTACGCCTCTTCAATCCCATAGACACCCTGGGCTGTTTCACGGGAAAAATAATTGTAAAAACCAAGTATGTTGGCGGCTAAGGTGCCTTCAGGATATGTTCGCTGCTGCATGGGGTACCACACCAAACCAGATAAACTGGGTTTGCTGGATTTCTCCTCCTGGCGTCTTTCAGCGTAGTTTTCCTTTAACCTTGCCAGTTCGTCAATTTTTTCTTTGCTGACGTAGCTTGATAGAACGAAGTACCTGTTCTCAACATCACGCTTTTCTGTGTTGGCTAATTCATAAACATTGACATAATCCATGTCATCGATAATTGATGCAACAGAAAAAGCGATGGATTCAGGATCTGTGACAAATTTCAGGTCAATGCCGAGTTCAAAACCAACCTGGTTGGTAGCCAGGATGTGCCCTGAGCGATCATAGATGTTCCCCCGTGAAGGGTAAATGACCTTTTCAATGCCCTGGTAATCTTCGGACTTTGCAATTAACTGTTGGGCATAGATTGTGTAGTTAATGCGAACCATTTGAACTACAATTGCTCCTCCCAGGATGGCGCAAATAATAACAATAGATAAGAAACGACCATGGAATGGCATTTTCATGGCAGCATCCCCCCTTCAAACCCGGTTGAATTTATCGTTGGCTGCCAGATTTGATCGATGAACCATTCCCAAAGAGAAATTTTGTATGAAGACTTAACGATTGGGGACTCTGCAATGATATTGACTCTTGGCGGCGCAAGTACAAGATTCGCATTTGGGTCATAGCCAGGGATTTCAAGATACACGGCGTTGTTGGGATCGATCATTTTGAACCCGAGTTCTTCTGCTCGTACACGCATATTTTTAGTGGATTGCGCTTTAGCAAGCTGGGTCGTCAGGTCTGCAATTTCATTATTTATGTCTTCAATATCACTTTCCAAATATTGAATTTTTCGGCCAGAAGTTGCTGCCTGGGCGCTGATATTCAGGTAAAGGCCGGTAATTGCGGCGATAAGCACCACGGCAAGCATAAACAGGCCAATCCATTGAATCTGGATTCGCCATGGGGCTTGTTTATAGGCTTGTAAAATTTGATTTTTCATAGCCATAACCTTGCAATTATTTTGCCTTGCTTTTTTTCTCTGCGATGCGCAGCTTTGCGCTGCGTGATCGCGGGTTTTCCTGAACTTCTTTCTTTGAAGCCGTAATTGGCTTCTTCGTAAGAATATTTAATGAAGCCTGGTGCCCACAAGTGCATATCGGTTGTTCTGGTGGGCAAATGCAATCCCGGCTTTCTTTTTTAAAGGTTTGCTTCACTATTCGATCTTCCAGTGAATGGAAGCTAATCACAGCAATTCTTGCACCAGGCTCAAGGCAAGCGATCAATCCTGGTAGGGCATTGGCAAGGGTTTCCAATTCCCTGTTGGTGGCGATGCGCAGCGCCTGGAAGGTGCGGGTTGCCGGATGTATTTGCGAAGAATACCCTGGAACAGCTTTCTGAACGATTGCAGCCAGGTCCTGCGTTGTGTGGATCGGCCTTTCCGCAATAAGTGCCCGGGCAATTCTTCGAGCATAGCGCTCATCTCCAAATTTCCAGATGATATCCGCTAAAACCTCTTCGCTGAGGGTGTTGACCAGGTCTGCGGCAGTCTTACCCGCTGCCTGGTTGAAGCGCATATCGAGGGGACCTTCTTCCATAAAAGAAAATCCACGAGATGGGCGGTCAATTTGCATTGATGAGACACCCAGATCAAGCAGGATGCCGTGGACTCTGTGCCACCCAATCTCCGCTAATATTTCCGGTGCTATTTCATAGGATGCCTGGCGGATGATCGCCCGATCCCCAAAGGCTAAAAGGCGCTGGCGAGCAATTGCCAACGCTTCCGGGTCAAGGTCAAGGCCGAGCAAGCTCCCGTCGGGCGCTGAGGCATTGAGAATGCCTTCTGCATGGCCTGCAGCACCCAGCGTGCCATCAAGGTAATTTTTGCCAGGCTCAGGTGCCAGAGCATCCAGGACTTCATGGTAAAGAACTGGTTGGTGAGGGAATTGATCGCCGGGGCTGCCAGCGACGGCTCCCTCCCCATGATTTGTGTCGTTCATTGCAGGGTCTTTAAATCCAGGGCGCTGAATCTTTTTTCATTCGCTTCGATATCATTCAGCGATGTTTGTTGTGCTTGCCAGTTTTCTGGCGACCACAATTCGAAGTATTCGCCACTGCCGACCACAACTGCGATCCCCTTGAGATTTGCAGTCTCTCTCAGGAATGCAGGTAAAAGAACGCGACCGGCACTGTCGAAACTTGTTTTCTCTGCGTTAGCAAAGAGAATTCGGCGGAGCAAGCGGCTGTTTGAGTCTAAATAGCTAATGGAGCGCACCTGCTTTGCCATCAATTCAAATAAATCTGCTGGAAAAGCCTGTAAATTGCCATCAAAGCCCTGGGTGATGTATACTGAATCCCCTAACGCCTCCCTGAATTTCGAGGGAATGGTTATTCGGCCTTTTTCATCAATGGTGTGCTCGTACTGACCCAAGAACATCTGTTCTACCACTCCTAATACCAATGGCGCGCCGGGTATGCCGGCGCTCCACTTCAACCCACTATTCTCCACTTTTAACCACTAGTGCTTCAAGTATAGCGTAATCATGTTTTTAAATCAAGGGGAAAAATGGGGAAATTAGGCTCTTTTGGTCTGATTAATTTGACTGGAGCCAGGTGTTTTGGTAGCGAATTTAATCTTTAACGCTCATATATTCAAAATCATGTGTTATTGCTGTCCGGTTTATCAAGGTTTTGCGTTCTTTTGTTATTTTGATGCTTTACAGGATAAATGTCAATGGACGGATTTTATTTGGTTTTATTGACGAAGCGGGTATGATTATTGAAGTTAATTAATATGTAGGTACGTGGAATCAATCCCTGTGACCTGGTTGACTTTCGCGTTTGATGCCATTATAATAATGTGACCTTGCCCCGGCAGGCATTTTTGCTGGGGTATAATATTGTAACCCCAACTTTCCCGATCCCTGGCGGTGACACGCGAGCGAGGTTGGTTAAGTGAAGATTGGAGTAATGAAATGAAATTTGTAATTGTCGAACAAGGCGGCAAACAATATCGAGCTGCCGAAGGTAATACGATTGAAGTTGATCGTTTGCCAAATGAGGTGGGTGAAGCGTTAACCCTTGAAGATATCCTTTTATCCGTTGATGGCGATAAAGTAGTCATTGGTACACCGGTCATTGAAGGCGCAAAGGTTCAGGCAAAAGTGCTTGATCACTTCAAAGGTCGCAAGATCCTGGTCTTCAAATACAGGCCGAAGCAACGATATCGTGTAAAAAACGGTCATCGGCAGCAATATACTCGTTTGCTGATCGAATCGATTGAATTGGAGTAAATATCATGGCACATAAAAAAGGCGGCGGCGCATCTCGTAACGGTCGTGACAGTAAATCGAAACGACTTGGTATTAAAAAATTTGGTGGTGAATTCGTTATCAGCGGTAATATCCTGGTTCGCCAGCGTGGCACCAAGATCCACCCAGGTTGGAACGTCGGTATGGGTAAGGACCACACCCTTTTCGCAACAACTGAAGGTCTCGTTCATTTTGAAACGATGCCCGGTGGGCGAAAAAAGGTGCATGTCGTTACCATCCCTAATGAAGAATAACGCTTATTCACTTTTGAAAGGATTGTAACGATATTATGAAAAAAGACATTCATCCCGAATATTATCCAGAGGCGACAGTCATTTGCGGCTCTTGTGGTGCAACCTGGAAGACAGGTTCGACACAAAAAGAGATCCGCACTGAAGTTTGTTCCAATTGTCATCCCTTCTATACCGGTCAACAGCAGCGAATTCTTGATCGTGAAGGCCAGGTTGATCGATTCTACAAACGATTACAGGCTCGCCAGGAATATCTTGAAGATCAAAAAGCTAAAGAGGAAGAAAAAGTCTCCCCGGATCGCGCCATTTCAGAACTTGGATTGGGCACCCGTGTGGATAACGTCCTTGAAGAAGCCGGTATTAAGACCATTGCAGATGTCCTTGAGCGCCTTGAAGGCGGCGAGCAAGCCCTGCTAGAGGTTAGCGGTTTTGGACGAAAATCTCTGATCGACTTAAAGAAAGCTTTACGTCAGCAGGGGTATAAAATTCCTGAAGCAGCTGAAGAAATCACCGTATAAAAGTATTTCAGCTTTAAAAAATCCGGTAAACTTAACAGGCAGATGAATGTTCATCTGCCTGTCCTTTTTTATATCATTATCTCAGGAGCGATTTATGAAACATGATGTAGGTTCGGTAGAAGTTATTTGTGGTTCCATGTTTTGCGGCAAGACGGAAGAATTGATCAGACGCTTGCGGCGGGCTAGGATTGCGAAACAAGAAGTCCAGGTGTTTAAGCCCGCCATTGATAATCGCTATGATCATAAAAAGGTAACCTCCCACTCAGGTTTGGATGTTGATGCACAACCTGTGGAAAGCTCGGAGGATATTCTTGCACAGCTGGATTCATCAACGACAGTCGTTGGCGTGGATGAAGTTCAATTTTTCGATGATGGCATTATTGATGTGGTTGAAACCCTGGCTGAACAGGGAATACGTGTGATCGTCACCGGACTGGACATGGATTTCAGGGGAGAGCCCTTCGGCTGTATGCCCGATTTGATAGCAAAGGCTGAGAAGGTTGAAAAATTGCAGGCGATCTGCATGGTTTGCGGCGAATCTGCCAGTCGAACCCAGCGTTTGGTAAACGGTGAGCCAGCGCATTATGAAGAACCCATTGTTGTGGTTGGTGCACAGGAAATGTACGAAGCACGATGCCGCTTGCATCATCAAGTCCCGCGAGATTAGGTGATTGGAGAACAATGCAAGATTATCATTCTTTTTTGGCTGAGATATTAATTCCAGAAGATCAACTAAAAGCACGTGTTAAAGAATTGGGTGAGGAGATCAGCCGGGATTATGAAGATAAGGAAATTATGGCGATCTGCATCCTTCGCGGCGGCGTCATGTTTCTGACGGATTTGATTCGACACATCAAGCCACCAGTCGCTATCGATTTTATGGGTGTTTCATCCTATGGCGTTGGTTCACGAAGCTCCGATGGTCAGGTTCGCATCACACTGGACCTGACCACCAGTATTGGCGGCAAACACGTTTTAATCGTTGAAGATATCATTGACAGCGGTAATACGCTTTCTTCTGTGATCGAAATGCTCCGCACACGAAACCCTGCCAGCCTGGAAGTGTGCACACTGCTCAACAAGTTTTCTCGGCGTGAAGTGGATGTGCCAATAAAATACTGCGGATTTGATATCCCTGATAAATTTGTCTTTGGCTACGGCCTGGACATGGATGAATACTATCGTAACCTGCCATTCATTGGTGTGGTTGACCTGGATAAATATGAGGCTCAAGTTTAGTCCGGCGTTGGAACAATTATTAGACCTGATCCTGGCGGAACTCCCAGATGATCAGGCGCTTTATATTGTGGGCGGTGCAATACGGGATATTTTGCTCGGACGACCTTTACATGACCTGGATTTTGTGATGCCGGATGATCCGACAAGCCTGGCAAAGAAAATCGCCCACAAGCTGCAGGTCGGTTTTTTCGTTTTGGATGATGAGCGGCACACCGCAAGGGTCCTATTTCGCAGGCAGGAAAATCAGATTTTCCCGCTGGATTTTATTCAGTTCACCGGTGAGGACCTGCATTCTGATCTGATGCATCGTGATTTTACAATCAATGCCATTTCGGTTTCGGTTCGTGAGACTGGAAAACTGATCGATCCCCTTGACGGCATCAAGGACCTGGCGGCCGGCTTACTTCGTACCTGCAGTGACCATGCGCTTACGGATGATCCCGTGCGTGTATTGCGCGGCATTCGCCTGGCAATGCAATTTAACCTTTCGTATGCCCCGGGTTTGCCTGAGTTAATGACTGAAGCGAGCCAATTTTTGCCCCGCACGTCCGCTGAACGTCAGCGAGATGAGCTGTTTAAGATACTGGAAGGTCCTGACCCTGCTGAAGGCATGGCACACTGCCATCAATTTGGCGTCTTTACGAGCTTGATTCCATCACTCATGGAGCAGGAAGATATCCCGTCATCACCGCCTCATACACTGAGATTGTTCGATCACAGCCTCAAAGTCCTTGAATACTTGAAGCAATTAATTGAGTCACCGGAAGATTTATATACTTGGTGGCTTTTGGATTTTCGATCGACAATCGAGCGGTTTTCTGAAAATATTGTAGATTACCTGGATGAAGAAATCACCCCCGGAAGATCGAAAAAAGGCTTATTGATGTTTGCAGCATTGCTGCATGATGTAGGCAAGCCCGAAACTTTTACAGTGGGTGAAGATGGGTATCTTCATTTTTACAACCATGCTAAAATTGGTGCGGATTTAGCCTGGAAGGCAGCAAAGGCTCTACAGTTTAGCAACGCGGAATCCGAATGGATACACACGATTGTTCAAAACCATATGCATCTACTGCCGTTTGGTAATCGGGATCGGAAGCCTTCACGAGTTGATGTTTATCGCTTTTATCAAGAAACAGGCGGAGCGGGTGCGGCTGTTGCTTTGCTGTCCCTTGCAGATACACTGGCAACGTATAACCAGAACCTCACGCCTGAAAAATGGCAGAACGCCCTGATGGTCTCAGAGGTGATGTTGTCCGCCTGGTGGGAAGCGTATCAATCTGTCGTTAGCCCGACCTTGTTGTTGGATGGGAATGACCTGCAGGAAGAATTTGGTATGGCGCCCGGGAAGGAAATTGGGGAAATTTTAGAAAAACTAAGAGAAGCGCAGGCTGCTGGCGAGGTGACGACACGCGAACAGGCCGCAGCCTTTATCCAATCTCAAATTAAAGGCATTGAGTAAGAGAGAAAAAGTATGAAAGCAGAAATTAATGGCATTCAAATTGGATTTGAGATCATTGGCGGGATGGGTCTTCCCATCGTTTTGATCCATGGGTTTGGATTGAACCGCAGCATTTGGAAAGCATTGGCTGAAAATTATTTAAGTGCGCATACGGTTATTCTTCCAGACCTGCGCGGTCATGGCGAGAGCCAGGCAACAAAAGGGGCGTATTCGATGGATGTCCTGGCAGACGACCTGTCTGCATTATTGGATTTTCTGAATTACGAGAAGGCTGTCATTTGCGGTCATTCCATGGGTGGCTATGTCACCCTTGCATTTGCTGAAAAATTCCCGGAACGACTTTCAGGTTTGGGATTGATCACAACCCATGCGGCAGCAGATTCAGAGGCAAAACAAAAAGATCGATACCAGATGGTTGAGGCTGTCAGGGGAAACGGCGCAGTTGTGCTGGCTGAAAGTTTGGCACCCAAATTGACACAGGATGATAGTGTCAGTCGTCAAAGCTATCAAATATTGTCTGGGACAGACCCGGATGGGATCATTGGTGCATTAATCGGAATGGCAGAAAGACCCGCAAGAATGGATTTGCTGCCTAAAATTGAGGTGCCCGCACTTGTTGTTGCTGGTAATGAGGATCAGATCATTGAAGTTGAGATCGCTCGACAAATGGCAGATTCCCTTCCGCAAGGAAGATTTTTATTGATTGAGGATGCCGGTCATATGCCGATGATTGAAGCACCAAAAGTATTAGGAGAGGGTTTATCATGGCTTTTATCAAAAGTGAAGGCTGATAAGGTCTGAATATAAACGCCTAATAATTTTCGCATTTTATTAATTCCAGAATAGACAGAACCAAGGTAGAAATAACAAAATGACTATCATTGACACCATTTATGCTCGAAGGAGCATTCGACATTATCAAGAAAAGCCGGTTGAAAAAGAAAAGTTGGAAACCTTGCTGAAAGTGGCGATGGCAGCACCCTCGGCGATGAATATCAAACCATGGGAATTTATTGTCGTCACTGATCCAAAAACGATTGATTCAATCCGTTCATCATTAATGTTTGGAAAACATAATGCCCCTGCTGCGATTGTCGTTTGCGGGAATACCTCATTTTTTAAACATCCAAAGGCGGCTGATTTTTGGGTGCAGGATTGCAGCGCTGCAACAGAAAATATTCTTTTAGCAGCAGTAGTATTGGGTTTAGGGACGGTTTGGTTGGGGGTACACCCAATTCACAATTATAAAAAACGAGTTTCAGAAATTCTTAGTCTCCCTGAAAATGTGGAACCTTTGAATGTTATTTATGTGGGTTACCCCGCAGAGGAGAAAAAACCGCGCACGCAGTATGATCCCGATCGGGTGCATTGGGAAAAGTATTCGTCTTAATCTTTACCTTTAATATTCGATATTGTGTTCCGGGGTGTACTTTATCAGCAGTTCGGTTTCCCGGGCGATATCCATGCCTGCCTTCAATTTCTTCGTTTCAGGGCGGGTTTTTAGCCAGGCGAGGGTATCGGACACGGTTTGTGATAAAGGTCGAAAGCTTAATCCTGCTTTTACTGCTTTATTATTATTGATATTATAAAACCCCGTAAAATTTGGGTCAGATGAAGGGATCCACAAGGGCAAATCCACCCAAGGGGTGACACCTTCTCTTAGTAAAAACGTTTCTTCTGCCCAAACGAAGCTGGCGTCGGATAGAGATGCTTCTCGGCTTGACACTAGCAAGGATCCCATTGTGACTGGCTTTTTAGGTCCGGTGACGTTATACACACCTTCACTTTGTTTTTCCACCATTCGAACAATAAAATCTGCAAGATCGCGAACATCAATGAATTGCATGTTTGAACTGGGGGGCGCTGGCGCTAATACCTTTCCGCCCAGAGAGACACGCCAGGGCCAATAGGTGAAACGATCAGTAGGATCATTCGGTCCGACAATAAGACCCGGGCGAAGGACAAGGACTTTGCCATCAAAGTTTTGTTGAATCTCATATTCACAAAGCGCTTTGAGTGGGCCATAAGAATCACCGGCGTAATCTTCATCCGATGGGTCTTCTAATTGGGCTAATGGGTAGTCTTCAGTGATATCGGGGGTCTTAAAATCCTGGTAGACCGACAGTGATGAAATGAATACATACAAATTACAATTGTCTGACAAAAAGGAGGCAGATTGTTTGACAATTCTGGGAATAAACCCGCTTGTATCGACAACAGCATCCCAATTATTGCCCTTTAGCGCTGTGAGATCGCCGTCACGGTCACCAATCAGGTTCTCAACCATGGGAAACATTTCGGGGTTGGTCAAACCGCGGTTGAAAAGTGTGGGCGTATGACCTGCCTTCAGGGCAGCTTCTACCAGTGCAATACCTAAAAATCGTTTGCCGCCTAAAATCAATATTTTCATAGGAACCTCTTATGTCTGCAAATTTTCATCGCCGTGTAACGTCACGAAGACGCTGCGCGGCATTTGTTTCAAGTTCAGCGATCAGTTGAATTTGGTTTGATAAACGTTCGAAAAGTTTACCAACCTCATACTTGTCGAGAGGAAAATTATTGATGATCTTCTCCTCCAATACTTCAAGCTTTTTGACTGTGTTTTCAACAGTATCCCAATCACCTTCTCGGTACGATTCATATTTCTTATTCAGCAATTTCTTGACCCGGTCAAAATCAGCAATTTTTGACGGAAGGGCGTTTTCAGCAAGATATGACCAATGGTTTGAAAGCTGCAGATATTGACCGGTTATGGCGTTTAACGCTGGATTGCTGAGAATGCCTGCAGCCTCATGTAAAAAGTCAGCATAAAGTTTTCTTAATGCAAAACCTTCTGTCCCGTTAAGTTTAATCGATTCATAGATTGTGCGGAGGGCTTGATACAAACCAATTTGGTTTTTGAAAGCAACTGGCCATGCCTGACGGTCATGACGATCGGTTAGTTTTTGAGCCCAATTTTCGAGATTGCTGATGCCAATGGTTTTTAGTGGGCGAGTCAGTCGTGTGGCACAGGTTCTGATTCCATCAAGAATACCTTCACGCAGTTCATTATCGCTAATACTTCCTGCTTTTTGGTAAACCATCATTAAAAAATTATTCTGGCTGAGGTTTGCCCTGGCAGAAGTTAAAGTTTTTTCTCTGATTTCAATAGGGTGCTTTGATAAATCGTCAAGGAATAAACGCCATAAGCGGCCATCACGTTCGTAAACTGTCACCTGGTAATTGATCAAACCTTTGAAAGTTTCCGGTAAGCGGTGGTAGGGCAGATATGCCTTATCGACCCAAACAATGGCAGGTTTACCATCTTGTAATGCTCTTTGAAGTCCGTCCTGTGCTTTAGTTTCATCTGGATATTCAAAGAATGTCATAGATAAAAATAAGCGCTCAGATAGATTATGTAGAAACGCCTGTGTATAGTTCCACTGGTTGCGAAAGCCAAGAACCAGTAAAGGGTGCGGCAGGTGATGAAATTGATAAAGGACGTAGCCCATGTCAATCCCACCGCCAATACCTAGAAGAAGTGCCTCTGAATACGGCTGATCAGAAATTGGATTCTTTACCCCATTCAATTGCAGAATTCTTGCAATTGCGGCTGTTGGTGGATGTACCCCTGTTGAGCCTTCGGGGAATTCTATTTTCATAATCACCTTTCAAATCGTGCTGCTGCTTTCAAGTAAAAGATCGAAAATTTTATTACGATAAAAGAAATCGCCACTTAATTATACAATATTCAGCAAATCTAATTTAAGATTATCCAGTTAATCTGATAAACTTACAAAAGTCCCAACCTGTTTGGGTGTGTTAATTATTAAAAAACAAATGAATTGATCGAATAATATTTGACTGGCAGGAGAACATCTTGAGTATTGAATTAAACAAAGAAGAGCAAGACTTCCAAACAAAAAAAGTTTCTATTCTGGCATCTGCGCACGCGATGCACGATACCTATACTGCCTTTCTGCCGGCTTTATTACCTGTTTTAATTGAGAAATTTTCGATGACCAACACTGCTGCGGGATTATTATCGGTGTTTCTCCAAGTCCCATCTTTACTGCAGCCGCTAATCGGGCGCCTGGCTGATCGAAGGAATTTGAAACTGATGATCGTTCTCAGTCCAGCAATTACCGGGGTTGCCATGAGTTTACTGGGTATCGCGCCATCCTATGGAATTTTGATATTGCTGCTGCTTTCTGCGGGGATCAGTTCTGCATCGCTGCATGCGGTTGCACCCGTATTGGGAAGCACTTTTTCTGGCAGCAAGTTGGGGAAAGGAATGAGTTTTTGGATGGTCGGTGGAGAGCTTGGACGTGCTTTGGGACCCCTGATCATCGTGACAGCTATTGCTTACCTTGAGCCTGGCGGTTTACCCTGGCTCATGATTGGCGGCATATTGATGTCCGTATTTCTTTTTGGAAAATTGGATGGCATTACAACCAGGCCAAAAAAACATCCGATTTCTTCTCATTGGTGGCAAGCGATAAAAAAGATGAAGCATATTATGGGTCCGGTTGCTGTTTTGCTATTCACACGGTCGATGGTGTCTGCAACCCTAACCACCTTTCTCCCAACATACTTGAAGTCCCAGGGATCCACATTATGGGTTGCTGGAGCTTCATTAACCATTCTTCAGGTAGCGGGAATGCTTGGGGCATTAATTGCAGGCCCTCTCAGTGATCGGTTTGGACGCAGGAAATTGCTCTTCAGCTCGTATCTTATTACCCCAATTCTGATGTTTTTCTTTATCCAGTCAGATGGGATCCTTAAAATCCTTTTGTTGGTACTGCTTGGCTTCTTTGCCATTGCGATTGTGCCGGTTTTAATGGCTGTAGTTATTGAGAATTTTTCCGATAATCGGTCATTTGCCAACGGGGTTTATATGGCGATTAGTTTCATTTTGCACTCGATGGCAATTCTCCTGGTTGGTTATTTGTCTGACCTGGTTGATTTACGCTTTACTTTCCTGATCAGTGCGGCTGTGCTGCCTCTTGGACTCTTGTTTATCAAGCTACTGCCAAAGACAAATGGAAACGCCATCCAGCCGGGGTTATGACGCTAATTCATGTCAATCCAAACGGCGTTGATGTTGGAGTAATCGCTGAGGTTGGCTGAGGTCAGTATCAAAGTGCTCTGTTTTCGATTAACATCATAAAGATATAATTCGCCGCTCAAACGATATAGGAAAGCAGACCCATCAGGCAGCCAGCGGATTTCGAGCGGTGTGCCCTCAAGCAGGACAGGCTGGCGTTCAAGACTGATTTGATTGAGTAGAAAAGTTCCATCGTCCTGATTTACAAAAATGACATTGTCACCCCCAGGTGCTGAAGAAAGCAAGGAGACCCGATCTCCAAGGGGGGTCACGTGTAAATTTTCATCCAGCAGCAGACTGTCCGTTGCACAATTTATAAGGATGAAGTCAGAAATTCTCCCTTTGTAAAGGCATCGGTCGTTGAGCTCTTGCTGTTTCAGCGTTTCCCCTTCATAGTTGATGAGAGAAATTGTTGTGATATCGGAAGCATTATTTTGTTTGAGAACAAATAATCTGTCTTTATACTGGTTAGTGTGTGTGTAGGGACCTTTGATAACTTGCCTTAATGCCTGGTTGTTCAGGTTGAAAATAGAATAATCCACACCGCCGATAGGATGCATTTGATGGTTTATACCAATCAGCTCGTTATTGAGCCAGGAGAGGCTCGGGTTATCAACCAGGGAGGGCATTGGGATGGGCTGGACTTCTTTCGTGTCAACATTAATTAGGTAATAAAGATCGTGCATCCACGTTTGTGGATCATCAACATACGCTTTTTTAACCAGAATGTGCTTCCCGCCAGGAGAAACCCGGTAGTCCAGGATCAGTCCTGGCAGCTTTTCGAGTGCAATTTGGGTTTTTGATGCAAGGTCTAATAATGACAAATTGGTACTTGTGGGTGTTGAATCGTGGACTGTGAGCATGTATTGATCGTTTTGATACCAGCGGATGTCTGTGATGGATTCTTTATATGCGGTTTCAATGGCTGTCAATAAATTGGCATCGGGATAGTCTATTTCTGTCAAGCTGGCTCGTGCTTCTTCAACTGCTAAATTCAGATCGAAAATTAAAGCATTGTTTGATGGGGAATGGGTTTCAAGAATTTGTCCAGTTGTCAAATCTGTCAGGATGATATTTCCCTGAGCATCAAAAAAAAACATTTTTTGGCCGCTGGGGGAAAGCCTATCATTCAAACTGAATCCCCTGTTTGTCGTGGGCGGCATGAAGGAAGCAGATTCTCCTGTTGATAGGTCAAAAATATTATATTCTTCCAAATTGGTCTGGATCAATAAGAATGGTCCGCCCTGTTGAGGCAGAGGCGCATGGGTTTGATTGGGTGCAGTTGTGGGAAGGACTTCTATGGATGCTGTTGGCGAAGCTTGTAATTCTCCTGTGTTCGGGTTGGCAGGCGAGGATAGACATCCAGGCAAAATCATCCAGAGAGAAATGAGCAAGGTCAAATATTTAAGCGGTTTAATAAACCATCTCCAGATCATTCCAAAAATTTCAAAAACCATAAACCTCATTTCAGCATCTTTTCCAGGCGCAGTTCATCCCGAATTGGTATGCCATGATATCCAATTTCTGGGATTTCTGTTTTTAATTGCCTGGAGATGAACACCTGTTTCGGATAAAGGGTTGTTAGTTGATAGCCGTGTTTTTGGTAAAAACCCAGGGCATTGAGATTGTCATTGGTTGTGGTCACGCATATGAGATGACAGCCGCTGTATAATGCGAACCCTTCAACTTCATTAAGTAGGGCGCTGCCAATGCCCTGTCCCGGGTTAAGGCTCGCCAGGGTGAGAATTTCACATTCTTTATCGGAGATTTGATAATGACAGATCCCTGAAATTTTATTGTTGTCGACAGCCTTTATTCCATCCAGGCTTAGTGCATCAATTATTTCATTATGAACAACAATCTTGCTATCCCCCCAGAATGATTGCAGGATAGCAAGAATTTCTTTTTTATCTTTTTCACTTAGCTTCTCAATGTGAACTGCCATATTTCTTCCTTTTGTTTATTATATCGATTTGCCAATCAGATACACAAAAAGTGGTTTGATGTGTTCATTTTCACTCTTTTGAGGAGCAGAATCAAATCGGGTATTATGAAAAAGATGATGTAAAAAATATCATCAGGATTCGCAGGTGAAAATCTGCTTATTTCCCCCGGATCTTTTTGGGAATCTTTATCCTGTATGGTAAAATTACTTGTTTGAATGATCAGGTTTCGTATCAAGATAGTTAATTAAATACTTTAATTTAGGAGGACGTATGACAGAAAAGAAATGGGTTTATTTGTTCACCGAAGTTGAACAGGCAGAGAAATATGCCGGCAGTTGGGATGGGGTTCGCACGCTTCTTGGCGGTAAGGGTGCCAACCTTGCCGAGATGACGCGTATCGATGTACCTGTTCCACCCGGCTTCACCATCACAACAGAAGCATGTATTTCCTACCAGGACGATCAGACATTTCCTGAAGGTATGTGGGACCAGGCATTAGCAGCATTGAAAGCTGTTGAAAAACAAACCGGCAAGAAATTTGGTGATCCCTCAAATCCACTGCTGGTTTCCTGCCGCTCCGGTGCGAAGATGTCCATGCCTGGCATGATGGACACCGTGCTCAACCTCGGTTTAAACGATGAGACCGCTGAAGGCATGGTTGAATTGACTGAAAATGAGCGTTTTGTTTATGACTCATATCGACGCTTGATCCAGATGTTTGGCTCCGTTGTTTTGGGCATCGACGATGAAGCATTTGAAGAGGTCCTTGACGAATTCAAAACAGAAAAAGGTGCTGAAGCTGATACAGACCTGGGTGCAGAAGATTTGAAAGAACTGACCGGAAAATTTAAAGCTGTTGTCAAACAGGCAATGGGTTTTGATTTTCCCCAGGACCCCGTCAAACAGCTTGAGTTAGCGACCAAAGCCGTCTTCAATTCATGGAACGCAAAACGCGCGATTGACTATCGACGGCGTGCAAATATTCCTGATGACCTTGGTACCGCAGTCAACATTGTTACAATGGTCTTCGGTAACATGGGTTGGGACTCTGGCACCGGCGTTGCCTTCACACGTGACCCCGGCACTGGTGAAAAGAAACTTTATGGCGAATTCTTGATGAACGCCCAGGGCGAGGATGTGGTTGCGGGCATACGCAACACAAAACCGATCCGGGAAATGAAGGATGAGCTTCCTGAGGTTTATAGCCAATTCCAGGACATCACCCAGAAACTTGAAAAGCATTACAAAGATATGCAAGATGTCGAATTTACCATTGAAAATGGTAAATTATGGATGCTCCAAACCCGTACAGGGAAGCGCACCGCCAAAGCGGCGATCAAAATTGCTGTAGATATGGCGAATGAGGAACTTATTGACAGAGAAACAGCTGTGATGCGCGTGGAACCTGATCAGGTCAACCAGATGTTACATCCTCAATTTGATAATGAAGGTATTGAGGACGCCCGTCAAGAAAATAAATTATTTGCCACCGGTGTTAATGCTTCACCTGGTGCTGCGGTAGGCCAGGTTTATTTTGATGCTAACACCGCCGAAAAAATGGCAGAGGAAAAAGGCCAGGATGTGATCATGGTGCGGCCTTTCACCAAGCCTGATGACGTCCATGGTATGCTGGCAGCCAAGGGTATTCTGACCAGTGAAGGCGGCGCCACCTCCCATGCGGCAGTGGTTGCCCGACAATTTGGCGTCCCATGTATCGTGGGTGCATCCATGATGGTAATTGATATGGACAAACGCGTGATGAAATCCGACGGCAAAACCGTCAATGAAGGTGATTGGATTTCACTGGATGGCGGCACTGGAGAAGCCTATATCGGTAAACTTGATTTAGTAACACCTGATCTTGAAGAGCAGGAAGAATTGATGACCCTGCTGAGCTGGTCAGATGATATTGCTCGATTAGAGGTTTGGGCGAATGCCGATTATCCCGCTGATGCTCGCCGAGCACGATCATTCGGTGCCAAGGGTATTGGCTTGACCCGCACCGAGCATATGTTCTTTGAACAAGAACGTCTACCCTATGTACAAAAGATGATTCTTAATGCCGAAGAAGCGCAAAAGTATATCAACAATGTTGAACGCCTGGAAGGTTTCCTGGAAACCGGAAAGGTGGACGGCCAGAAGATGCGTGAAGTCACCCGAAAAGAGATTGAAGCAGAATTTGCTGAAGCCAAGAAAACACTTGAGGAATCAAAGGCAGTACATGCTTATTTTGATGCCCTTGATAATTTGCTCCCGTCACAGCGCTCAGATTTCTACGGCTTATTTGAAGCGATGGACGGCTTACCAGTGATTATCCGCCTGATTGACCCGCCATTGCACGAATTCTTGCCCTCACAGGAAGAATTGTTGGTGGAAGTAACAAAAATGCGGACCATGGGTGAAACCGAAGGTCTTGAAGAGAAAGAAACACTGCTAAACGCTGTTGAAAAACTGCATGAGAGCAACCCCATGATGGGATTGCGCGGTATCCGCCTGGGTATTGTCTATCCTGACATCATGCGTATGCAGGTGCGAGCAATCTTTGAGGCTGCCAGCGATGCAGCACTGAAGGGCATCGATGTGAAACCTGAGATCATGATCCCCTTGACCGGTCATGTCAACGAGTTGAAGACTGTTCAACCCGAACTTGAATCAATTGCTAAGAAGGTTATGGAAGAAAAGGGTGTTGAATTCTCTTACAAGTTCGGCACGATGATCGAAATCCCACGTGCAGCTCTCACAGCTGGTGAGGTTGCAGAAGTGGCAGAGTTCTTCTCCTTTGGCACCAACGACCTGACCCAGATGACCTTCGGATACAGCCGAGATGACGCTGAGCGCAACTTCCTCATCAACTATGTTGACGAGGGTATTTTGCCTCAGAACCCATTCCAGGTTCTGGATCGCAAAGGCGTTGGTCGTTTGATGGATATCGCTGTTAGTGAGGGTCGCAAAGTACGACCTGACCTTGAAGTTGGTATTTGTGGTGAACATGGTGGTGACCCCAGCTCAATCGAGTTCTGCCACCTGGTTGGCAATAATTACGTAAGCTGCTCACCATACCGGGTGCCTGTTGCCCGATTGGCTGCCGCACAGGCGAAAGTCAACAACGATTAATTCACTAAAAATTTCAATAAAGAGGCTGCCAGATCGGCGGCCTCTTTTTGTTTGCTCGAAATTTCCTGATTTCTTTTTTTAAATCCCTGGACACACTCTCGTGAATTAAGACTATTCTGGTATAATTTATATTTGATGAAATTAACTGTATAATTGTTAATCATCAGTAAATCATATTTTTACGACGGAGGATACGACGCGTATGGAAAAGAATGAATATTTAGATCTCTACCAGGAAATGGTCATCATCCGCCGGGTTGAAGAACGTGCTGCAGAACTTTATCAGCAGGGCAAGGTCGGCGGTTTTTTGCACCTTTATATCGGTCAGGAAGCGGTTTGTGCAGGCATTGCTTCTGTTCGCAAACCTGAAGATCGCATTATCACAGCCTATCGTGATCACGGATGGGCGATCAGCAGCGGGATTGACCCCAAGATTGTGATGGCAGAGCTCTTAGGCAAGGTCGACGGTTGTTCTAAGGGCAAGGGCGGTTCCATGCATATGGCAGATACAGAGAAGAATTTTTGGGGCGGACATGCCATTGTTGGCGCACACATCCCGATTGCCGCAGGCCTTGCGCTGGGCGATGTTTACCAGGGCAATGAAGATGCAATTACCATTTGCATGTTCGGTGACGGTGCAACCAATATCGGCTTTTTCCATGAAGGCTTGAACCTGAGCAAAGTGTGGAATCTCCCTGTTCTGTGGGTTTGCGAAAACAACCAGTACGGCATGGGAACTTCTGTTGAACGCGCCTCTGCAGTCTCTGAAATCCGGCAGAAGGCAGAGGGCTATGGGATGCGCAATGAACGCATTGAAGGCATGGACATTATGGGATTGCGAAAAGATGTGACTCGCGTGATGGAGACCATGCGTAAAGAGGGTGGCCCTTATTTTCTCGAAATTATGACTTACCGTTATCGCGGCCATTCCATGGGTGATCCTGAACGGTACCGCGAAAAAGAAGAAGTTAAGAAATGGCAGGATGAAGATCCGATCGGTATATTCCGGAAGTACTTATTGGAAGAAAAAATTGCAACCGAAGCAGAACTCGATGAGCAGGATGACGAGGCTGAAAAGATCGTAGAAGAGGCTGTCGCCTTTGCTGAAGCCAGCCCTGATCCTGAAGATGAGGCATTATTTGAAGATATTTATACAGAGCCAAGACCGATTGAATACCGGGGCTACGAAATGGCACATGAAAGCGAGGGAGCGTAAGATGTCACGAATGACCATGCGAGAAGCGATATCAAAAGCACTCTGGGAGGAAATGGAACGTGATGAGAGCGTTTTCATCCAGGGTGAGGAGGTTGGGCTTTGGGGTGGGACTTATGCTGTAACCAAAGGTTTTTTAGATCATTTTGGTGAAAAACGCGTTCGTGATACACCTATTGCTGAAGCTGCGATTGTTGGCAGTGCCATTGGTGCGGCATTGACAGGCTTACGTCCTGTGGCGGAGTTAATGACCATTAACTTTGCCTTTGTCGCGATGGACCATATCATCAATGAGGCAGCCAAGCTGCATTATATGTTTGGCGGTCAATTCAAACTGCCCCTTGTCATCCGTGCGACCAGCGGTGGTGGACGGCAATTAGGAGCAACCCACTCCCAAACCCCCGATGCAATTTTTGCCCATTTCCCCGGTCTGGTTGTGGTCTCACCCGGGACACCGGCAGATGCTAAGGGACTCTTAAAATCCGCCATTCGAAGTGATGACCCCGTCTTATTTATTGAAAATGCAACCCTTTACCAAACGCGCGGCGAAGTGCCAGATGATAAAGATTACCTGGAACCCCTTGGCAAGTCCAAGGTTCAACGTGAGGGTGATGATGTGACCATTGTGGCATATTCAAAAATGGTTCAATCCGCCCTAGAAGCAGCCGAGATGCTTTCTGAGGATGGGATTGAGGCAGAAGTCGTTGATCTTCGGACATTACGTCCACTGGATATGGACCCTGTGATTGAGTCCTTTAAACGCACGAATCGTGCGGTTGTGGTTGAAGAAGGCTGGCGCTCTTTTGGGGTAGGTTCAGAGGTGGCATCAAGGATTTATGAGCAAGCATTTGATTATGTTGATGCCCCCGTTAAACGAATCGCACAGGCTGAAGTGCCGCTGCCTTATAATGCGAAATTGGAACAACTGGCACTTCCGCAAACAGAAGATATTTATCATGCTGCTAAGGAGGTTTTATATGGCTGAACTTATAACCATGCCAAAATTAGGATTTGATATGGCTGAAGGCACCCTGGTGCGTTGGGTTAAGGCTGAAGGCGACGCTGTACAAAAAGGGGATGTCATTGCTGAGATCGAAACGGATAAGGCAACCGTTGAAGTTGAGTCCAGCTACAGCGGAAAGATGTTCCGACACCTGGTTGAAGAGGAGACAACTTTGCCTGTCAACGCGCCGATTGCCGTGATTGCTGAGGAGGGCGAAGAACCCACCCAGGATGATATTGACGCGATGGTGAAGGAAGCTGGTGGTGAACCCGCTAAGAAAAAAGTTGAGAAAGAAGCGGAAAAGGTAGAGGAGAAGGACAAAGAGGAAAAGCCCGAAGCACCTGCACAGGAAGAAGCCGTTGAAGAAGAGGATGTCACGCCGGCAGGCGGTGTTCGATCATCCCCATTGGCGAGGAGGGTAGCTGAGGATAAGGATGTCAAACTTGCCAAGGTTGAGGGATCCGGCCCGCGTGGACGAGTTGTCAAGAAGGATGTTGAGCGATATCTCGAGAAAATGCAAGAAGCAGGTCGAGAAGTACAAGCTGAGGTTGTCAGCGAAGCCCTGCAGCCGATGACAGCATTCTCTGTAGGCGAAGTGCCTGAAGACCAGGTGGTAGAAATGAGCCGCTTGCGCCAGGCGATTGGCAGAAGGATGCAGGATTCTAACCAGAACTTCCCTCATTTTTATCTTTCACGAGCTTATAAGACTGGCGCCCTTATGAAACTCCGCAAAGAGCTCAACCAGCTTTTACCTGAATCAGATAAGCTTTCTGTCAACGATTTTATTCTTAAGGCTGTTGCACTGGCGCTGCGTCAATATCCAAACTTGAATGCATCGATTGAAGATGAGAAACATATTCGCCGATTTGGACACGTCAATATTGGCGTAGCAGTTGCAGTTGAAGGTGGTTTGATGACGGTTGTGGTCAGGGACGTAGATCAAAAACCGCTTCGCCTGATTGCCCGCGAAGTGCGGGAGATGGCAGGAAGAGCCCGAGAAGGTAAGGTTCGAAACGATGACATCCAGGGTTCAACTTTCTCAATCAGCAACCTTGGTATGTTTGGCATCGATAATTTTGCTGCCATCATCAACCCGCCTGAAGCTGGTATTCTGGCAGTCTCTGCCGTTCAAAAGGTACCCGTGGTAGAAGAGGGCGAATTAAAGGTTGGCTCTCGCATGAATGCCACATTATCTGCAGACCATCGTGTGACAGACGGTGCCGAAGCAGCAGAATTTATGCAGGTATTGGCGAATTACCTGGAAGAGCCAATGCGATTACTGCTGTAAAAATAATTCAGATAAATTTAGCCCACAGGTTTTAGCTTGTGGGCTTTTTTGTTAAAGGTATTGGGCGATCAGGTATTGGGCTTGATCGAGCAGGTGTCCCCACCTGCGCACTAACAAATAATCAGGCAGCTGTTAATCAGTTATTAGAAAGTAGATGATCAGATAGTAGAAGATTCGTGTAACGTCCCTTACATTTTGGCGAGAGGCCTCTGCCCAGGTAAGGACTAGTCTGATATTTCTTTGTTTAATAACTGGATAGAGATTCGAATTTGGGTTAGAATTCAACGGATGTCTTGCTTTATGGATCATATTTTCTACTTTAGAAGGAGATTATTACATGGAACATTTGGAGGGGATATTCACAGGCGCACGGGATACTCGGATTTTTTACCAGGCTTATTTACCAGAGGATCAAGTCAGGGCTTCAATTATCATTGTGCATGGTTTGGGAGAGCACAGCGGACGTTACGAAAATGTCGTCAATTATTTAGCTCCTTTAGGTTATGCCCTCTATTCTTTTGACCTTATTGGACATGGACAGTCGGATGGTGCAAGGGCGTTTGTTGAAGCGTATGAAGATTTTTCTGAAACACTGACGATGTATAAAAACAAGGTCAGGGGTTGGCAGCCTGACAAACCGCTGTTCCTGATGGGGCACAGCATGGGTGGATTAATTGCTTCAGAATATTTGATTGACCATTCAGATGAGTTTACCGGTGCGGTTATCTCTGCACCGCTGATCATGGTTCCGGACAATATCAACAAGGCAACAATCCTTGCAGGGAAGATACTTTCGAGAATCGCCCCAAATATGGGAATTACTGCTGTCGATCCCTCAGGCGTGTCTCGCGATCCAGATGTTGTTCATGCCTATGGAACCGACCCGCTTGTTTTTCATGGGAAAACAACGGCGCGATTGAGCGCTGAGCTGCTCAAGGCAATTATGCGGGTCAATGATGAATTCAAGAAAATCACAGTTCCTTTTGTTGTTTTGCAGGGCAGTGACGATAAACTGGTAAATCCCCGTGGGTCAAAAATGCTTTATGAACATGCTGGTTCGGATGATAAATCCATGAAGATTTATGACGGCCTTTATCATGAGGTCTTCAATGAGCCAGAGCGTGACCAGGTGCTGGCGGATGTTGCAGCATGGCTGGATGCAAGGTTGTGAATTTGTAAATTTTTACTTGAGAAAAATCAAATGCATATAGATGGTAGGGGTTCAGTATGCTGAACCCCTACTTTTATAGTCTAATCAAATAGCGATGTGTTATCACCATACAACCAGCGGTAAACAGCATGGATCTCGTTGATCAAACGGATATAATTTCGGGTTTCTTCGATTCGCACCGTTTCCAGGAATAAATCCGGGTCATCAGAACCGGCGAGCTCCTTCCAGATGAGGGTATTGCCAGGTCCGCCGTTGTAAGCAGCTAGCATGGCGAACAAATCACCCTCGAATAAATTTCGCTGCTTCTTCAGGTAATTTGCACCAAATCTCATGCTGACATAGGGTCGATACAAATCTTCAACGGTATAATCCTCTGGCCAGGCTAATTCAGCAGCTAATTGCTCCCCTGTGGCTGGCATGATTTGCATTAATCCACGCGCACCAGCGCCTGAATCGATAAAGCCTTCAAAAGTGCTCTCCTGCCTGATAATAGAAAGCAAAAGTAGGGGGTAGATATTTTCTGACTCTGAAATTGGCAGCAGCCATTCCATGTAATAAGCGCCAAACCTGATGCGAGAGAAAAATTCCGGTGCTTGCAGAGCCTCCGCCCCTTCCAAGCCCGCAGACTTGAGCAGGTTGGTTGCTGCAACAAGGGCAGAACGATAAAGACCGATTTCAACCAGGGCAGGAATCAACCTGAAGGTTTGAGCCGGGTCAATTTCATATTCGCGCCGCATCGATTCAAACTCGTCTTTGGCAGCCCGGTAATTCCCCAGTGCCCAAAACTCAAGACCGCGTTGAAATCGTGGGTCAGCGGCAAGCAATCCTGGGCTTTCCAGGTTGATGTCGCCCGGTAGTGCAAATGTCTCTCGCAACCACGACTCTGCTTCCATTCGGTAAGGGGTGAGATCAGGGTCCAGGTCGAAGCTGTTAGGGGATGTAAAGGGTGCCTGGTCGATTAACAGATCTTCAGCACGGATGCTGTAGTGACCAAAGGGGTCAGAAGTTTGAGCGATTTTCCAGCTGTCGAGGGCAGCGCTGATGTCCCCTTGTGCTTCCTGGCATTTGCCAATCCATAAATGTGCAGCGGCAACTTCAGCAGGTTCAGAGGTCAGAACGAGCGCTCTTGCAAACAGCGGCTGCGCGCCAGCCCAATCGCCCATACGCACCCGGGCAATACCTGCAAAATAGGTCGAGCGGAAGGTCTCGTCCGAGTTGGGGTATTCACTGGCAACTCGCATCCAGGTTTGAGCAGCCTGATCTAATAAGCCTGCGCGCTCATAAGAACGGCCGGCTAAGAATAGAAAATTTGGAGCCTCAGATGTTTCCGGCCTTTGGGCAACATAAGTTAAAGACGTTTGGGCAGCAGCCTCGTTTTCGCCCATATAAGCCCACTGCGTATACTCGATATCTTCCCAGGTGTCCACATAATAGCTGCTGGCGGGGTAGTCCAGAATTAACTGCTGCCAGATAGCAATAGCCGCTTCATTTTGCGGCACACCGGTTTGAACACCGTTTGCCCTGGTAGCTAAGGCTTTGAAGTACAGGGCTGCGTCAGCATTAGCTTCATTCTCAGAAGCAAGGTAACGGTCGAAGGCATCAATTGCCAGAGGGTAATTCTGCGTATAATAATTGACCAGACCTCGCTGGTATTCGTTGACTTCAACACCAGCCTCCACCAGGGAAACAAGGGCGGTATAGGCATCATAGGTATACGGGAAGCTGTTTACTGCATCCTGGAAATAAGTGTAAGCCTCGTCAGGCATTTCCCGGTCAAGGTAAATGCGCCCGATTCGCAAGTCCATCTCAGCTTTCGTATAGTCATTATCCGAGTTGTTGTTGATATCTTTATAAAGCGATAAGGCAGTGTCCACATTGCCATTGTTTTCATAAGCGATGGCAATTTTAGTCACCAGGGGACTCATTGTATTTTCAGAATCGGAAAGAAACGCGTTTTCGTAGCTTTCAATCGCCCTGGCATAATCACCCAATGTGTTATAGATGTCGCCTCGCCGCTCATGAATGATGCTGTCGATCACATCAGGGCGGAGATCAAGATAGGTCTGATAGGTGATCAGGGCTTCATCGTAGCGCTGCAATTCTGTATATATCTGCCCCATTAGGTAATTTGCACGGGCAGCCAGGATTGTATTATCGCCAACTGCCGTTTGCCTCAGATGATCGAGGGCTGACCCAAAATCTTCCTTATTGTAAAGCGCCTGGCCAATCCCAAAATGGGCTTGTGCCGCTGTATTTGTATCGGGATTTTGATTTAAGCTTTGTTGGAAAATGTCATAGGCAGTATCGTAATCACCGACAAATAATGCCATTTCACCATCGCTCACCAGGGCTTCTGGGGCTTTTGTCGGGGTGGGGGTTGGTAACGGTTCCTCAGTGGGACTTGGGCTTGCTTCCAGGATCTGGATTGGCCTGGGTTCGGAATCGATGACTGCTGTTCCGGGCTGCAAACATGCCGACAGGAGCAATGCGAATGCTGTAAGCGTGAGCAAATGTTTTGAAAGGTTCTTAATTGTCATGGGCTTAATAGTAACATATGGTCGGCTAGTGGTGAATTGCTAGAGTTGGTGCTGAATTTATTACTACTTATTGACAGTGATTTGCTGTCCAAAATGCCAGAATATGTCTTATGGTATTATTTTAAGCATAAATCGTCAATGAAATCAGCCTTTTAAAGTTTGATTGAAAAAAACGAAATTTATGTTAATAAAGTTTGAAAGGAGAAATTTATGGCTAAAAAAACCAAATTATTCCGGCACAAAACCCGTAAAACCAAAGAAGAAGTCAGTGAATTCTTGCAGGAATTGGGTCAGAAGATTGGTGAAGGGGAAGTCGTCTTAAAGCAAACACCTGATGATCTTGTTTTGGATATGCCTAAGCATTTGTCACTCAATGTTAAGGTCAATAAGAAGAATAAGAAAGTTAAAGGTACACGGCACAAGATGACCATCAGCCTTTCCTGGTACGACAGCGACCACAAGGATGATCCTTTAGCCCTGGGATAATTAAACTCGAAATTTACTTCATAGAGACTCGATGCTATGTCTTGGTGCCTCTACCGAAAATTTTTTCACAACTTATTAATTTCGGAGCTACAGTGATAACCAAGACCAGATGTGTATAACAGCTAAAATCCCCAAATATCTTCTGAATCCACTATTGATGGGTCATCATAACGTTCCAATGTAGCCTGCCAATCGGACATTTCATCGCGGATTGTTGTTATAATCGAGGTGTAATCTTCATCTGTAATTTTATTTTTTTCTAAAAGAAACTTTCCAAACTTCTTGAGACTTGTTGCGTTATTTTTTATGGATGTGTTTGAAGCCCACAAGGCTTTCCGAATGAACCAGTACCCCAAGAACATGCTGACATACGCCCCATCCATGCCTTCTTCAGGTGGAATTGCATCAGTGTATAACAAGTATTCGTTAATATAGAAATCAATATTTGAGATGTGCTTATTAACCGATTTGGATGACAATTCGGACGCAATCAACCAAGATTTGAAATCATTTAAAAGTTTCTTATTAGATGTTCTGATTTTTTGGGCTTCTTGTTCATAATTCTGATCGTCAATTGTCATTTTGCAACCTCCACTTGGTTATTAAATCTTCACTCTGACTCTATTTTATGAAAAATAATTTCATAAGGATTATAGGTGAAAATATTGGAAATGGTAGAATTTGTACCTTTCAATTTATTTGATATGGGTTTTATTGTTGTTCTTGATTAATTCAACTTTAAAATGTGATCACTACTGTCAAGAAATTGCTTTCGCTCCTTTTTCGACAGACTATATAAAATTGATTGTGATGATGAAAAAATAAATTAACGAATGTTTTCAGGAGAAAACC
>JARGGB010000013.1:0-8448 GCA_029210815.1 Candidatus Brevefilum sp.
AATGTTGGCTGTAGGAGAAATTATTTTTCTCCTTTTTTTCGCAAAGGATAGGAATAACCTTGAATTCTTGTTTTTATCCTTAGAGTCATTTGCAGTTGTTGCGGCTTACTGGCTGCTTCGTTTGCAGAACATCATTAATGTCAAAAAAGTTGAGGGATGAATGTAATAACAGCAGCTCCAGCGGGGGGGGGTAGCTTGACAATTCGCCGATTCTAAAATAACATAGACCTTCAGGTGTATTTTAAAAATCTATTTAGGAGATTAGGAGAAAATAATATGTACCGATTTAAGAAACTCATTTCTGTTCTGGTTGTGGGTATCATGTTTGCCAGCCTGCTGGCAGCTTGTGCGACTGAGACGCCAGTCGTCACAGAAGAACCCGAAGTAACGGAAGAACCCGAAGTAACAGAAGAACCCACTGAAGAAGTAGTAACTGAAGAGCCTACAGAAGAGGAAGTGCTCTTCCCCGAACAACCTTTTGGTGAGAATTTGCCAACTGAGCCCACAATTGACACCCCGTTAGTTGTTGCTTACAACGCATTCTCCCAGAAATTCAGCCCCTTCTTCTCAGACACCGGTTATGATGCAGACGTTGCTGCAATGACACAGATTAGTTTGCTGACAACTGACCGTGTCGGCGGCATCGTTCATAACGCCATCGAGGGTGAAACAGTTGAATACAATGGAGTCCCTTATCTTTACAAGGGCCCTGCCAACACAAGTGTGGAATATGACGAAGCCACAGATACCACCAAATACACCGCAAGGCTTCGTGTTGGTATGAAATTCTCTGACGGCACCCCCGTTACCGCTGATGATGTCATCTTCACATACTATACATTCCTCGATCCGAGTTATGTAGGTTCAACGACCCTTGGGTCCTATGACATTGTTGGTCTGAAGGATTACCAAACTCAGACGACAAGTGAAGTTTTTGACAAATATGACGCTCTGTTTGAAGAGATCTACACCGCTGGCCGAGATCATGAGTGGTCAGATGCAGATGCCTGGACACAGGAACAGCAAGACGACCTGTGGGCTCGCATGGATGCAGAAGTTGTCCGTGAAGCAGGAAAGATCGTTAATTACGTTGATGCAAATTACCGAGATGCCTATGCGGAAGACTACATTGGGATTGCCCCTGAAGTTGTTGCAGAGGACGAAGGCCTCAAGGTTGTTTTAGGTATGGTCCTCTGGGGATTCGGCGGCGTTGATGACGCTGGCGTTTTCACCACCGGCTGCACCGAAGAAACCTTTGACCTGGTCGAAAGCTTCCCAACCGTTGAAACATACAAAGACGACATCCTGGCATGCTACGAAGGCGATGTTCAGGCAGCATTCCCATACGAATCTGCTGACGGCGCTGATGTTTTTGCCAATGTGAAATCTGCTTTCATCGGCAATTGGGGTCCATTAGATGAAACCATGGGCGGCGAGGGCGTACCGAATATTGCCGGCATCAAGAAACTTGATGACTACACTGTTGAAGTAACGGTTAACGGCTATTCAGCACCTGCTGTTTATTCCATCCTGGGCATTCAGGTTACACCGCTGCATTACTATGGCGATGTGGCAAAATACGATTACGAGAACAACATGTTTGGTTTCGACTTCGGCGACCTGTCAAAGCAGGAAAGCCTGACGGCGACACCCATGGGTGCAGGCCCATACAAGTACGTGACTTATGACAATAAGGTTGTTTTCTTCGAAGCCAATGAGAATTACTATCGCGGCTGCCCGAAGATTGCAGAAGTTCAATTCAAGGAAACCGCTTCTGCTGAGGTTCCATCAGCCGTCCAGACTGGCACAGCTGATGCTGGTGAGATGACCTACTCCGGTGAGCGCTATGCCGAAGTTAAATCCTACAACAGCAATGGCGAAATGACCGGTGATGTGATCACATCAAGCATGGTCGACAACCTTGGCTACGGCTACATCGGCATCAATGCTGCAAATGTTAACGTTGCTGGTGAAGCAGGCTCGGAAGCCTCCAAGAACTTGCGCAAGGGTATTGCCACAATTATGTCCGTCCACCGTGACCTGGCTATTGACAGCTACTACGGTGAAGGCGCCTCCGTTATCAACTACCCAATTTCTAACACCTCCTGGGCTGCACCCCAGCCAACGGATGATGGATACGAGATTGCGTTCTCTGTTGACGTGAATGGCGACCCGATCTACACAGCTGAAATGTCCCTTGAAGAACGTATTGCCGCTGCAGAAGCTGCTGCATTGGGCTTCTTTGAAGCTGCTGGCTACACAGTAGCAAATGGCGTAATCACTGCGGCACCTGAAGGTGCCAAGATGAGCTACGAAATTATCGTTCCTGCTGATGGTGTTGGTGACCACCCCGCCTTCGCAATTTTGACCAATGCGAAAGAATCATTGGCAAATGTAGGTATGGAACTCAACATCAATGATCCCGCTGACAGCAACATCCTTTGGGACGCGCTGGATGCAGAGTCACAGGAATTGTGGACAGCTGCCTGGGGAACAACCATTGACCCAGATATGTACCAGGTCTATCACAGCACCAGCGTTATCGGTGCAGGTGGTTCCGAATCGAACCATTACCACATTCAGGATGCAGATCTCGATCAGTTGATTGTTGATGCCCGACTCAGTGACGATCAGAACTACCGCAAGGCTGTTTACAAGCAAGCACTTGACGTCATTATTGACTGGGCTGTCGAAATTCCGACCTATCAGCGACTCAACGTCATTATCTTCAGCACCGAACGTATCAATATCGATACCATCACCCCCGATATCACCACCTTCTGGGGCTGGATGAACGATATCGAGCTGCTTGAAATGAATGGGTAGTTGACTTAGTTAGTTTGATTTTTATTACTGGTGAGCCCACCCATGGGTGGGCTCACTCTTTGATAGTCAAGATTTGGGTTGGAATTAAACTTAAAAAATAAGAACAGGGAACGATATGAAAAATTTCATCATCAGGAGAGTTTTATTAGGTATCTTTATTGTCTTTTTTGGTGCATTGATCATTTACAGTGTTATTCGATCATTGCCTGCCTCCTATGTAGAGCAAATTGCCAGGCAACGCGCATCCAATCCCCTGAGTACCAAAACTTATCAGGAATGGCTCGACCAGTTGAATGAAGTTTATCGACTGAACGTTGGTATTATCCCCGGGTATTTTGGGTGGCTTGGGAATGCAATCAGAGGAGATTTTGGCGAATCCTGGAATTTTGGCGTTCCTGTTACACAAAAATTTTCAGAGGTTGTTTGGTATTCTGTGATCATAAACATAATTACCTTTATTGTCCAAATGGTCATTTCTATTCCTCTGGGTATTCTGGCAGCGAGAAAACAGTATAGCAAAACAGATTATGCAATTACGGTATTTGCATTAGCAGGCATTTCCCTGCCAACTTTTTTCCTTGCCACAATATTGAAGTATGTATTTTCTATTAAGTTAGGGTGGTTTGATCTTTATGGATTAACTGGAAGGTTTTTTACTTCCATGACCCCCTGGCAGCAAATGTGGGATATCGCGTATCATATGGTCTTACCAATTATTACGCTGATGATGCTTTCTATTGGCGGCTTGATGCGTTATACCCGAACGAATATGTTGGAGGTGCTTAACTCCGATTATATCCGTACGGCTCGCGCAAAAGGACTTTCTGAGGAGGTCGTCATTAATAAGCACGCCTTCAGAAATACCCTGATCCCGCTTGTTTCCTATATGAGTTATTTGATCCCTTCAATGTTTGGTGGGGCACTCATTACGGAAACACTTTACCAAATACCGGGAATTGGCTATATATCCTACCAGGCTATGATCAGAGGCGATATACCATTTGCTATGTTTTACACGACTTTTCTCATTATTCTGACACAGGTGAGTCTCCTCGTTGCAGACATTATGTATGCAATGGTTGACCCGCGTGTAAGAGCCAATTAATAGGTGTAACTTATGTCTGACAAAAAAAACTTATTTCCAAACACAGAACCTGAGGTTGAAATTGTTGATGAGGCAAAAGAAGTGTTGCCTTTCGTTGATAGCGATTTTCTTGATGACATGCGTCTTGATGATGCAAGGCGTGTCAAGTCGCTTTCACCAGGTATGCTTGTTTTTAAGCGTTTTATTCGAAACAAGCTGGCGGTAGTTGGTCTTGCGATTCTTTTTTTCATGTTCACTTTTTCTTTTCTAGGACCCTTGTTTTCTCCCCACGGTCAAACGCAAGTATTTACCGGTTTAGGGAGTATGTATAAGGACTATGCGGGAGCAATCTACAACGAAGAACTTCGTTTTACGGTTGCACAGGATGAGAGCTTTACCAATGCCGATCGTGCACAGTTTTTGCTGGCGCTTGGCAAAGGTGAAGAGACCTTTACTGTCGGTAATGATATTTATTACTTTACGACATTAAGTGACGGCACACATCGGATTATGCAGCTTGATCCGATAGCAGAAGAATTGCTAGGTAACGTAAATCCGGTTATTGGTACAACTTTGCCCGACGGTTTTGTTGAAGCCTATGAAACTGCAAAGGACCAGGATGAGGACAGTTTTGTTCTTGACGGTGTTATCTACCGAATTACTCAACGACTTAAAGCGAAAGTAATTTCAACAGAACATAATGTTGCCTTCGCAACTTTGAAAATTTACGATCCGTATAATCAGGAAGATGAGGAAACCATAGATTCCTTTGCTTTCAGATTAGCAGTTGAGGAAGCGATTACAGAGAATGAGTCGACATTTTCTTTCAATGATCAAGATTACACACTCAATTATGATGAAGGTCAAATAACGATAATTGACAATTCCGGTGAAGAATATGCAGCAGTGTCGAATATCATCGTTAATCCTCTTGATCAAAATGAATTTCTTTCCGTTGATTACAAGTCGACAATTCGTGAAGCTATCAGAAATAACGAAGATGAGACGACTTTCACGGAAAATGGCGAGACAGTAGAGTATACGATAAATCGTGTCAATCAGAATTACTATATTCGGAGAGAAACCCCCACTGAGTTAATTCGTCAATATGAACGACCTTCTTCTGAGCATCCGCTCGGACTGGATAATAATGGCATGGATGTTATGACCCGATTGATGTACGGTGGTCGAGTCTCTCTACTCGTGGGTTTCGTGGTTGTGATTATTGAGATTGCAATTGGCGTCATTATCGGCGGAATTTCAGGTTACTTTGGTGGTGCGGTGGACACAGCTTTGATGCGGTTTGTTGATCTATTCAACAGTATTCCGTTTTATCCCGTCGTGATTATATTTGGTTCTGTGATGGACACATTGGAAGTGGAACCAATGGCGAGAATATTCCTATTGATGGGGGTGTTGGGTATCCTTGGTTGGACGGGTGTGGCCCGAGTTGTTCGTGGTCAAATCCTCTCACTCCGTGAGCAGGACTTCATGGTCGCAGCAGAAGCGACTGGGATTCGAACCAGCCGCAGGATTTTCAGACATTTAGTCCCGAATGTAATGCCCTTATTAATTGTGTCTGCGACGGCAGGTTTGGGCGGTATTATTATCTCCGAAGCGACTCTGGGTTTCCTCGGACTCGGTGTCAAGTATCCCCTGGCATCCTGGGGCAGCATCATTAATGTTTCTTCAGATGCCTATGTCATGACAAATTTCTGGTTTATGTGGATTCCGGCAGGCTTGTTGATCCTGTTGACGGTACTTGGTTTCAACTTTGTTGGCGATGGGCTTCGGGACGCCTTTGACCCGAAGATGAATAGGTAGGAGAAAATTTTGATGGATCAACAAATAAAAGAGTTAATGGGAAAAATTGAAGAAATCACGCAAACGAAAACAAGTTCGCGTCTTTCCCCGCGTGAATCAGCAAAGATTACTCGCGCAAATCGCAAGATCACAAACGCAATTGAGAAACAGCGAAATCGTAAGAACGTCTCGGAAAGCGAATATTTAACGAAGATGGAAGACCCAAAAAACGTTGTGGAATTCGACAATCTTCATACCTATTTCTTTACAGATGTTGGCACAGTCAAAGCAGTCGATGGTGTAAGTTTTGAAATTCCTAAGGGGGCATCCGTTGGTGTTGTTGGCGAATCTGGCTGCGGAAAATCTGTGACAGCCCTTTCATTAATGCAATTGGTGCAGCGACCACAGGGACAGATTATTGAGGGTTCAATACGCTTCGATGACGGTGAAAAGGTCTATGAAATTTCGAAAACGCCCACGCAAGTGATGGAAACTATTCGCGGTGCTAAAATCTCCATGATTTTCCAGGAACCGATGACCAGTCTCAACCCGGTATTTCGTACTGGTAACCAGATAGATGAAGTCGTTAAACTGCACAACCCGGAGATGACGGAAGAAGAAGTTAAGCAATTATCTTTAAAAATGATTGACATGGTCGGTATTGCGAATAATACCGGTGTTTACCAGATGTATCCCCACGAGCTTTCGGGCGGTATGCGTCAGCGTGTGATGATTGCAATGGCTCTTGCCTGCAATCCACGGCTGATCATTGCTGATGAGCCGACGACAGCGCTGGATGTGACCATCCAGGCACAAATTCTTGACCTTCTCCGAAATCTAAAAGATCAGATCAACTCAAGCATCATGCTGATCACCCATGACCTGGGTGTGATTGCTGAGATGGCGGATTTTGTTGTTGTGATGTATGCAGGACGTATTGTAGAAAAGGGCACTGCCGAAGAGGTATTTCATAGTCCCTTTCACCCTTATACCGTTGGGCTGATGGCTTCAAAACCGGTGGTCAATAAAGAGGTTGAAAAACTTTACACCATCCCTGGCAGCGTGCCAAATCCCGTTAATATGCCGGATTATTGTTACTTCCGGGATCGTTGTGAACGCCGCATGCCCGTGTGCGATGGCCCTTATCCCAGGGAGGTTTACGTGACGCCAACCCACATGGTCACTTGCTATCATTACATTGACGAGCAAACAGAGGATTAATATGGAAGAAAACGTGAAGGTAGAACACACGATGGATATGGAAAAAATGCTCGAGCATGATAAAACGAACTTGCTTGAGGTTAGGGGACTTAAACAATATTTTCCGATCAAAGCTGGTTTATTGCAGCGTGTTGTTGGCAATGTAAAGGCAGTGGATGGTATCAGCTTTAATATAAAACGCGGCACGACAATGGGCTTGGTGGGTGAGTCTGGTTCCGGTAAAACGACGGTTGGCAAGACGATTTTACGATTAAATGAAAAGACCGCGGGAGAGGTCTTATTCAATGGGATTGATATTCATGCGCTTGATCATGAAGAATTACGCAAAATGCGCCCAAAGATGCAGATCATCTTTCAGGATCCTTACTCCAGCCTCTCACCCCGTTTGCCAGTCAGTGAAATTATTGGCGAGGCAGTAAAGGAGCATGGGCTTTCACCCGATGAAGGGCATGAAGCTTATATCGACCACATTATGAAAATTTGCGGTTTGCAACCCTACCATAAGGATCGATACCCCCATGAATTCTCAGGTGGTCAGCGCCAGCGCATCTGTATTGCACGAGCGCTTGCCTTATTGCCGGAGTTTATTGTGTGCGATGAGCCGGTTTCTGCTTTGGATGTTTCTATCCAGGCGCAGATCATTAACTTGCTCCAGGAATTGCAGAACGAATTTGAGTTGACCTACCTGTTCATTTCCCACGACTTATCAGTCGTGGAACACATTTCCGATGAGGTTGGCGTGATGTACCTTGGCGATTTGGTCGAATTTGGAAGTAAAAAGCAAATTTTTAGAAATCCTTTACATCCCTACACCGAGGCGCTCCTCAGCGCTGCGCCAGTACCTGATCCATCCGCCGTAAAGAATCGGATAATTCTTGAGGGCAGCATTCCCTCGCCAGCGAACCCACCTTCAGGTTGTAAGTTCCATACCCGATGTTGGAAACGGATGGATATTTGCGATAAAGCTATTCCTGATGTGTGCGAAGTCGAACCTGGACATACGGTTGCTTGCCATTTGTATGATTAATTGAGTACAGTAAATGGTAAATAACTATTTATAGGTAGACGACTCATGGCTAAAGAACCCAGACAATTTGAAGATGATGACGGTCGAGTGATTTGCGATATGGATGTGGCGGGCATGCCCTGGTATGATCGCCAGGTTCGTCGCGAGAAACGAACGGAACGGCGGGCAGAGAGACAATCAAGATTTTATCAGGGCTCACAGATGACAAAATCGGAGGCTCGTAGATACACCTGGTATGCTATGCTGGCTGGCTTAACGATCGCTTTGGTCTTTTCTGCCGTGTTAATATTGTTCACACTTTTTTCTACACAAATTTGGCTTAGATAAAACCTGTTCTCTTATAATTTGGGAGGTTGCTTTTTTGGAGCAGCCTCTTTTGATTTTAATTATTATTTGTAGGCTGGGTTGTCTTAATTTTGTTGATAATCCCCAAGAGAATTTATCAAACAAACACATTTCTTCCGTAGGGTGGGTTGGACGAAATGAC
>JARGGB010000013.1:8547-21268 GCA_029210815.1 Candidatus Brevefilum sp.
GACATTGTCTTTTGAGAGCTTGAGGATTGCATTTCAATAAAGAATATGAACGAATTTGATGACCAACCCACCATCATTCGACAATCAAGATGCTTGTGGTTGTTGGTGGGTTGTCACGAATTATGTTTATGGTGCATAACATGGTGGCATACCAGGGGTGTTGATTTTGCATGTTATTAACCCAACCCACCCTACGAAAAGATTTTCTGTCTCTGCGATATATAAAATCTGGTGGATATAAGATGGAATTGTGGTAGCACACCCGTTTCATGGAACTTGAACGCTAAAAACACATTAAAATTATCTACTAAATGTGGATTGCCCATTAAAAGTGATTGATTGAATCAAATTTTGCTTTATAATTATGTTACGAAATCACTTGTAAGATATGGCAAAACGCATATTTTACAGACCGACAAGTTGTTGAGTTTTACTAAAAACAAATTTTATAAGTCCGAACTCGAAAAAGTGGTGATTACCTCACTTAAGAAAATTTTACAGGTTTCTTTTGGAGGTGTAAATTTAAGTAAGTCATTATTACCTAAATTTCGCAAAATTTTACTATAAATATAAAATTTTGATACGTTGCTACAAGTTCTTGACGAGTTAAATTTTCTATGCTATATTTTTGTTCAACCTTAACACAATATCTGGTATTATTGATATTGTATTAGTCACCATCGTTTTGATCATTTATATCGTTTGTATAGGTTTGGCAAATAAGGAGGTGGTGCATACCAAGTAAGTAAAAAATAAGCTTTTCCAAGTATTTTCACAACACTATAGAATCCTGACAAAATATTTGTACGGAGGAGAAAAAATGAAACGTTATACCTTTTTGTTTGTAAGTCTTCTCGTCGCGCTGAGCATGGTTTTAGCAGCATGTCAACCCGCTGTTGAAACCGAACCCCCAGCCGTTGAGGAGCCGACCGAGGAACCCGTTGAAGAACCAACTGAGGAACCTGTGGTCGAACCCACTGAAGAGCCAACTGAAGAAGGCCCTGCAGAAGTCCAGCGCGTTGAAGGTATGGGCGCACCCCTGGATCGCGTTGTCGTATCTGTTGTTGACAGCGCCTCTGCTGTAACCCAAATCGTCGCTGGCGCCATTGATATTTATGCTGGCGGCCTATCTTCAGCAACACTGCCCGAAATTGAAGAAGCAGGTTTGGAATATGGTACCGGCAGCGGCTTGTATTACGAGCTGACCCTGAACCCTGTCGGTCCAATCTTTGAGACAACCGGTGCGGTGAACCCCTTCTTTGATAAACGAGCACGTGAAGCCCTTAACTGGATGGTTGACCGAGATTACATCAACCGTGAGGTTTATAATGGCGGCGCGCTTGCAAAATTCTTCCACATGGTAACCCAGTTCCCGGACTATGCCACCCTAGCACCCAAAGTCCGTGAATTGGAAGCCAAGTACGCCTATGACTTTGAACGCGGCGTGGCACAAATGGATGAGGTTATGCTTGGTATTGCCGGCGTGACCAAAGAAGATGGCATGTACATGTACAACGGTGAGCAGGTCACCCTGATCATGTTGATCCGGAATGACTCTGACGGCACCCGTGTTCCGATTGGTGATTATGTTGGCAACCAGATGGAACAGGCTGGCTTTGCGACCGAACGTCTGTATCGCTCATCTTCAGAAGCCTCCCCGATTTGGGTTGGCGGCAATCCTGCTGACGGCCAGTGGCACATTTACACCGGCGCATGGTCTGCGACCATCATTGATCGAGATGAAGGCGACAACTTCCAATTCTTTGACTGCCCCGCCTCCGCATATGGCTTTACTGCATTGTGGCAGGCATTTAACCCTTCAGAGTACTACCAGGAACAGGCCAATAAATTGGCTTATAACCTCTTTGAAACCCGCGAAGATCGCAACGAAGCCATGGCTGAAATGCTTGAGCTGGGCTTAGAAGAATCCGTGCATGTCTGGTTAATTGACGGCAAGAACTTTATCCCTTATGTTGAAGGTCTGGATGTAACTTATGACCTTGCTGCTGGCGTTGACGGCTCAATGATCTGGCCCTATACATTAGCATGGAAAGACCAGGTTGGCGGAACCGTTAACTGGGGTCAGCCTGACCTGTTTGTTGACCCATGGAACCCGATCGCTGGCTCGAACTGGGCATTTGACCAGGCTGTTGGACGCGCCACCTGGGGTGAAGCGTATATGATTGATCCCCACACTGGTTTGCTATTACCACAGCGCTTTGAACGTGCTGAGATCACAGCAAAAGAGGGTTTGCCAATTGGTAAGACAATGGATTATATTACCCTCGACTTTGAACCCGAGATCCAGGTTCCTGATGACGCCATCATGGATTGGGATGCCGAGGCTGTTGATTTCATTACTGCTGCCGATAAATTAGTTTTGGATGCTGAAGCAGCCCAGGCAGCTTTAGATGAGGCGATTGCCGCAGAAGAAACTGCACCTGCAGCCGTAGAAGAAGCACAGGTGGCACTGGATACAGCCCAGGCGGCTCTGGATGAACTCGCCGATGATGCCTCAGATGAGGATAAAGAAGCAGCACAATTGGCAGTTGATGACGCCACCGCGGCATTAGAGGCAGCACAGGCAGCCCTTGAAGGTGCCCCGGATGTTGTGGCAGCTGCTGAAGAGGCACTTGCTGCAGCCCAGGAAAAAGAATATTACACCGCTCAGGTTAAGAGCGTTGTCTACTATCCTGAAGAACTGTGGACCGATGTAAAATGGCATGACGGCTCACTGATCACCCTGGCTGACTTCCTGCACAACTGGATCATCAGTTTGGATATGGGTAAAGAAGGATCGCCAATCTTTGACGACTCCTATGCCTCAAATGCGGCAGCTATCCTGGCGAACTTCAAAGGTTTCCGTATCCTTTCAGAAGATCCGCTGGTCATTGAAGCTTTCAGCGATTACTACGAAATTGACGCCGAGCTCAACATCACAACCCTGTGGCCCAGCTTCTCCTATGGTGAAGCCCCCTGGCATATGATGGCTATGGGCTCCCTGGGTGACATAGAAGGCACCGTTGCTTTCTCTGCGGATAAGGCTGATGCTGAATCAACCGATACTCAGACCGTTGAATGGCTGAGCTTCATCGGCGGCCCGAGCCTTGATATTTTGAATGACATGGCTGACAAGGGCATTGAAGAACAATTCATCCCCTATGCCAACGTCCTGGCTGATTACATCACCCCTGAAGAGGCTGTTGCTCGCTACGAAAACGCGAAAGCCTTTTATGAGGAATATGGTCACTTCAATATTGGAACTGGCCCCTACATCCTGGAAGAAGTTTTCCTGACAGAGAAGGTCGCCACCCTGGTTTACTTCCCGGACTTCCCCGATCCAACGGATAAATGGTACGGGCGATATGGTGCACCCAAAGTTGCCGAGGTTGTTGTTGAAGGACCCGCGACATTGATTGTGGGTGAAGAGACTGTCTTTGACGTCTTCGTTGATTTTGAAGGTGAAGCTTACGAAGCAGATGAGATTAAATCGGTTACCGGTTTGCTGTATGACGGCACTGGACTGATTGTGGATATTCTCGAAGCTGAACTGGTTGAGGATGGTTATTACACAATTACTGTTCCTGCTGAGTTATCAGCGGAAATGGAAGCCGGCGCCAGCAAATTAGAGGCTGTTGTTGTGCCTTTCACAGTGGCTATCCCATCCTTCCAGGCGCTTGAATTCGTAACCGTTGAGTAAGTTCGGTTATAAAATAAACAAGTCTGATTGATTGAGTAAAAAAATAGGGGCAAGGTTTAAGTTAGCCTTGCCCCTATCGAATAGATTTCAGGAGGTAAGATCCTATGGGGTCCGTCGCCGAAAGTGTCAGTCCGAATATTCAAAAGAAGAAAGCCAGAACCTTTGATACTTTAAAAAGGGTTTTGAAATATTCTGGTGTTCGATTATTATCTTTATTTATTACTGTTGTTGTCGGTGTCTATTTGACCATTCTTATTGCCAATATGGGCGGCTATGTTGATCAGATGATGAAAGCTGAGATCCAGGAGCGCATCACAATGCAAGTTGGAAGAAGTGATGCCTATAAAAATATGGATCCGGCAACCCGTAATGAGCTTGCCCAGGAGATGATCCAGAATGAAATTGAACGGCTCAACCTGGACCAGCCCATGTTGTTAAGGAGCGTACGGTTCTTGCGGAATGCCTTGACATTGAACCTGGGCCGTGCAATGAACATGACCAGCGACAGCGGTTCGCGGAATGTACGAGCCATTATTTTGGAACGCATACCCTATACATTGCTATTAATGGGAACAGCGAACTTTATCCTGTTCTTTACGACGCTATTCTTAGCCCTCGCGCTTTCCCGTCATTATGGAAGCTTATGGGATAAGATCATCATTGGCATGTCGCCGACCTCCTCAGCACCTTCCTGGTTATATGGTATTTTTCTTATCCTTATTTTTGCAGCGGTATTAAAAATTTTACCTTTCGGCGGCGTGATTGACGCACCTGTCCCGAAGGATTTTCTTGGCAGGTCTTTAAGTGTCTTAAGGCATTTGATCCTGCCGGCAAGCTCGCTTATCATCTCCCAATTTTTCTATAGCATTTATAACTGGCGCACTTTCTTTTTGATTTATTCCAGTGAAGATTATGTAGAAATGGCAAAAGCAAAGGGCTTGCCCTCCCGTGATATTGAACGCCGTTATATTTTAAGGCCAACGCTTCCCACGATCATTACTGCATTTGCCTTATTATTGATTGGCACCTGGACAGGGGCGATCATTACCGAGACTGTCTTCCAGTGGCCTGGTTTGGGTCGGGTGACTTTCAGAGCAATTGGATTGTATGATACGCCTGTCATTGTTGGTACGACGATTATTTACGCTTACTTATTGGCAATTACTGTTTTCCTGCTCGACATCGTTTACGCTTTGGTTGACCCCAGAGTGAAGATCGGCGGGGGAGGAGAACCAAAGAAATGAAACAATTCTTAAATACACTAAAAGAAATTCGAAAATATCCAGCAGCAATTGTCGGTTTGTTAATTGTTTTTGCCCTGGTAATTTTCGCAGTTGTTGTTGTGATAAATATCCCCTATCAAGAAGCTATTAACCTGTGGCGCGGCGGTGGGGAAATTTACGGTAGAAACCCACGTAATGTCCCGCCAAAATGGTACAACTGGTTCCGGGAAGATGATTTACCGGAAAGTTTTGAACTAAAAGAAGGAGATGAGGCTGTTACCAGTACTGTTGAAACCACCAAGGGCGGCACAACGATCAAAACCCTCTCCTTTGAATTTGATTACAATTACACCGCTTTTCCTCAGGATGTGGTCTTTTATTTCAAATCAAATTTTGATGTAAAAGAACCCTTTGTCGCGATGACCTGGGTAACCCCTGATGATCGTGAAATCCGTCTGGGAAATTTTGGGACCGGTCCTGCTTATACCTTCCCGGTTTCTCAGGATGATCAATTAATGAAAAAATTGGATGGTAAAGTTGCAAATATTGGTTTATTTGACGATCCTGAAATTGATGGCGACCAGGTGGTTCCAGGAACATATAAGGTCATCATTGAAGCCATTACCTTTGAACCCGATTCTGAAATAAATATTGAGATGCTTACATTAGGCCAGGTTCACGGCTGGGCTGGTACGGACCATTTGCGGCGAGACTTAACCCTCCCGATCATGTGGGGGGCACCAATTGCCTTAACCTTTGGCTTACTGGCTGCCCTGGGGACTTCTGTGACGACGATGATTTTTGCCGCTATTGGTGCCTGGTATGGTGGGATTGTTGACGGCTTGATCCAGCGCATTACTGAAATTAACCTGGTTTTGCCTTTTCTTTCAATCCTGATTATGGTGGGCACCTTCTACTCACGCAGCATCTGGACAATTTTAGGCGTAACGATTGCCCTGAGTATTTTTACCGGCGGCATAAAGCAGTATCGTGCGATCTTTATGCAGGTCAAAGAGTCAACTTATATCGAGGCAGCCCAGGCTTATGGCGCGAAGGATGGGCGGATTATTTTCCGATATCTGATCCCCCGAATCATTCCATTGCTCATTCCGGGATTGATTTCCGCAGTTCCTGCTTTTGTCTTCCTTGAGGCTTCCCTGGCTCTGCTTGGGATTGGCGACCCTGTCTTGCCGACATGGGGAAAGACAATTAATGACGCTTATCAAAATGCTGCGCTTTATCGAGGTTGGTATTACTGGATCCTTGAGCCAGCAGCCCTGCTGATGATTACGGGTTTGGGTTTTGCAATGCTGGGATTTTCACTGGATCGAATTTTCAACCCGAGATTGAGAGGGCTATAAAACAATGGTGACAACGTCAGCAACGGATAAATTATTACGAATTGAAGATTTAAAATTACATTTTAATGTTAACCAGGGTGTTGTTCAGGCAGTGGACGGCGTGGATTTTGAGCTGGATATCAATTCCTCCGTCGTTATCCTGGGGGAATCAGGCTGCGGCAAAAGCTCCCTGGCAAAGGCGATCTTGCGGTTACTGCCCCGTAACGCAGGCACTTATACGGGTAAGGTGTGGTTTGGCGGCCAGGATGTGATGCAGCTGGACGATGAAGCCTTTCGGCGCAATGTACGCTGGGTAGGCATGTCGATGGTACCCCAGGCTGCTTTGAATTCGTTAAACCCGGTCATGCGAATCGGTGACCAGGTGGCTGAACCGGTTATGGTTCACCATGGGCTCAAAAAAGATGAGGCATGGGGAATGGCGCGCAGGATGTTCCAGCATGTTGGCGTCCCTGATGATTTTTTGATTCGCTATCCATTTGAGTTGAGCGGCGGCATGCGCCAGCGGTCAGCCCTGGCAATGGCATTGGTGACATTACCCAACCTGATCATCCTTGATGAGCCGACTTCCGCCCTTGACCTCTTAACCCAGGCGAACATTTTTAACGTGCTTAAACGGCTGAAAGAAGAGTTTGGGACAAGTTATATTTTGATCACCCACGACATTGCCACCTCAAGCGAACTGGCAGAAAATGTGGCAGTGATGTATGCCGGCCAAATGGTGGAGGTCAGCGATGCAAAACGTTTCTTTACAAAGCCGCTGCATCCTTATTCTGAAAAACTGATGGCAAGTGTACCACGATTGCACGGGGATGATGAATTGGAATTCATAAAGGGTACGCCTCCAAGTTTGCTCAATCCACCCACGGGATGTCGTTTTAAGGCGCGCTGCCCACAACGCTTTGAAAAATGCGATGAAGATCCTCCAGTCTTCATTAAGGATGGAATCAAAGTGCGCTGCTGGCTATATGAAGAGAATCTTTAGGAGTTACCAATGACAGATGAATCAACGACCCTGGGTGTAGTAAAAGTTGAAGGACAAAAGCATACAGGCGAAAATGTGCTCGATATTCGTGATCTTAAGGTTTGGTTTGAGCTCAGGCGGTTTGGATTTGCCCGAACGGGTTTTGTTCATGCCGTTGATGGGGTAAGTTTTGAACTTAAGCGCGGTGAAGCCATTGCCATCGTTGGTGAGAGCGGCTGTGGTAAATCCTCTTTGATGAAGACCATTTTAGGCTTAAACGAGATCACCGACGGTGACATTCATTACAATGACATGCACCTTAACGAAATGAACAAGAAAACTCTGCGGTGGTACCGGTCGACGCAGATTGGCTACGTCCAGCAGGATCCTTATGGCGCCTTGCCCCCCTTTATGACCGTCCGAAGGATTTTAGAAGAGCCCCTGGTTGTAGGCGGTATGAAGGATAAAGCAGAACGGTTGGAGCGTATTCGCCAGGCTATGGAAGAAGTCCGGTTAATTCCGGTTAATGACTATATCAATAAATTCCCGCACCAGATCAGCGGCGGTCAACAGCAGCGTGTGGTAATTGCGCGGGCTTTGATCCAAAACCCGGAAATCATCGTGGCAGATGAGCCTGTTTCCATGCTGGATGCTTCTGTGCGTGTTGAGGTCTTACAATTGATGCGTGCGCTTCAAGAGAACCACAATATTTCCTTTATTTACATCACGCACGATCTTTCGACCGTCCGTTATTTTTCGGAATACATTTTTGTGATGTATGCTGGCAAAATTGTGGAGAAAGCGAAACAGCATGATTTGCTAACCAATCCAAAGCACCCCTACACCTATGCCTTGCTGACGGCGACTTCTGAGCCAGACTACAAAAATGCTATGGGCTTTAAGGAGGTCCCACCAGGAGAACCGCCAAGCCTGGTGAAACCGCCAAAAGGCTGTCGTTTCCATCCGCGTTGTAAGTATGCAATTGGCGGTGTTTGCGATACGGAAGACCCGCCCGATTTCACCATTGAAGAGGGGCACGAAGTGGCATGCTGGTTATATGATGAACGCTATGAAGAACCTGATTTCGCAGCGTAGCCTGATCTGGATTGGGATACTTTTTGTAAGCTTAGGGGTTGTGTTGCCATTCCTGACGGTTATGGGCGTGCTCGAGAGCACCTTTTTCCTGGCGTTTTTGACTTTTCTTCTACAGCTGGGCGGAATCATCATTGGCACGATCGTGACTTCGCAGAAAGTCCTGGAAGGGCGCCGGAAGTACAGGCAGAAAAGAAAACCTCCAGTAGAGAATGACCATGAAAGTAAGACGGACTGGATGAAGTAAATTGGATGCTAATTGTGAACTAAATAAAGCCTGTTGAAGCTCGACAGGCTTTATTGGTGTAAACTGTGTGTATCATGTTATCCTTTGGTAAATAATCAAATTTTTCAATCGCGTTGTTTGGATGTTTGATTAAAATGTGTTAGAATCATTCCTATCATTCTGGGGCATGGTGCAATGGCAGCACAGCGGACTTTGAATCCGTTGATCCAGGTTCGAATCCTGGTGCCCCGGCCACTTAAAAAGAAAGCATTGAGTACTCAAGAAGCAATTGACCCTGATAGACGAAACATGAACCAGGCTTTGGGTGTGTTTTTATTCCCAGAGCGTGGTTTTGTATTTAATTTTCAGGGATTTCCCCGAGGATTTTTGTGGAAAACGAAACGACTGAAGGATATGAGATCATGACGACTGCATCCATCATTTTAGCGGCGGGGGAAGGCACGCGTATGCGATCAAAACTCCCGAAGGTTGTTCACCCGGTCGCCGGGAAACCCATGGTGTGGCACACACTCAAAGCGGTTGAGGCTTTGGTGGATTTACCTCCTGTTTTGGTGGTCGGCTTCCGCGCTAAGACTGTTATGGATGAAATTGGTGACCAGGCGTCATATGCTTTTCAGGATGAGCAGCTTGGTACGGGGCATGCAGTCGCTTGCGCTCGAACAGCGCTTGAAGGCAAAGCCGACACGGTGTTGGTGACCTTTGCCGATATGCCCTTACTTCGTAAAGAATCCGTCCAGGGGATGATGGCATTGCATAAAAAGGGCGACAGCCCGGTCACAATGACCAGTTACATCGGCGAAGAAGCACGTGGATTTGGGCGTGTCGTTCGAGATTCGGCGGGGCATGTCATCGCTATTGTGGAGCAAGCTGATGCCACACCTGAGCAGCTGGCGATCAGGGAATACAATTTGAGTGCCTATTGTTTTGACGCCGAATGGCTCTGGGAAGCGTTAATGCGCATCCCGATATCCTCAAAGGGCGAGTATTATTTGACCGATGTGGTCAGCCTGGCTGTGAATGAAGGTTACCAGGTCGAGTCTTTTATGGTCGAAGACCCCGATGAAGCGATTGGGCCAAATAACCGTGTGCACCTGGCTGCTGCAGAAAAGGTGATGCGCCAGCGAATCAATCAAAAATGGATGCTTGAGGGTGTGACCATCATCAATCCCGAGGTAACCTATATTGAAGCCGGTGTTCAGATCGGGCAGGATACGGTCATTTACCCGAACACCTATTTGCGTGGGAGTACCGTGATCGGCGAGGGATGCGAAATTGGACCGGATACGACCATTATCGACACGCTTATAGGTAACAATGTAAAAATTCTTGCCTCAGTGCTTGAACGGGCAAAATTGGCGGATCATGTAACCATGGGCCCATACTGCCATTTGCGCAAAGGTGCTGTTTTGGAAGAAGGTGTGCATTTAGGGAATTTTGGCGAGGTCAAGGACTCGACCCTGGGACCAGACACGAAAATGGGGCATTTTTCTTACATTGGCAATGCCCAAATCGGGAAGAATGTGAACATTGGCGCAGGAACGATCACCTGTAATTATGATGGTGAGAAAAAACACCCGACAGAAATAGGAGATGATGTCTTTATTGGGAGTGATACCATGCTGGTGGCACCGGTCAAAATCGGAGACCGAAGTAAAACTGGCGCAGGGGCGGTGGTAACACAGGATGTCCCGCCGGATACGCTTGTAATAGGCGTACCGGCTAAAGAAAAACGTAAGTTGGAGAAAAGTGACTGAAGAAACCTTAGTAATTGTAATCGTGACAGCCGTTGTATTCTTGCTTGATTTGCTGGTGAGTGTTGTTAAAGCCAGTTTCAGTCATGCAAGGCTGCCCTATTTGTTAAATTTACGGGAAACACGGGGAGAAGTCGTGGATCGCACTGTACAGGTGATTGAAGAACCGCGTTTGCGAACCGGTCTTCGCCTGGCTGTCATGTTCTTTCATTTTCTGCTGGCAGGTCTGCTGACGCTTTTGTTGAAAAATTTTCAGCCTGGCATAGAGATTTGGTTATTATTGATTTATTTGATCATCGGGATGATCCTGATTGTCTTGATTGAGTATGGTGTTAAAGCCATTTTCATTCAATCCGCAGAAGAAAATGCAATAAGATTCAGATTTATTGGCAGCCTGATCAATTTTGTTTTCTCCCCCTTCTCGGGGGTGCTGCAGAAATTATCAGGACCTGAGGTTAACAGCCTTACCATGGCATCGATGACAGAAGAAGACCTGAAGAATTGGGTTGAATCAGATCAGCCAGAGGGTTCGCTTGAAAAGGGTGAACGTGAGATGATCTACTCCATCTTCCAATTTGGTGATACCCTGGCGAAGGAAATCATGGTACCTCGGATTGATGTGCTTGTGCTGGATATTAATTCCACACTGGCGGAAGCTCGAGAGACATTTGTACGCGCTGGGCATTCCCGTGTGCCGGTCTACGAAGATACGGTGGATAACATCGTTGGTTTGCTGTATGCAAAGGATTTATTGAGCGTCAAAAAGGATACAGGATCCATTGCGGATCACCGTGAACTTTTGCGACTGGCTTATTTTGTCCCTGAAGCGAAAAAAGTGGATGAATTGCTTGCAGAAATGCAGACGCGCAGCATGCACATGGCGGTTGTTGTGGATGAATACGGCGGTGTTGCCGGTGTGGTCACACTCGAAGATATCGTCGAAGAGATCATTGGCGAAATCCGTGACGAATATGACGAAAGTGAAGAAATGCCCTATCAAAAGATCAGCGACGATGAATACGTGTTTCTCGGTCGTGTAGATCTGGACATTTTTAACGAGGTCATGGAGACGGAAATTGCTACTGAAAATGCAGATACCATCGGCGGGTATATCTATGGCGAAATTGGCGATGTCCCTGTTGGTGGTGAAACCTTAGAGGCAGATGATGTGATTTTAACTGTAGACCAGGTTGTCGGTCGACGTATTACAAAAGTACGCGCGAAGCGTGAACTGATAAACCCTTTAGAAAAGGAAATTGCCAATGCTGACAAATGAAATCAAAGATAAATTGATCCAAAGGGCAAAAGAAGCCTGGGGTCGAGCCTATGCGCCTTATTCGAATTACAATGTGGGAGCGGCACTCCTGACAGAGTCAGGTGAAATTTATGACGGCGTCAATGTTGAAAACGCGGTTTACCCGGTAGGTATTTGTGGGGAACGGACAGCAATTTTTAAAGCCGTTTCAGAAGGGCATCGTTCTTTCCAGGCGATTGCTGTCGTCACAAAGAATGGCGGCACACCATGCGGTGCTTGCCGACAGGTGATGGCGGAGTTTGGCCTGGATACAATTGTTCTGATCGCCAACACGGATGGCGAATTAATCCACCAGTTATCTGTCGCAGAACTCTTGCCTTATTCCTTTGGTGAGAAAGACGTCAAATAGGTCCAGGGATGGTTTTAAATTCCATAAAGCGCGTGCCGGTTTACCGATCATGCGCTTTTTTTTAACTGAGGTTATTAGGTTTATGTCTTCTAACGAAGCTCGATCCTATCACGCACAGGCAATTGTCCTCAGTCATATTGAGTATGGTGAAGCGGACAGAATATTGAAGCTCTTTACCCTTGAAAAGGGCAAAATAAGCGCTATTGCTAAGGGCGTTCGAAAAATCCGTTCCCGAAAAGCCGGGCATTTAGAGCCTTTTACACATGTAAATTTATACCTGGCAAAGGGGCGCAATCTGGATATTATCACCCAGGCTGAAATGGTTGATTCCTTTCCCGGATTACGGGCTAACCTGGAGCGGCTTGCTTATGCGTCTTATGTGATGGAAGTGTTGGATCGGTTTACTTATGAAGAGGGGCAAAATATTGGCATTTTTCGTCTTTTGGCGAACACATTGAGCAGGTTGGAGAAACAGTCAAACCCTGAAACCGTTGTTCATTATTTTGAACTGCGCTTGCTGGACTTACTCGGTTTTCGTCCCCAGTTATTTGAGTGTATTGACTGCGGAAAGCAGATCATTGAGGAAGATCAATTCTTTTCGCCCCTGGTTGGGGGTATTTTATGTCCTAAATGCGGTCTTGCTCGCGCTGAAGCCTGGCGGGTGGATAAAGATGTCCTGCGGTATTTCCGTCATTTTCAGCGTTCGAATTGGGGGCGGCTTG
>JARGGB010000013.1:21368-51817 GCA_029210815.1 Candidatus Brevefilum sp.
AGGGTGGGTTGGACGAAGTTATTCTTATATTGAGGCGTTGAAAATTACAAATTCGTTGATATTTCACGAGATTTTGATGACCAACCCACCACCATTACTTATTTGCAATTGTTCCTTGTATGCCATATGCTAATATCGGTGGGTTGTCACGGATTAGCTTTTAGGACAAGATTATTATTTAATACCAGGCTCTACACTCATAAATGACTCTCCCCAACCCACCCTACAAAACACCAGATATGAATCAACTGGAATTCGTGGGTGGTATAATGATACGGTTCATTTTAAAAAGAAAGACCAGAATTATCTTTATAATATTGCGAAATTAATAGTCGGAGTAAGATCTTTATGGAAAAGCCCCTTGATTTTCAATCCATTATCATCAAGCTGCAGGAATTTTGGGCAGCACGCAATTGCCTGATCTGGCAGCCGTATTATTCACAGGTGGGCGCTGGAACGATGAACCCGGCAACCTTTTTGCGCGTGCTGGGGCCGGAACCCTGGAAAGTGGCTTATGTGGAACCCTCGATCCGCCCGGATGACGGTCGTTATGGCGACAACCCCAATCGTCTACAGCAGTTTTACCAGTTCCAGGTGATCCTTAAACCCGACCCGGGAAATCCACAAGAAATTTATCTTGACTCATTGCAAGCATTGGGCATTGACCCCAAGCAGCACGACATCCGCTTTGTTGAGGATAACTGGCAGCAGCCCGCGATTGGTGCCTGGGGATTGGGTTGGGAAGTCTGGCTCGATGGGCAAGAAATTACCCAATTCACCTATTTCCAGCAATGCGGCGGCATTGACCTTGACCCGGTTTCTGTGGAGATCACCTACGGTCTTGAACGGATTGCTATGACTTTGCAAGGTGCTCGCCACTTCAAGGATATCCGGTGGAGTCCGGAACGCACTTATGGGGATGTCAATTTGATGGGTGAACGTGAGCACAGCACCTATTATTTTGATCTTGCTGACGTGGACAGCATGCGAAAAATGTACGACATGTACGAGCGTGAAGCCGAGCGAGCAATCGATGCCGGCCTGGTTTTGCCTGCACATGATTATGTGTTGAAGACATCCCATACATTCAATATCCTCGATACCCGCGGGGCTGTCGGCGTGACAGAACGCCAGGCTTTGTTTGCGCGCACGCGTGATTTAGCAAGACGCGTGGCTGAGGCATATGTTCAGCAGCGGCAGGATGCGGCATTCCCCTGGCTGGTTGAAAAGCGCCAGGAAACACCCCTTGAAGAGACAGTCCTTGATGAAGCATTGAAAGAACCACAAGCGCCGTTTCTTTTAGAAATTGGCACGGAGGAACTCCCGCCCTCGGACCTCACATCTGCCCTTTCACAACTTGAAAGCGCTGTGCCAGCCCTTCTGGATGAACAACGTTTGTCCCATGGCAAGATCAAAATCATGGGCACGCCGCGGCGATTGATCGTGAGTATTGAAGACCTGGCAGCACGACAGCCTGACCTATCGCAAGAGGTTAAGGGACCCCCGGCTGAGCGTGCTTTTGATGAACACGGTCTACCGACGCGGGCAGCAGAAGGTTTTGCCCGCAGCAAAGGGATTGATGTTGAGAATCTTGAGATAAAAGAGATTGACGGCGGTGCCTATGTGGTCGCTATTGTGGAACAGCAGGGGCTTCCTGCCAGGGAAATTTTGAGCCAGGCGCTGCCAAACCTGATTGCGAGTATTCGGTTCAATAAATCCATGCGCTGGAATGAGAGCGGCGTTGCATTTTCACGACCGATCCGCTGGCTGCTGGCGCTCCATGGTAATACGATTGTCCCCTTTGAATACGCAGCTTATAAAAGCAGCAGGACAACCAGGGGATTGAGATTCCAAAATGGGGATGCGTTTGTCGTAGAATCTCCCGGGGATTATTTGCAGAAAATGGGCAACCAGGGCATCATTCTTGACCCGCAGGAAAGAAAGTCAGTCATTCGTGAACAGGCGCAAGCCCTGGCTGCAGAGCTTGGCGGCTATATTTCCTTTGATGAAGCCCTGCTGGATGAAGTTGCTGGCATGGTTGAAAAGCCAACAGCATTTAGAGGTGATTATGATCGGACTTACCTGGAAATTTTGCCGCCAGAAGTGCTGACATCCGTTATGAAAAAGCACCAGCGTTACTTTGTGGTGGAAGACAAAACAGGTCAATTAATGCCTTATTTTGTGGGCGTGCGGAATGGCGGCGAAGCGAACCTCGAGATTGTTACTGATGGCAATGAACAGGTGATCCTGGCACGTTTCGATGATGCACAATTCTTTGTTGAGAAGGACCTTGAACGCTCCCTGGCGTCCTTTGTGACTGATCTGGATACCCTTACATTCCAGGTGAAGTTAGGCTCCTTTCTTGATAAAACCCACCGAATTCAATCCCTTGTGAAAGAATTGGCTTCTAAATTTGCCCTCGCTGCAGACGAACTAGCAGCGACAGAGCGGGCAGCCCTTTTGTGCAAAGCCGACCTGGCGACCAACATGGTGGTTGAGATGACCTCCCTTCAGGGTGTGATGGGGCGGTATTATGCGTTGAAGAGCGGCGAAACCCATGCTGTAGCGGATGCCATCTTTGAACATTATTTACCCCGATTTGCAGAGGATCGGCTGCCCCAATCAAAACCGGGCTTGCTGGTTGGGCTGGCAGATCGCCTGGATTCCTTGATGGGCTTGTTTGCAGCAGGCTTAGCCCCAACAGGCACCAAGGACCCCTTTGCCCAGCGGCGTGCTGCCATTGGTATTTGCCAGAACCTGATTGATTGGCAGCTCAATTTTGACATTGAGTGGGGCTTGAGCCAGGCTGCAGAAAGATTAGAAATAGATGTCAGCAGTGATGATGTGCATAGCTGTTTGGAATTTATCCAGGGTCGATTGCGAGGGATGCTGCTGGACTGGGGATTCAAGCATGATGTGGTTGATGGCGTCATGGCAGAAAAAGGGTCAGATCCCTTTGGTGCTTTCCAGGGTGTTCAAAACCTGACAGCCTGGGTTGAACGGGATGATTGGCACGAGATACTGCCAGCATTCAGCCGCTGTGTGCGTATCACACGCGACCAGGATACGAAGTTTGCCATCGATGAGGATGCTTTTGTCGCTGAATCAGAGCGCTCACTTTATCAAGCACTGTTACAAGCTGAGGGAGATCTTGGTGATAGCGATACCGTGGATACACTCCTGAACGCATTCTTACCCATGGTACCGGTTATCAACAACTTTTTTGACGAGGTGCTTGTTATGGATGAGGACCAAAGATTGCGGGAAAACCGTTTGGGCTTGCTCCAGCGCATTGCAGGGCTTTCGGATGGCATTGTGGACCTGAGTTACCTGGAAGGTTTTTAGAATCGCATTGATTTAGTAGATCCCGAGGCTGAATTTAGCCCCGGGATCTTTGATTTAAAGGGTCAGGAGATGGTTTCAAGGAACTCTCTTGAGATTTGTGTGATATCGTCTGTGGTTTCAATGCCCACCCAGCCATCCTGAGGACGCACGATGTTGGCAACCACAATGTTTGCGCCGTTGAATATGGCGCTGCGTGCCTCTCGCAGGTCCACGCCGCCAGCCGCAGAAATAAGTGCGTCATACTTGCTGCGGATGCGGTTGATTTGTCGATAACGGATCATCTTCCCACGGGTGTTTTCCTCATCTCGCCCGCGATGGATAACGATGATATCCGGGGAATGATGCAAGGGACGCAAAATATCCAGTGGGTCATCAGCGCCTAATAAATCAATCATTGAGAGCATATTGAGCTGGGCGCATCTTTGGATGAACAGGTCAATTGACTCGCTGGGTGCATTGCCCAAAACGGTAATTGCTGTTGCCCCTGCTCGATGTGCCATTTCCACCTCACCCAATGCGCCGTCCGTCACCTTCATATCAGCAACAATGTGTCCTTGCCAGCGTTTTCGGATTGCACGGATGCCGTCCATACCCTCAAGTTTGATGAAGGGTGTGCCTGCCTCGATCAGGATCCGGTCGCTTTGCGGAATACGGGGCAGGGTCTGCCAGACCATGCTCAGGTCGTAGTTGAACGCGATTTGCAGATATCTGACGTTGTTGTCGAGGATTGGTTGGATCATGAATCTTTCTTCCCGGTCATCACATCAGCGAGGTTTGCCATGTTCGAGGGCATAAACAAGACGATCTTTTCTGAGGGATCGGAGGAGATATCCCGAATGGTTTGCAGCGTTCGCAGGTGCAGGGCGCCCGGGGAAGAAGCCAGTTCGTCTGCTGCAGCACGCAGGTTCTTTGAGGCTTCCAGCTCACCTTGAGAGGCAATGATGGTTGCCCGTCTTTCCCGTTCAGCTTCTGCCTGGCGTGCCATTGCGCGTTTCATCTCTGCTGGTAATTCCAGTTCCTGGATTTTGATGGATTCGATATCTACACCCCAATCGCTGGTTTCAGCATCCACAATTTCTCGGATTGCATCTGCAATCTCGGTGCGTTCCATCAGGACGGTATCCATTTCGTTATTGCCGATAACATCTCGCAATGCTGCCTGGGTGTACTGTCGGATAGCAAAGATGTAATCTTCGATTTTGATGATCACAGCTTCAGGATCGACGACTTTGAAATAGACGACGGCATTGACAAGCATGGGGATATTATCCTTTGTCATCACTTCCTGCCGGGGAACTTCAGCCGTCGCAAGACGCATATCAACTCGCCTCATAAGTTGGATAACCGGCACCAGGAAAATTAATCCAGGATTTTTAATACCGGTGAATTTACCCAATGTGAAAATGACGCCGCGTTCATATTCTGGAATGACCCTGACAGCTCTAAAAACAAGGGTCACCAGAAAGAAAAGGATTAGCCCGCCGCCGCACAGCAAAAAAATAGTTGTTTCACCAAAAAAATCAAACATCGTTTTCTCCTTTTTATTGTCTTATGACGTATTTACAATTCTATTTTACAATTAATCGGGTAAAAATACCTGATACAATCTACTGTTCTGAACAATATCATTAAAATTGGCAGGACGTTGTATAATTTATTAAAATAAATTGGAGGTTTTATGGAAATTACCTGGCATGGACTTTCTTGTTTTCGAATAAATGATCGCGGCATGGCTGCTGTTGTGACAGACCCTTATGACCCTGAAGTGGTTGGGATTGATCCTGGAAAACTTCGAGCAGAAGTTGTCACAGTCAGTTGTGACAAACCAGCCCACAATTATGTAAAGGCAATTCGTGGTAAAGCTTTTGAAATCGCCGGTCCTGGTGAATATGAGATCGGTGGGGTGTTTATTACCGGTGTTTTGATTAATGGCAGCAAGAAGAAAACATCAGATGATGAAACGCGCAACACAGTCTATGTGATTGATTACAACGGATTGACCGTTGCACATTTAGGGGAGTTGAACAATGTCCCCAGCCAGACCGAAGTTGAAGGTTTGGGCGAGGTCAACATTGCCCTGGTACCCGTAGGGGGCGGAACCAGCCTGAATGCTGCAAAAGCTGCTGAAGTGATCAGCTTGCTTGAGCCAAGCATTGTCATCCCAATGCACTATGGGATGAGTAAGTCTTTGATGAAATTGGATCCCCTTTCAAAATTCTTAAAAGAGATGGGGCTGACAAGCGTTGAAACAAAAGAATCGCTTAAATTGTCCAGCGTAAATGTGCTGCCAGAGGAAACCCAGGTGGTTGTTTTAGATTTGACCTTATAATTATTTTAAACCTTCTGGTGGAAGGAAAGCAGATGAATGTGAAAGTGATCATGTCCTGGGATATTGTTCAGGGCCGCGAACAAGAATATTTTGAGTTTGTTGTTCGCAGTTTCATGCCCGGCGTGCAAAAATTGGGGATGGCATTGAGTGATGCCTGGGTGACCATTTATGGCGAACATCCTCAAATACTGGTTGGCGCTGTCGTGCCAGGTTTGGAAAAAGCTCAGGAAATTATCACGTCTGAAGAATGGTTTCATCTGAACAATAAACTGCTGGATTTTGTGGAAAATTACGAATTGAAATTGGCACCTCTTCAGGGAGGGTTTCAGTTCTGATGTCCTTTGTAAAATTATTATTGGATTGGTATGCTAAGAACGCCAGGGAGCTCCCCTGGCGTTCTCGACAATCTGCATATCGAACCTGGGTATCGGAAATCATGCTGCAGCAAACGCAGGTGGAAACAGTCATCCCCTATTTTGAAGCATGGATGGCGCGATTTCCGGATATAAAAAGCCTGGCTGCAGCAGATGAGCAGGATGTGCTTGCGCTTTGGGAAGGGCTGGGTTATTACAGCCGAGCCAGAAATTTGCACCGGGCAGCAAGGATCCTCTTGGAGGAATTTGATGGAGAATTGCCGCAGACCCCTGAGGCGCTTCAGCGTTTGCCTGGTATTGGACCCTATACCGCGGCTGCGATTGCTTCTATTGCCTTTGGGGCAGATATAGCAGCTGTGGATGGCAATATCCGTCGTGTTCTTTCGCGGCTGTTCAATATCACAATTCCGGCACGCAGCACCGAGGGTGAGAAGATCATTTGGAAGCTGGCACAAGAAAACCTGCCGGTAGGCAAAGGCGGCACCTATAACCAGGCATTGATGGACCTTGGCGCAAGCATCTGCACCCCTGTTAATCCCTCCTGTGATTCTTGCCCGGTTTCTGAAAATTGTTTAGCCTATGAATTGGGCGTGCAGGAGGAGCGGCCGGTAAAGCTGCCCCGCAAGAAAATTCCGCATTATCTTGTTACGGCCGCTGTCATTCAGAGGGATGGCCGCGTCTTATTAGCCCAGCGTCATAACAACAGCCTTTTGGGCGGTTTGTGGGAGTTCCCCGGAGGCACTTTGGAAGAGGCGGATGCGAACCTGCAAGCTTGCTTGAGGCGTGAGATCCAGGAAGAACTAGGTGTGGATATCTGGGTAGGTGCCCCATTCGGTGAGTACAAGCATGCATACACCCATTTTAAAATTACGCTGCATGCTTTTTTATGTGAATTATTATCAAAAGAAGAACCACAACCATTGGCAAGCCAGGCTTTGGAATGGGTGCAGGTTAAGGATTTAGAGGATTATCCTATGGGCAAGGTAGACCGCCTGATTGCCAACCGCCTTGCAAAGGAGCTTACAGATGGAGAGCTACCAGGCTGAACGGGAGCGAATGGTAAAATATCAGATCGAAGGCAGGGGGATAAAAGATAAGTATGTGATTGAGGCAATGCAATCTGTTCCCCGTCATTTATTTTTACCAAAAGAATCCTGGCCTTATGCTTATGGTGACAGTCCTGTCAGAATTGGACGCGGCCAGACCATTTCACAGCCTTATATTGTTGCCTTGATGACGGAATTACTGGAAGTGGAGGAAGCGCACCGGGTACTGGATGTGGGTACCGGTTCCGGATACCAGGCGGCGATATTGGGGGAGCTGGCATCAGAAGTACATACCATTGAGCGGCATCCTGAACTGGCTGATACAGCACAACAGCATCTCGTTGATCTGGGTTATCAGAATATCCATGTCCATGTGGGGGACGGTACCCTGGGTTATCCGGCTGCTGCGCCTTATGATCGCATCATTGCTGCTGCTTCTGCACCAAGCGTGCCGGACCCATTATTGCAGCAGTTGGCGGAAGGAGGCCGTCTCGTCCTACCTGTTGGGAGCCGATTTTCACAGCATTTGGAAGTATGGACCAGGCAGGGGGAGAAATTCAGGAAATCAAACAGCATTCCTGTTATCTTTGTGCCTTTGATCGGGAAAGCCGGCTGGGATGATGACGATCCAGATTGAGCTTGAACCTGATTCAGGATATTTGGTAACAAGGTAGAAATTCTTTATAGTTTTTCAGGCTTAAGCGCTGTTGGGTGAAGCAGTATCAAAACAGCAATAAAGGTTAATCCAAACCCGCCTACAATCCCCACGGGAGTCGGTCCCAGCAAAGAATCGGGATTTCCTCTAACAAAAATTGATCCCAAGGCAGCAATACCGTTGATCGCGCCGTGGGCGATCACAGCAGGCCACAGGCTGTGGGCTTTGATGCTGAGCCAACCGAAGATCACGCTCAAGCTTAAAGTAAACCAGACCATTGCCAGCGGTCCGAGAAAGGGTGCACCAAAGTAATCGCTGCCGTAGTTGTATCCCATGAAGATAATTGGCCAATGCCAGACACCCCAGATCAGCCCGGTCACCAAGACGGCTTTACGCCCGCCGAGGGGCATTAATTTTGGCTGCAAATAAGCTCGCCAACCAAATTCTTCGCCAAAAGTTGAAATAGCGTTCAATATCGGTGAGATGAACAGGGCTTGCAAGGCTTGCGTCACCGCAACGATCCACGGGTTGACGCTGCTGTTTTGCCCGCTGGCGGTAAGCATGGATTGCAGGGTGCTTAAATTTCGGTCATAGAATTGTGGAAAAATCAGAAAGAAAAGTATTGCGCCTGTAATTGTGAGCAACCCGGGTAGGAACCAGCCTGCAAGATAATATAAGCCGCGTTTTTGATCGAAATGCGGCTGAAGGAACAAATCCTTTTTACCCTCTTTTGTGATGATCCGTGTGAGCAGGTTGGCAATGGCAGGACCAAACATATACAAAGACGCGAGAAGAATAATGGCGAGGGTGATTTGACCTCCCTCAAAGGTGTATGCGGGGCTGTTTTTAAGCCCGCCTGTCAGGTATATCACCAAAGCGACTGCCCATGATATGCCAAATGCAAATGCGAGGAAGATATAGATACGTTTTTTGTTGGTCCTTGTGATCATATGATTATTGCCTTTGTGTAAAGATAATTATCATTATAAACCTTCAGATGCTCCTTGAAAAATTTTCTGTATCTAGTTTAAATTTAACCTTTTCTTCTTGATTGAAAAGAAAATTAATGATAAATTAGATTATTGCCATTATTCGGAGAATTAAATCCAGAATATTTTTTATTATAGGAGGAGCCGGTGAAAAAATCTATAAGTTTTTGTGCACTATTTTTATTTTTAGGAGGTCTTTTAGTATCCTGTGGATTACCTTCCGCAGGGGGAAACGAAGATTTAGAAAGTACCAGGGTGGCGATTGCTGTTCAGCAAACCAGTTTGGCGATGCAGCAGGCTCAGCTGGCACAGTCTGAACCCGAGCAGGCGGAACCCCAGGTTGAGGTTCTCCCCACCTACACCCCTTACCCAACTTATACTGCCCAGCCAACTGAAGCGCAGGTTGTAATTGAACCGACAGCGACATCTGAACCTGTGGTGGAAGAAGAACCATCACCTTCAGTCTCTTTTGAGGATTGGTTGGAAGACGTCGAAATCTTACTGTATGATGATATGTACGGTTTGGGCGAAGAACTGGTCATTGAAAATGCGCTCGACGGGCTTGGGCTGGGCGACAATACCACAAACGTACGGGATGCCATGGGCGATTTTCTTTCCAACATGAATTCCTCCACCAATTGGGACCTGATCATCGTCGGTGCTGAAAATCGGGACAATATTTCAGGTGAATATTTCGATGTCATTTCCTCTGAGATGGATCGCGGCAGCTCATTCATTATTGAGGTTTGGTACATCGATGATATCAGTACCGGGCGCATCCAACCAGTATTCCAGCGTTGCGGGATCACTTTTCATAGGGATTGGCAGCGGGCGTGGAACAGTAACTTGAATGATTACCTGGTTTATTTGCTGGAGCCTGACAATCCTTTGTTTTCGGACCCCAACGCGATCAGTATGTTGATCCCTTATGATGTTCTTTGGACGGGTGATGTTGGTGACATGGTAAAACTCAACACAGGGTCTGACGCAGTCCTTCTTGGGGGCTCACAAGCTAAAGAGCACAGCGCTTATGGGTTGATTGCTGAATGTATGGACGGGCAGATGATCTGGCAGACCTTTTCCACCCATGACTATAAAACCCAGGACATGATCAACCTGTGGCAAAATTATATCCACCATACATTACGTGCCCGTTATGATCATATAAATCCCTGAAAACGAAATTTCCTCAAAATCCCTCATTTATATATGGGGGATTTTTTCTATTAAGGGATAATTCATACAGGAATCTTGTATAACCTTGGATAATTTAAAAATTATTGGCAGGCAGGTTTTTCCCTAAAAAACTCTTTAATCAATACAGCCGAGCTATTATCTACAAGCTAATAGCTCGCTGCCAACAATGATTTTCATATTGTGATAATTTATTGTTCTTATAAGATTTTGATATTCGGCTAATATGCGCAAATTGGAACAAAAGTCGGTCCTTATTCGTTAATTAAATAAGAACGAACACAAGAAGAAAGGTGATTGAAACAATGAAACCGACAATAAAAATTTTGACGCTGATGATTTTTACTGGAATTCTCCTCTCGGCTTGCCAGGCAGTGATTGAACCGGAAGATCCAACGAGGGTTCCTTCCGGAACAGAGCCGGCAGAACCAAAATATGAATATGACCAGCGGGCAACCGTTGAATCCCTGGAAGTTATCCTGCTTGCGTCCTTACCGCTTCAAGCACAGGCAATCGTCTCAGGGACGTTGCCTAATGGGTGTTCGGAACTTTACGAAATTTCAGTTGAACAAAACGGTCTGCGCTTTAATTTGACGCTGACAACCCGCCATTTGACCGGGGATGTTGCCTGCACTGAAGCTTTGGTACCTTTCGAAGAGACTGTGGACCTTGATATTCACGGCCTTGAAGCTGGAACCTATACTGTTGTTGCACAGGATAAACAGGCGACCTTCACCCTTGATGTCGACAATGTGATTTCAGGCGAAGGTAAAGATACAAAGTATTCCTACGGCAGCCAGGCAAGGGTTGAAACAATGAACATCAATATCATGGAATCCTTCCCGGTTCAGGTAAGCGTTGATTTGTCAGGTTATCTGCCTGATGGGTGCACCACGATTTATGAGATCTCTGCACAACGTGAAGAGCAAACTTTCACAATTGACATTGTGACCCGCAAACCTGTTGATGTCGCCTGCACCATGGCAATTGTGCCCTTTGAAGAGACCATTTCATTGGATGTCGAAGGCTTGCCAGCGGGTGAGTACACTGTTCAGTATGGCGATCTGTATGAAACCTTTACACTGGAACAGGATAATTAATAGTCATTTATCAAGCAATTGAATTAAGCAAAAAGAATCAGAGACGCATCCCACGATGCGTCTCTGAAGTTTAATTTACTGGCGAGATCATGCTCACAACCCGTCTTCAAACTCAGTTTCAACCGGGCTTGCATAAGCAGAGGTATTCGGAATGTAGCCGTGCTTTTGCCAGAGTTGTTCGGCAAGCAGGGTAGGGTCGCAGTTCAAACCCTGTGCCTGGAAATATTCACACAAACGTACTAGATCTCTTTTGAAAATAGGAAAAGCAGCTCGGTTAACACGTGGGTCAATTGCCTGGGGAAAGTCTATTAAAAAGATTTCACCCTCATGATAAAGAATGTTATAGGCGGAAAGATCCCCATGCACACGGTGATTGCTCAGCATGATTTCAACATTCTGTACTGCTTTTTCGAATAAGCGTTGTGCCTCATCAAGGTCCAGGTCAACGGTGTTCAGCGTTGGCGCGGGGACGTCATCCCAGCCGATATAAGCCATCAGAATGGCGTTGTTTCCGCTGGCAAGGGGTTCTGGGACGTCAGCGCCGGCTTTGTACAGCAGGGACATTGTTTGGTATTCGTGCTCAATCCAGGATGTGTGCAGCAGGCGTTTGCCAAAATTGGTTCTTTGCTGGATTGCATGTAAAGCGCGATCATCCCTGATTTCATGACCTTCATCGTCCAGGATCAGGCGGCCTTCACGGTAGAGTGAATCATTCCGCAGTTGGCGAAATTTCCGCGGTCGATAAACTTTTGCAGCGATGTATTTGTGCTTTGTGGTCGTGTTTCCGAGGCATTGATATACGGATGCTTCTTTGCCGCCGCCCTTGATCAGGCGAATGATATCTTCAAACCAGTTTTGCTGGTAGAAATCCTTCAGGGAGTCATTGATCCAGACTTTCTCGTGTTTGGATGCACCATAGCTGAAACTAAATTCATTTTCTCGTTCTTCTAATAATGATGTGTCAAAAGATTCATTTTCTCTATTGACTTTGTTTTTAGGACGGTGGTACTGCAGTTGTTTATCGGGAATATTCCGAATAGGGGGTAAGCCGTCCAGGTCTTCTATTTGTTCAAATAGTTCAAATTGGTCGTACTTCGACATTGTTTAATAATCCTTAAATATTTTCAAGTTTGTTATTATTGGCTGGCACATACCAGCAAGCTTATATTGTGATTTTTATTTTGGGAAAAGAAAAACCACAGGTGCGCACCTGTGGTGATTAAGACATGTTTATTTATGCTTAATTACAACGACCAGCAGGAGGCGCGAACGATTGTCTTTTGCGAGATATTTTTAAGTTATCTAACATACGAGCGACCTCCTTCCTGGTTAATTAATGAACGAGTATGAGTTTAATAGATTTTTCTTGGCTTGTCAAATGGTTTTGAATGAAATTTGTGCAATCGTGCCAATGGTAAAATAGGATCTATTCACAGCAGGGTTACCACTGCCTTCTTCGGAGGATAAGGAAGGGAAACCTCTTTAAATTTTTTTGTAATAGGGACAAATTGTCCCGCTTATAAAGTTGATTTTGTTTCTGTAGGGGTGGGGCTCTGTGTCAAGACCATGATGGTTTACACATTGTGTGAGATGATGATTTCATTTTCAGAAGCAGACGTGATTAAAGTAGATCGGATTTGTCCCCTAATTTTTCCTTCATTTTCTCCAAAAGTGCATCATCGGGGGATTTGCCCGCCAGGCTGTGCATAAAGACGGCTAACATCATTTCACAGTCGGCGACTTCTTTGCTGATATCCTCTTTTCGAACGCGGTCATTGTTACGAATCCAACCATCCACTCGCGAAACGATCTCATCGGCATGCAAACCGTGTTTTGCGAAGCCCTCAAGCATCTGAATTTCTTCTTCTGTGAGCCCATCCTGGTGGTGAGAGAGATAGGCTTCTGCCAGCTCCCCAACTTCTGAGAGATAAAACCATAATGCATCCTTTGCTTTCGGCCACTGAAGGCCGCGGACTTTGTAATACCTTTGGATTGTCTCAATGTTCATGCTGGCTCCTTTGTGCTGTTGTTCAAACAGGGAAAATTATACCCTGTCAGGCATTGCTGATGGATTAAGTGGGCATCCTGATATTTTAAATTAGGGATGGATTATTATGCTCAGGTTTGTAATAACTGTTGAGTCAATTCAAAAATCGCAAAACCAGTATAATTAAGACCTGTTATAGAAAGCAGACCTTTGTCATTTTCATCGATCCTATGGACATAAAAGAAACGTCTCAAAATTTGATCAGTCGCATCCGGGGTTTATATCGGCGTTTAAATAAACTCAGCGGCGGAATTCTTGGCATCATACGCAGGACCCTTGAGCGATTTACAAAAGAACGCGGCTCTGAAGCGGCAGCAAGCCTGGCATACTATGCTTTCTTTTCCATATTCCCCATGCTGCTTGTTTTTATTGTCATTGGCAGTTTCTTTGTCGATCGGCTATTTGTCCAGGCAAGAATCCTGGCATTATTACAGGGGGTGATACCGGGGGCTAAAGAAGTTGTGATTGAAAACATTGATCGCGTTCTCGAATTACGAGGTGCAGTCACACTGGTTGCCTTGATCTCTTTGGTATGGTCAGCAACCAGCGTTTTTAATATTTTAGCAAAAAATGTCAACCGGGCTTTCCCAAAAGCCGGATCCTTGAACTTCCTAAAAGGACGGTTAATGGCATTTTTGATGTTCCTTGGGCTGGGCTTGTTGATGTTGTTGTCCTTTGCTTCTTCAACAGTCATTGGTTTGGTCCCGTCAATTAACATTCCCCTGAATGGTAAAGCACTGCATGAGACTTTATTCTGGCAAATTATTTCTCTTTCTGTTCCCATACTGCTGAACATGTTGTTGTTTTGGGCAATTTACTATTTGGTCCCAATTGTAGGTGTCTCACGCCGAGCCTCGCTGATTGGCGGTTTAATTGCGGGTATTGCCTGGCAGCTGCTGAACCGAGGTTTCACCTGGTATTTGAGCAGCGGGCTTTCAAAATATCGTTTGATTTATGGTTCGCTGGGAACGGTAGTTGCTTTATTATTCTGGATTTATCTTACAGCCATCATCCTGCTTTTAGGGGCGCATATTACCGCCTCAATCCAAGAATTTATTGATGAAAAGAATGATAACAGGTAAGCCAATAATGTTCCCGAAATTTAATCCTGTCGGGGAATCAGCCGTATTACTTGAAATTGATGAAGAATTGACCCCAGCCATAAATCGCAGGGTACATGCATTAGATTCATACATGCAGGCAAATTCACTTCGGGGTGTCAGAGAATGGGTGCCGGCTTATTCAAGTATGCTTGTTATTTTCGACCCTCTTTTGGTGGAAATTTCAAAAGTGCAAAGCTGGCTTAAAGATTGCCTTGAGAATGTATTGGATAATGAAGCCCAAAAAGCAAAGAAAGTCGTGATACCTGTACATTACGGGGGTGAGAACGGACCCGACCTTGCATATGTCGCGTTTTACAATCATTTATCACCAGGTGAAGTTGTCCGCAGGCATACCGCGCAAACTTACCATGTGGGGATGATGGGATTTACACCGGGTTTTGCTTACTTGTTAGGATTAGATTCTTCTTTGGAGACACCCAGGCTGAAGTCGCCGCGAACCCTTGTGCCTGCCGGGTCTGTTGGGATTGCTGGTGGTCAAACGGGAATATACCCGCTGGAATCGCCCGGGGGCTGGCAGTTGATTGGGCGGACGGACATGACCTTATTCGACCCTGATCAGTCGCCTTTTTTTTTACTGGCGCCGGGTGATGAAGTCCAATTCCATGCGGTCAACACGGGGGCGTTTTTATGACCCTTCTTATTGAGAACGCCTCTTTGATCATGAGTGTTCAGGATAATGGGCGATTTGGGTTTATGCGGTTTGGCTTGCCGGAATCAGGACCCATGGATTGGCGGGCATTCAATCACGCAAATCGATTGGTGGATAATCCTCCAGATAACGCTTGTCTTGAGATCGGTTTTACGGATGCGTCTTTGAGGGTAGAAAAAGATGCTTTGTTGGCGGTTTGTGGGGCGGGATATCAAATCTCTCTCAAAGGCAGGAAAATGCCAATGTGGATGTCCTTTTGGGCAAAAAAAGGTGATCTCCTGGATTTTGAGAAAACACCTGGCGGGAATTGGGCTTATCTTGCCGCATCAGGCGGCATTTGCTCCCAGGTTTGGATGGGATCGCGCAGTGTTTATGCAATAGGGGGTTTGGGGCGGCTTTTGCAGAGAGGTGATCGAATCCTGATAGGTAAAAGCATTCATCGATCCCGCTGGGATGCAGGCTGGTTCATCCCTCAAGAAAATCGTCCAGCTTATGATATTGATATTTCAGCTGGCGTTGTCCCGGGACCACAATATGAATGGTTCACGGATGAGGCACAGACAGCTTTCTGGCAGCAAAAATTTAATGTGACAAGTCGTTCTGACCGCATGGGCTATCGTTTGCGTGGTGAAAACCTGACCCATCGCACTGGCGCCGATCTCCTTTCCCAGGGGATGGTTATGGGAGAAATACAGGTGCCCCCGGATGGTCAGCCGATCGTGATGATGCCCGATCACCCAACAACAGGCGGCTATACTTCAATTGGAACGGTTTGCCGGGCTGATTTATCCTTGATCGCCCAGGCACAGCCAGGTATCAGCGAAATCAGTTTTATTGAGATCAATCTCAATGATGCCCGGGATAAATTAACTAAGACGATTGAGGATATTGATAAGATTGAAAAACCCCAGGAGGATGTATGGACCCAACTGTGAGTGTTGACTTGAATTGTGACCTTGGGGAAAGCTTTGGCAGGTATGCCTTAGGGGAGGACGCTGCAATTATGCCCCTGATCACCTCTGCAAACCTTGCTTGCGGTTTTCATGCGGGTGATCCGGATGTGATGGCGCGCACAGTAGAACTGGTAAAACAGCATGGGGTTGCTCTGGGTGCCCACCCTGGTTACCCGGATTTACAGGGATTTGGCAGGCGGCAAATAGGTTTAACGCCGGGTGAAATGTGCAATATGATCATTTACCAGCTCGGCGCACTGGATGGTTTTGCCCGCGTCGCGGATGTGCCTCTTGTCCATGTTAAACCTCATGGCGCTTTATACAACCTCGCTGCAGTCAATCGGGAAGTTGCAGATGCTATAGCGCAGGCTGTTTTTAACTTTGATCGATCTCTGATCCTGGTAGGTTTAGCTGGTTCTTTATTGGTCAAGGCTGGCGAAAGCATTGGATTGCGCATTGCAAATGAAGGCTTTCCGGACCGTGCTTACTTGCCTGACGGTCAATTGATGCCAAGGGATCAGCAGAGTGCTGTCATTCATGATCCGCAAGCTGTTGCAGAAAACGCCCTGGTATTAGTGAAAAATGGAATGCGGGTTGATGGAGAAAAAATCTCAATCGATACGCTGTGCCTGCATGGCGACAATGAGCTTGCAGTAGAGAATGCACGGGCAGTTCGCAAGATCCTTTCCGCAGAAGGCGTTATCATATCATCGTTGAACGGGAAATGAGTGAGATTCTCTCGGGTCTATAGGTGAATGTGGTAAAAATTAAGTAAGCTCGAATAAATATGTGGACTGAAGATGAAAATTATGGTTGGTTTTACGCATTCCAATATCCTTTTTGTCTGTATCTCGATGGTAAAATTAACTATGAAATTGATAAGTATGCTATAATTTTTGTCGGCTCGTTTACCGATCACAAGGCAAAATGCAAAGATAATTTATGGAAAATAAAAATTCTCTAAAGGACATTTTTACTGGACGAAGCGGGCGGAAAATCAAAGAAGTCATCACAGCTTATGCATTCATCGCTCCAGCGACTATTCTTATTTTTATATTTGGCATTTTCCCGGTGGGGTTTGCAATTTATGTAAGTTTGCATAAATGGCGGATCAAACGGGGGGATTTTATACACCTGAGAAATTACGTGAATGCTATTGGAAACCTGGCTTATGTTGTGGTCTTCTTCCTGGGCATAGGCGCGTTAATTGGCATGTATTTTTTTGTCAAAGAAATCTTGAAGATGGCACGGGAAAATGATGAAAAGCCCTGGCTTACTATTATTCCCGGCATTGTTTTTGCTGCGACAACCGTGGCATTCTTTCGCTGGTTCTATTCTGCGCTTCCAGAGGTACTTGGAATCGCTGATAAATTACGGGGACTGGAACGAACGCAAAATGTTTTCATGCAATTACTGCGTGAGGCTTTACGGTCTGAGACGGTATTGCCTACCTGGCGCACCTTCCTCTGGCTGTTCCTTGCAAGTCTTGTGGTGGGCGGCGTGGTTTACAGGTTATGGCGAAACAAACGGACGATGACATACCAGTCCAATTTTGCACTTGCTTTCCTTGCCCTCGGTGCAGGTGTGGGTTTGATCTATTATACTTTTGAAAGAGTCGGCGCTGCATATACTGAGGCTTTTGAAACAGGAACCGACCCGGGTATCTGGCCGCAATTTATCTCAATTACTGCCGGCGTGATATTATTAGCGCTTGCATGGATACTTTGGAGCCGTGCACCCAAACGTGATTCAAAAGGCGGCTTTTTACTTCACATCCTGGCGGCAGCGGCATTACTGGTTGGTGCGTGGCTGCTTATTGCTGAAATCCCTACGATTGTGGCATCAGGTGATAAGGACCTGTGGGAAGGCTTGAAAGTTACGGTATTCTTTTCACTTGGAACCGTACCATGGCAATTGGCGATTGGATTGTTCCTTGCGGTTTTGTTGTTTCAAAAAGTTCCCGGGTCAAATCTCTTCCGGATTCTGTATTTTATTCCCTATGTCACACCCGGCATTGCCAGTGCGGCAGTCTTTCAGCAGATGTTCTCAAACCGGCAGTCTGCACCTGTCAATATGTTTTTAAGCTTCTTAGGCATGAAACCACAGCAGTGGTTGTTTGAACCCCGTGGCATAATGACTATTTTGGGCGACACCCTGAGCTTCAATGTGCCAAATTGGGCTGCTGGTCCCAGCCTGGCATTGATGGTGATCATCATTCATAATATTTGGACTTACGTTGGTTATGATACGGTAATTTACCTGGCAGGCTTGGGTAATATTTCCAAAGAGATGACGGATTCGGCTGAAGTTGATGGCGCTAACCGGTGGCAGGTATTTCGACATATTATCTTTCCATTACTGTCACCAACAACCTACTTCTTATCACTGATCGCCATAATCGGCACATTTAAGGCCTTTAATACGATCTGGATCTTCCGTTCAAATCTTGCCCTGGGCACAACGGATACCTTCTCCATTTCGATCTTCATTGAGTTCTTTGAAAAGCTTCGTTATGGGTATGCTTCTGCCCTGGCATTTATCCTTTTTGGTATCATTATTTTCCTGTCGTTTATTAATAACAAAACCCAGGGTTCAAAGGTGTTTTATGGCTAAAAAAGAACATCGAGAGAAACGGCTTAAGTTCTCAACGCAAAGGAATATCTTTACTTATACGATTTTGATTTTTGGCGTTATCCTTTCACTGGTGCCCTTTGTTTGGATGATATCTACTTCCCTGATGAATTTAGGGGAAGCCTTAGGAACTGCATTTTTCCCATCAGAAATCCATTTTGAGAATTACACGGAAGCCTGGCGGCGGGCAGATTTTACAGAATATTTTGTAAACAGTATCTTGATCACAATCATTACCCTGGTTGGTCAGCTGACATTTAGCATTCTTGCGGCTTATGCCTTTGCACGGATGGAATTCCCGGGGAGAGACCTGATTTTCAGCGTCATGTTAAGTACAATGATGATCCCGGCAATGGTTTTCACCATTCCAAACTTTTTAACAGTAACCTGGTTGGGCCGGATCAGTCCGATAAATTGGATTAATAACTGGCCTTCCCTGACCATACCGTTCATGGGCAGTGTTTTTTCGATCTTTATGTTAAAGCAGTTTTTTGCACAGGTACCGGACGAACTTTATGATGCTGCGCAAATGGATGGTGCGGGTCATTTCCGTTTCCTGATCCAGGTTGTTCTGCCATTATCCAAGGCACCTCTAATGGTGATTCTGGTATTGTCCTTTATTGGCACATGGAACTCTTTAGCCTGGCCAATGCTGGTGACCAACACACCTGATTGGCGTCCCATTTCTGTCGGTCTGATGAGCTTTGTGACAGAAGCTGGACAGGAGATCAACCTGACCATGGCAGGCGCTTTTATCACAATATTACCGATTTTAATAATTTACTTCTTTACCCAGAAGCAATTCACTGAAAGTATTGCAAGATCCGGGTTAAAAGGATAAAAATAATAGACTAAAAGGAGGTGGTTCATTCAAAAAATACTTGCACTTAGGAAACCACAGATTTTGAATATCAAATATTTTTAAGGAGACGAAAATATGAAAAAATTTAGCTTTATGCTGGCAATCGTAATGATAATGACACTGGTTCTTTCTGCTTGTGCACCTCAGGCAACCCCTGAGCCCACAGAAGAGCCGCAGGTTGAAGAGCCTGAAGAAGTCGAAGAACCTGAAGAGGTTGAAGAACCCGAAGTGGTTGAAGAGCCTGAGGAACCTGAAGAGGTTGCCCCGATACTTGAGGGCGTGACCATTGACTTCTGGCATGTTTATTCTGATCAACAAAAAGAAGATTTACACGCACTGGTTGACGAATTTAATGCCAATAATGAATATGGCATTACAGTACAACCCTTTGACCAGGGTAACTATGGCGATATTGAAGATAAGTTCAATGCTGGCATTCAGTCAGGCGATCTTCCTGATGTCGTTCAGGCTTATACCAACGCCCTTACAGATTGGTACACAGTTGATTCGATTGTGGACCTGACACCCTATATTGAAGATGCTGAATATGGCCTGACAGCAGAACAACTGAATGACCTGTATCCGCACCTTCGTACAGCTGGCACAACACCGGACGGCGCATGGATTGCTTACCCGTTCACCCAGTCAGCTAATGTACTGGTTTACAACTTCACCTGGGCAGAAGAACTTGGCTTTGATGCAGCTCCTGCGACCGCAGATGAACTTCGTGAACAGGTTTGTGCTGCTGCTGCTGCTAACACAGAACGCGGCGGCGACTTTGCAGGAACTGGCGGCCTGGTGTATTACCCAAGCGCCACAAACTGGCTGCACTTCCTGTATGCCTTTGGTGGTGACGAGCTCAATGATGACGGCACCGCTTATGATTTCACGTCACAAGCAGCTGTCGATACAACCATGTACATTAACGATATGAAGGCTGAAGGTTGTGTCTGGCAGACGGAAAGCTATCCCAATCCTGAGCAGGCTCAGCGAAAAGCCCTGATCACCATGAGCTCAACTGCAGGTTTGCCCTATTATGAGGCTGCCTTTGAAGCAGAGAGCAATGATGATGAATGGGGTTTCATTGCAGCGCCAGGTCCAGATGGACAGCTGGCTGTTAATGCCTTCCAGCAAATGTTGGGCGTTGTTCCCAGCACTGAAGATCAACAGCTTGCTTCCTGGCTGTTTGTCAAATGGCTGACCTCCCCTGAGATCCAGGCACGTTGGGTTAAAGTTGGCGGTTACTATGGAACACAGTACACAACAGAAGCACTTCTTGCTGATCACGCAGCTGAGAATCCTGTATGGGCAACCGGTGTTCAACTGGCTGCTGTTGGCCCATCAGAACCACAAACCTTCCCCGCATGGTCATCTGTTCGCCGCACGATTAACGATGCCGCTGCAGAATTGTACAATGCAACCACCGAGGAAGAAGTTCTCGCAGTCCTTGAGACCTTAACACAGACAGCAAATGAACTGGTTGAGGAAGTTCAGTAGAATTACCCAAACTTAATTACTGATAAAAAACCTCCAGGTTCTTCCTGGAGGTTTTTTTGTTTCAGGTGTATTTTTGCTTGAAATCTTTAAACGTTTGCTCGCCAAGCCTTAACATGTTCTTAAGCTCAAAGAAATGAGAAAGTATTATACTCTTATCAACATGTTGGGTTTTTCCTAACTGTGAGAAGATAAAATTATCTTTTCTCTCCTTTTGGTTTAGAGACTCCTTCCGAAAACCACTTGCGGATGACTGAAACGTCATCCGCAAGTGCATTAAAGGGGTCTTTTCTGTTTAATCGAACATTTGAGCATGAGTATCTCTTCCCCATGCGCGGATTTTATCCCAGTCTCGGTGATCCTGTTCTGGAACAGATTTCATGGATTTTCCAAAGAAGTCTGTAAGTTTTTCGTGGTCAATGCATCCGCCGAATAATCCCAGGCTGACAGGGTCCTTAACGCCGAGCATGGGTTTTGCGTAGCCTTTTGCTCTTTCAATATTTTCAGGTGTTTCTTCTCCCATGGTCAGGCAAACCACAAAGAATGCCAAGGGCAGGTTTTCTAATGCCTTTTTATGTTTACGCAGAAAGCGCCTGGTTTTACCCAAAAGGTGGAACATTCGCACTGCGGAGCCCACGACAAGGCCATCATAACCTTCAACGGATTTGACATCCTCAACAGGTTTGATTTCCACCAGGGCGCCAGCATTTTGCATTTCTTCACCGATTGTCCGGGCGACTTCTTCCGTTGACCCTGCAACTGTGCCGTATGTAATTAAGATTCGTTTGTCCATCTCACATGCCTTTCTACTGGATGATATCGCACATTAATTATATAACGAAACCGCTGTTGACAAATCTTCTATTTTACGCTGAGATAAGAGATTGTTAATTTTTTCATCAATATCTCCAAGTAACCCACCAATATTCTTTAGTAAGTTTTTGAAAGAAATTTACAACTTCTTTACAACTAAATGCTATTACTTAATATAGACAAAATAGAAAATATACATGAGGTGATATGATGAACAAAAGAAAATTGTTAGGGATTGCATTGATATTCACGGCTGTACTATTGCTGGCTGCAACCGGTGCTGCTGCGGCAAAAAGTTTGCTGCATGGGCGCGGCCCAATAAGTGGGGAAGCAGAGGAGAACTATGAGGATGAATATTTCTGGGGTCCAATGCATGGATATGGCAGGTCTGGCGATCTGGAAAGCAGCTTTGGATTGATGGTTGAATCACTTGCCGACGTATCTGAATTAACACTGGAAGAAATTGAAGCCCGCATCAATAGTGGTGAGCATTTGTTTGCTATAGCTGTGGATGCTGGCGTCAGTCAAGAGGATTTTTATCAAATGATGTTTGATGTCAGGAGGTCCTATGCAGAGGGCGTCGTAGGGGAGAATCAGCTTTCTGTTGATTATCAGTGGATGTTTGACCATATGGACGAATTTCAAGGACAAAGCTTTTACGGCGGATGTCATGGCTTTTATCCATCAGAGTTTGAATCAAATTATCAGCGTGATGGACGTGATGATTAAGGAGGTATTGTTATGAGAAAAGTTTGGCCCTGGTTAGCTGGATTGATTGTGTTTCTGGTTTTGGGTTGGATCATTCTGTTTGGTGCTGGTTTTTTCCAAAACAGGGGTTATTTGCCAAATGCTCGCTTCACTCAACAAGGTATTGCATCCAATAATTGGCATCACCATGGTTTCGGTCTGAGATGGGGGCTTCCTTATATGGGGATACTGGGTGGATTGTTATTCTTGATTATCCCCGGGGGATTGATTGCATTGATTGTTCTTGGGATCTATCTTCTTGCTCGCCCTAACAGGAAAAAAGAAAATCAACGCCATGAAGGTTCTATAGATCACTGCACCAATTGTGGTGAGGAAGTAGAACCTAGGTGGCATGTTTGCCCGTATTGCGGCGAAAATCTTGGAAAGGATTAAATTATGCCCTGCGGCAGGATGAGTTCGGGGCTTGCAGGTCTTTGGGCGATAGCTGGCGAACGCAACAAAAATTTTATAGATACAGCGGAGAGTGATAAGGACTTGGTACATTGTCCTGAGTGTCATTGGCAAATCACCGGGAATTTTTCCTGGTGCCCAAAATGTGGAACACGGCTTAAACCTTATCGTTGCGAGTACTGTGACAGCATTTTTTCTAAAGACCTGTCAGAATGTCCTCATTGCGGCGCCCCGACATCTTAGAAATTTGGTGAGCCTGCAATCATTGTCCTTGATTAGGTACAATGAGAGTCTATTCTATAGTGCAGGCTGAATGAGATGTTAGCGGAAAAAATACTTGTCGTTGATGATGAAGAGGATATTCGTGGGTTGGTGAAGGCATACCTGGAAAAGGAAGGTTACCAGGTTTTTGAAGCTGAAGATGGTATAGAAGCGCTGAAACATGCACGGACTCTGAATTTAGCCGTCATAATCCTGGATATTATGCTGCCAAAAAAGAGCGGACTGGAAGTTCTCGCGACCCTCAGGCAGGAATCTGATGTTTTTATCATTATGTTGACTGCCAAAACGGAAGAAGTTGACAAATTGGTTGGTTTGAATATGGGCGCCGATGATTACCTGACAAAGCCATTTTCTCCCAGGGAGTTGGTTGCAAGGGTTAATGCTGCTGTACGGCGTTTACGCAGTGGAACACAAAGCAGCGATCAGCAAGTGTACAATTATGCTCACTTAAGAATGGATGTGTCTGCCCATAAAGTCTGGCTTGAAGATGCGCTTTTGGATTTGACTGCTATAGAATTTAACCTGCTTCGTGTTCTCATGGCGCATCCCGGGCAGGTCATGACCCGGGAACAGCTGCTTGAAAAAGTCTGGGGGACGGAATATTACAATGATACCCGTGTTGTGGATGTTCACATTGGCCACATTCGGAAAAAACTTGGGGGCTCATTCATTGAAACGGTATGGGGCGTTGGTTATCGTTTTGAAGATGAGCGTGTCTGATGATTAAATATTTTAGGCAGCGTTTATTTTGGAAGTTTTTCTTTTCATATCTTGCTTTGGCACTGTTAACCATGATCGTCATGGGTGTTGTCATCAGGATTTTGTTGCCAGGATTATTCGACAGCCACATCAACAGAATGATGATCATATTTTCTCAAAGGGGGATAGCAGATGATGGATTCATGATGGGTGACATGCCAATGATGGATGATCTTAGCCTGGTTCAGGATTTGTTTGTTATATTTAACCAGATCGTCCTCGATGCTTTCCTTTATGCTTTTTTACCCGCAAGTTTCGTTGCTTTGGTGGTCAGCATACTGATGAGCCGGAAATTTGTCCAGCCTTTGCAGGAAATGGAGGTTGTCACTGACAGGATTGCAGAGGGTCAATTTGACCAGCGTTTACCGATAAAAGAATCTTCCACAGAATATCAGGATGAATTGGAACATTTGTGCATTCGGATTAATAAGATGGCATCCAGACTTGAGCAGGTTGAAGACATGCGGAAGAAACTGATTGGGGATATTGCCCACGAATTGCGTACACCGCTCACAGTGATTAAGGGGGCTATGGAGGGCTTCGTTGATGGTGTGTTGACACCGGACAGCGCTACTTTTGAACGTATTTATCGCCAGGCAGATCGGTTGGAAAGACTGGTCGATGATTTACAGGAATTGAATTATCTTGAAATGGGCACACTTGAATTGGATTATAAAGTTATTAATATCGAAAAATTTATGGGAGATATTAAACAAACGATGCGAATAAAATTTAATACCAAAGGTGTAGATTTTACACTGGATTTACCCAACGAAAAATTAGTTGTTAAAGCCGATGAGGACCGACTTGAGCAGATTATGCTTAACTTATTGGATAATGCGCTCCGCTACACTCCAACAGGTGGTGAGGTTCAAATTATCGTCAAGAAGGAAGGACAACGGGCAAAAATTTCTGTCAAGGATTCGGGTGTAGGCATCACTGAAGAGCATTTGACTCATGTTTTTGATCGATTTTATCGCTTGGACGAGGCGAGAGCCCGGCAGGATGGCGGCAGTGGGATTGGGTTGACGATCGTAAAAAAGTTGGTTGAAGCCCACAAAGGGCAGATTTGGGTTGAAAGTGGTGGGAGTGGTGAAGGTGCATGCTTTAGTTTTACCTTGCCGGTTTATGATTATTCATGACTCTTCTTCAAGTGGTTTGATAATTGCAAAAGTATTTTCTATTGTAGATGGTTCTGCACAAAAATCAGGACAATTTTCCGGGTACAACGATAGCAGTTTGTAGGGTGGATTGGGATAAGGCGATCAAGACTTAATGTGCTTGATAAGGCAAATTCTTTTTATTTTTAACCACATATGATAACCAACCCACCACTGGTGACAATTATCTCAGAACGGTGGGTTGGTCATGAAATCCGATTGAAGTATTAATCGGATTTCGCCCACAAAGCCGTGGTGAGCGCAATTATTTTCGTCCAACCCACCCTGCGAAAGATATTTTTGGTGTAGAGATTTGTATTGCAATCAGGGTTGATATGATGGTGGGTTGGCTTAAAAACCCCTTCCCTTTAGGGAGGTGGCAGGGGGTAGGTCGGAACTTGAAGTACAAGATTCCTCGTGGAGTCACGGTAGGAAGTGACAATTATCTCAGAACGGTGGGTTGGTCATGAAATCCGCTTGAAGTATTAATCGGATTTCGCCCACAAAGCCGTGGTGAGCGCAACTATTTTCGTCCAACCCACCCTGCGAAAGATTTTATATTTTCTCTATCGGCAGATAAATATAGAAAACAGAGTCCGGTGAGAAGTCTTTGAAGTCTGAATCGTAGTATTCAAAGTCTATCTTTGCGGCTAATTTATAACCCGATTGCGGCAACCAGGTCTGGTAGATGTATTCATAGGTTTTACCCAGGCTGGGAAGATCACCCTTATGGGCAAAGACAGCATAGGTATATTCGGGCACGTGGCGCACAACGAAATCCTGCGGTACATCTTCTGCTTCTGAGACTGGCAAGCCTGCAACATATTCGAATGCGCCATCGACCGGTTCACCTTCAGGTGTGATGCACAGGCCGATAGCAGCATCACCAGTTTCATTGGGTAAGCCACCCAGCTCATTCTTACGCTGGTTAAAAGTTTCCCAGAGCTGCGGTATTTCCATGTGTTCATTTTTTCCAAAATAGCGTAAACCCACTAAGGTGAAGCCGTCTTTTGTGATAATTTTTGGTTCCATTTCATTTGCCTCCAATTGTGTGTAAAATTTGATTGCATTCATTACCGGGCGTTGAACTTCAATGATTTGTTTTCCTCCAGGGGCGCCAGGTGCATAGCTCACTTCGCGCCAGGTTCCAATGGGGATAAAGCCATTGGCTTGTGTCCATCCCGCAAGGCTGGTATATGTTTCGCCGATGTTTTCCGCACCGCCGGTGTGGATTGTTGTCGCCAGGTGATTGACTGCTGGTAATGTGTAAATTTGAAGTGAATCATTTATATTTTTGAGTTCAGCATGTTGTTTCCGAATCTCTAAGAACCGGCCAATCTCTACATCTACCTTTACTTCCCGGTACTCATCCTGGTGATAGATCAGGATCGATGTTTCGTACGACCTCAGAGATGTCTCTTTTAATCTTTTATCAATCGCATCCAGGCGGTCTTTCTGCCAATCCGCCAGGTCTTTGACAGAGGGTAAGATTTGGCGAATTGAGGCGAGATATTGGGTGGGTGAGGATTTCAGCACCACCGGTTTGAGCCTGTCATCAAGGGCTTCTCTGAGCTGTGCCAGGCGACTTTCAACACGCATTAACCTGGCGCTCTCATCAAGGATGCGCTGCTGCAGTTCAGTCGCTTTGTCTTTCAAGAGCTTTTCTATTACATCACTGGAAAGATCAACTGTTAGCATTTCTTTTACCTGGTCCAGTGAGAAATCAAGGTCTTTGAGCGCTAATATGCGGTTCAGGGTCACCAATTGAGAGAGTTCATAATAGCGATAACCGCTGTATCGGTCGATGTGAGCAGGGCTGAGCAACCCCAATGTGTCATAATAGCGCAGGGTCTTAATACTCACCTGCGCAATTTTTGAGAAGTCGCCAATCTTTAACATGATCACTCCAATATTTTTTTCTGAAGGCCTTCAGTAACTAAAGTATACAGTCTCCTGCAAGGGAAGAGTCAAGAGGGAATTCTTAAAAATCGTAATCAAATTTTGTAAAAATCACAATGATTTAAGTTAAGCTCGTTCACTAAGTGATAAAATAAATTAGTTGAGACTTACGCACAAAGACCCAAGAATTGAGGAGGTTAACGAAATTATGAAACGGTTTTTTAGCTTTGAGCGGATGATTACGCCAATTATCATCAAAATATTATTCTGGATTGGCATTGTTGGCAGCTTTGTCGCTGGCGTTATTGTGTTAATCAGCATACCAACATCTACATTCTCGAACGGCAGGTTCCCGACAGTTCTCCTGACATTGTTGTTTGGATTATTGGGCGGCATCCTGACCTTTGCAATCGGTGCTCTGATTACACGCATTTATTGCGAATTGATGATCCTCGCCTTCAGGATTAACGAGACATTGACAGACATTAAAGTCTTGTTGGAAAAGGATCAGCCTGCCGAATAGTTGGGTTTTGTCTTTTAAGCGATTTTACTTAGATTTACAGGGGTTGTTTTTGGATTTAATCATGAATGATTTGTGAGAATGCGGGGAATTGATCAAAGCTGACCTACCCCTAAATCCCCTCCCTGAAGGGAAGGGACTATTGCTAAATGGAAGTTCAAATTTGAGGGCGGAATATAAGGGTATAATCCTTCTTATGTCTATAATTGTCGCAGTCGATATCGAAACAACCGGTTTAAATCTGGATGAGGATAGGATCATCGAGATCGGGGCGGTCAAGTTCAACGGCCGTCGTGTAGAGGATGAGTGGTCCACCCTGGTCAACCCTCGCCAATCGATCCCAAGTTTCATTACACAATTAACAGGGATCACCAACAGCATGGTACGCCATGCCCCACCGCTTTCGGACGTGATCGGTGATTTGATTGGCTTTGTGGGGGATGCGCCTGTGGTTGGACACAACGTCAGCTTTGACCTTTCGTTTTTAAGGCGTGCCGGCGCCCTGACCAATAATATTGATATAGACACCTATGAGCTTGCTGCCGTTTTAATGCCGACAGCCAGTCGATACAACCTGTCCGCTCTGGCGCAGCAACTCGGCATCTTATTGCCCGCTACCCATCGCGCCCTGGATGATGCCCGGGTGACCCACAGGGTCTTGATCGAGCTTATTGAAAAAGCACAGCAATTACCCCTGGACCTGCTGGCGGAGATTGTCCGCCTGGGCAAACCTCTGGGTTGGCAGGCAAATTGGACGCTGCAGCAAGTTTTAAGACAGCGAGCCAAGGAACCGGTCCAGGCCAAAAAAGCGCAGGGTAATACACAGGGACCTTTGTTTGACAAACCTGTCGACGAAGAAGGCAAGCGTGTCGATGCTGCCAGGGGAACAGCCCCCCTTGATGTGGATGACGTGGCAGCTGTGCTTGACCTTGGCGGGCAATTCGCCAATTACTTCAACGATTATGAATACCGTCCACAGCAGGTGGATATGCTGCGATCTGTCACTCAGGCACTCAGCCAGTCCCAACATTTGATGGTGGAAGCCGGCACCGGGACGGGTAAATCCTTTGCCTATCTCATCCCGGCGGCTTACTGGTCATTGAAGAACAATACCCGGGTTGTGGTATCCACCAATACGATCAACCTGCAGGATCAGCTGATTAACAAGGATATTCCAGATTTACGCAAGGCACTGAACCTCCCCGTTCGAGCAGCAGTGCTGAAAGGCCGGTCAAATTATCTTTGCCCTCGCCGGCTGGCAGCAATGCGGCGCCGGAAACCTGAAAATGTCCACGAGATGCGTGTGCTTGCCAAGGTGCTGGTATGGCTTCTGGAAAGCAAAACAGGCGATCGTACTGAAATTAACCTAAACGGCAATGTGGAACGCATGGTTTGGTCACGTTTGTCTGCAGAGGATGAGGGCTGCCGGCTGGAGGTATGCCTGAAACGCACCGGCGGCCGCTGCCCATTTTACCGGGCAAAGGTTGCTGCCGATAATGCGCATATTCTTGTCGTCAACCATGCCCTTCTATTAGCGGACACTGCCACAGGCAACCGTGTGCTGCCCCCCTTTGATTATTTGATTGTTGATGAGGCACACCACCTGGAATCCGCCACAACCAATGCGATGTCTTTCCGGGTGCGAGCGGTGGATATTACCCGGTTAATTCGCGAGCTGGGTGGGTTGAAGACGGGTGTGCTTGGGCGTTTTGTTGATCTTTGTGAAGATTTACTGAAGCCTGCACAAATGGCGGCTTTGACACAGCTTGTTCAAAAGGCCTCTGACCTGGCTTTCAGGTTTGACAATCAGATGAACCAGTATTATCAAGCCCTGGATGCATTTTTGGTTGAGCAGCGGGATGGGCGCCCTCTGGGCACCTATCCGCAGCAGGAGCGTGTTTTGCCTTCCACCCGCACCCTGCCGATCTGGTTGGATGTGGAAATCGCCTGGGAACTGGCAAATGAAACGCTGAAAAGCCTGCTGCTCATCTTGCGAGATCTGCGGACACCCATGCGTGAGCTGGCAGACCAGGATAACGATGAAGCAGAGGATATGTGGGGGAGCCTGGGGAATATGTTCTCCCAATTGGAAGAGATTCAGAAAAATCTGAACGGCCTGACCACGGATCCGGATATGAGCACTATCTACTGGGTGGAGATCAACCCCAAGTATTTGGAAATCAACCTGAATGTAGCACCGCTTCACATTGGCAGCCTGATGGAGAAACATTTGTGGTACCAGAAGGAATCGGTCATTTTAACTTCTGCAACGCTCACAACCAACGGGGAATTCGAATACCTCCGCCGGCAATTGAACGCTGAAGATGCCGATGAACTTGTGGTGGGTTCGCCATTTGATTATGAGACTTCTGCCCTGGTGCATGTGGCGACGGATATCCCGGAACCATCGGATTATAACGGGCATCAACGAGCTGTTGAAATGGCAATCACCAACGTTGCCAAAGCTTCAGGGGGACGGATGTTAGCTTTGTTCACCTCTTATGCCCAATTACAGCGTACCTCCAATCGGATATCGCCCATCCTGGCGCAAGATGATATCCAGGTTTACGAGCAGGGCGAGGGGGCATCAGCAAATATGCTCCTGGAGACCTTTAAGGAAACAGAACGTGCTGTTTTGCTCGGGACGCGTGCTTTTTGGGAAGGTGTGGATGTGCCAGGTGAGGCGCTGTCAGTTTTGATGATTGTCAAATTGCCTTTTGATGTACCATCAGACCCAATTATTGCTGCTCGAGCTGAAACCTATGAGGACCCCTTTTATCAATATGCTTTGCCTGAAGCGATTTTAAGGTTTCGCCAGGGCTTTGGCCGTCTGATACGCACCCAGACAGATCGGGGTGTGGTGGCAGTGCTGGACAAGCGTGTGCTGACAAAGCAGTACGGAAGATTTTTCATAGAGTCACTGCCAAAGTGCACCTTCAAACAGGGACTGCTGGCGGATTTGCCAAAGATCACAGAACGCTGGTTGAATTTGTGAAGAATGGTGAGTGGGGAGTAGGTATTGGGTAGTAGTGACCCGTCCTGATTTACGTTTACAGGATTTATTAG
>JARGGB010000014.1 GCA_029210815.1 Candidatus Brevefilum sp.
TGCGTTTTACACAAGCCCAAGCTAATGTCTCTCAGCGGCGTAAGCGAAGTCAGATCCATTTACAAGATGGCAGAAACCTGCGGGCTGGTGTCGAGGCCACTGTCCGGCAGGTCAAACATCCTTTTCCAGCTGGCAAGTTGCCTGTCAGGGGTCAGTTCAGAGTCACTTGTTTAGTCATTGGATCGGCGATTATGAGTAATATTCGCCGAATACGGCGTTACGAAGCGATGAAAGAGACCCAAAACAACGAAAAAAGGACAGAGATGAAGGGCAAGGGCACTCAGGCACATCCTTTTTTGTCTTCTTTTTTGAATGTTATCCATTATTTCTTGGATACTTTTGCGTTTGATAATCGTGTATTTGGTTTTTAAAGTGCGTGTTTTTACAGTAGAGTCATTAATCAAAAATTTAATTTCAGAGATGCCATGCCCCTTGAAAACGGTTACCGCCTAAATCAACGTTACAAAATAATTGACATCCTCGGGCAGGGCGGCATGGGGGCTGTTTATCGAGCTGTCGATGAAAACCTGGATGTCACAGTTGCTATCAAAGAAAATGCGTTTTTCTCTGAAGATTATGCGCGCCAGTTCCAAAGAGAAGCAAAAGTTTTAGCGTCTCTGCGGCACCCCAACCTGCCGCGGGTTTTTGATTATTTTGTCATCGCTCAGCAAGGGCAGTACCTGGTGATGGATTACATTGAGGGGGACGACCTTCGCCAGTGGATGAACAAAGAAGGGGTTATTCCTGAAATTGATGTCATTCAAATTGGGATCGATATCTGTAATGCCCTGCTCTATTTACATTCCAGAACGCCGCCGATAACCCATCGAGATATTAAACCCGGCAACATCAAAATCACGCCTGAGGGGGAGGTCATCCTGGTTGATTTTGGCCTGGTGAAAATCAATTACGACAAAGAATTGACCACAACGGCTGCCCGGGCAATGACCCCGGGTTATTCCCCACCAGAACAATATGGGGATACGCCTACAGACCACAGATCCGACATTTTCTCCTTGGGCGCAACGCTTTATGCAGCATTAGCGGGCTACCTCCCTGAAGACAGCCTGTCAAGGACAACCGGCAAAGCAGACTTAACACCGCTGAGAGATTACAACCCCGATGTCTCAGAATCACTTGAAATGGTGATAGAAAAAGCCCTGGCACTTCGTTACCAGGACCGCTGGCAAACAGCAGAAGACTTTAAGCAAGCCCTTTTGGACGTCAAAGAAACAATCCCAAGAGAGGCGTGGCAAAGTGACCATGTGATTCTCTTTAAAGCACCCACAGCTTCAGATAATGGTCCTAATTTATCAGAATACAACGGCAAAATTCAAGCGAACAATTTGTCCCGACCCCAAAAGCGATGGTTTAAACGTTTGGACCCGGTATGGATATTTTTCGCCAGTTTGCTTGCTGTAATGCTGTTGCTATTAGGTGCTTCGGCAATATGGCCGCAGAATTTCAGGGCGATTTGGGGTATGAACAGCACACCTACCCGCGCAAGAACCCTGTCAGTGATTGGGGTTAAAACGCCGGTGAACCCATCAGAAACGATGGGGGCGGCAGAAACAGCCCAAACACCCGATATGACAGCGACATTAATTGAATCTCTCCCTGCTGAGACAACACCCACGCCAACCAAAACCCCTACAGGCGGGGGCGCAGGGATGATCGCCTATGTTTCTGAGCGAACAGGCTTACCTCAAATATGGCTTTTGGATACCCTGACGGGTGCGACACAGCAGCTTACCCGTCTTGATGAAGGAGCCTGCCAGCCGGATTGGTCCCCTGGTGGTGATGCAATTGTATTCTCATCACCCTGTTCAGGAAAGCGAACACGGCATGCAGGTGCCAGTTTATTTATCCTTGATCTTGAAGAAAATGCCCTGACACAATTAACGAAATCACTCGAAGGTGATTTTGATCCAGCCTGGTCTCCTGCAGGGGATTGGATAGCCTACACCTCATTATTAAATGGACAGCTTCAGCTATTCAAGATCAATATATATGATCTCTCCGTTATCAAGCTGTCAGATGGTACTTATAACGAATTTGACCCTGCCTGGTCAAAGGGAGGTGGACAAATCGCTTTTGTCCGCACACGTGGGGCTGATCAGATTTGGATAATGAGTGCAGATGGTAAGGACCCAATCCAATTTTCATTGTCCGGCGTCATTGATAACAGCCACCCCTGCTGGTATCCGCAGGAAGGACTGATGCTTTACAGCCAGGTGCTTGGAGCGGGCAGTCCCTCGAAAAAATTATTCGGCATGCGGCTTGAAGATATTGGAAAACATGAGGAATATCCAATTACACCAGCAAATCAGACAGATTATGTGCCGTTAATGGATAATGTGAGTGTATCTCCTGATGGGGTATGGCTTGCCTTTGATTACTGGTATTACGATGTACTTTCGGATATCTATATTATGAAGTTCCCGGGTGTAGACATGCGTCAGCTGACGAACGACCCTGCTTTAGATTATGAGCCGGCATGGCACCCGTCGCCGCCAGTCAATAATTAATATCTCACGCTCCCAATTATTCTTTCAAATCACCTTGCAACCACATAAATTGAAAAGGTTCCATTTCCAGCTCTTCAGTTGAAGAAGTTGTTATGCTTGAAACAACATCTTTCAGTGTGATCTTCTCTTTGAAAAGATTCAGCTTTTTTAAGGAAAGGCTTTGGGAAAAATCACTGAAATTATTCAAAAACAAGATTTGTTGGTCATGATCTTTGTGGAGATATCCAAAAACATGGGGATTGCCTGTGTAAATAAATTCAGGCACTGCCTCACCGATGATGGAAAGCGATTTTCTTAACTGGATCAATTTCTGAAAGCCCTGGTAGATTCTTCCAGGAATGCTTTCTTCTTCCCCCCGTTTTGCATAGCGCTCTGGGTCAGCTTCAGGGCGATGAACCCAACGGCTGTCATCTGCTTTTGCAGGATCATCTTGATAGCTGTAGTCATTCAGTACCCCGACTTCATCACCTAAATAGATCAGCGGAATGCCGCCAATTGACAATATAATGCTGTGTATCAGCAAAATCCTTCGGATGGCAAGATCGACCTCAACTTCGGTTTCTTCTTCAAGCGCCTTTTCTAGCCCTGCCAGTGAAGCAGTTGTTCCCGATATGCGTGCGTCTTTGGTTTTAGGGTTTTCCTGGAATGGCAAACCCCGGGCAAAACTGCCTTCAAAGCGACCGGTATAAAATGCGTTCAAGAATTGACGATGATCAAAAGCATTCACCCACAAATCAGCGGCATCCTCATCTGAAAATGTCCAGCCAATATCATCGTGACATCGAACGTAATTCACCCAGGCGCAGCCATCCGGGATCTCAAAGCGTTTCTTCATCGAATACAACAAGAGGTTGACCTCTCTGGTTGCAAGGGTGTTCCACAGCAACGCCATCAGAAGCGGGTTATAAGAAAGCTGACACTCATCAGGATGGATATATTTAGCAACCTCATCAGGATGAACGATTGCCTCAGATTTGAACAATAAAGCTGGCGCTGCAATGCGAGCAATCAGGTTATAAGCTTGAATGATGCTGTGGGCTTGCGGCAGGTTCTCACAACTGGTCCCCATTTCTTTCCAGATAAAGGCAACGGCGTCGAGGCGCAGCACTTCAACACCCTGGTTTGCCAGGAACAGCATCTCCCCTGCCATCTGGTTGAACACCTCCGGGTTGGCGTAATTTAAATCCCATTGATTGGAATGGAAAGTGGTCCACACCCATTGCCCGATATCATAAAAAAAGGTGAATGCGCCGGGATGTTCATCCGGAAATATCTCTCGCAGGGTTTTTTCGTAAGCATTTGGTATCGTGCGGTCAGGGAACATCCGGTAATACTTCTGATAACGCTGCTCTCCTGCACGGGCGCTTACTGCCCATTCATGCTCATTTGAAGTGTGATTAAAGACGAAATCAATCACCAGGCTGATCCCTTCCTCTCTGAGTTCCTCTGCCAGGGTCTTGAGATCTTCCATCGTGCCTAATTTTAGGTCCACTTCTCGATAACTGCTGATGGCATACCCCCCGTCATTTTCACCTTCAGGAGATTTGAACAGGGGCATCAAGTGAAGATAAGTCAAACCAAGCTCTTTGAAGTATGGGATTTTATTTCGGATCCCTGATAAATCACCGGCAAAAAGATCGACATAGCACACGCCGCCAAGCATGCGGTGATCCTGGAACCAATTCGGTTGTCCCTCACGCAAAGCATCCAGTTTTTTAAGGTCACCAGGTCGGTCAATCCAGGCTTTCGTGATTTCAGTCAACAAAGATTCAAAATGAAAGAAGAAATCATATCGATGACCATATAAATCCACAAGAATGGAAAAGAGCGAAGGGAAATGCGTCTGAATCCGACGAATATATAACTTCCAGGCTTCTGGATGTGATTTCCGGAAAGCAGAAAAATGATCGTTTAACCGGGGGATCAATCGTTCAAGCGATTTTTTGGATTCTAATTCAATATCAAAATCAGGTTGATTGGGCTTATCAAGCATAATTTCTTCCTTTTTTGACAAAAATCAAATAAATTTAAGACCATTGGATATCTATATTTCTTGATTCAAGGAACACGCGTACTTCCTGTGTCGTTGGCAAGGCTGGGATTGCTCCAAGCTGGGTCGTTGTGAGGGCACCAACAGCATTGGCATACAGGCACACCTTGCTCAAAATAGATTCGTTGACTAATGCTTCCGGATGTTCACTCACACCTTTTAATAAACCAGCGACAAATCCATCGCCAGCACCGGTTGTATCAATGGCTTTTGCGCTGATTCCTTCAACAAAGCCCGCAAAACCTGGTGTGTAATAGCGGCAGCCTTCTTTCCCAAGTGTGACCACCAAAAGTTTTAGGTTTTCATGCCACAGGGAATTCACCGCTTCGTCAATATCATCCAGCCCTGTCAGGAAGGTCAACTCGTCTTCACTGACTTTGATCAAATCCACTTTTTCCCATACACTGAGCATCCCATCCTTCGCAGCAGATGGATCAGACCAGAGGGCAAGGCGCAAGTTAGGATCATAGGAGATCAGCACGCCGTTTTCACGAGCAGCCGCCAGGGCAGCCAGGGTCGCACTCCGCGAGGGTTCGGATATCAATGAGATCGAGCCAAAGTGGAATATTCTTGCATGTTTGATGAGCTGGTAGTCAACCTCATCAGGCGTGTACAGCATATCAGCACTGGGATGTCGGTAGAACATAAATTCGCGCTCGCCATCAGCCTTTAATGAGACAAAAGCAAGGGCTGTGCGTGCCTCGTGGGAAAAAACCAAACCCTGGGTGTTGACGCCTAAATCACTTAGCGTCTTTTCCAGGAATTCTCCAAAAGGATCATCGCCTACCTTTCCTAGGAAAGCGCATGAGATCCCTAACTTAGCCAGGCCTGCTGCCACATTTGCCGGGGCACCGCCGGGCGCTTTTTTAAATGCCGGCGCTTCAATTAGCGACACATTCGAAGTGGTTGGAACAAAATCAATCAGTAACTCACCAAGAGTGACAATATCTGCCATTTGGTTACCGCTCCTTTTTTCTTATTATATCAACAGCACCCACAAAATTTTTCGAACCTCTCTCTAAAAAGTCTTCTCGAATGCTTAATTTAAGGTCGTGATCAAAATTTTTTAAACTTATGACATTTTTATGTTGTTTGACGTTCAATAATTTTCAAAGGCAATCGTACATGACGCAGCGGGCGATCAGGGTCCTTAATCCTTGATAACAGGATTTCAACGGCGAGGCGGCCTGACTCTTCCAGTGATTGTCGGATGGTTGACAGCCCAACATAACCGGCGATGTCCAGGTCGTCAAAGCCTAAGACTGCCAAATCCTCCGGGACTCGCAAACCCAAAGCCCGGGCTTTATTAACCACACCGAGCGCTTGCAGGTCAGTCGCAGCAAAGATTGCTGTTGGATGATTTTTCTGCTTCAAGATCGGTTCGATCTTCTCTTCCGCGTTTTGTACATCATATTCTGCTTTACAGATAAATTCTGAAGGCAGGGATAAATTCCTCTCTCGGAGCGCTTTTTGAAAACCCTGTAAACGCTGCGTAATCGGGAGAATTGTATATTCCCGCAGCTCTGAAGTGTCGCCAATGAATCCAAAACTTTGATGTCCTTTATCAGCCAGGTAATTTCCTGCCATTTCACCACCTGCAAGGTCATCAATTTCAACAGTATTCAGGTCAGGCCGTGGAAATTCAATTAATACGGTTTCAAGGTCATGCTGCATTAACTTATTCGCAGATTGATCACTGACCTTCAATGAAAGCAAGATCAAGCCGTCCAGATGCGCCGTTAAAGGCAAGGTAGCCAGGTAATGGTTGAGATGCTCTATAGACTCAACGGTGAAAATTGTCAATTCATAGGGCGTTGAAAGCAGACCCTCAGCAATCCCTCTAAGGCGTTGAACAAAGGCTGGTGCTGTGAAAAACGGGGTCAATACGCCGATGCGGGAGAAGCCTTTCATCGCTCGAGCGCGTGCCTCAGCTTTGGGGACAAAACCCAACCGATCAATGGCATCTTGAATGCGTTCCCGTGTGGGATCACTAACATGTGAGCTCGCATTGATTACGCGGGAGACAGTCGAAATGCTGACGCCTGCCGCCTTTGCGACATCATAAATGGTGGGGGGGCGGTTTTCTTTTTGGCTCATAAATTGAATCAATTCTATTTATTGGAACAGCTTTCACGGAAGTGCTTTCATGCTCATATTAACATAATAATTTTTAGGAGTCAAACAAAAGTGCATCCGTTTTCTTCTGCTGTTATTTTGAGCAAGTTTGACCCTTCGCGTATAATGATGTAACGAATAGAGGATCAATGCATCATATAAATAAAAAAAGAAAATATCAAGGAGGAATAATGGAATATCGACATTTAGGTAAAGCAGGCGTGAAAGTATCAGAGCTTTCGCTCGGTGCCTGGGTAACATATGGGAACCAGTTTGGTGTTGAAGAAGCCAAGGGAATCATGGCAGCGGCTTACGATGCAGGTGTCAACTTCTTTGACAATGCAGAGGCATATGCCAACGGCCAGGCTGAGCTTATTATGGGAAAAGCCCTCAAAGAATTGGGCTGGGCACGCAAGGATTATCTAATTTCAACAAAGATTTTCTGGGGCGGCGAAGGTCCAAATGATCGCGGCCTTTCTTATAAACACATCGTGGAAGGCGTAAATAACGCCCTTAAACGTTTGCAGTTAGATTATGTGGATTTTGTTTATGCACATCGACCCGATCCTGAAACACCAATTGAAGAAACCGTGTTTGCTTTCAACCAGGTGATTCGGCAGGGCAAGGCATTTTACTGGGGTACTTCGGAGTGGTCTGCTGCTGAAATAATGCGGGCGACAGATTTTGCAAGGCGTAATAATTTGCGTCCGCCTTCCATGGAACAGCCCCAATACAATATGTTCCACAGGCATCGTTTTGAAGACGAATACGCACCCCTGTATAAAGAGCTTGGTTATGGCACGACAATCTGGAGCCCCCTGTACGGCGGCATGCTGACCGGCAAATATAATGAAGGCAAGATCCCCGAGGGCAGTCGTGCAAACCTGAGTGATTTTAAATGGATGAAGAAACGGGTTCAGGATGAGAAAAAACTGGCTGTCACCCGTGAATTGGCAAAAGTTGCTGAAGACCTGGGCGTATCCATGGCACAAATGTCACTGGCATGGGTTTTGAAGAACCCCAATGTGAGCACAGTAATTACCGGTGCCAGCAAGGTTTCCCAGGTGGAAGAAAATATGAAAGCCGTCGAGATCAAAGAAAAATTAACCGATGATGTGATGGAACGCATTGAGAACATCATCCGTGTTATCGAAGACTGAGGCATATAATATCTGATGATAAAGGGCTGCTGATAACGGCAGCCCTTTTTTATATTCCACGGTGAAAAAGCTTATCTCGCATAAAACTTCTATTCAAACCCAAATCGAGTTAAAATGAATAGAAAGCATCTATTCAATAAAATAAAGGACTGCTCTTATGCCCCCAGTTTTATATCTTCTTGACGGTCACGGCCTCGCTTACAGAGCTTACTATGCGCTAACAGCTGGCGGCACCCGCGCCAATGCGTTCCAGACAAGCAGCGGCGAGCCAACAGCTGGCGTTTATGGTTTTACCAGCATCCTCTTGCGCATCTTTGAACAGGAAAATCCAGATTACCTGGCGGTAGTATTTGATAAGGGAAAAACCTTTCGCCATGAGCTTTTTGATGACTATAAAGGCACGCGCGCGAAAATGCCGGAGGACCTCCGTTCGCAGGTAGAGCGCATGCGTGAAATCGTCGATGCACTTAATATCCCCCGTTTAGAAATGGAGAATTATGAGGCTGATGACGTTCTCGGCAGCGTGGCACGTTGGGCTGCAGAAGAAAAAGGTTTGGGAGTGAAGATCATCACAGGGGATAAGGACTTATTACAACTGGTTACGGATCGGGTGGTGGTTAACCTGGCAGGCAGCAAGCTCTCAGATGCCAAAGACTACTTCCCTGAGGATGTAAAAAAGAAGCTTGGCGTTTTCCCTGAAAAGGTGGTGGATTTTAAAGCACTGTGTGGTGACCCCTCCGATAACATCCCCGGTGTCAAAGGTGTCGGTGAAAAGACAGCAGTGAAGTTATTGGATGAATACGGTGATCTCGACGGCATCTTTGAACACATCGATGCGATATCCGGCCGGGCGAAATCTGCGCTTGAGGGAAGTAAAGAAGTCGCTTATCTGAGCCAAAAACTATCCCGCATTGTGACGGATCTGAAAGTAGATCTTAATCTTGAACAGGCACGCATTGACCGGTTTAATCCCAAAGCAGTAGAAGACCTTTTCAGAGAATTGGAATTCCGAACACTGACAGACCAGCTCAATAGACTTGTGGGAAAGATGAAGCCAATTATGCCTGAGGGCGAAGAACAAATGGATTTGTTCCCTCAAAGTACCGAGTCTGCGTCATTCCCTGAAGCAGCAGGAGAAATAGGCACAACAATTGTTAATTCACCCGAGGCTCTTTCAGAACTCATAAAAACCTTGAAAGATGCCGACATGATTGCTTTTGACACAGAAACCACGGATACGGACGTGATGCGGGCAAAACTGGTCGGGATCTCCCTGGCAGTGAAGCCTGATCACGGCTATTACATTCCTGTCGGGCACAAAGAAGGCAAACAACTGCCGCTCAAGGACGTCTTTGAAGCCCTTTCAGGGGTAATGACAGATCCTGAGATTGGAAAAGCAGGTCATAACCTTAAATACGACTACCTGGTCCTAAAACGAGCCGGATTGATCGTTTCACCGCTTACATTTGACACCATGATTGCAGAGTGGTTGATCAACCCTGCATCACGCAACCTGGGATTAAAAAACCTGGCATGGGTGCGCCTGGGATATGAAATGACCCAAATTGAAGCATTGATTGGCAAAGGGAGCAGCCAAAAGACAATGGATAAAGTATCCATCGTCGATGCTGCCAGCTATGCCGCAGCAGATGCAGCGATTTGCCTGCGCTTGATACCTGAGTTGAGAAATGATTTGGAAGCACAAAAAGCTAATGAGCTCTTCAAAACCATGGAGATGCCCCTTATACCTGTTTTAGCTGCTATGGAAGAAGCGGGCATTATGCTGGACCAGGCATTCTTTGAAAACTTTTCGCATGAATTGGAAGAAAGCCTGGGCACAATTGAGGATAAGATCCAGACTGCAGTCGGTTACGAATTCAACCTGAATTCAACGCAGCAGCTATCCCAGGCGTTATTTGAAGACCTGGGATTAACACCCCCGGATCGGGCACGGAAAACATCCTCAGGTTATTATTCCACGGCTGCCTCCGTTTTAGAGGCAATGAAGGGGCAGCACCCGGTGATCGACTGGACGCTTGAGTATCGGGAGCTCGAAAAACTGCGGTCAACTTATGTCGATTCCCTACCGCTGCAAATCAACCCGGAAACGGGACGAGTCCATACTTCCTTCAACCAAACTGGCACGGTGACAGGTCGTATTGCCTCCTCTGATCCCAACTTGCAGAATATCCCCACCCGAACAGAAATTGGACGGCGCGTTCGCAATGGATTCATTGCCAGCGAGGGTTGGGAACTGCTGGCTGTCGACTATTCTCAAATTGAACTGCGGATTGTCGCACACATGTCCCAGGACAAAGCCATGCTGGCCGCCTTTAATGCCGGTCAGGATATTCACGCCACAACAGCCGCAGCCGTTCACAACATTGACCTGGACGAGGTCACGCCGGAGATGCGGCGCCATGCCAAGGCGATCAATTTCGGTCTGATTTATGGAATGAGCGCATATGGGCTGACCAACGCTACCGATTTAACCCTTGCAGAAGCGGAGAACTTTATCGCCACATATTTCGAGAAGTTCCCCGGTGTAAAGAATTTCCTGGATGGCATTCGAGAGACAGCAGCAGAGCAGGGCTATGTGGAAACATTGCTTGGTCGGCGGCGTTACTTCCCCAACCTGAAGCGCGGGGCGAGTTATGCAATCAGGCAGCGTGAAGAACGTGAAGCAATCAATGCGCCCATCCAGGGCACAGCTGCGGATATCATCAAAATTGCCATGCTTGAACTGCCGGATGAAATAGCCAAGATAGAATTAAATGCGCGAATGCTGCTGCAAGTTCACGATGAGCTGATCTTTGAGGTGCCTCAAAAGGAATTGCAAGAAACCCTTGGACTGGTAACCCGCGTTATGGAAAACGCCTACAGCCTGGATATCCCGCTCAGCACGGAGGCTAAGGCTGGCCCCAGTTGGGGAGATATGAAAAAACTTTAATTCAGGTCAGTCAATAACTTAATGTTCAGTCATGCTCATGGCGATGATGGAGATCAGGCCAGTGGGGATGACTGTGTTCCTGGGTTTGATGTTCATGTTCGTGACTGTGACGGTAGGATTTTCCTTCAGTCTCTGGATGGAAATGGTTATGGTGTTGATCAGGGTGGTAGTGGGTGTGACTGTGGACAAAGGGTTGATGCAAGTGCTGATGGGCGTGGCTCTCTCGGAACAAGATAAACACCGAGCCTAAGAACAGGAAGAACGCCCCTATTTGGTAAATGGATAAAGTGCCGCCAAATAAAAGTGAAAATAATAGGCCAAAAAAAGGTGCACTCGAAAATATAAATTGTGCGCGTGTCGCACCAAGCTGTTGAGCAGCGCTGATATAAAGCATGATCGACAAGCCATAAGCTAAAGCGCCTAACCCAAGTCCGGCGATCGTGTTCACCAAACCGGCATGATAAGAGCCTACAAGAAGGCCCAAAATCAAATTGACCGAGCCTGCAACCAATCCTTTCCAAAATGTGCTTTCTGCGGGAGAGATACCGTCGATCAATGCGGTTAGGTGGTTATCCAATCCCCAGCTTATGCAAGCAAGCGCAATCAGCCCTGCAGCCTTGAATCCTGCAACACCTCCCTCCAATGCCAGGAGCGTTGCCGCAGCGAGGATTCCCAAACTTGCCAGCCAACCTTTCTTTGATAGATGATCATCAAAAAAGAAATATCCGATGATCACCGTCGCTACCATTTCCATATTCAGCCACAATGACACTGAGGCAGCCGCGGCAATCCGAAGCCCGCCCATAAGAAATAAAGGTCCTAAAATACCGCCGAAAAATATTGCGCCGGACAATCTTAAGATATTTTTCCGAGACATTCGACGCAGCGTTTGTGCTGGGTGTTTACCAATAAAGAATACACTCACGCCTAAAGCTGCACCCAGATAAAGCAAGCCAGCTAACTGGAAGTCATTTAAATGGTCGAGGAGTGGTTTCCCAAGAGGTGCAGATGCCCCAAACAAAATGGCAGCAATAAACCCGGATAGTATCCCAAAACGCTTTGAATCATTCATTGCTTATTAAGTGAGAATAATTGGCAGTCATAGTGATATAGATTATCCCCCAAACCAAATTATTCATCAATTCCCTTTTACAAATAAGGGTGTTTCAGAACGGCTTATAATCCAAAACCAACTTATTTGATCGATCTTAAATTGCGACGCTAACCCGCCCATAGAGACGTTCACGAATTTGTAAAATTTGCCGGCGTAAATGCTCATCCGTTTCCATCAGGTTGTTGACCTTGTCACAGGCATAAATCACAGTGGTATGGTCCCGCCCGCCAACAATTTCGCCGATTTGAGGCAGCGATACGCCTCCTTCTTCGCGCATCAAATACATTGCAATCTGGCGCGGAAGGGCAACCTCCCGTGTGCGCTCCCGACCCAAAAGGCGATCATTGGAAACACCAAAAGTTTTTGAAACTTCGTCCAACACATCATCTGGCTGCAGATCCATCCCCTGTGGGAGGAAATCTGTCAGGGCGTTATGTGCCAATTCTAAGGTTAGCGGCACACCGGTCAGGTCAGAATAAGCCAGAACGCGATTCAGGGCACCTTCAAGTTCACGAATATTGGATTGCACCTGTCTGGCGATCATTTCAAGAATATCAGCCGGAACCTGTCGCCCCGCTCGCTCTGCTTTTGCCCTCAGAATGGCTAAACGGGTTTCAACATCCGGGGGTTGAATATCTGCCGTCAACCCCCATTCGAAGCGTGAGCGCAGGCGTTCCTCCAGCGTCACAAGGGCTTTGGGTGATCGATCGGAAGAGATGACGATTTGTTTGTTTTGTCCGTGCAGAGTGTTGAATGTGTGAAAAAATTCTTCCTGTGTGGACTCTTTACCAGCAATGAATTGGATATCATCGATGAGAAGCACGTCAATCTGGCGATATTTCTCACGGAAGGCTGGTGTGGTATGCGTTCGGATGGCATTGATCAGGTCGTTGGTGAATTCTTCTGAAGAAACATACAGAACATTCAAATTCGCCGGCTGGCAGGCATTGCCGATGGCGTGTAGAAGGTGCGTTTTTCCCAATCCAACACCGCCGTAAAGAAATAAGGGGTTATAGGCGCGTGCCGGGCTTTCCGCAACAGCCATACAGGCAGCATGCGCAAGGCGGTTATCCGCGCCAACCACAAAATTATCAAAACGGTAGCGGCTGTTGATATTTGTAATTTCATTTGGAAGGAGTGCTTTCTTTGCATCTGCCTTTTGGACTTCAGATTCTGGAATGGATGTGTTCGTCGAATGAACTTTAATTTCAGTTGTTACGGGTGTTCCGATCATGCCTGTTAGCAATCTTGAGAGTTTGGCGCTTAAGCGGTCATCGAGCCAATCACGGGCGTATGCATTTTTGACACCAATTGTAAAAAGGCTTGTTTCCTCATCATAACCAAGAAATTGTGCGCTGCTGACCCATGTATCAAAGGACGCCTTTGACATTTCAAGTTGTAGCTGACCAATGGTAGCCTGCCAGGCATGTTCTGCTTTCATTCAACTTCCTTTCTTCCATGTGCTGCGGTGAGCCAGCGATGAAAATCGATCTGATGTAAAAATAACCACTGCTTATATTTTTATAATGTGGTTATCTTTTAACACTTATATCTTTCCAATGATGGTTTCCCTTGCCCACTTGGTTGGAAAGTGATTAGTATTTTAACGGGAATCAAAATTAATCACAAGCGGATTCTGCTCTTTTTTGCTAAAAATTCCATATATTTTAAGACAAGCCAACCTTAAAAAATATGATTCTTTTATTAAGTATTAAATACCTGGATTAGATAAATGTTGAGCTCTGCTTTAAGGGATATCACCCCAGTCCAACCCCTATATATGGGGGTTAATTATTAAATATGCCATTAATTGACGTATTTAGGGGATTGGCAATTAATCGATTTTGCGAGAAAATGCTCATATGTTCGAAGTTTTGATTCTTAATTTGGAATCAGTCATTTTTGTCCTGAATCATCATATTTGCCGCTCGACGTCCAATTTCAACCGCAAAATTTGTTCCTCGATCCCAGGGGTAGACCTGGCTCATACTGGCAAAATACAGCCCTTCAATCGGAGTTCGAATAGCTGGAATAGTCTGCGAGTGATTTACCAGTGGCACGGGTTGCGCGTATTTTGTTCGGTACAACCAGGTCTTATTTACCCAATCAGGTGAAAAATCGGGGTTAAATTTTTTAAGATGTGGCAGAAATTTTTCTTCCAATTCTGATTTCGAAAGGTCAAAGTAAGCGTGATCCTGGGGAAGATAGTCACCAATATAGAGGATATGATCGCCGCCAAAGTATTCAGACTTAACAAAGTTGGTGTGTTCCACAAGGGACAGGAATGGGAATCCGGCTGCTTTCGGAATGTTATACCAGTAATAGCCCTCGCGGGATAATTGGTGTTTAAGGGATACCACCATTACAACAGCCCCCATGCTGTTCAATGACAGCAGCCCATCCAGGTAGGTTTTCGGCAGATCGGGTGCTAAGCGTGCCAGCAAACCGGGGGATGTGGTTACAAGTGTCTGGGAGAAATTGTCGGTCTGCCCTTCCGCCGTTGTGATCAAAATGCCGTTGTTGTCAGCAGCTTTGATCTCTGTTACATGCGATTCAAGTCGAATTTCAACGCCTATCTGCTCAAGGCGTTCGGCAAATTTATCAGCAAAAACCTGGAAGCCTCCCTCAAAAGTTCCCAATCGGGTCGTTCGAGCATGCAGCCGCGCCCAGAACCATGCCATATTAACAACTCTTGCATAGCCCTCGCCAAATTTCCCGATCATCATCGGTTCCCACATGGATTCGTAAACCTTGTCCCCTGCCCACTTACGCATCCACGTATCAACGGTGGTTTTTTCAAGGGCTTGCCAGTTGTTTGTCAGCCGCAGATATAAACCAATCAGCCCAAAACGGATTTTGTTGATCCCCCACCCCAGACCAGGATACATTAATGCTGCAGTTATGGAGTCAAAGGGATAAAATTTCCCTCGGTAGTACATCACCGTGGTGGGCTTTGGGAAAATAACCTGATCTGACCAGCCTAATTCGTCTATCAAACCCAGCATGTGTTCGTCAGAATGAAACCAGTGATGATAAAAGCGCTCAACGGTCCAATCCCAGTGGGGCTCCTTAAAGCCTGCTGCCAGCCCGCCAACGTGGTCCGATGCTTCAAAAATGACAACTTTATTACCTGCCATTGCCAGGTCATATGCTGCTGACAAGCCGCCAATCCCAGCCCCTACGACGGCGATGCTTTGTTTTTCTTTATTCATGGTTTACCTCTTCAATATCCTGTGGCGTGAGGGCCTTAGTTTGGGCTTCCATTTCACTTGCATCCATGGTCCATTTCAAACCTTCTCGCACAAAATAGATCGTTCCTAACAGGGTGATAGGCGCCCATAATGCAATCCGAAGGACAAGAATATATCCCAGGGCGGGTTCTGCGGCGATGCCATAGGCTTCAAGCATGGCGCGCCCAGCTGCATCAAAGGTCCCCAGCCCCCCGGGTGCAGCAGGTATCAATAACACCAAATTGACGACCCCGTTTAGCAGCATTAGTTGCCCGAAATTAAGGTTCAATCCCAGGGCTTGGTTAACGCTCCAGTACAATCCTGTTTCAAGAATCCAAATCAGGATGGAGGTCAGAAAAATCATTAAGGCATCTGTCGGTGAACGCAGGCTCATCAAACCTTCAAGGAAGCGATCCGCAATATTCATGACTGGTTCACGCAAGCGCTCCGGGAGAATTTTATTGACAATGTATTGGATCAGGCTGCTGGCTCGTTTTGGGAACATCGCAATTAAAATAAAAACCCCCAATCCAGCGAGGAAGATCACCACTGCCCAGGTCGCAAGGCTTCCCAACTGTGCAAAGGTGCCAATATTGGATAAACCGGTCAGCTGCCTGAGGTTGAGCAGCACAAAGCCGATAATCACCACAGCGTCAAAGATTCGCTCCACAACGATTGTTGCCAGGGAACCAGAAATTGAAACATCCTCACGTCGTTTGACCACCACAGAACGGAGCACTTCGCCCATCCTCAGGGGGAAGACGTTATTACCCATATAGCCGATATTGATGATTGGGAAAAGGGTTTTAATGCTGACCTTTTCGAGGGGTTTGAGCAGGTACTGCCAGCGCCAGGTGCGCACCAGCACGCCAATGAAATAAATAACCAGACCTGGGATAAGCCACAACAGCTTTATTTCCCTGAGGGTTTGCCATAGTTCCCGATAATTAATTTCTCTGAAAGCCAGGTATAAAAAGGCTGCTGAGATGATCAGTCCCAACCAGATAATCCACCGCTTCGTATTTCGTTTCATAAAAGAAATTCTACCATGCACATGTGCGTAAAGAGAGGAATGATTCACCTTTGCCATGGATGGCAATTAGGATTATTAAAAGGATTGAAAATGGTATACTTTGCACGATGTCATTAATCACTGCAAATAACCTTTCAAAATCATTTGGTGCACAGGATATCTTTGAGGATATCTCTTTATCCATACCTCGCGGTGCCCGGATTGCGCTGGTAGGTTCGAATGGCGTTGGAAAGACCACCCTTATTCGGATCCTGATCGGACAGGATTTTCCCAATTCAGGTGTTGTTCAGCATGCAAAGGAATTGACCATCGGGTATTTGCCCCAGGAAGCAAGCCTGGCAGCAAAAGGGACATTATGGCAAACCTGTTTAGAGGTTTTTTCCGATCTCATTGATATGGAAGAAGCCTTGAAAGAATGGATGCAGGCCATGGCGGACCCTGAGCAATCAGATGAAGCGGTAACAAGATACGGCAGCCTGGAACAAGCTTTCGAGCAGCAGGGGGGATATACCTATGAGATGCGCATCAAACAAACTTTATCCGGTCTCGGGTTTGACGAAGAGGACTTTCATCGACCGATTACACAACTTTCAGGTGGGGAACGAACGCGAGCACTCCTGGCGAAACTGCTTCTGGAGAGTCCTGATGTGATGATGCTGGATGAGCCGACCAATCACCTCGATATTGAGGCAGTGGAATGGCTTGAATCCTTTTTCAAGGATTGGGATGGGGCATTGGTGGTCGTCTCCCATGACCGTTACTTCCTTGACCAGGTCGCTGAGACGATTTGGGAAATGACGCCTGCCCTCGAGGTTTACAGCGGCAATTATTCTACGTATCTTGCCCAACGTGAAGAACGTTATGCCCGTCGATTAGCGGAATATGAAGCGCAAACAGCCTTTATCGAAAAAGAACAGGAATTTATCCGGCGTAATATTGCCGGTCAGAATACCAGCCAGGCAAAAGGACGACGGCGTCGATTGGAACGCTTGCTGGAGGATTCGCGCCTTGCACCGCCGCCAAGTGAACCGCGTCGGATGCACATCAACCTCAACACACGCGACCGCTCCGGTGATATCGTCTTACGAACACATAATTTAGAAGTAGGTTACCACGATGAAGGCAAGCCCTTATTCTCATGCCCTGACTTGCTCCTACAGCGGCAGGAATGTGCAGCAATTATCGGGCCGAACGGTGCCGGCAAGACGACCTTCCTGAAAACAATACTGGAAAAGATCCCGCCTTATTCTGGAAAAGTGACAATTGGCGCAAGTTTGGTGATCGGCTATTTTGCACAGGCACATGAGGGTTTAGATCCTGACAGAACTTTGATGACGGAAATCGACAGTGTCTCACCAAATATGCTGCCTGCTGAGATCCGCAATTACCTGGCGAAGTTCTTATTCACGGGTGACAATGTGTTCCGCAAAGTTGGCACCCTGTCTGGTGGAGAGCGCGGGCGCCTGGCGCTGGCAAAATTATCACTCTCTGATGCCAATTTACTGCTGTTGGATGAGCCGACCAACCACCTGGATTTACCAACACAGGAGGTTTTGGAATCGGTCCTTTCTAATTTCCCTGGTACAATCTTGCTGGTCTCCCATGACCGCTACCTTATTGACTCCCTGGCATCTCAAATTTGGGAAGTGGAACCTCAGGGCAGAAGTTTACAGGTATTCAGAGGGTCATATACGCAATTCAAAGCCCATCAATTAAAGATGGCGGGCGTGAGTGATCTGAAAGACCCGGAGGGCACTGATGTGATCCATGACCGATCATCGTCCACACAGCAAAAACCATCAGAAAAAACGCTCTCAAAATATGAACGTCGAAAAGCCGCCAATCGCCTTGAAGAGATCGAGAAAAAAATTCAGACGCTGGAATCAAAACAAAAAACAATATCTGATGAATTGATAAACCCACCAGCGGATTCTAATCGGGTTTTAAAGCTGGGTGAAGATTATGTTTCCTTGCAAGGACAGATCGAGTCATTGATGGAAGAATGGTCTGAATTGCATGAAAAACTTGCAGATTGATCTGTTGATTGTTGTTTGAATAAATTTTCTTTGTTGAAATTTTGATTATTTGGCTTAACAAAGTCCTCTAATAATTCCTGACCTCAACATCTCCTTATTAAACAAATACATCGGGGTAAAATAAGATATGGTAATTGCGTGGTTTATAACAAATCACCTAATTTGATCGTTTATACGGGAGGTTGACCATGAGCAAGACATCTAAAAACATCTTCAAAGGCCTGGGATGGGGACTTGGCAGTGTGCTTACAAGTGCAGCGGCAGCTGCAGCCGGCTGGATCATTTACAGCCGTAAGTACATTCGCCACGACGCTGAACTTGTTAAAGCCATTGAAGCGGATCGAAAAGATTTTTACTCAGAACACGCCGGGAGACTCAGTTATTATGTGGATCGCAGTGAGAAGGGCGTACCGCTGGTCTTATTGCACAGCATCAATGCCGCACCAAGCGCATTTGAGATGAAACCCATTTTTGAACGGTTTCGAGGTGAACGCCCGGTATTTGCACTGGACCTTCCGGGATACGGTTTTTCCGATCGATCTGACCGGCTTTATTCACCACAGCTCTTTCAACAAGCCATCCTTGATTTTCTAAAGGAAGTGGTCGGCGAACCGGCAGATGTGGTGACCCTGTCCTTGAGCAGTGAATTTGCTGCCCTTGCTGCACAGGAAAACGATGAGTTCTTCCGATCGATTGTGATGCTGTCACCGACAGGATTTGATCAGCCAAAGACAGATCGATTGTCTCAACGAGCAGAAAAGCGCGGCACAAAGAATACAGTATATGCAGGTCTGGCTGTACCATTGTGGAACCGCCCATTTTATGACCTGGTTGCAAGCCGACCAAGCATCCAATTCTTCCTCAACAAGAGTTTTGAAGGCCTGGTACCGGAGCGCTTTGTGGATTATGCCTACCAGACCGCGCATCAACCCGGTGCGGAGTTTGCCCCAACCTATTTCTTGAGCGGCAAACTCTTTACTCATTCAGTACGGGAAAACGTTTATAAGACATTGGAAACCCCTGTACTGGTGATCTATGATCGCGATCCATACACACGGTTTGACATGCTGCCGATTTTGCTTAAAGAGAAAGAAAACTGGGAAGCAGAACGTGTTTCCCCAACAAAGGGTTTACCCCACTGGGAACAGCCCGAAAAAACCTTCAAAGCAATGGAAGCTTTTTGGTCTGAAGTTTAATACTGCAGTAATTTTCACATAAGCCTTTTTGCATAAAAAGATGACTAATTGGCCTGAGGTTATCAGGCCAATTTTTTTGATTATTTTTTGAATTAATCGAAACTTTGGTGTGAGAGGATTTTGTCCTCAACCCAAAAAGCATGGGGGTCAGCACAAGATGACTTGAATTTATGAGATCTTTCATAGCTATATCGACCTGAAGGTCTCACTCCAGAAAATTGTTTTGCTATTTTAAGTTGAAAATAAAATTTTGATTGGGAGAGGAAGCACCCATCACTTCTCACCACTTACCTCTCACTAAAAATCGCGTCAACATAAATCAGGACGACACACTAATACCCAGTACCCAATACCTCGTACCCAATACCTGGTACCAAATACCCAAACCCTGTATACTATAATTTGATTTTTTCACACGCAAGAAAAGGATCATCAATGGCAGAGCCAATCATCACCGTTAAGAACCTGACCAAGGTCTACCGTGTCCCTGAGCGCGCTCCCGGACTGAGCGCATCCATCCGTGGACTGTTCAAACCGAAATTCCAGGATGTCGAAGCTGTAACCGACATCAACTTCACAATTCGACCTGGAGAGATGGTCGGGTTGATCGGGCCCAACGGTGCCGGCAAAACAACCACCCTCAAAATGCTATCCGGTTTGCTCTACCCAACGGGTGGCGAAGCTAAAGTTTCAGGCTATACACCGTGGGATCGGAAAGCTGAGTATCTTCAACGGATCAGCATGGTGATGGGCAACCGCAGTGCAATGAACTGGGATATTCCGCCCCTGGACAGTTTCAGGGTCCTATCTAAAATTTACAAAGTGCCCCAAGACCAGTACCAGCGCACCCTGGACGAGTTGATCACACTGCTGGATATGGAAGCTTTGCTCAAAAAGCCCGTTCGTAACCTTTCATTAGGTGAGCGCATGAAGTGCGAGCTTGTTGCAGGTCTGCTCTACCAGCCGGATGTGCTCTTTTTAGATGAGCCCACCCTTGGGTTGGACGTCGCCATGCAAAGACGCTTACGGATTTTCCTCAAACAATACAATCAGCAGCACCAGGTATCGGTGATCCTCACCAGCCATTACATGGCTGACGTTTCCGCCTTATGCGAAAGGGTAATGCTGATCCACCACGGCAGGCTAATCTTCGACGGCGCCTTGCAAGAACTTGCGGATAAGCTTGCCCCTTTCAAGCTGGTCAAACTGCAATTCACCACCCCACCCACAAACCTGGAAGGGTTTTTAACCCAATTCCCATCGGTTGAATACCTGCCTTCAGAAAATGGGCATCATATATTGCGCATCGCCCGGTCTGATGTGCCAAAGGTTACTGCAGAAATCCTTTCAAACCTGCCCGTTGCCGACCTTTCCGTCGAAGACCCGCCAATTGAAGCAGTCATCGACCAGATTTACGAGGAGGGAAAAGTATGAATCACCAGGGCGGTTGGGAACTGATTAAAAACACATGGCAATCCTGGCTCCAGCACCGAGGTTTTTTCTTCCTTCTGGCTTTTGGCTGGATGCTGCCCTTGCTGGTGTACCTGATGATCTGGTCTGCCGCAGCAAGCGAGGGCTCACTGGCTGGCTTATCGCAAGACGCATTGGCGGGTTATTACCTTGTCCTGGTATTGGTAAACCAGCTTACCTACGCAACGACAAACTGGACGGTTGGCGACAACATCCGCATGGGGCAAATCAGCCGATGGTTAATCCAACCCATGTCACCCCTATACCACGCCCTTTCCTCTGAAATTGCAGGGAAGGTTGTCTTCATGCTCTTTTCCATCCCTGTGACCGCATTCCTTGCGTTGATATTTCGACCGCAATTTAACCTGAGCTGGCAGCAAAGCCTTTTATTCATCCCCTCAATTTTGCTTGCCTGGGCTTTGCGTTTTTTCTGGGGTTACTGGCTGGCTTTGCTGGCATTCTGGGCAACACGGGCTGATTCCCTGCTGGCATTACAGGACACCATGATCTTCTTGCTCGGCGGGCACCTGGCGCCGATCCGGCTTTTGCCAAATTGGATGCAGTCCCTGGCAAAGATTTTACCTTTTCGATATATGTCTGCTTTTCCCGTAGAAATTCTGACAGGTTTTCTCGATAAAAACGAGAGCCTTACCGGTCTTTTGATCCAGCTTGGTTGGACCAGTACAGCTTATCTGCTTTACCGTCTGGTATGGACGCGGGGTGTCCGTCATTACGAGGCGGTTGGAGGTTAAGGATGCAAGCATTGCGATTGATATTCGAATTTTTCAAAGTATCTACCCAGGCAGAAATGGCACATCGAGCTAATTTTTTCATCCGCTTTCTAAATGCTATCCTGAACCTGGCTACGGGGGTACTCAGCTTGACGGTGATCTTCAACCAGGTGGAGAGCATCAAGGGTTGGGACATGCCTTCTGCCATGGCTTTGCTCGGCGTTTACCTGCTGCTTGCTGCCCTTCGTGGGCTTTTTATCGGGCCAAGCCTGGAATCCGTAGCAGGGATGGACGGTGAAATTTGGCAGGGCACATTCGACTTTACCCTTCTGCGCCCTGTGGATAAACAATTTTTAGTCAGCTTCCGCCATTGGCGGGTCTTGATGCTGTTTGACCTGTGCCTGGCACTGGGGGTTCTCGGCTATGCCATTCACCTCATGCAAGCCGAACTGACCCTGCTGGCGGTGATGGGATTTATCATCACCTTAATTGCCGGTGCCGCCCTTCTGTATGCCGCTCTGCTGGCTTTTTCAGCCCTTGTTTTCTGGAATTCAGGTTTTCTATTCACCTGGATTATCAACGATTTATTCCAGCTTGCACGCTATCCTGTGGAGCTTTACCCTGGCTGGCTGCGCCTGGTGCTGACATGGATCATCCCGGTGGGATTGATGACAACAATCCCTGCCCAGGCGCTTTCAGGAAAGCTGTCCTGGCAGTGGATGATCCTCACACTGCTGTTCACCATTGGCGCCCTGATAGGTGCCTCCTGGCTATTTCGCCAGGGTTTAAAGAAATACACCAGCGCATCAAGCTGATCAAAAAAGGCAGCATACTCAGAGGCATCATAGAGAAAACCCTTCACGCCATATTGCCACTTTTCAAGAGTAAATGTATGATAAAGCTATTATGTATGCTATTTTCCAGGGGTTAAGATGACCCGTAATTATATTCAATGGCTGATCCTCGCATCACTTTTGCTTGGATTAGTCCTTCCCAGCACAGATGCAGACGGCGGATCTGAGCCAGTTGGCGTTCGTATATTTACTTCTGGTGCGATCAGCTTGCAAAGTGCAATTTCGGTTGATGCATCCGTGATTGATTATGGCAGCTTCCAGTGGACGGTTCTTACAAAAGATGCACTCGCAAACCTGGATGAGCAGGGTTTGACTTTCCAGGTGGTTGAAGACCCTTATACATTGAACCTGGGAGGTCAAGATTTCGACCCCCTTCTTATTGAGCCATCGTTTCCTGATGAATGGTCGCAGGTGCCAATTGTACCCGAACCTTCCTTGCGGTTGATCCAATTTCACGGTCCGACAAAAGCAGAATGGCTCAATGAATTAGAAGCCGATGGACTCATCCCATTGCAATATATTCACCCCTTCACCTATCTTGTTTGGGGCGCATCCGACGCCGTCCAAAAATCAGCCCAAAGATATTTCGTGCGCTGGACTGGTGATTATTTACCCGCTTATGCCGTACAGACGAAAAACCGGGTTTTGGACAGCGAACCAAGCCTCTTTCGGGCGATGACCCTCCCTCAAGCTGGGCTGGATAAAATAATTGCAGCCCTTGAATCCCTCGGTGCCAGCCAAATAACTTATGCCCGCAACCTCGACCCGGCTTTTGACCTGGTCAGTTTTATTCTCCTTGGCGACCAGCTAAGCGCTGCAGCATCTTTGCCCGGCATTTACAGCATCCAGCCTGTACCAACGGACGGCGGCGACCGGGGTGAGATGAGCAACCAGGTAAATGCGGGAAACATGGATGCCAGCAATCGCGCCTTTCCCGGCTATCAAGCCTGGCTGGCGCAATTAAATTTGTCCGGCAGCGGCGTGGTCATCGCCAATGTGGACAGCGGTATTTTAGAGACGCACCCCGATTTAATTAATCGCATGTCAGGCTGTATTGGCAGCAGCTGCGGCAGCAGCATTACTGGCAGCAACCACGGCACTCACACTGCCGGGATCATGGCTGGCGATGGGTCTTCCGGGGTGCGGGATGCTAACGGATTCCTGCGCGGCCTGGGCATGGCGCCCGGTGCAAACCTGATCGAACAGGTCTATAATCCTATCTATCAACAGGAAAACGGCATGCTGACACTAATGACCGAATCCCACCGCAACGGCGCAGAAATCTCTGGCAACAGCTGGGGTCCCTCAGGGACGCCGCAAGGTTATGACTACGACACCCGCCTGGTGGATTTCGGCGTTCGTGATGCAGACCCCGAAACACCTGGGGACCAGGAGCTGACCTATGTGCTCTCGATTATGAATGGAAATGGTGGTACATCAACCCAGGGAACACCGGATGAGGCAAAAAATACCTTCACAATAGGCTCAACCTTTATGCAATCTTCCCTTGGGACACAATACCTCAACATCAACGACCTTTCATATAATACCGCCCACGGACCAGCCCTTGACGGCAGGAACATTCCGCACATGGTCGCACCAGGCTGTAATGTTGACTCTACTTATATGACCAGCCTGCACAGTCTGATGTGCGGTACAAGCATGGCATCACCCCATGTTTCCGGTGCTGCAGCCTTATTTTATGAGCACTATCGAAACCAGTTTGGCGCAGACCCCAGCCCTGCGCTTGTCAAGGCTGCCTTTTTACCTGCAGCGCATGATCTTTCAGGGAATAAAGATGCAGACGGGGGCATCCTTGGTCACCCCTTCGATGCCAAACAGGGTTGGGGACGGTTGGACGCAGATGCTGTTTTAGATCCTGCAATGCCCGTCCTATACTATGACCAGGAAATTATTCTTCATAATACAGGTGAGTTTTGGGGGGGTTTCCTCAAAGGTGAGCTTGATGAACTTCGAGTTATGCTGGTTTGGACGGATGCCCCGGGGCACGGTTTGGGCGGCACAACGCCAGCCTGGGTCAACGACCTCGATTTATCTGTCTCAGTCAACGGGCGAACCTATTATGGCAATAATTTCGGATCAGACGGTTTTTCAGTGCCTGATGGACCGCCGGATAGGAGGAATAACACGGAGGGTATTTTCCTGAAGAATTTATATTCAGACAATGTCTCTATTACAGTAACAGCAGCGAACATTGCTGGTGATGGTGTTCCCAATCTTGGCGACGACACCGACCAGGATTTTGCACTCGCAGTTTATTATTCTCTTGCAGGCAAAACATATAAATACATTCTTCCGTTGATTTATAATAACGCCCTATTGAATGATTAAGGAACAAACCATCAAAGAAACCCGTCTGAATATTATGAAAAATACCAACCGAAACAGGGGTGAAAACCAAAGAAAAGGGCAAAACAGATTAATTATCTTAATTGTTTTAATCAGCCTGTCCCTTGCTGGCTGCCATTTTCCAACACCTACGCCAGTATCAACGGACTTAAACCCCCAGCAGCAGACGGAGGTTTCAGGCATCCTTAACCCACCAGACCTGGCGACAGCCCTACCTTCTGAAACACCCCCGGTGACCCTTCCCACAGCTGAAAGTCCCCAGGAAGAAACCCTGCTTGATGGTCACCTTCGCTACCGAACACAGCAGGGGGACACCCTTGCCGCAATTGCCTTACGTTTTGATGTGCCGGTGGATTCTATCCAATCCGCTGTTTCATTGTCTGAAGAAGGCTTGCTGCCAACTGGCATCCAGCTTCAAATCCCCGACATCCTCGAAGAACACCTGCCCTTCAACACACCCTATCTCCCTGATAGCGAGGTCATATACGGACCATTCGTTGGTGATTTTAATGTCCTGGCATTTGTAGAAGCAGCAGGCGGGTTTCTATCAACCTATCAAGAAGAAGTCAAAGAAAAGAGCCTGACTGGGGCTGAGATCGTCAACAAAGTTGCAAATGAGACCAGCACCAACCCGCGCTTGCTGCTGGCTTTCCTGGAATATCAATCTGGCTGGGTGTTTGGCTATCCCCTCGACGCAACCAGAGACCCATACCCGATAGGTTTCGGCGCAACTCTTGACACCGGCCTGTACAAAGAATTAATGATCAGCGCCAGAGTGCTTGCTCAAGGTTTTTACGGTTGGCGGGACGGGAGCCGGCTAAACCTTTCCTTCTATGGGGGCAGAACCGCAAGGCTGGCACCGGAATTAAATGCCGGCAGCGCTGCCATTATGGCTTTGTTCGGGAGCCTCTACTTACCAGAAGCCTGGGAAAACCACATGTTTGGTGACGACTCTTTTCTGAGTTTTTTCCGTGAAATCTTCGGTGACGAACTCGCCCGGGCAGCCGCTGTTGAACCCTATCTTTCACACACAATTCAACAGCCCGAGTTGGCGCTGCCCTTTGCCATCGGTGAAGCATGGTCCTTTACAGGTGGACCGCACATCACCTGGCAAACGGGAACACCCAGGGGGGCGGTCGATTTTGCACCTATCACCGGCGAGCCAGCCTGCGCCGTCTCAGCATGGTGGACAACGGCTGCTGCTTCTGGATTGGTTGTGCGCTCAGATTGGAATGTCGTTGCCCTTGACCTGGATGGGGATGGCGATGAAGGCACTGGCTGGGTATTGATCTACATGCATATCGCTGAGAAGGATAAGCCCGCTGTCGGCACCTGGCTGGAAAAAGATGAGAAATTAGGGCATCCATCCTGCGAAGGCGGCAACTCAACGGGGACTCACGTCCACTTTGCACGGAAATATAACGGGGAATGGTTCGGCGTAGGCGACCCCCTGCCGATGGTTCTCAGCGGTTGGAGGGTATTCGCAGGTGATAGGCGCTATGAAGGTTTTATGCAAAAAGGCGAGCTGATCGTCACTGCGGTTCCCTACGGCTCAAGCGATGCAAAAATCATCCGGGATGAGTGAGAATAAATAAGGGGAATAGATTTTTATAGCACTTTTACAATTTCCAACAATTATCATCATCATGGAGTGAGGCTCCTGCCCTGAGGAGAGTTTAGGCTGATATTGTATATTTGCTCCTTAAACAAATGATTAATCATTTTGTTTAGTGGAGTAATTTGCATTACAGACAGTCACAAAAATAAATAGTTACTCGGGGTGAAGCCCCTCGCTCCAGATATTTATTCTGACAAATGCAATCTGTCATTCCACTTCACTTGCTGAACATCCCCCGCTTCTCCCAATAACTTTGGGTGAAGCTCTTCAAAAGCTTGTAAATCGCCGCTGGTATAAAAACGCAGTGTCCCCCGTGATTCACCCGGATTAAGTAAAGAGCGCTCCAGCAGTAAACGGCGTACCTGCCGAGCGACGGCCGGTGCCGGGTCAATCGTCCGCACCTCCGGTCCGGTAATTTCCTCTATCACTGGGATCACAAAAGGATAATGGGTACAGCCCATCACCACCGTATCAATCCCTGCCTCGACCATGGGATCCAGAGCTTCATGAAGAATGCCCCGCACCTTTGGCGAATCAAGATTACCCGCTTCAATTTCTTCCACCAAGCCAGGACAGATGCTTTTGTAGATGCTGACATGCTGGGCGAAACGCTCCACCACTGAGGCATACAGGTCTCCTGCAAAGGTGGTTGGCGTAGCAAGCACACCTACTTTACCGGTGTGCGTCCTCTGCGCTGCCGGCTTTACTGCCGGTTCCATGCCCACAAAGGGAACCGATGGGAACTTCTCCCGCAATTCATGCAAAGCAGCAGCCGATGCCGCATTACAGGCGACCACAATTAGCTTGGCACGACGTTCGAGCAAGAAACGGGTGATCTCAACCGCAAACCGCCGGATTTTCTTCTTTGACTTAGGACCATAAGGGATATGCGCCTGATCGGCAAGATAGAGGACATCCTCGTTGGGAAGTTCCCTGCGAACTGCTCGCAGCACAGAGAGCCCGCCAACACCGGAATCAAACATGCCTATGGGTTGCTGAGAAGAAAACTTTGTAACCATCAGGTAAATTCTATCACGGGGGAAAGAAATTATGACGTTTATTTCGGTGACGCCTAAACAGCCAACCGATTCAAGCCGAGACGCCGGGCAATGGCAATCACCGCCTGGTATTCCTCGAGTCTAACTCGCTGATTCAGTTCCGGGTATTCACCGGCTTTATAGGCAGGATGATACTGCGCCATAATATTTAGATAAACCTGCTTTGAAACCTTTTCTGACAGGAACTTCAAAATGGTTTCGCTGCCAGCCAATCCATTGGGCAGGACAAGGTGGCGCACAAGCAAACCACGATAAGCAACCCCTTGATCATCCAATTTCAGATCACCCACCTGGCGCTGCATCTCCAGAACAGCCAGCTGATTTACTGTAGGGTAATTCTTAACGCGAGAATACTTCCATGCAGTAAGTTCATTCCCATATTTCATATCAGGCATGTAGATATCCACCACACTATCCAGCAAAGAAAGCATTGCAATTGAGTCGTAACCCCCGGTGTTATAAACAAGGGGAATCTTTAATCCGGATTGGGCAGCTAGATGGACGCCGGCTAAAATTTGGGGCACGATGTGAGAGGGGGAGACAAAATTGATGTTATGACAGCCGGCAGACTGGAGATCGAGCATCATTTTTGCTAATTCCTCAGGATGAACCTCGCTCCCTGCAGAACGCTGGCTGATGTCCGAATTCTGACAATAAACACAGCGTAAATTACAGCGGCTGAAAAAGATTGTTCCTGATCCCCGGTTACCGCTGATGGGACTTTCTTCTCCATGATGTGGGAAATAGCTGCTGACCTGGGGAATTTCACCCGTTTGACAAATTCCATGCTCACCCTTAAGGCGATTGACCCCGCATTCCAGGGGACAAACATCGCAATTCGCCAGGTGTTGGTAGGCTTGATGAACACGTTCTTCCAGTATGCCCTGGTCCAGTAACTTCAAATAAACGGGGGCGTTTTCGCTGTGCATAATTAAATTATACATTCACGCCACTGGGAAAATTAAAAGAGCTTGCCTCCAAATGAAACAACCTCTTTCTCAGCGGCCACGGGTTGTGACCAGTCACCCTTTAAATTTAATAATCTGTGTGTCATTTGCCAAAATTAAAAAATGGTGCACCCACGCTCTGGGCAAATTACCACAAATCAATTAATTGATTTTCATCCTGTGAAAAAAGCTTTAGCCATAGTAACGGATGAGGTGTCTCCCCCCAGTTCTGGTTCAAGCTGGGCGATCGCATTGATCATCAGTTCTAACCGCTGACATTCGTCCACGATAGCATCAAAATTCAAATATTTAGGCCTGCCGCCTACGAACTTCCAGAAATTTTTAAAGTAGATCTTATCCAATACCGCGTCTGGCAGGTGAATGCCCTGAAATACAGCCTTACTTCCACCAAACAGGAAACCTTCGTGCGTCAGTTTAAAGGGACCGTCCACTTCCAAAAAAGCACGCACTACTTCGATGCGAGATAAACTTTCTTCGACCTGGATCCCCGGTATACAATCGGTCATCAAGGCTCGCGCGCCAATATCCGTGCCATAAATAATCCGATCCTGGTACTTGATAAAGAAATCACGTACCCTATCAGGGTCTTTAGAAAAATTCGAATACATCTCAATACCCGGGGTCAAGTCTACCCGCATGTTAGGATACCGATCTAAATATTCCCCCAGGCGTTCAAGCTGGGCAGATAAAAAGAAAAAGTGGGCAAATGTGACGTTCAATATGGGGTGCCGGTCTAAAACATTCAACACCTGGCGATATTGATCTTCATTAGCCACAAATGTGTCGTCGCTATAATCCCATCCCATTTCCCTCGCCCACGCCGGGATCTTCTCAGGATCCCAGAATTCTTCTGGATCATTGACATGAAAAATCAAAGGCGTCTGGGTGTCCGCCATTTTTTCCCAGTAAGGCGCAAAAAGCGGGGCATCAAAGTCAGGGATGGGTAAACGTTTACGGATTGCGGGTTTACCCTCGATCATTTTGATCCCATCAACCCCCATTTCCATCAGGTCATCCACGTAATTTGCAAATGTTTGACCTGCTATTTCAGGTGCCATAAACAAAGGAGATATATCAAGATTACCAAAAACAAAAACCTTGTGCGGATAAAGTCCCTTTAAATGCAGGGCATCTGGCAGTAGGCTGAGTCGCTTTTCGTCAGGTGTGGACACCACAGCCAGTTGATTAACACCCGCTTCCGCCAGCATGGGCATCAAAGTCACACCACATGAATAATGGGGATAATGAACATGTGCATCAATGATCCTGCGTTTTCTAAACTCCATGCTCCCTCCAAAAAAAATTGCTCAGCCCAATTTGAGAACCATAGAAATTATAATGCGTTTTTCCAGTAAATTCGTATGATCTCAGAATAACACAAATTAGTATTTGTCAGGATGACGTGCAGCAAGACAATGTCAGGTGAATAAATCCGTGGGTAATGCCAGGGTCATTATTCTTGTTTTCGCTGGGTTTTAAAGGGATAAATCGCAGCCATCAACGCGGCGGTATCGTCCAGTTTAACGCCCAATTTTGAAATCGCCAACCTCGGCAGCTGGCGCGCCTCACCGCCGCCGTGCTTCAACACAGCATCTCGCAGCGGCGTCAGGAGGGCTTCTCCCAACAAATCCCCCGGGTGACCAAAAACAATCCAATCTGGATCAAATGAAAAGATCAACCATAATAAGGCTTTTCCCAAATAATCGGCTGCTTCCTCAACCACGGCCAGGGCATCCGAAACCCCTGCGTGGACAAGGCGAACAATTTCGTAGGGTCGTGGCGGTGATGGCCAGCGTTCAGGGAATCTGAGTGCTGCCAAATCTGCCATGCCATAACTGCTCGCAAAGCCGGTCAGGGAACCAGGCGCTCCCAGCCCAGCCGGGCCGCCCTTTTCCATACGCATGATACCAATATCACCAGCCGCGTCATTGGCTCCGTGATAGATGCCCCCATTCAAAATCATACCGACTGACACAACCGGCTCCATATCAATGAAGAGCATGTTGTCCACGCCAATACCGGCACCAAAAAATGCTTCTGCCAATGCTGCTGCATTGCTGCGATGTTCAATGAACACGGGCAGGTTATAACGCACCGCCAGTCGACCCTTAAGTTGAGCATCTTCCCATTGCGGTAAATCCGGCGGAGACAGGACGGTTCCTTTTAGGATATCCAGCGGACCGCTAACAGCCACAGAGATCACACCCGGGGTTGCCAATCCCTGGGCACGACAAACTTTTAGCAATTTATCCACCTGGCTGCAAATCGCATCAAAGCATTCCAGGAAAGGCGCTTTAGAAGGCGTCTCCATTTGCATACGTTCGTAAATTAAACCATTCATATCCCCATAAACAATGCTTGTCTTGGGTCCGCTGATGTTCAACCCAAGGATTTTAGTTGTGATCGAAAAGTCATTAACGATCGCTTCCGTGGAGCGGGTTACCATTGAGTGCTGGCCTTATCTCCTATTTTTCAAATACACGCCGCAAGCTTCCTTCATCCTTCAAAATACCTCTCACAATTATGATAGATCAAGGCGGCAAAACAATTATAACGTCAATCGGGTGCACTAAAATGTTGTAGAAAATAGAGCCTCTACGTTATGATGAGGGTCAGAAAACCAAAAACATCATAGAGAGGCTCTGAGATGAATTATAGCACAAAGCCGTGACGGACATAACAAATATATTAGCAACGGAAGCCAATCAAGCCATTGAACAGGGAGAATTCATAAACATAACTGAATTGGAAAACTGGATTCGAGAAGTGACGAAAATGGTTGGGCAATAAGCTTTTCAGCAGACACTTGAACAAGAAGACCAGAAATTGGGGAGCTCGGTTGAGTGTGAATGTGGTGGTTTAGCCAAGCGAATATCAACACGGCCTGCCAAGATAGTGAGTGTGTTTGGGGTTGTAGAATATTGTCGGTCCTATTACGGATTTAGGTGGTCAAGACTCTTTAGACAGTAAAACAGGTGCAATTAAGGTGGAGTTTTCCTTTCTATAGTTTTTAACATGCTTGATACAGTAAAGATTCATAATAAATCCATTCCACAGAATTCTGCCGGACTGGTACAATCAAATCGTTGGTGCAGAGGATAGAGCTCCGGTGGAGACCGACTCGAGCGCTGCCCAACGCCGTTGCCAGGGCAGAGGGTTATGTGACAACATTTAACTCTCTGCTCTCTGCATTCAGCCCTGGCAATGGCTCAAAAGCGAAAAACTCACTGCCCCTCCTGGAGGGACTTTCATCTGGACAATAGACCTCTCCTGGGGTGCAATAGGCTAATGATTGATGGGGGCGTTCATGATTATAAAAGTTCAGGTAGCGGTTAATGGCAAAGCGAGCTTCTCTAGGACTTTGGTAATCATTCAAGTAAACTTCCTCGTACTTGACAGAGCGCCACAGTCTCTCGTTGAAAATATTGTCCATGGCTCGCCCGCGGCCATCCATGCTGATACGGATACCGGCATCCAGTAAACGCTGAGTATATTGGGGACTGGTGAAGTGGCTACCCTGGTCGCTGTTCCAGATCTCGGGTTGATTTTGAGCCAGGGCTTGATCCACTGATCGCAACACAAAGGGTATTTCCAGGGTTTGATCTAATTCCCAAGCAACGACATAGCGTGAAAACCAGTCCAGGATAGCCACCAAGTACATCCAACCACCAGACAGGCGAATATAGGTGATGTCAATTGACCAAACCTGGTTGGGTCTTTCAATACGTAACCCTCGCAGAAGATAAGGATATACTTTGTGTTCTGGATGAGGTTGACTCAGGTTTGGACCAGGGGCAATACCCGCAATCCCCATTTCTCGCATATATTTCTGCACTGTTGGCCGTGAAATTGTCTTGCCTTCCCGCCGCAAGACCGCTGTCATCTTCCGGGAACCATAGAAGGGATGGTCAGTGTAGAGCTCGTCGATGCGATGCTTACAGGCGATTTCTTGAGCTGATGGGGCGACCGGATGGTAATACAAACTAGCCCGGCTTAAGCCCAGTAACTGCGCCTGGGTTTTCAGTGAAATTTTGGGGTTGTGTCGTTCAATCATTTTGTAGCGGTCACTTCTCGATAAATTCGATGCCAGATTTTTTTGAGCCAGGTCAGTTGAGTGTTCAACCTCCCGATCTCAGCATATAACTCTTGTAGCTGACGCTCGTGCATGGCTTTCGTAGCTTTTTCACTCTTGTGCTCCTCCTCAAAAACCTTAGGAATTCCTTCCAGTGCTTGCGCTTTCCACTTGTACAGCTGGTTGGGATGGATGCCATACTCGGAGGCTATTTGGACAATTGGTCGTTCTTCTTTCAGAATTTCCAGTACGATTTGTGCTTTTTGTTTGGCGGTGTAGCGTTTTCTCATGTGTCTCATACCACCTTATTTTTTGCCATTTTTGTGTCTAAATTTACTTTACCACTTAAGATGTCAACACTGTGGCAAGAAAAAGCATGGGGTAGAAACCCTTTGACAATATATCAGAACTGACAAATAAGGTCAGTATATGAGAACTCAAGATAAACCCATTGCGTGGCTCCATGGTGAGATCAAAACTCCTCCGTTCTAAAAGGGAGCAAGGTTAGCGGCCGGTTTATTAATACGCTGGGTACAGAAGGGAGAGCAATTATCGATACCACACTTTCGCCCAATGCAGATAATCGGTAAAGCCTATTATGAATTGAGGATCAAAGACAAAGATAAGGTGTCGAGAATAATTTTTCATATTGGAGATGATGTAATTGCTATACTGGAGGTTTTTTCGAAGAAATCTAAAGGACACCAAAATATGTGAGTGAAAACAGCAACAAAAGGCGACAAGAGCTAGAAGCCAAAGGCTGGAAATTTGGCGGAATTGAGGATTCTCTTGATCTGACTGATGTAGAATTAGAATATATTTAATTGAAAATCATTCTCAGTGAGATGGTGAGAGATTGCCGGGAAGGGAGAGGTTTATCTCAGGTTTCTACTGTAAAAATCCTTAAATCAAGTCAATCACGCATATCTAAAATTGAAACGGCAGACCCTGCTGTGTCTATTGACTTGCAGATTAGATCACTCCTGGCTTTAGGCGCTTTCAAACAAGATATCGGGCAGAAGATTGCTTGTTAGTTACAAACTAATAAGAGACCAAAGCGAATTCGCTGCCGGTAGGAAGGCTGGATAAAAGCCATCATGTGCTTCTTTTGCGGTTGGTTTCCTAGGTAACAAAGCTCTGCTCCCCCTTTGTGCCTATAGGCGTATCAAAGGGGGAGCAGAAAAATGTCAGAAAATTAATGTCGGGACTTAAATCTAAGCGTCATTCATGCTTGGACGATCTACGAGATTGACCACACCACCCATCAAAATGATTATCCAACCTAACAAAAATCCCCAAAAGCCATAGAGGATTTCACGATTGATACCCTCAGCGGGCGTGGTCAGGAATTGCTGAAACATGAGGAGCAGCACAACGACACTGGTGATCAGCACGCCATAGGAATCCCCAAAAGCTAATCGCTGGCGACGGATAAAGCTGATCATCAGCATGACCGCCGCCAATGAAAGCATCACCATCAAGTTCCCGTTGTAGCCATCTTTCGCGTTCGTGCCAACCGCCAGCTCCCAACCGCTGTATTCCTGCATGGGTTCATCCCCGCAGGACGTCAGCACCCATGGCATAAAAAAGAAGATTAATGCCAGAAGCAGGCCGGGGGAGATGATCTTATAACCTCTGGGCAGTTTTTTCATCAGGGTGTCTCCTTAATAAAATGGATTGACGTCATCAAAAAGTCGATGGTATATAAAATAACACAAATGGGTGGATAAAGTTTCCTTTAGTCGATTCGAGAGAAAAAATAAAAATTCAATATCAAGCGTGTTAACCTTGTTAAACGAGATGATTAAAATAGCATTTACCAGATTTCTCTAAGGAAATTATAGTGTTTCTTCCCCCGACAATTTCAATTGATCGATCTAAGGTTCATAACTTTAATGGATTTCTTGTGTTATTAGTTAACGAGGCCGACAAAAATCGGCTTGTTACCAACTTCAGTTTCTAATTCACACCGGTAACATATCTGGATAATCGTAGATATTTGAAAGTTGAGGAACGCCATGAAACCTATTGCCATAATCGGCATGTCCGCTATCTTCCCTCAGGCAGAAAATCTTCAGGATTACTGGGATAACATTCTCAACGAGGTCGATTGCATCACGGATGTGCCGCCCTCCCGCTGGGAGATCGCCGATTACTATGATCCTGATCCCAAAGCGCCGGACAAATCCTATAGCAAACGCGGTGGTTTTATTCCGGATATCGATTTCAATCCCTTTGAATTCGGTTTACCGCCCAACATTCTTGAAGCAACGGATGTCTCACAGCTATTGGCGCTGGTGGCTGCCAAAGCCTGTCTGGAAGACGGTGGCTATGGCGATTCAGAAGGGGTGTCCCGGGAAAATGTCGGGGTGATCTTGGGTATGGTCGGCGTCGGCAGCAAATTGATGCATCCCCTGATGGACCGCTTGCAATATCCGGTCTGGGATAAAGTTCTAAAAAGTTACGGCATCGCCGAGCGTGATCGCCAAGGAATAATCGAAAAAATCAAGCTGGCCTACCCAAAATGGGAAGAGAACTCCTTCCCGGGGGCGATCGGGAATGTGGTCGCCGGGCGGATCGCTAATCGATTTGACCTGGGCGGCACAAACTGCGTGATCGATGCCGCCTGCGCCAGCTCGCTGGCAGCCATTCGGATGGCTGTCGGGGAACTGGTGGAAGGTCACGCCGACATGATGATCTCCGGCGGGGTGGATACCGATAATTCCATTGGCGCTTACCTTTGTTTCAGCAAAACGCCGGCTTTTTCCCCCGGTGAAAAGGTGCGCACTTTTGATCAGGAATCCGATGGGATGCTGATGGGGGAGGGCATCGGAATGGTGCTCATGAAGCGATTGGAGGACGCCCAACGCGATGGTGACCGGGTCTATGCCGTCATCAAAGGCGTGGGCAGTTCCAGTGACGGACGCTACAAATCCATTTACGCGCCCCGGCCTGAAGGGCAATCTCTGGCATTGACGCGGGCGTATGCTGATGCAGGTTTCAGTCCGGCCACGGTGGGGTTGATTGAAGCGCATGGCACCGGGACAATGGCTGGCGACCCGGCTGAATTTCAGGGGTTAAACGCAGTGTTTTCTACTGAGAATGCCAGCCTTCAAACCATTGCGTTGGGGAGCGTCAAATCACAAATCGGTCACACCAAGGCTGCCGCAGGCGTTGCCAGCATCATCAAAACTGCGCTGGCGCTGCACAATAAAATCCTCCCGCCAACGATCAATGTGGACCAACCCAATCCAATCTTAGCGATTGAAACATCCCCATTTTATATTCATACCACCGCACAACCCTGGGTAGATCCCCTTAAGTACCCCCGGCGAGCGGGTGTGAGTGCCTTTGGTTTTGGCGGGACCAATTTTCATGTTGTTTTGGAGGAGAATGAAACAGAGCACACCGCCGCTTATCGCACGAGTTCAAGCGGAAAAGTAATCCTTCTTTCAGCCGAAGATCCCCAGAAGTTGTCTGAAAAATGCAGTCAAGTGCTTGTAAGCTTGCAAGCGCCGTCTGCTTCTACTTTTGCCGAGCTTTGTGCACAATCTGACGTTGCAGCGCTTCCCCCATCACATGCCAGACTTGGTTTTGTTGCCAATAACGCCCCGGAAGCTCTAACAAAGCTTGAGATCGCGCTGGATATGATCACCCGTGCAGAAGGCGAAGAATCAGCGGAACATCCTTCAGGTGTCTTTTATCGTGCAAGGGGTTTTGCTGAAGATGAAAAAGTTGTGGCGCTGTTCCCCGGGCAGGGATCCCAATATGTCAATATGGGGTCCGAGGTAGCGATGAATTTTCCTGAAGTTCGTCAGGCAATGGCAAAGATGGATGCGCTGTTTTTGGAGGATAATCAGCCCCGCTTATCAAAAACCGTCTATCCAATCTCTGTCTTCAACCAGGAAGAGAGGGACGCTCAAACGCGCAAGCTCACCCAAACCCAATTCGCCCAACCGGCCATTGGCGCCCTGAGCATGGGATTGTATCAGCTGCTGTCAAAGGCTGGCTTCGACCCCGATTTTGTTGCGGGTCACAGTTTTGGGGAACTGACTGCGCTCTGGGCAGCGGGTGTTTATTCGGATGCAGCGTTCCTGTTTCTGGCCAAGGCGCGCGGTGAAGCCATGGCCCCTCCCTCCGATCCGGATTTTGATTCCGGTACGATGCTGGCGGTTAAAGGGGATATCCAACAACTCAAAGAGGATCTTCAAGATTTCCCAGATGTCCGTTTGGCAAACCACAACGCGAACAATCAGGTGGTTCTGGCAGGAACCAAAACCGCTATAGCGAAGATTCAAGAAGCTTTGACCGAAAAAGAGTATAAGGTCTTCCCGCTGAATGTATCGGCAGCCTTCCATACCCCCCTGGTGGCGCATGCCCAGAAACCCTTTGCAGACGCGCTCCAGCAGATTAAATTTCACAAGCCGAAAACACCCGTCTTTTCAAATTCTACAGGGGAAGAATACCCTACTGCCATTGCGGCGATGCAAAGCATTCTAAAAGATCATATATTGAACTCCGTGAATTTCAAGGCGGAAATTGAGGCCCTTTATGCTGCAGGTGGGCGGGTTTTTGTTGAGATTGGTCCCAAAAGTGTGCTGACAGGCTTGGTTAACAATATCCTGGACGGCAAGCCTCATGTAACATTGGCTTTGAACCCGAGCGCGAAAAAGGACAGCGACCGGCAGCTGCGAGAAGCCATCGCCCAATTATGTGTGTTGGGGCTTCCTTTGCACCAATTTGATCCCTATGCCTTTCCCCTAGCACAGCTAGAGCCCCAAAAGTCGGCGGTCACTGTCCGGTTGAATGGAGGGCTGTACCTGTCAGAAGAAACCAAGGCTGCGTTCCAAAATGCGATCGCTCAACAGGATACCCTTGAAATGCAAACACCCCCTGAAGTTCATGCGGGTAAATCTGAGGCAATATCGCTTGTATTGACAGAAGGTGAAAAAATTGGAGCGGGGAATCAAAGTCAGGAAAAGCCCGATTCGCAGTCATCTATTGCTGGCGTGAGTTCCATCCAGGAAGACATGACCAGTGTGCATCAAAAATTCCTGGAAAATGACTTTGAATACAGCCAAATCTTCAGCCAGTTGACCCAACAAGAGTTGGCTTTGCTTAAGAGCTCGTCTGCGCAGAAAAATCTCGAACAAATCAATACGGCTTTACAAACACTTGATCACAGTATCCAGCAATTTCATCAACACCAAGCAACGACTCTGCGAATCCAGGAACAATACCTTAAGAACCAAACCAGTCTACTGAAATATGCCTTGAATGGTGATGACACTCCCAAGACAACCGGTTCCTCTACTACTATTAGAGAGTATGACTCTAAGCGAAGATCAGATGACCCGGTCCGTTCTGGACAAGTAAAATCTTTAACGGAAGCATCATTAAGTGAAGCAGGTTTTCAGGACGCGCCAAAGGAGCCATCGAATGAGACAACAGCTTCTTTGCCGTCAGAAAAAATGCTGGTGCTAGGTCAAAAAATGGATCTTGAGCTGCTGACCACCTCGTTGTTACAGATTGTGAGTGAGAAAACAGGCTACAGCCCGGAGATGCTGGATTTAGAGATGGATCTGGAAGCCGATTTAGGAATCGATTCCATCAAACGCGTGGAAATTCTTGGCGCTATGCAAGCGAGCTTTCCTAATTTGCCACAACCGGAACCGAGCCTTCTTGCCGAGCTGCGGACGCTGGAGGAGATTGTCGCCATGCTCTTCGCAGGGTCTGAAAAGGGTATCGAACCCCAAAATTTACAACAACCTACTTCCCCTTCTCGAATAACCGAGCTTCAGGATCCTGTTCAGGTGGACGGGGGTGGATCGCTACCTGATAAAGCTACTCTTCAAACTGCGCTGCTGAACATCGTCAGCGCAAAAACGGGTTATTCCCCGGAGATGCTGGATTTGGAGATGGATTTGGAAGCCGACCTGGGTATCGACTCCATCAAGCGGGTCGAGATCCTCGGCGCTTTACAGGAGCAATTTCCAGATATTCCTGCTGTCGATCCATCAACGTTGGTGGAATTCCATACGCTAAGGCAAATCATTGATGCCCTATCGCTGTCTGAGATGATGGAAAATAAACTGGACGATTCCACTCTCCCTACTGAAACTGACCGTCAAACGACCTTACGTCATATCATCTCTCTCCAATCGCTGCCATTGCCTGACCGCCTTGTTTCTCCTTCGAACCACAAAAGCACCGTTCTGGTGACAGATGATGGCGGACACCTGACCACCGAACTGGCAGAGCGATTGACGACTTCTGATAGGCAGGTGGTGGTACTCTCGTTGCCAGAAAATCTCGTCCCAGAAAATACCACCCTGCCGGAATCCATTGAGCATGTTGTACTGCACGATGTTTCAGAAACCACTCTCGCGTCCACGCTGAAGGGGATTGAAACTTCTCATGGGCAGATTGACACCTTTATCCACCTGGATCCGAGCAGTAACGGGACAAAACCCTTCGGTGACGCGGAAAAAACCATTCTAAAGTTGATTTTTTTCACCGCCAAACACCTTCAAAAGTCCCTGACCCAGGTCGGAGAAAACGGGAGTCGGGCTGCTTTTATAACCGTCACGCGTCTGGATGGCCAATTCGGGTTATCCCAAACGTTGGACATTGAACCGCTCAAAGGTGGCTATTTTGGTCTGACGAAATCCCTGAACCTGGAATGGGACCATGTCTTCTGCCGTGCGATAGATTTAGCGCCGGATTTGGATCCTCAAACTGCCGCGGGGCATATTACCGCCGAGCTGCAGGACCCTAACAGGTTGCTTAGCGAGGTTGCCTATGATAAATATGGCCGGTACACGTTGACAGTCCAGGCATCAGAAAATGAGGCCTCAATATGACCAAGCCAAAGGTGATTGACAAAAATTCTGTGGTGCTTGCCAGTGGCGGCGCGCGTGGGATCACAGCGCAATGCGTGGTTCAGCTGGCACAAGCATTTCCTGCTCACTATCTTCTCCTCGGTAGAACGGCAATCGATCAAGTTTTGCCAGACTGGGCAGAAGCTGATCTGGACGACAAGGAACTCAAAGAACGGATTATGGTCGAGCTGGTTGAAAGAGATGAAAAAACCACCCTGCGGCGCATAGAGAACCGTTTCAAGCAAATCCGCGCCCAACAGGAAGTCCAAGCGACCCTTGCACAAATCACTCAAACCGGTGCCACTGTAGACTATATCCAGGCAGACGTCACCGAGGCAGATGTGTTGCGGGAGCGCCTTTCGCTTCCCATCCAAAAGTATGGGCCGGTCTCGGGTATTATCCATGGCGCTGGGGCGCTGGCAGACCGAAAAATTGAGAAAAAGAGCCAAGAAGATTTTGACCGGGTGACAGAACCAAAAATTGATGGCTTCAAGAACTTGCTCACCATGGCGCCGGTGCAATCCCTGGATTTCTTGATTCTCTTCTCTTCAATTGTGGGGGTCTTTGGCAATATCGGTCAAACCGACTATGCCCTAGCGAACGAAGTATTAAACAAGGCAGCTTACCAGGCAAAGCGGGAAAATCCGGATTGCCGAGTCATTTCAATCAATTGGGGTCCCTGGGAGACGGGTATGGTCACTCCTGAACTAAAACGCCTGTTTACCGCTCGGGGTATGGCTTTGGTCTCCGCTGAAAGCGGCCCGCAAGCCATGGTCGACGAGCTGACATCCCCTCGGACGACACAAGCGGATCCGGTCCAGATAATCATCGGCGCTATTCCCACCCGCCCAGCTCAAGCACTCTCCGATGTTTTGAAAACACATAAGATCAGCCGCCAGCTGAGCCTGAAGGCTAACCCATTTCTATCTGATCATAAAATCGGTGATCATCCTGTCTTGCCCGCTACCTGCGCCGCGGCCTGGATCGCCAATAGCTGTGAGCAGCTCTATCCCGGGTACTCGTTATTTCAGATGGATAACTTCAAGGTCTTAAAAGGAATTATATTCAACGAAACTTTGGCAAGCGAACACTGGTTAGAAATCGCTGAAACCGAGAAAATCTCCGGAGAGAAAATTCAATGCACAGCGAAGATCTTCAGCCAGCGGAGGGATGGGAAGCCGCTGTTCCATTACACAGCTGACCTGGTGCTTCTGGCAGAGGTGCCGCCCGCGCCATCCCACAGGCTGCGCGATCAGCTTAACAATCTCGAACAGGAGCAGATCCGGAGCGATGCGCTTTATCAGGATGGCACCTTATTTCACGGCCCAGCCTTCCAGGGCGTACGGCGTGTCCTGGATATTGATAAGAACGGCCTGGTTTTGGAATGCTTCCTACCTGCTATGGCCCCCGCAGATCAAGGGCAGTTCTCGGCCCACACCGCCAACCCCTTTATGAATGACACCATTGTGCAATCCTTACTGATTTGGACTCAGCATTTCCTCCAAATGCCCTGTTTACCCTCGCACTTAGAGCAGTTGACACAATATCGTCCTGTCGTGTTTGACCAACGCTATCTGGTGAACATGCAGGTGATCGCTCAAACCGAAACAGCCATCGTGGCTGATATTTATGTCACCGATGAAGAAGGCATACTGTATGAAAAATTCACGCGCCTGCAGGGCACGATCAGCCCGCTGCTCAATCGTTTTATTGGCAGTAAGACGAACCAGAAGGTGTCTCCGACCAATGCGTGAATTCAGACAATTCCCTCCGCTGGCGATTATCGGCATGGCAGTGCAGGGTGAACGCTTTGATACCCTGGATGCCCTTGGCGCCCAGATTTTCCATGGCAGAGACCACCTGGTTTCCAATGCGCATGAACCACGCATCAATCGAAACCGGCAATCAGAGATGGAAAGAGTCATTCATGCGTTGTGCCCGGATAGCGTCAATGTCGGTGTAATCGCTTTTCCTTCATTAGATAGGGGCAAGATTGCTTTCTCCGATAACGCAAAGCGGATCCATTTTTTACCCGATCCAGCGGAAAATCTTGTGGATGCCTGGACGGCTAGCTGCGAGTGGTTATCAGATAATCCAGAAGAATTTGCGCTTATACTTGAAGACGATCCCGCACAGGAAACCGTGTTTGGTCTGTTGCTTTCTACGGAAGATCAAGCGATGAAAACCGCTCAGACAAGCTTTGCCAAGGTTACTGGTGTCCCTTCACCTTCTGAAAGGCAAGAGGGTTCTTCTTTGAAAGAGAGTTTTGCTGCAGCATTGGATCAGGCCAAGATCGCCCCAGGTGAGGTCGGGCTGGTCGTCCTGCCCTCAAGTTTGGAAACAGCATCTGAACTGGGACAGTCTGAGAAACTGATCGCGGCGCTGCCAGCGTCAAACGGACGAACCTGCGCACTTTCAGGCAGCCGGGGCGGGCTTCAATCGATGATCAAGTCAGTATGGTGCTTGAATCATCGTCTGATTCCTGGCACGTCCGATTGGCAGGCGCCTGAAGAGCCTGCAGCTTGGCAAGGATCACCTTACTATGTTCCAGCAAAATCGCGTCCATGGTTCCTCAACGGCGTAGGGATAGGCCGTGTAGCAGTGACTCTCTCTGCCCATACGGGAGAACCGGATGGTCTTTTCGTGCTGCGTGAGGGTGACCGAACAAAGACAGCCGTGAAGTCGAGTTGGGGTCAGGAGCCATTGGTAATCTTTCCGGTAGGAGGGCGAACCCGGCAGGAGTTGATCACTCATCTATCTCATTTGCAAGACGAAGTCAGCAGGGGCGCAAATCTCAAGGCATTGTCTGCCCATAAGATGCTGCCCTACCATGCCAAACATCAAACGGGTGGCTGGGTGGCCAGTATTCTGGGGTCGACTCGGGAAGCTGTCCTCCGTGAGATCACCTTTGCATTGAAGGGCATACCCGTTGCTTTGGATAAGAGCGCCGACTGGCAGACGCCCCAGGGGAGTTACTTTGCACCAGCGCCGCTCGGGAATGCGGGCACAGTGTCATTCGTCTATCCGGGGGCTTTTAACACATATCCCGGGGTTGCCCAGGATGTCCTGTATCTTTTCCCCACCCTTAAGGACCGCATGGAAGCGGTCAGCAAAAACTTTACCGCATTATTGAATGAAAAACTACTTTATCCCCGCCGGATGACGGCTTTATCGCCTTCTGAGCTATCTGCTGCAGAAGGGGAGCTGGTGGACGATCCATTAACCATGCTGACTTCGGGTATTACCCTATCCACCCTGTTCACGCTTCTTCTCCATAATGTGTTGGGTGTGCATGCCTCTTCGGCGTTTGGGTATAGTCTCGGCGAGATCAGCATGATGTTCGCCAATGGGGTCTGGACTCAGGTCGACGAAGCCAACGCGACGCTCCAGGGGTCACCGCTCTTTCATACCCGGCTGACAGGTCCGAAAAATGCTGTCCGTGAACACTGGAATCTTCCTCCAGAATCTTTACCAGGGGAGCCATGCCCTATCTGGGAAAATTATATCCTGATGTCTTCTCCAGAAGATGCCAAGGTTGTGGCGCAGGCTGAACCGCGGGTTTTCATCACCCATATCAACACCCCCGGTCAGATCGTTATCGGGGGAGATCCGGCGGCCTGCCAACGGATGATTGCTCGTTTGGGCTGTCGTTCCCTTCAGGCGCCTTTCAATACCGTTCTCCATTGCGAGGCGATGCGCTCTGAGTATCAGGCGTTATATCGGCTGGTCTCGTGGCCGGCCTCAGGCTCTGCTAAAGCAAAATTCTATACCGCAGCTGCCAACCAGCCGGTACCGCTGACTCAAAGTGCAATCGCTGAACAAATTGCAGCCGGACTCTGCCATCAGCTTGATTTCACCAGACTGGTCAATCAGGTTTATGCAGATGGCGCCAGGGTGTTCATTGAGTTAGGAGCGGGTTCTAATTGCACGCGTTGGATTGATGAGACCTTGAAAGATAAGCCGCACGCCGCCTTCTCTGTTAATCGGAAGGGCTTGGACGACCACACCGCGGTGAGTCAGCTGCTGGCAAGATTGATCAGCCAGAATATCCCTGTTTCACTATCGGCTTTGGGGATTTGAGGAGCGCATGTCATCAGAATTGGAAAACACCATCCGCAGTCGCTATGCACACTCGGTCTCAGACCATTCCCGTGATCTGGCAACCCTCCAGAAGCAGTTTCTAGCAATCCGAAAGATGGACTTACAGCGAATCTCGCATAGCCTTTCGAGATTAATTAGTGCGGTTGAGCCAGCGACTCAACCGGATGATCTGGTCCCCTTATTCTCGAGGGAGTGGTTAGAGAATTTTGCGACAGGCGACATCGTCCAAAGTCTGGGGCCGCACTACGCCGTCTATCAGGGTCGTAGATGCCCTCGCATTCCAAACGGCGACTTTCTGTTGATTTCGCGTATACGTACCATTCAAGGGACCCAAAATCAATTCAATGGCCCCATCAGCATTACCGCTGAATTTGACGTCCCACCCGATGCCTGGTTCCTGGAAGATGGATTCAGTGGAGATTGTCCGCTATCGATCCTCATGGAAATAGCGCTTCAACCCTGCGGTGTTTTATCAGCCTGGCTCGGAACCTCACTGCGCTTTCCTGCTGAAAACTATTACTTCAGAAATCTGAACGGCACACTCCAACGCACTAAAACGGTTGATCTGCGCGGAAAAACGGTCCTGACCCGGGCAAAGCTGACCAAGACCACCTTCAATGGACGGATCATCCTCCAGTATTTTCATTTTGAAACATTCTGCGAGAATGAGATGATCTTGACAGGTACTTCGTCCTTTGGCTATTTCCCCGCCGAAATGATGGCCGCTCAAATGGGTTTGGAAGGCGGCGCGCCCTCTGAGCCGTGGGGAAGGAAGGCAGCAAATACCTCTAAACTGGTTCAAATCCTGCCCAATAATTCACATCTTTTTCCAAATCAGCCCACCGGTAAATTGCGGATGATTGATGAGGTCTGGATTTCCCGCGGCGGCGGGAAGCATAACCGCGGATATAGCATAGCGTCCCGCCGAAACGCTCCCGAGGATTGGTTTTATGCCAATCATTTCTTTCAGGACCCTGTCATGCCAGGCTCATTGGGGCTGGAAGGTTTCCTCCAGGCTTTCAAGGCTTTGATCCATGCGTTGACTGGGTCAGAAAAGCCGATCATTGGGATGCCCGGGCTGGTTCTTGAATGGAAATATCGCGGCCAGGTCCTGCCCTCCCATGAAAAAATGTGGGTCGAGGTTCATCTAAAAGATCGGCAGTCAACACCAGGTGGGCCTGTTTTCACCGCGGACGGGGGGCTCTGGGCGGACGATATTCGAATTTACGAGATAAAAAACCTGGTTCTTCAACAGATTGAAGGAAATTGCTTATGACAACCACACACTTGACCCCCACCATCCTAGCGGACTCGCCTGAAAACCGAGATATCCTCACAGCGATCAACAAGCCCTTTTGGATTTCTTGGGATAAGGCGACCCGTAGGGTGCAGTTATCTCAGGGACAATCTGATCGGTTCGTTGATAAACATGACCGCCAGATTCCCGGCATCGCCATTGAACAATTAGGCACTGCCAGTTTCCGTGAGACATACGGTATGCGCTGTGCCTTTTATGCTGGTGCCATGGCGAACGAGATTGCTTCCACAGACATGGTGATTGCCCTGGGGAAAGCGGGCTTGATGGGATCATTTGGTGCAGCTGGCTTGACCATCAGCCGTCTGGAAAAGGCAATCGAAGAAATTCAAACGGCGCTTCCGCAGGGTCCTTACGCCTTCAATCTAATTCACAGTCCTTACGAAGCAGGCCTGGAAGAACAGGTGGTGGAGCGCTATCTCCGCAAAAAGATCGACGTTGTAGAGGCATCGGCCTTCCTGAAATTAACCCCTTCCATCGTCCATTATCGAGCTACGGGCTTACATGCCAGCCCAACTGGCGAGGTGGCGATCACGAATCGGGTGATTGCCAAGCTGTCCCGAACGGAGGTCGCCGAGCAATTCCTTCAGCCTGCTCCCGCCAGTATTCTGGAAAAACTCTGCGAGGAGGGGAAAATTACCCGGGAGCAGGTGGTGTTGGCCGGACGGGTGCCCATGGCTGATGATATCACGGTGGAGGCAGATTCCGGTGGGCATACCGATAATCGCCCTCTGAATTGCCTGATGCCAACCATGCTGGCATTGCGCGACCGGATGCAAGAAAAATATGATTATACGGTGCCGGTGCGGATTGGCGCGGGGGGTGGCATTTCAACCCCGACAGCCGTGCTGGGAGCGTTCATGATGGGGGCTGCCTATGTGGTCACCGGCTCGATCAATCAAGCCTGTGTCGAGTCCGGGGCATCCCCGCACACCAAACGCCTGTTGGGGGAGGCGGGAATGGCGGATGTCACCATGGCGCCCTCTGCAGACATGTTTGAAATGGGCGTCAAAGTCCAGGTTTTAAAACGGGGCACACTGTTTCCCATGCGGGCGCTCAAGCTCTATGAGATTTATACCCGCTATGACTCCATTGACGCTATCCCCTCGGAGGAACGCCAGAAACTTGAAATACAGATATTCCAAAGGGAGTTGGAGTCCGTCTGGCAGGAGACTGTCAGGTTCTTTGAGGTTCGTGATCCGATGCAAATTGAGCGGGCTGAGGCCAATCCCAAGAGAAAAATGGCATTGATCTTCCGCTGGTATCTGGGGCTTTCTTCAAGGTGGTCCAACATCGGCGAACCCAATCGGGAGATGGATTATCAGATCTGGTGCGGCCCTGCGATGGGTAGTTTCAACGACTGGACGGACGGGACTTATCTGGCCGAACCAGACAACCGGCGGATTGTGGACGTGACCCTGCATTTGTTTGCCGGCGCAGTCTATCTGTACCGGATCCAGCTGCTGAAGCTGCTCGGCGTTCAGGTCCCTGTGGGCTTGTCAGGTTATACGCCGCAGTCAGCCCTGGAGGCTTGACATGCGTTTGGTGCCCTGGCAGGAACTCAATCGCTGGTGTTTGCCAACCTTCGGGAGTCCTCTGATTGTCTCAGCACAGCTGGAAGGAAAAACTGGCGCGCAGTTTTTTGGCTTACTATCAGAGAATGAAAAAGCACGCGTTTCACGGTTGAAGAATCGGGCGGTAGCTGAACGATGGGTGATCACCCATGGGATCCTGCGACTTGTTCTGGGTCAGATTCTCCAGATGGCACCACAGAGGCTCAAGTTTGGGGAAAACCGGTATCAAAAACCGTTCCTGTCGTGCCCAGCAGATTCTAACCTTTCTTTTAATCTTTCACATTCCGAAGAATTTCTTTTGATTGCACTTACCAAAGGCAGGCGAATTGGAATTGACGTGGAGAGATTGTCACCTGACAGGGATTTTGCAGCCATTGCCCCACTCGTTTTTTCTCCTGAAGAGCAAGCCCTCCTATCCTGTTCAAGTGATCCCCGCCTAGATTTCTATACGCTCTGGACGGCCAAAGAAGCCATTCTCAAGGCAACCGGGCGAGGCTTTTCATTCCCGCCTCGCCAGGTGCAGTTAACAATAAAAGATACCGCTCTTACAATTGTAAATCTACCGGTCGAATTGTCCAAAGATGGCGCCTGTGCCCTCACACCCTTCCAACCAGAAACAGGCTATGCGGCTGCGGTCGCCATCCTGAATGAACCGTCCGGTGACTTGCAAACTGTGGGGATAGCCGCTCCCCATCTGAGCAGAGCGCTGGTTTATTAAGTGAAAGCCATAGTGATACGATGAATGAGAATCAAGAAGATCAATACCTGCAAATTCAGAACGCCGCCAGATTGGGCGGGGGTCAGGGGCGGATTGACAAACAACATGCCGCCGGGAAATTAACCGCCCGGGAACGCATTGGTAAATTATTGGATCCGGGCACCTTTATCGAGACCGGGCTGTATGTCTCCCATCGGTCAAGTGGTTTTGGCATGGAAGATAAGCGGTATGCAACGGATGGTGTGATTACGGGGTGGGGGAAGATCAATGGTCATCGGGTATATGTTTTTGCGCAGGACTTTACCATCCTGGGAGGCTCCCTGGGAGAAGCGCATGGTCGGAAGATCGCCCAACTGATGGACCTGGCTTATCAGAACGGCGCGCCGCTGATCGGAATCAACGACTCCGGCGGGGCACGCATCCAGGAGGGGGTTGATTCTCTGGCTGCTTATGGAGAGATATTTTATCGCAATACCCGCGCCTCCGGCGTAACCCCCCAAATCTCCCTGATCATGGGACCCTGCGCAGGGGGAGCCGTCTATTCCCCGGGCATCACGGACTTTGTGTTTATGCTTGACCAGAATGCCTTTATGTTTATCACCGGCCCGGAGGTCATCAAAGCGGTCACCCATGAAGAGGTCACCTTTGAGACCCTGGGGGGTGCAGTGATGCACAGTGAAAAGAGCGGCGTGGCCCATTTCACCGCGCCGGATGAGGAAGCCCTATTCAACCAGCTGCGTTGGCTGCTGTCTTACCTGCCCCCCAATAATCTCACACCCCCGCCCGTCATCCCCGCCACAGACGATCCTCAACGGTTGACGCCAGAGTTGAAAACGATCGTTCCTGATGAACAGAATCAGCCCTATGACATGCACGGCGTGATCGAAGTTCTTGTTGACGACGGTGAGTTTTTAGAAGTGCAGCCCGGTTACGCCCAAAATATCCTCGTCGGATTTGGCCGGTTGGATGGGCACCCGGTTGGCTGGATCGCCAATCAGCCGGGCTTCCTCGCCGGGGTTTTGGATATCGATGCTGCCGATAAAAGCGCCCGGTTTATCCGCTTTTGTGATGCCTTTCATATCCCGCTGGTCACGCTGGTGGATACCCCCGGTTTCCTGCCAGGCAGCGACCAGGAACATGATGGCATAATTCGCCACGGCGCCAAGTTGATCTATGCTTATGCGGAGGCGACGGTGCCCAAGCTGGCGATTATCCTGCGGAAAGCCTACGGTGGCGCCTATATTGTCATGTCTTCCAAACACCTGAGGAGTGATTACAACCTGGCCTGGCCGCAGGCTGAAATTGCCGTGATGGGGCCAGAAGGCGCTGTAAAAATAATCTTCCGCAATGAGATCAAGACAGCTGAAGACCCGGGTGCTGCTGCCCAAGAACGTGCGCGTCAATATCGTGAAGAGTTCGCCAATCCGTATTTGGCAGCATCCCGCGGCTATGTGGATGATATCATCCTCCCGCGCGAGAGCCGCCTTCGTCTGATAGCAGCTCTGGAAAGCCTGCTGGATAAACGCCAGAACACGCCACCTCGAAAACACGGCAACATCCCATTGTGAGGACACTATGAAAATTTTAGTTGCCAACCGCGGAGAAATCGCCTTAAGAATTTTGCGTTCCTGTCGCGAGCTGGGTTTTCCCAGCGTGGCAGTTTATTCGGCAGCGGATCAGGACTCCCTGCCTGCGAGGTATGCTGATGAAGCGGTCTCGATTGGTGGTACGCCCGCCCGGGAAAGTTATTTGAACACGGGTCACGTCCTCAAAGCAGCTATTGAATCTGGCGCTGAGGCCGTCCACCCGGGCTATGGGTTTCTTTCGGAAAACGCAGATTTCGCTCAGGCGGTGGAAGATGCCGGTCTGATCTTCATCGGCCCCAGCCCTGAAACGCTGGCGCTCACCGGCGATAAACTGGCTGCCCGCCGCATCGCACGCCAGGCCGGGTTGCCGGTTCTTCCCGGACCGGATCAAGCCATTTTGGAAACGGTGACAGATGCACAGCTGGCTAAAGTCAATTACCCGGTCTTGATCAAAGCCGTCTCTGGCGGAGGGGGGCGGGGCATTCGGTTGGCTAATAATCTGACGGAGCTGGAAGAAATGATCCTGGCTGCCCGGCAGGAAGCCAAGGCAGCCTTTGGGGATGACTCGGTCTATTTCGAACCCCTAGTCCAACAGGCTCGGCATGTCGAGATTCAAATCCTGGGTGATGGGCATGGCAGGATCCTCGCGCTGGGGGAGCGTGAATGCTCCATCCAGCGCCGTCACCAGAAACTGATCGAGGAATCCCCTGCCCCCAGCCTGAGTCCCACCATGCGCCAGAATCTGTACCAGGCTGCCCTCACCCTGGGAAAAACGCTGAACTACCGCAGTCTGGGCACGGTGGAATTTCTCCTCAATGAAACGGGCGGCTTCTATTTTATCGAGGTCAACCCTCGCATCCAGGTGGAACACCCGGTAACCGAGATGGTCACCGGGGTTGATCTGGTCAGCGCCCAGCTTCGCCTGGCAGCCGGACAACCTTTTAAATATGCTCAGAAGGATATTCATCCCCGTGGTTCTGCCATCGAAGCCAGGGTTCTTGCGGAAGACCCTGAAAACGGGTTTCTCCCGGCAACCGGAGAAATCACATATTTGAAAGAACCGGGCGGGCCAGGCGTGCGAGTTGATTCTGCGCTTTATGTTGGGCAAGAGATCACCGCCGATTATGATTCCCTGATTGCTAAAGTCATTGTATGGGCCGAAGAACGCCAGACCACCATTCAAAGGCTTCAACGCGCACTAAATGAATTTCAGATTGGCGGCATCCCCACTGATATCGAGCTGTTGCTTCAAATCATTGATTCAGAGCACTTCAACCAGGGCAGCGCAAACACCACTTATCTGGAAACCTTTCAATTCGTGCCAAATGGGAATGAAGAAACCCTGAAAGAAGATATGGCGCTGGCAGCTGCCTTGTTGGCACATCAAAGCCTGGCACACCCGCAGATAGCCCAATCACACAACATCGCAAGCGGATGGCAGTCTCAAGCCTGGAAAGAACAGATGCGTTACAATTTTTAGAACCTATCCTGGGAGATCACGATGACCCTTTATACGGTGTCCGTTGGCACAAAAAAATACCAGGTAGCTGTTTCAGATCAAGCCGTTGAGATCAATGGCCAATCAACACACGCGGCGCTTGTAAAGGTCGATGGCCAGGGACTGTATCAGCTTGACAAGGATAACCAGAAACAAGATATCCTGATCCAGGCGCTGGGTAAGGGCCAATACTCCTTAAATGTTGCTGGCAGACAAAGTATTGTCAGCGTTGAAAAAACCAGCAGTCAATCACAGCGGAAAGTGAATAAGCATGTCGAGGGGGATATCAAAGCGCCAATTTCAGGTGTAGTGGTCAAAGTAAATGTGGTGGTGGGGGATCGGGTTAGCACAGAGGATGTCGTACTGGTATTAGAATCGATGAAAATGCAGATGCTGATCCGAGCTCCTTTGGATGGTATAGTGACCGCTGTTCATGTGACCTCTGGCACTCAGCTTGCTAAGGGCGACTCAATAGTGACAATTGAATAGGAAGATATTTGGAGCAATGGGTTCCCCAAATAGTGCAGAATCACATCGCCCAAATTTAGATTTTTCTGTAAAAAGACCCTATTTCGATCATAATTAAATTGCTTGGGTCGAAGGAGCTTAAGAAAACGGCCACAGAAATGCAGAAAAGATTATTTATGCGAAAAAGCCAATTGTGTTTCCCGAGAAAAACGCATGTTGTCGGGCGGGGTGAGCCGAAACCAACCTTGCCCTAAGCTCATTGTAATAATTTTTGCCGGTTACCCTTAGGCGCTAGCCTGGGTAGATACCGTGCGGGATCAGACGTTTTACGTTCGGACCAGAACCGTTCTTATTACTGATGGGCGTCAATCCAGCTCACACATGACGCTTTTTTTCTGGTAGAATAAAGAAGCAAAACCTTGAAAATTTCTATCCCCGCCGCAAGGGGACAGGGTATTACGAAATTTTCTCCTCCGGATCAGGTTTTGCCTTATACATGGAACCCACGCAGCAAGCTGCGGGGTATTCTGCTTCTCAGAATAAATACAGTTTATTGTGTTTTTCCTTTTTTATTTTCCTTTGAATTTATGAGTCTACTGAAAAAACGACTGGACAAATTTTATCCTAATTATCGATTCGCGAAAAATTGAAGTTTCACCTATAATTATAACCAGGACAGTTCAAAAGAGCGGCGAATCAAGGAAGCAGAAAATGTTCAAAGAGAATAATCAGCATTTGCAACCTTATCTTATCAGCAATATCAACGATCTTCCAGAAAAACAACGGAGTTTGTTAGGAAACTCCTGGGCAGGGACATTTTACCAAGAGGTATTTTGTAGAATAGACGAACAGCTCTTCAGTGAGTTGTACGTAGATTTCCCGTCCCGACCGAATGCGCCGGTCAACGAACTAGTTAGTTTGGAAATTTTGAAAGCAGGACAAGGGTGGACGGATGAAGAAATGTGGCATCATTACCTA
>JARGGB010000015.1 GCA_029210815.1 Candidatus Brevefilum sp.
GATTCGGTTTCTCCATTTCAAAGGTTTGAAATGGTCTGTGCTTTTCAGCTTCTTCTGGGTCAATGCTATCTTCTCGCCTCAATATCTCAGTTATGGTGCTGGCTGCCGGTATGTTGTCATGCCCCTTTCTTTCCAGATAGGCTTTGATCTTTCGACCACCCCAAGCAGGATGATCTGTCCTAACTCCATTAACCAGATCTTCAATGACTGTTGGCGTTTTATTTGGGCTGTGGCGAGGGCGTCGCGATCGATCTACTAAAGCTGTCTTTCCGCCTTCCCGAAATCTCTTGAGCCATTTATATCCCGTTTTACGACTGATCCCAAACTGTCGACAGAGTTGGCTGATATTAGCATTTTCCTTTGTTGCTAAGGCTATAAAATCTGTTCGTAGTGACATAAGATTTGCTTCTTTCCAGGGCATTTTTGGTCTCCTTTTCAAAACCATTTTTGCCCTTATTCTACAGAAAACTGTTACCTATGTCTCCGAACATGTGTTACCTATCTCCCCGGTCTATACACTTTTGGCAAAGGAGAGGGCAGGGTGAGGTTTTCCATAGAAATTTGAATAATAGGTTGAGCTTAGATCTTTCCAGCCTTTGGCAAGTTTCCCACCCTCACCTCAATCCTCTCCCTCGGGGAGGGAGAGGAAGAACGACTCTTACTGTCCTAGCTTAGCAAGCCAATTAAGAGGTCTTATAAGACAGCCTCAATAGTTTACCAGATTTAATAAAGCTCGATCTGTGGCAACCTCGCTTTGATCTCATCCTGAGAAATCTCCAGGGTATCATCAACCACCCTACCCTGGTTATAAGCATCATATGCTGCCAAATCGAGCAACCCATGACCGGAGAGGTTGAACAAAATCACTCGTTCTTCACCTTTCTCCCTGGCATCCAGAGCTTCATCGATCGCGACCCTGATGGCATGCGCTGATTCAGGTGCTGGTATGATCCCCTCAGTTTGGGCAAACAAAACGCCGGCTGAAAAAGTCCCGGGTTGCGGCACAGCTACAGCTTCAATATATCCAGCATCATAGAGCATGCAAATTTGGGGCGCCATGCCGTGATAACGCAAGCCACCCGCGTGAATAGGTGCAGGAATAAAATCGTGACCGAGGGTGAACATCTTCAGGATGGGCGCCATTTTTGCGGTATCACCATAATCAAAAGCATAAGGACCCTTTGTGAGCGTCGGGGTTGCCGTTGGCTCAACAGCCACCAACCTTGTCTTTCGCCCCTCTGTCAGGTTTTTATGGGCAAAGGGGAAAGCAACACCCCCAAAATTCGATCCACCGCCCACACATCCGATGACCACATCCGGGTATTCATCAGCCATCTCCATTTGCTTCAAGCATTCCTGTCCGATCACCGTCTGGTGCATCAAGACATGGTTCAAAACCGAGCCCAGGCTGTACTTTTTAGCACCATTTGATTTAACAGCAGTCTCTACAGCTTCAGAAATTGCAATCCCGAGGGAACCTGGACTGTCAGGATGTTCTTCAAGATAACTACGCCCATAATCTGTTTGATCTGACGGGCTGGGAAAGATATCTGCGCCGTAGGTCTGCATAATAACACGGCGATATGGCTTTTGCTCATAGGATGCCTTAACCATGAAGACCTCAAGACTCATATCGAAGAAATTACAGGCGATGGAAAGGGCAGAACCCCACTGCCCCGCACCGGTTTCTGTGGTTAAAGACTTGGTGCCATCGATTTTATTATAGTAGGCTTGTGCAACGGCTGTATTTGATTTATGACTGCCCGAAATGGATGCACCTTCATTTTTATAATAGATATGCGCAGGTGTACCTAAAGCCTTTTCAAGTCGGCGTGCTCGAATTAATGGGGTCGGGCGCCAGAGTTTGTAGATTTCCCGTACCTCCTCAGGAATATCAATGTAGCGGTCCTTGCTGACTTCCTGTTCAACAAGGGACATCGGAAACAACACGTTCAGAAATTCCGGTGTAATCGGCTCTTTCGTCTGCGGATTGAGTACCGGCGTTGGGTCAACGGGCATGTCTGCACTGATGTTGTACCATTGCTTGGGGATATCACTCTCGTTCAACAAATACTTATATTGCTCTTTAGACATTTAAACCTCCTGGTTCTAAAAATTGGGTCAATGGCCAGAGTAATGGCGGAAGGGCAAATAAAAAACGCCCGTCCCAAAAATGGGACGAACGTTATTGTCCGTGGTGCCACCCAGATTAGGCAGGCTTTAAACAAAAAACCTGTTGATGATGCAACAGGAAAAGGCCAGCCTCACTCATTACTCGGGTACAGCAGATTAATGCATATACCTTTCACCCTGGTAACGGCGGTGTGTCCGTTTGAAGCTAATCGAGATCTTTCGCTTCAACAACTCCGAGGCCCATTCAACACGCTCGCATGTGCGGTTTCTCACCCTTCACCGCTCTCTGTAACACCGACTGCCTGCCTACTCTTCCTCATCAAGGTCTTTGGTTATTTAATTAAGAACAATTATAGGGAAACAACCGGGTTTGTCAAGGGGTCATTGTTTTTTGACTAAATGGGCATATAAATAAAATCTCCTGACCTGAGAAATTGTGAGAAAACAATTGGTGAAAGGGAAATTTTTTAATGTAGGTTTTGGAGAAATTTTTTCTTAATAACAGCATCTTTGTAAGAACCTAATAAATAGTTTAGTTTATTTGGATACCAGCACACCTGAAAGCCCAGCTGGGTTCAAGCCTGCGTAGAGAAGCAAGGTATATAAAGAAACCCGGTCCCTTTTTGGGGGACCGGGATTGTCTATTTTTAGTCGAGAAAGCGACCTGTCAGCTGTCCATATTGCATCACTTGTGTTTCTTCGGAACGATTGGTTCTTCAGGTTCTTCATTAGAATAATTCGGCGTATGCGGTACTACAATGTTTCCGCCGCCTATCGTTACTGCGTTCGTCGGTGCGGGTTTTTCCAGTGCGAGCCTATCCATCCCTCGCACCCAGAACTTATCGACGCCGGTGCCTGGCTCGTTGCAGTCCCCAACATAAACCGAGAACGGAATTCCGCCAAGGGTGACGTACCCACCGAGTCCTTCATTCGCTTCAGGATCCCATGTCTCATAGGTCGACTTGCCGCTAAAGGTCGCAATACCGCATCCATTGATGTCCTTGAGTGCCAGCCCGTCGAGCGCGTTGCTCTTCAGGCGTGAGATGGTACCATCCGCATGATGACGGATAACCAGCAGGTTGCCCTGGATATTGGTGGCTTTTTTGTTGTATTTCATCGTGAAGCCAAAGTTTGTCTTCTCGGTGGTACCGGGCCAGTAGAACCAGCCGCCGCCGGTGGCATAGCCGAGACTCGGGTCGAACACAGTGAACCCATCGAAACTTTCACCGAAGTAATAATCCCCATATATAAGGGCGACAACGTCGTAGGTATCGACCGCGATAGCCTGGCTATTCGTGCATGTAAAGGTCTTCACACCATCATAACCCGTACCCTCAACAGCCGCTGTGCAATCGAGTGTGATCGCGCCGCCGCCGGATAGGGGTTCCAGCTTTACAATTAAGCCAGCATTATTGATGTCTCCAGCTATTGCTGATTCAGCAGGCATATCCGGAAGCTTTTCTCTAACCTTCAGCACAAGGGTTAACTCGTTAGCATTCAGCGGCCCCTCAGGAGCTGAGACCTGGAGTGCGGCAGGGTTACCATCGTCAAAGGTTATGATTGCGTTCTCCCTGGTTACGGTAAAAGTGCCTTCTACGTAGCTAAAGGTGTAGTTGTTGTCCTCGCCACCTGAGCAGGTAATTGGATAATCACCTGCAGGGCTCACGGTCAGACGTGTTGTCGAACAGGTTGGCTTAGTGTTGATTACACTCACATCCTCGCCCAGCACAAAACCAGCGTACTGGAACGTCAACGGGGATGGACTTGCGTCGCTGTACTGAGCTGTCTGGTTGTCAGCGGTGATGGTCAGCGATGCCTTGTCGACATGGAAGTTGCCTGCCACGTAGCTGAAGGCATAGTTGGCGTCCACACCGCCCGAACAACTGGTCGGGTAGTCACCAGGTCCGCTGCCCTGGACGTAAGTCGTGCTGCAGGTGGGCGCCTTATCGAGATCGCCCCCGTCGTCACCCAGCACAAAGCCCGCATAACTGGGCGTGATCCCGGGTGCCGGGTCGCCGTAGATACCATCAGTAGGGCTTAAAGCAGTCACTGTCAGCGCAGCTTTGTTCACCGTTAGCGTCGCCGCACTGCTGATCGCGGTCCCGCATGCATTACTGAACTCAGCCCGGAACTGGTTACCGCTCATTAGGACAGTCGGGTTGGCAATAGTCAGGTTCGAGGTAGTAGCGCCAGGAACAAGATCCCATGTCGTCCCATTTGTACTTCTACGCCACTGGACGCTCGGCGCGGTTCCGGAGGCTGCAGCCGAAAAGGTCGCGCTGGGGACTCCATAGGTCACTGTTTGGTTAGAAGGTTGCGTGGTAACCACCGGTGCGGTATTGACAGTCAGAATAGCGGCGGAAGTGGTAGCAGACCCGGCCGAGTTTGTAAAGACCGCATGGTAACGCTTCCCGTTATCCCCAGACGCCGCTGTGAAGGTATACGTCATCGATGTGGCGCCGGAAATGTTGTTCCAGGTTGTCCCGCCGTCATTACTTACCTGCCACTGTATAGTCGGCGCAGGTATCCCGCTGGCAGCCGCCGTGAAGCTTACACTGCTCCCAGCGCAGGTCGTGTGATTCGCAGGTTGGGTTGTAATCACCGGCGCTTGCGCGGTCACTTCGGTTACCTCCTGCGTGATAGTCAGGCTCGTGATCGTGCCCCCTTCATCCGTATACATGGCGAAGATGTTGTGGAAGCCGACAGCCAACGCCGATGTCGAGAAGGTAAAGGCGTAAGAGCCCGTACCGCTGGCGGTGGGGCCTGACCCTAAGCCCAAAAGCTCGGGGCCCCATGCACCGAACCCGAGGTAAACCATTTCCATAAAATTGACAGTCCCACCAGGCGTGGTGCCGTTCTCATCCCATAATGTCGCCGTGAATGTCACTTCACTCCCAAATTGGGAAGAATTCGGCGAGGAGGTAAGCGTCAATCGGTTAATCATCCACTGCCGTGAAACCGCATAGTCGTCAGTAGCTCCCGCGGGTTTCACACCGAAGTAATAGGCGTTACCACGAGAAAGACCGGTGTATGTACGAGGGCTGGTGCACGGAACCCATTCCTCCAGTAAAACAGTGTTCTGGGTACTGTATTCATACTCAAGCAGAGAGCACACCAGATCGACACCCTCCGGAACGCTGGAAAAAGTGAGGGTTGCTTCGGTACTTTCAATGTATTGTGCCGGACCGCCTGTGATGCTTATCTGTGGCACACCGATGGTCCATTGGTGCACCGCCATTGTCGATTCTGTGAGAGGGGCTCCCTGGGCTTTCACCCCGAACCAATGAGCACTCCCAAGGGAGAGATCAGTGTATACTTTCGGACTATTGCAAGGTGACCAGGTCCAGGTGTCGGGGGTAAAGTCATAACTTTCGGACAAGCTGCACTCGAACTCAGCACCCGCAGTGTCGCTGCTGAACTCGAAGGTTGCTTGCGTGCTGTAAGTGATCTCGGGAGGTGCACTGGTTATGGTCACAGATGGCCAGATCCGGTCTGTTACCATCTGGTAGATAGGATTAACGCCAGTAGATATGTCACCGCCGCTACCATTGTCATAGCCAGCGAAGATCGCATGATCACCGATAGCTAGCGTAGAAGTCAAGAACGTGTACTCATATGAATCCCCCCCGAGTGAGGTTGCGGTCGTGTCTTCACCCAGGATTATCGGCGTCAAGCTGTACCCCTCCATCACCAATTCAAAGAAGATGACCTTCCCGGTCGGCGCCCCGCCGCTGGTGGACACAACTGCTGTGAACGTCACTGTATCCCCGTAAACAGATGGGTTCAGCGAAGAGGTCAGACTAGTAAAACCAACGAATGAATCGGCATTCACAATCAACGTGGTGCTTACGCCCTGTACGGAGGCTGCAGGAACCACGATCAACAGGATCAACACCACTGCTATGGCTATTTTCTTTTTCAGTAGGACATTTCCAATAAAAATCCGATTAATTAAGCCTTTCATTTTTTACTCCTTTTTTCCATCCTCAAGTACCAAAATTTCTTACTAAACAAAATCTCAATTTGATTTAAATGCATAAATTTACTTACCAACACCTCCTCTACCATAATCGCAGCCCCTTTTCTTTTCCATTGGTTACCCTGTTTGATTGGCATTCAGCTTGCTCAATTCCTCTACCGTTACCACCTTGCTGGGCTGCTGCTTTAGCAACCCCATATCAAGATCACCCGGTGGGTCTGACAGGTCAAAAAGGATCACTGCAGGTGTCATTGCTTCCAGACTCTGTCTGGCGACCGGGTCCTGGGGATCGATTTCGCATACATCCAAGCCATGCTCACGTTTCAAACAAGCACCTATTCCTGCAAGATACAAAGACCTGCCAAAGATGACAACGCTTTTCTTGAACGACATTGAATTTCCTCGTATTGTTGGGACACTTATAGTGTATAAAGAATTTTGAAAAAATAAAATGAACGAAAGTACAGTCTGAACAAAATAAAAGTACAGTTCATCAAGATTTGCTTTTGAACCTAAAAATCAATACAAAGATGTTTTTGACCTTTTGTAAAAAAGCCATGGTCGATTTTAATAAGAATTGATAAATCCACAAATTTAAACAAAAAATTGGGGATTCCTACAATCGAGAAATCCCCAATCAACTTCTTTACCCTTTCGGAAGTTTTCGTTAATCCGCGCTGCCGCTAATGATCAATGGCATAAACACTTCCCAGAATATCGGCTCCTGTTCAAGCTCATAAGCGCCGATATCGCAGCTTGAACCCTGTGGGCGTGTTATACCGCGCTGGTCAATTGTCACCGTACAGCTTGGTGCCGCGTCAATCGCTGGCGACCCCTCAAGCAAAGCCATTGTCGGTGTGTGCCCTGGAGAATTGATCACCAGTGCACCCAATAATGGATCCAGCGGCGTTTCAGCAGTTCCTACCAGGTCACTCGCTGCCCAATCATTGGTAGAACCGGTCGGGTCGCCGATCAGGTTTCCGCCATGGGATTCGAAACTACCATAGACGTCAAGCCACTTTGCATGACCGGCCGTTGCTGGATCGGTCATATCTGTGTTCCCCGCCACGATGCTGTTTTGGATCTCAAGCTGGCCGTTTCCTGTTGGATCGATATAAATTCCAGCACCACCTCCCCGTTCTTCTCCAGGTTCTTCAAAATCGGCATTGGAGAGATTTCCGCTGACAGTGGTATGAATGAGTTTTACCACGCAATCATTGCCCACGAAGATGCCGCCGCCGTAATTATTGGTGATATTCCCGCTGATCGTCGAGTTGATCAATGTCGTCGTTGCATCGTTATAGGCTGTGGTCACACCCGCACCCCCTAATGTGCCTGTCCCTTCATTCCCTGTCACAGTACAGCGGTTCAATATCAGATGTCCACCATCATTAAAGATTCCGCCACCAGCAAAAGCCACAATATTTCCGGGGCCAATCACACAGTCCGTCATGGTCAAGCTGCTGCCTTCGGAGAGAGCCACACCGCCACCCTGAAAACTCCATCCATCTTTAATCGTCAATCCAGAAATGGATGCTATCACCGGAATTTCATATCCAGAGACTGAAATGACACGGCTGACATCATTCCCGCTGATTGCAAGCTGGTCTGCCCCTGGGCCAATTATTGTCAGGTCTTTGTTGATCCTGATCTGCTCACCACTCAATACAATCGTGCCAGGTAGTTCACTGAGGAGTCCCTCAAAGTCAATACTATCACCGCTAATGGCATAATGAACCGCTTCACGCAAACTGCAGTGGGTGCTGTCGCAGGCACCATTGTCAATATCATCAAAAGTGTTCACATGCCATGTGATTGGCTCTTGGACGGTCAGATCGATTATGGCAGTGCTCGTATGGTAGTTATTGTCGGTCACCTGGAATTCAAAACTATCTGCACCTGTGCTGCCGTCGGGTGTATAAGTGATGATCCAATAATAGGTCACCTCGAATTTCCCGGTTTCTCCATTAAATCCTATCTCATAACTGGTTTGAATCAATTCATCAAGCGTTCCAAGAACAGGGTCTGATATGATTTCAATTTCCAGCTTATCTGGAAGAAAATCGACCACATCAGGATCTTTCGCGATCAATTCAATCGTTGTTGGGATGGTCGACACAACTGTCAAATTGTCACCATAGGCTTTAGGGGCTTCATTAGGTGCGATCACCAAGGAAATGGTGGCTGGATCAGAAGTTAAACCAGCGTCACTTGCCGTGAAAGTGAAAGTGTCTGATCCATTATAGGGGGGTTCACTGATATCGGGGGTGTAATCTGCAACTGCTGAACAAACACGTACGCCTGATCCATCTTCATCATATTCACAGGCCTCAAAGACTGGTGTGGTTACTGTTCCATGGACAGGCGGGTCAACAACTTCGAAGGATAAGTCGTCATTTCCCTGCAAATCGAATGCCTCTAATCTTATCCGGGAGTGTCCAACTTCTCCCACAAGCCACTCACCATCCCAGGCTTCTGGGGGCAGGCTGGCTGGATCCAGAACTTCAAGGTTCCTCGTTATAGATTCGCTGCTGCCAACGCCTTCTTCTGTTACATACCCCGTTACAGTATACGTATCAGCTGCTGGATAAATATGTTCAGGGAATTCACACTCATGATCGGGATCTGCAGGCATTGTTTGCGGATCGCTGCCGTCACCCCAATCGATGGTACATGTAAAAGGGCCAATATCCCAATCAATAAAACGGATATCTGCATATACCGGATTGTTAATATAAGCTGGCTCCTGGATGAAGGTAATATAAACATCCTTTGGTGGTACATTGTTAATTGTTACCCATTGTTGATCTCTTACATAACCATTAATCGAATTGATCCAATAATCCATGCAGATTTGATAGCTGCCGCTTTCATTAAATACAGCATAAAGATTATTGGTAATTGTGGACACATAGGTGTCACATGTATCACCAGGGTTATCTCCTCGCCACCAATTAAGGCTGGTGCTGCCCAGGTCGGATATGGCTGCGAAATTCACACCTTCAAACTGATTTGGGTTTTCTGGAGACCAGGAAAATGCCCGTTCCGGGCCAATCCAAAATCCATAGGTTTTCTTTCCTTTGACACCCAACGCATCCGAAGCCTGGATTTCTACTGAAAAAGATCCATGCTCTGTTGGTGTTCCTGATAAGGTGATCGTCCCCGCATCCGAATCAACATCATAAGTTAACCAAGATGGAATGCTGACCGGATCGATGGTATAGGGTGCCAAGCCTCCTGAAAGAGTGACAACCTGGCTGTAAACCTCGCCAACCTTACCTGTGGGAAGAGTCCCTGGACTGAAAACCAATGCAGGAAACACCGTCAGGGAATATTCTTTACTGAAATCAACATCTGTTGAGTCATGCCATATTGCTGTAAATGTTATTACACCGGGTGTATGTGGGTCTGCAGCATTATCATCACTCATAAGCATACCGGTTTCATTGTAAAGAGTGAATGGTACTTCTATTAACCCACTACTGCTCCAACTGTAAGGTGGGGTGCCACCAACAGCGGTTAACTGCTGGCTGTAATGAAATCCAACTGTGGCTGGCGGCAGGGTATGGGGCAGGATGTCAAATTCGAGCTGCTCATAGGCACCAATGTCACAAAATTCATTTTGTGGACGGGTGACACCGCGCTGATCCAATCCATCGACAGGTGAGGCGGCACAGATCGTATTGTCCCCTGCATCGATGGCGGGAGATCCAGGCAGGAGCGCCATCGTCAGGGTTAGCCCACCGTTGTCCGCCAGGGCAGCCAGCATTGGGTCGCCGCTCACGTAATTAACTGCCCCCGCTGAACAGGACCCATCCTCCACCAGGTTGTGGTAATTAGAAACAATTACGCCACCATTGCTATTTAAGCAATCACTACTACCAGTTGTGTCAGCAATGATTGTATTGGCAAAATTAAGCCTTCCAGTGGCATCAGTGTTTACCAATGTTGGAGATCCAGAATTTCCCGCTAAGGTGCTGTTATATAAGGTCATCGCTCCAAAGTTGTAAATTCCGCTACCATAAAGAGTAGCAAAGTTCTGCGTAAATGTACAGTTGGCAACCGTCGCAGTGCCATAATTATAGATTCCACCACCGTTAGAGCTGTACGAACTGCCCTCAGCTCTATTGCCTATCAGGGTGCTACCGGATAAAGTCAGCTGACCTTCATTGTATAATCCACCGCCAATAGAGGATGAATTATATGCGATGGTGCTATCCTTCACTGTAAGGATGCGCGTTAGATTGTTGTGTACTCCTCCTCCGCCAAGAACAGCACTGTTTCCCTCTATGACGCTGTTCATGATGGTTAAATCGTAATTGTTATATACCCCCCCTCCTAACCAACTCACGTTGTTGTTGTAAAGAACACTGTTTTTAATTGTGAGTGTACCATCATTGTATATACCGCCACCAGAAGGTCCATCGATTGTATAATCATCAGCGCTCCCATCTACAACAATCAAACTGTCCAGGGTGACCGTTTTACCACTATTTATCCAAAAAACACGGGTTAGCGCATTGCCGCTGATTGTGACCTTTGAAGGCAGCGTCGAGCCGTCGATTGTCAAATCCTTACCAAGTGTCAATTGGGAGTCAAGCACTATTGTGGCTCCCGATAGGCTTACATCAAATGTGACCGTGCCTCCAGAACATACATCGACAATCGCCTGGCGCAGTGATCCCTCCCCGCTGTCCGCAATTGTCGTCACCACAACACTTTCGAGGCAGGTTTGCGCCACTGCAGGTACGACTGGCAGCATGCCTACAAGCAGAATGATAGAAATTACCAGATTGATTAACCTTTTCATTTTTTCTCCTTTTTCCATCCTCAAACACCAAAATATCAAATCAAACAAAAATTCTATTACGTCAACAACGCTTATTTCCTAAGCAGCACCTCCTCAACGATACTTTTACAGTCCTTTTTGTTTTCGTGTTTCGTCAGTATGGTTTGAGATGAGCTGGCTCAACTCCCCTGCAGTTACCACCCGGCTCCGCTGACCCCTCAAAACCAATACCTCATCACTGGAAGGATCCACACCAATTAGCAGCAATCCGGGTCGCTGCTGCAGCAAATCCAAATCCAGGTCATTTGGCGGGTCGTTCAGATCGTACAATATCGTCTCCGGGTTAAATTCATCCAGGTATTGTTTAGCCCGGAAATCATGTGGGTCAACGAATTTGACCTCCAGGTCATCGTCAAGTTCCAGGCAAGCAGAAATGCCTGCTAAACTCAGGGACCTGCCATAAATAAGCACTTTTCTCTTTGCTGACATTGGATTCCTCTTCCGGATAGGACAATTACAGTGTATAAGATTTTATGGCCCTGATGTATGCATAAAAGTACAGTCGAGAGGAGAAAAAAGTACAGTCTTGATTGAATGGTGAGTGGTGAGTAGTGATTGGTCGTAGGTCATCGCTCAATGTTAATGGGAGAAAACTTAAAGATGAATGTTTTGCAGGGTGGGTTGGCGGGGAAGTTAATACAAAATATTACTTTAATTTTGCATATCAGATCAATATAAGAACCAAATGGATACCAACCCACCGATCACTTGTCTCCAGCAAGCAAGGGGAATTAAGCAAAAATGAATCAGGTATTAGGCGATTGGGTATCAGGCAAAGACATAAAGCCTGGCAAATACCAAACCACCAGCACAGGAAAATAATTAATGATGGTGGGTTGGTCAATAAAGCCCGTAAATGAGAATTTCCCAAGGGTATCCTAAGGCATTGAATGAAAAAATTCCATGACCAACCCACCCTACGCGACTGCCAATATTATTTCTAAAACAATATGCTGAAATCCAACAAAATAATCCCCCCTAACCCCCCGCAAGCAAGGGGAATTAAGTAAAAAGGAAGCAGGTATTAGGCAATTGGTTATTAGGAAAAGACATGAAGCATGGCAAATCCCAAATGCTCAGAAGAATAGAACGGTGGGTTGGTCAATAAAGCCCGTAAATGAAAATTTCACAAGGGTAACCTAATGTTTTGAATGAAAAAAATCCATGCCCAACCCACCCTACGCGGCTTTCAGCTTTAAACCATTTGCTACACGCTATCCTCTGGTCTGACCAATCCCATCCGAGCGGCATATGCAATCACCTGGGTTCGATTTTGCAAATGCAGACAGTTTAGAATTTCCCCCATATGGTATTTCACGGTACTTTCAGAAATGCTTAATGTGGCAGCAACTTGACGATAGGTCTGTCCCTGGGCAACCAGGGTCAGTACCTGCACCTGGCGCGGTGATAAGCTGTCGTCACATGCGGATTGAGGTGATAAATCACCTGGTGCTTCCTGCATGGCTTCACGGACTGGCTTGGTGTCCTGGGTTGAAAAGGCTTTAAGGATCTTTTCCGCCAAACCGGGTGAAAAGGGCGGATGGCCTTCCTGCAAATCTTTCAAGTACTCAAAAAATTCCTCGGCGTCCAGGCTTTTCACCAAAAAGCCAGATGCCCCGCTCCTGACAGCCTCAAATAAGTCAACTTCATCCTCAGACATGGTCAGCATCACAATTTTAATTTCAGGCATCTCTGCTTTTATCAGACGTGTGGCAGACACCCCATCACAGCGCGGCATATGGATATCCATCAATATGACATCCGGTTTCAGCTGGCGCGCTTTATTCAGTGCTTCAAACCCATCATGGGCTGTTCCAGCAACCTGAATGCCCTCAGATGAAAGTAAATTTTCCAGCCCTTCCAGAAAAAGGTTGTGATCATCGACCAGCAAAACACGCATTTTCGATAGATTATTCATGCTTACACCGATTTTCTATTGATAGGCACACATACAAATATTTCCGTCCCCTGGCCGGGATGAGACTGCATCCGAATCTTGCCGCCAACTGTCTCTGCACGCTCTCGCATCATTTCCAGGCCAAAATGGTCCGTCCCTTTATGATCATTCCCTTCAACATCAAAACCTCGACCATTATCCTGCACGGAGACACAGATAGACGAGTCCACCATATCAAACTTGATCCGTACCTGTGAAGCATTGGCATGTTTTCGGATGTTGGTGAGGGCTTCCTGTAAAATTCTCAATAATTGGATCTCGACCATGGGGTCGATCAGGTTGATGTCAAAGTCATCAGATGTGATCAAATCCGTGTGAATGGTTGTATTTGCTTTAAATTGACGGACATACTTTTCAAGGGTGGCAAGCAGACCTTGCTCGGATAGGGTCAATCGCATGCCCCGAATTGACTCACGGATATCCACCTCCCCTTCACGAGCCGCTTCAATTAATCGCTCCAGGTGCTTATCAGCCATTTCTTCGTTATTTCGGTTGAGGAAGCGTTGAATGGTTTGACCCTGGGTCGCAATGAATGCAAACACCTGGGCAAGATCATCATGCAGTTCACGGGCAATCTGCTCACGTTCTTGCATGGTCGCCATTACACGCTGCTGCTCAAAGATCCTTGCTTGTGCTGCTCGCTGTTCAGTTATGTCGGTCAGCAGGAGCAGTTGGCCTACGTGATCATCTCGCCAATCCTTAAGCCAGAGAATATCTAACAGGAAATTCTGTTCTTTTACCTCTGATTTACGATTAAATTCAAGTTGGTGAATATCACTTTCGCTTACCATATTTTGTGGGTAAGCATCTAAAACATCCCCAATAAATTTGCTCTTCACTTTCTGGCTTGAAATCTGCAGCATCTTTTCTACCATAGGATTCAGACTGACAATTTTCAGCTGATGGTCAAGGACCAGCATTCCAATGGGCATCTGGTTGATAACAGCTTGGCGTGCTAGTGGAATCGGGCCAAGGATGCGAAAGCGAAAGAAAACAATCGCGTACATCAAAGAAGTGAAAGCGATCCCAACCGGTGCAAACTGGATGTTAGAAGATCCCCGGTTAGCAATATCAAAAAAATATAATAAGCGCATCATGATCTGCCCAATAACCATGATCACCACTGGCCAGCGGTTTTGAGGCGAGTGAATAAACAACCAGATAAAAACAAAGATATTGAAGAGGAAACTGAGGTAAACATAAATAAGAAAATATTTCATCAATGGGCCAGGATTTACGATTAGGGTGCCATTTAAATCAAAACCTTCCCAAATCAAGTGATGTAAATGATCGGTAAAAACCATCACAGCAATTATTATTGGAACAATCCAGAGCAAGACCATATTGCGGATGGTAAGCCATCGCTTCGGCCAGGTATAAGCTAATAGAAAGCAAGTTATGGCTGTGGCTGCTGGCAGTTGGAAAACCACCTGAAATTTTCGCCAGAAAATTTTTAAATCGATGCCAACGGCAGTTAACTCAATAATTGACCCAATAGACCACAATAATCCAAAAATACATGCAATTGCAAAGGGAATGGCACCGGGCATATCACGATGGCGGAAGCTAAAAACAGCCAGTGCAAGCATAAGCAAACTTGAAATGATCGAAGGCCAAATATAGGGAACGTAAGCAAACACCAGACTCACAATTTCTCCATTGGTTTTCCAGAGTTTGGATATATTCCTCCTATTATATAATAAAAATGAGCTTTTCTAAAAATGACTAACCCCCTGAAATTTATAGTCCTTAATATTCTGTCAATTCTTTTTTAAGCGCTAACTTGCCCCGCCTGCCCACCCACAAAAGAATTAGTATGCAGCCAATTAACATCGCCAATAAACCCAGAACTCCAGCTTCGGGACCAAAAGCCCCACCGGTTAACCACATTGGTCCTGTCAGTTCTGTCTCAACTAATGACACACCAGATCGACTTCCGCTGACCGGGAAACCAAAAACATTGCCCTGGAAGAAATTCCAGGTGATATGCAAACCTATTGGAAGTCCCAGGCGGCCGGTCAGTACCAAGCCCAAGCCAAGAAAAACCCCTGCTAACGAAATTGTTAATGTGCTGATCCAGCTCGCATTAGGATTGACAATATGCAATACGCCAAAGATCAATGACGAAATGACCAGGGCTGTGATCAAAGCCCGTTTCTTGCCCAACCAGTTGAACTTCAAGCCTTCAGCCAGGTTAATTAACAAATACCCTCGCAGTATCAACTCTTCATAAATACCAACGCAGATAAAAAAGAACAAAGCATCTAAAAATTGCCAAATGAAGGGCGTATTTGACATCACCTTCTGGAAGTAACTGTTAATCTGCAAATTCCCCGTCAGCCAGGCAGTCAGGATAATTAGCGCCATTAAAAGAGCGCCTAAAACCAACCCAAAGCCGAAATCCTGCCACCAGGCTTTTGAAAGCTGAAGCCCAAAACCAGTGATTTCTCTTCTATCAATCCACTTGCCAGCGATCAGCAAGGCTGATAGAACAGCTAAAAGGATAACAAAAGCAAGCATGGAAGATGCATTTGTGAAATTAATTATCCCTGCCAATGTGGAAAAAAGCAGCATTAAGCCAAACAAAAGAAGGCTGAAAATAAGCAAACGCCAAAACATCCTCAAACGCTTCTCATGATGATGCCAAAAAATTCCACCCATTGATTTAATAAAATTCACGCTTGAGCCTTACACTTGTGAAAAGTAACGATTTTCAATATCTCGCCAGGTTTCTTCTTTGGGACGATCCAGGTAAGATCCCAAAATCGGGTAAAAATTCTCTACTTTTTCTGCCATCCAAAGAGAAATTCGACGGATTGAAAAATGGGCATTCTCTGCTGACCTGAGACGGCAGAAGTTGAAAAACTCCCTCAAATTCATCGTGCACAAGACCCGACGGTTGTAAGCATTCGGGATGATGTAACTGGCAGCATCCCGGTTTAGCTCAGCAATTTCATCATAAACTTGTGCGGCTTTACGCATTGCTTTTATGTAATCTTCTTCACATCCTGCTTCTGTGATCGCTCTTGGGACGGCAAATCCGAGTTTCGGTGACAATGCACCCGTCGTTTGCGTCATCATTCGATGGCGCTTGAACTCAAAATAAGCGCCCTGGTCCATCACAAGGTCAAAGGTCATTTGTGCATATTCAAATTCCCGTAAGGGCTGATCAAATTTCCCCCGTCCAGACATCAGATCCGAAGCCAGTCTAATAAATTCATCCTGTGAGAGACTTTGAACATATTCCAAACAAGCCTGAAAATCACAATCCGCGCCAAATCGGTAGAGAAGGGCAGCTAAAATTTTCTGCTCGCCGGTTTTATCCCAATCAAGAAGATTCAACTCCCCTTTAGAAGACCTGGTTGAGAGACACTTTGCATAGTCTGACAATTTTTTTCCTGCATTGACCAAATACTGATTGCATGCAGCATACTTAACGAGGGTTGGCGCTTCATTTTGTCCAACCTCGCGTAAATTCTCCCCAATGTCCCGGACTTCCTCCAGAGGTGAACTCAGCATTTTGCAAATTGCATACTCCAGGGCGCGGGCGTTGATCGTTACACCAACATTGGCTAAGGATGCAGCCGGTAACAAAAAACGGCAGTTATCAACAGCCTCACCCCGAATCCGCCGGTGGTAAGCACTATCAGATTCCTCTTGATTTTGAGGTCTTACCATCTTCAACCAGCTTTCAACGACTGGGATGCTTTCCTGGTAGGAATTAAAAAGCAAATGACAGGTATCAATAAAAACCTGCATTAGTTTTCCTTCTCCAAGCTCTTCTGGAATATAAAAAGCATCCTGGTCCCACTGCTGATAGCGGCTGGATTTCTCTGTATAAGATGCCAGGCGGTTACCTTCAATCGTTTCGATAGCCAATCTCGAAACATTTTCCAATGCCAGGTGCAAAACGGCATGCTCAGCAACTGATGCATGCCCATAGCCGACCACCCATTTTTCATGAAATTCGGCAGAACGATCGTCGGTCAGCTCAGAAGCAATCTCATCAAAGGGTTTGGGAGAACGGGAAGTTTTGGCAAAGGTAACAGCAATGGTCTCAGGGGATAAATCCCGTGGGCTTAGCAAGTAAATGCGTCTATTCCTCGTCATTTCTGAAGATCCTTTGTGCCGCTGCTTTATCTCGTTCAATTTGGGCGAGAAACGCCTCTACACCTGAAAATTTCTGTTCATCCCTGATTTTTGCAATAAAAGAAACCTTCATTTCTTCGCCATAGATGTCATCGTTGAAATCAAAGATAAATGTTTCGATGTTGGCAATTTCCTGGTTTTCAAATGTGGGACGATAACCGACATTGGTAATTCCACGGTAACTTTTGCCTCGCATTTCGATTTGTGTGGCATAAACACCAATGGCAGGGAGTTTTTTCTTATGCCAATGGGTGATGTTAGCGGTCGGTAATCCTATTCTTGCCCCACGATCAGAACCGTGGCTCACAATGCCAGAAATGGCATAGTATCTGCCTAACAAGTCAGCAACTTCATCAACTTGCCCCTGGTCCAAAAGCTTGCGAATCTTGGTCGATGAAATATCTTTACTGCCCAATCTGACAGAGGGCAATACTTCAAGCTTAAAAGACAGCTTTTTACCAATTTCTTCCAGGACTGGAATGGTGCCCTGCCTGTTCTTACCAAGGGCAAAGTCCTCACCCACAACCAGTGTCTCAAGGGCAAGATTTTCCTTCAAACCTGTTAAAAATACATCAGAGGTTAGATTCGCAAAGTCCCGGTCAAACTTAAAAGTCAGGACGCGATCGACGCCCAGACGCAGCAAGTGTGCTTCTTTTTCTTCGGGCGTTGAGAGATAAAAAGATTGTAAATGGGGATTAAAAAAGTCAGAAGGATTGGGAAAAAAAGTAATGACAATTAACGGTTTGCCATTAGCATTGGCTTGTTGGACCATTTGTAAAATGATCGCTTGATGCCCAAGATGTACCCCATCGAAGTTGCCAATAGTGATGCAGGTTTTTTGATAAGGCAAAGGTGTCAGTTCGAAATAATCTATTGTGTTCTGCAAATCGTAGCTGTCTTTCAACATCATCATGATGGTTTTCATTCAAAAAGAGCGCCCTCCCTCATTTTAATGAAGAAAGGGCGTTAATATGATCACTTTTTTTGCTGTCCTTGATTAAGTAAAGAATACTTTTCTTGGCTGCCATTCTTTTTCTTCAGGTAAATATTCAAGCAATGCCACAAGCTCACCCTGTTGACTGATTGCCCTCACCCAGTGATCCGGGTTTTCAGGTTCTTCTTCAACAGGCACACGATGGCCATGCCGAACAAGGTCAACTTCTTCAAAGCTCAGTTCCCTTGAAGGCCAATCACTCAATGCCTCAGCTGCAGGGATTAAGTACTTGTACCAATCACCGTTATCAAATGCTTCTTCAAGCTTTCGTAACTGAATGGCATCTCTCAGGGCAAATTCACCGCTTTTCGTCCGGCGCAAGCCAACCAGGTGACCACCGCAGCCTAAAACTTCCCCAAGGTCATTTGCAAGAGACCTGACGTATGTCCCCGAAGAGCAGTAAACATCGATGATCGCCTCAGGGCTGTCCCATTCAAGCAATTCCAGGTGATAAACATCAATCTCCTTGGCATCCAGCTCAACTTCCTCACCCTTTCGAGCCAGTTCATATGCTTTCTGGCCGTTAATTTTCTTTGCAGAATATGCAGGAGGCACCTGTTCAACAGTGCCTTCAAAATGGGTAAGGGCTTCTTCAATTTGCTCCTGGGTAATATCAACGGCTTCTCGACGAGTAATCTCACCATCGGCATCGTAGGTATCCGTGCTTTCACCCAACCGAATAATCGCCTGGTAACGTTTGTCAGAGGCTGAAACATACTCACTCAGCCTGACTGCCGGACCGACCAAAACAACCAGGACGCCCGACGCACGTGGATCAAGGGTTCCTGTATGACCGGCACGCCTGATGCCCGTGCCTCGTCTGACAACCTGAACGACATCATGTGATGTCATCCCAACTGGCTTATCAACAACCAGGACCCCTGAGACAGCATTTTTCAAATCAAATTCTTGTTCACTCATAGTGTTTCCAAACTCCAAGATCCTTTATCGATTACCCCTTGGTTGCTTTTTGATGCTCCAATAATTTCTTCGTCTCTATAATAACACGCTTTTTGACCTCTGATAAGGTCCCAGAGATGTCAGCACCGGCTGCAGCAGCATGCCCCCCACCGCCAAATTCGAATGCAATACCTGAGACATCCAATCCCGGGTTCGCCCTCCAACTGACTTTGACTTCATTCTGCGGCTGCTCGACAAAAATTAATGCAATCTCGGCTTCTTTTACCGAGGAAAGCACGTTCACCAAATCGGCATCATCGTTTCCAGCATACTCGATTTTTTCCCTGTCAGCAAGGGTTAAACTCGTCCAAACCAATCCATCCTCATGTTCCAAACGGCTTAATCCAGATCCCCAGTATCGAACAGCAGTAAATGGCTTCATCACCAATTCTTCACGATAAATTTCTGCAAGATCTGCGCCTAAATCCATCAAAGAAGCTGCTTTCCGTAAAAGGTCTGAATTTACATTTGACGTACGGAAGCCAATGGTATCTCCCACAATTCCTGAAAGTAAACAATTGGCAACCTCGGGAGAGTAGGACAAACCCCAATCTGGCAAATGATCAAATAAGATCGCTGCTGTTGCAGCCTGTTCCGGTTCAACCACATTATAGGTGCCAAAATCAAGATTGGTCTTATGATGATCAACAACCAGGTCAGGACGTCCATAATCATCCAAAACGTGCCCAACACGGGTTGGATCAGAGCAATCGACGACGACAACCATATCCACTTTCGCCTGTGCAGACTGTCTGATCAAATCATATTCTGGCAGATATTGAAATTTATCTGCGCCATCCTCCAAAACCATCTGCACTTGTTTCCCAGCCTGCTTGAGCGCCAAACCGAGGCCAAGCAAGGATCCAGCAGCATCTGCGTCCGGTCTCACATGAGAAGCAATCAATATGCGTTCGCTGGATTCTATTTTTTCTTTAATATTTTGATCAATTTCCTTCGTCATCCACATCCTCAACGATTTCTTCAATGTCTTCGGCAGCATTATCTGCTTGCTCTTCGCGCGCATCGCGGATCTCATTCAACAGCTCTTCAACCCGTTCTGCCCTTTCGGGTGTATCATCCCAGTAAAATCTCAACCGTGGCATGACACGCAGCTCAACTTCCTGGCTGAGGTTATAGCGAATAAAACCAGCTGCATTTCGCAAGCCTTCTAAAATCTCTTCGGCTTCTGGTTCACCAGCCAATGAGGATACGTAGATATTCGCATAATCCAATTCACGATCAATGGTCACATCAGTAATATAAACACCTTCAACCCTCGGATCGTTAACCCGGTTTTCCAGGATCTCAGTTAATACTTTTTGAATTTGTTCTTGAATTCTTTTTAATCGGATATTTGATGGCATACTATTTCTTTCTCCTGATTATTTAACGAGACTGCTCTTCAATAACAAAGCACTCGAGCAAATCTCCCTCTTCAAACTCATGAAATTGTTTTAATGCAATACCGCATTCAAACCCTTCGCGTACCTCACGCACGTCATCTTTGCCGCGCTTCAAAGAACCAATTTCACCTTCGAAAACGACATTCTTGTTGCGAATTACACGAATCTTGCCGTTTCGTCGAATTTCGCCGTCGATAACACGGCATCCGGCTGCAACTTTAAAGCGGGAAACCGCAAAGATTGCAAGCACTTTAGCTGATCCAACGGTACGCTCAACCAGTTCCGGCTCGAGCATACCCTTGAGTGCTTTTTCAACGTCTTCAATCAAGCGATAAATAATGGTATACAAACGTACCGAAACGCCTTCTGTTTCTGCCAGGCGTTTTGCAGCATTATCAGCATCCACAGCAAAGCCGATCACAATCGCATCCGAAGCAGCTGCCAGCATAACGTCACTCTCAGTGATGTTGCCGGTTTCCTGGTGTAAGACATTCATGGACACTTCTGATTGTTTCTCGCCAAGTTCTTTAAGGGAGTTGACAATCGGTTCAAGGGAGCCCTGAACATCCGCTTTTACAATCAAACGCAGTTCTTGTTCTTCACCCGCCTGAAGGCGCTCAAACAGGTCTTCCAGTGTTGCACGTGGTGCAAAACTTTGCTGTTCTTCGTTGGCTTCGATATCTTCAACAATCGCGCGTGCTTCCTTTTCAGATTCAACCACCCTGAAAATATCACCGGCACGGGGAACGTCGTTCAGCCCCATGACTGCAATTGGTGTTGATGGACCTGCTTTCTTAATCGGTTTACCACGAAAATCAAACATGGCTTTAATTCGACCATGTGCTTTACCAGCCAGGATGGTATCCCCTACCTCAATCGTCCCATTTTGCAAAAGCAAAGTCGCCATCGTCCCACGGAATTTATCTAACTCCGCTTCAACAACCGTGCCAAAGACTTCACCCTTAGGATTGGCTTTAATTTCCTTATTATCAGCAACCAGCAAAATTGCTTCCATCAAGTCATCCAGACCCTGCATTTTTGTTGCAGAGACAGGCACGATAATCGTATCCCCATCCCATTCATCGGGCACGAGGTCAATTTCTGCGAGCTGCTTTTTAGCCATTTCAGGGTTAGCAGATGGCAAGTCCATCTTGTTTAAAGCCACAACGATCGGAACTCTTGCAGCTTTGGCGTGGTTTGCAGCTTCACGGGTTTGCGGCATCACGCCGTCATCCGCAGCAACAACCAGCACGACAATATCTGCACCCTGTGCACCTCTTGCCCGCATTGAAGTAAAAGCTGCGTGGCCAGGTGTGTCAAGAAAGGTGATCTTGCGTCCATTGTGCTCAATCTGGTAAGCACCGATATGCTGGGTGATCCCACCCTCTTCACCACCAGCGACGTTTGTCTTTCGTATGGCATCTAAAAGGCTGGTTTTGCCGTGGTCAACATGCCCCAACATTGTCACAACTGGCGGTCTGGCCTGTAAATCTTCTTCCTTTTCATCAGCAATCACCCGACGCCACAAAGGGATCTCGCCCTTTTCTTCCGGAGTTTCTTCTTCAATTTGAAGGAGTTCGGGTTCAAATCCCAATTCGCTGGCGACGACGGCAGCAGTATCAAAATCTACATTTTGATTAATGCTCGCCATAACGCCATTAGCCATCAAGACCTTAATGACCTGAATGGGACTGGCGTCCATTTTTTCAGCCAGTTCCCTCACACCTATGCTGTAGGGCAAAATAATTTTCTTAATATCGTTATCGCTCATATAAAACCTCCATTAGTATTCCCCTACCCCAATTTCACCGGTCAAGATAAAAATGCGGCCAAAATATTATTCTTGCTGATGAGCGATTAGATGATTTTAATTCATCTTGACGATTCCTCTGCCCCCGGTTGAACCAGCTCTTCGTCAGGAAGTTGATTTTCCATAAAGGTTCGTAAACCTTCTTTTTCCTGATCTGTCAGCCTGGTCCTCAGTGCATAGTCAAGTGCGCCATTGATTCCGCGCAACCAGCAAGATCGTTTGTCGTGTAAATATGCTCCCCTGCCATGCGCCTTGCCGGTGGTGTCTACCTTAACACCCTCTGGCCCATTGACAATTCTGATCATTGAGCGTTTTGACAGGACTTCTCTGCAGCCAACACATGTCCGCCTTGGGACATGCTTACTTCGACGCTTTGGTTTTTTGACCATCTAATCGCTACTCATGTATTAATTTTTTAAAATTTACCAATCTTCCCAATTATCAATATCTTCTCGAGGTGGTCGTGGTTTCTTCCGCTTCTTCTTCTTATCGGGCTTTGCATGATCCTCTTCTTCTGTTTCTTCAAATTGGGCAGGTGCAGGTTCGTAATACCCGTATTTTGATGCATCATACGTGAAGAGTTTGTCGAAATCTTCTTCTTCCTCGTCTTCTTCTTTTTTAACTGGTTGTTTCTTGACTGGCTTGGGAGCTTCTTCAATGACCTCTTCCACAGGTTCTTCTTCGACAACCGCTTCAAGGGGTTCTTTAATTTCCTCAGCTGGCAATTCTTCAACAGCCTCTTCAATCACTGCCTGATCTGCCGGTTCTTCTACTGGCTGTACCACTTCCTCAGCTTCGACAGCAATTAGTTCTTCCGGTGAGACGCGCAAAGCATCGGTCAATTCAGATATTTCCTCAAAGGATTTTGGACCAATGCCGTTCAATGCAAGGATTTTATCTGAATCAAGCCGCATTTGCAGCACGAGATCACCCAGGGTATCAATGCCTGCTTCCTGCAGGATGAAAAGGATGTGTTCCTTCAAGTCCACATCAAGAATGTCAATTTCAAAGGTCAATTCAGGAACTGTAGCCAGGGCTTCTTCATAACGTCGTTGTTCTTCAATGTCCTCTTCGCGTCGTTTCTTTTCGACCCGTTTTTCCACACGGTCGATGAATTTGGCCATGAAGTCATAATCTTCAGGAGGCAGCGGTCGCCCTTCTGCTTTCTTTTCAAGCATGACGACAATTTTCTCCATTGCCTCAGCTTCACGAGCTGCCATTTCCAAGTATTGCGGATCTTCATGTAATTTCTTGAGGGATTCACCCGCCGCTTCAACCTGGCTCTTGATATCAATTCGCCAGCCTGTTAATTTGGCAGCCAACCGGGCATTTTGACCGTCTCGCCCAATTGCAAGTGAAAGCTGATCTTCTGGAACGACGACGGTCGCTGTTCTTCCATCTTCCTCAGTTTCAGACAAATAAACGCCAACCACTCGAGCCGGGCTGATTGCTTTGGCAATGAAAGCCGCAGCATCATTGCTCCATTCAATCACATCAATTTTTTCATCGCTCAACTCACGGACAATTGCCTGAATACGAACACCGCGCACACCCACACAGGCGCCAACAGGGTCAATGCCCTGCTGTGTTGCGGAGACAGCAACTTTTGCCCGCTGACCGGGCTCACGGGCGATTGATCTAATTTCAACAACGCCGTGATAAATTTCAGGGACTTCGTTTTCCAACAAACGACGGAGGAATTTGCGGTGCGCACGAGAAAGATAGATCATCGGGCCGCGGCCGCTTTCTTTTACATCATAAATTAAGCAGCGGATGCGGTCATGAACGCGTAATCGCTCTCGTGGGATCATGTCCTTGCGAAGCATGGTGCCTTCAGCTTTTTTATCCAGACCAATGGTTGCACCACGGCCGCTGATCGCCTGCACAACACCACTGACGATCTCGCCCACTTGCTTGGCGAAATATTCATACTGGATCTCGCGCTCTGCTTCACGAATTCGCTGTTGAATGACCTGGCGTGCTGTTTGTGCAGCAACACGCCCAAAATCTTCGGGGGTCGTATCCACAACAACCATGTCACCAAGTTCTGCTTCAGGTTCTACCTTTTGTGCTTCACTTAACAAAACTTCGGTTTGCTCATTTTGAACATCTTCAACAACTTCTTTTTCCGCGAATATCCGTACATCCCCTGAATCCAGATCAACTTTTGCTTCAACAAACTGCGCGTTAGAAGTATTAACAGCCCTGCGATAGGCTGAAACCATTGCTGATTCAAGCGCGTCCAGAATCACATCTCTGGATAGTTGTCGATCCTCAACAACTTCATTAAATGCCAGCGCAAATTCACTTTTCATGTTTCCACTTACTCCAAATAACTAACAAAACTTGCTTGATACAAAGAAAAGTGGGGGGAACCCACTTTTCGACGTAAAGGGTATGAAAAATAAGCCGGGGCTTATCAACTCACCTGTGATTTTAGCACATATCAAGGGGAGGTGCAAGGGAATTAATGGTCTGCCAAACAAGTATTTTGTTTTTTTATCTTTGAAAACTTGTAGACAAAAATACTAAATGAACTCAATGGAGATATCAAATAAGTATTCGGATTGATTTTGCGAAGAGACAATAATCTACTATAATTTAATCGAAATAGGATTCGAGCGGAGGACGAATAATGACAGATGAATTCTTGTGGTGGCGTGATGGTATCATTTACCAAATTTATCCACGTTCTTTTATGGATGCAAATGATGATGGCATCGGTGACCTGAAAGGGATCATCAGCCGGCTCGATTATTTGGAAGACCTTGGAATCGATGCCATTTGGCTGTCACCAATATTTCCTTCCCCTGACATTGATTTCGGCTATGACGTGGCAAATTATAAGGATATCGATCCAAAATTTGGTACGATGGATGATTTTTCCCATTTGATTGCAGAAGCAAAACGCAGAAAGATCCACATCATCCTGGATTTAGTACTCAACCATACCTCGGATCAACATCCCTGGTTCCTTGAATCAAAAAAATCGAAGGATAACCCCTATCACGATTGGTATCTCTGGCAGGACCCCAAACCAAACGGTGACCCGCCCAATAACTGGCAGGCAATCTTTGGTGGACCAGCCTGGAAGTATGATCCCGACCTGGGACAGTATTACTACCACATGTTCTACAAAGAACAACCTGATCTAAACTGGCGAAACCCGAAAGTTCGTCAGGAAATGCTGGATGTTTTCCGGTTCTGGCTTGACAAAGGTGTTGACGGCTTCCGGCTTGATGTCTTTAATGCCTACTTCAAAGACCCGGCATTCAAAGATAACCCGCCGAAATTTGGCATCCGTGCTTTTGACCGCCAGGAGCACATCTATGATGTCAGCCAACCGGAAATGATGCCCTTATTGAAGGACATTCGCGAAATTTTAGATCAATACGATCATACATATGTCGTTGGCGAAACCTTCCTGGCAGATACAACACGAACAGCCAATTACTGCGGGGATGACAAACTTCACGCCGCCTTTAACTTTAAATTTGCAGAAAATCGCTGGCATCCCAAACGATTCTTAACCTCATTAACTGAATGGTATCAATCCTTATCAGGCAATGCTTGGCCAAATAATTTTCTCAGCAACCATGATATGACCCGCACTGCATCTCGCTATTGCTTTGGTGAGGACGACAGGCGGGCGAAAATTGCTGCTGCAATGCTTCTGACAGTAAAAGGTACACCTTTCATGTATTATGGTGAAGAAATCGGTATGCGGGACATTCCCATTCGAAAGAAATCTGATATAAAAGACCCCATCGGTAAAACTTTTTGGCCTGTTTTCAAAGGGCGTGACGGCTGCCGCGCCCCCATGCAGTGGAATGATGAAGAAAATGGCGGTTTTTCCAAAACAGAACCCTGGCTGCCAGTCCATGCAAATTTCATTGAAAGAAATGTCGAAAATCAATCAGCAAACCCGGATTCGATTCTGAACTTTGTAAAAAACATCATTCAAATCCGGAAAAATGAACCCGCTTTACAACATGGGGATTTCACCCCAACAATTAAAGATCCCAGGCATCTCCTCGCCTTTACCCGGGTCTTTGGCGAAGACAAAATATTCGTGATTTTAAATTTTTCCAGTCGTGAGCTAACCTATCAACTGCCCGATGGCGACTGGGTTTCGTTATTTGATAACCAGACAACAGAAAGTGAATTATTGAAGATTAATCCGTATCAAGTTCAAATTCTCAAACTTAAAGACTGAAATCAAGAAAGTTCGCCTTTAAACGAGTACAATCGAGAAAAGCATCACACACGCATCTGAAGCTCGATTTAAAAAGAAAGTTTCGATGGACATACCTTATATCCCCGGCAATGGTTCAATCCCGGACTTGCCACTTGGGCGGTTTTTACCGCCAATCCCCAGCGGCATGGTGAGGCAATGGTGCCTGAAATATCTCTCACCAGGAGACAGGGTGCTTGATCCCTTTGGTTTCAATCCCATGGTCCCTGTCGAAATCGCATCTGCTGGATTCCAGGTTCTGACCACCGTCAACAACCCAATCCATGCTTTTATGCTGAAAATTATTGCCAGCGCTCCCCAGGAATCGGAATTAATCACAGCGCTGCAAGACCTGGCGGTTGCACCCAAAGGTGACGGCCGCATGGAGCCATACATTCGGAGCCTGTATCACGTAAGGTGTGCAAATTGTAAACGCCACATTGAAGCCGATTCCTTTCTTTGGGAAAAAGGGGCTGATTATCCCTTTCAAGCGCAGGTCGAGTGCCCCTATTGTGGTGCAGCCGGCGAGCAGGAAATCACTTCTGAAGACAAGGAAATTATGGGCACCTTGCCATCCATTCAACTGCACCAGGCTCGTGCCCTTAACAGGATTGTTGGCAACGATGAAAAGCTGCGATCCCAGGTCTTGAATGCCCTTAACGCGTACCCACCTCGTCCAATCATCGTCTTGCAAACCATTATCAATAAACTCAACAGCCTGGAACAAAGCGCAAGACGCCGTGATCTGTTAATTGCGCTAATCCTGTCCGCTGCTGATTCAGGCAATACCTTATGGGCATATCCCTCGCCACGAAATCGTCCACGGCAAATAGTCGTTCCAAATGTTTACCAGGAGCGGAACCTCTGGAAGGTCCTCGAAGAGTCAATCAAGTCGTGGCAGGTCCTCTCAACCCCGATCCCACTGCAAACCTGGGGCGAATCCTATTCAGAAGACCCGGGGATTTTCTTGTTTCCCGGACGCATAAGAGAGCTGACGCCGCATCCAGATCAAGGATTCTTTTCTGCAATCTTCGCCGCTATTCCAAGACCAAACCAGGCTTTTTGGACGCTTTCAGCCTTGTGGACCGGATGGATATGGGGTCAGGAAGCAATAATACCGATCCGAAATGTTCTTTTTCGGCAGCGCTATGATTGGAACTGGCACACCAACGCACTGAAAGCTGTTTTCGATACCTTTAAGGATTTCTACCATCCCGACCTAAAACTCTACGGGCTTATCGCCGAAAATGAGCCAATGCTTTTGTTAGCTGCATTGATGGCAGCTGAGACTTCCGGGCTGACGCTGTCAGACTTCGCCCATTCTTTGGACGATCAAATAGCGCAATGCCACTGGCATAAGAATCCAAACCCAAGCCATCATGATCTACCTGCTTCAGCAATTAAAATTTCCCACCAGTCTGTGAGAGATTACCTGAACCAAAAGGGTGAACCCGCGAGTTATCAACAAATCCATACTTCGGCGGTCACAGGATTAGCAAATGAACACAAGCTTGCCCTGGACATTTTTCTTCAAAACCCAAATAACGCAGCCTCCGAGACTCAAAAATGGATTGAATCCCTGTTTACAGAAGGAAATCTTCTAATAAGAATTGGGGCAGAAACAGCATCAATTGAAACCACTGATTGGTGGCTTAAAAACCCATCTGAGCAATCGACATCCTTGATTGATCGTATTGAACAAAGCCTGCTCATGCACCTTTTTGAAGTGAAAGAAACGACAGCCCAGGATCTTAAAACCTTTATTTACCAAACCTTTCCTGGGAGATATACACCACAGGACAAAGCCCTGCTCAACTGTCTTGAATCTTATGCAGAACGCGTCAATCAGCAAGATCACATCTGGCGATTGCGAGAAAACGAAAAACCGGACCTCAGAGAAGCTGAGGTGAATAAAATTCGTAAAATTTTAGTGGATATGGGTGAAAGGCTGAATTATAAAAGCCGCGGTGATAACCCAATTCTATGGTTCGACAATATTGATAGCAAGCCAGATTACAGCTTTCACGTCTTGTCAACCGCCATCGTATCAAAACATATTTGGGAAAATAATGCAAATGCCCGGACAAATTTACTGGTTATCCCGGGCAGTCGGGCAAATCTTCTCGCATTTAAAAAACAACGTGATCCAATATTAGCAAAAATACTGAATCACAGTTTTCTCACAGTAAAATTCCGTCTCATCCGTGACTTAGACGCAAACCCATTACTGACACGAGAATTGTTTATTGAACAAATCCAAATTGACCCTCCTGAGTACCGCGCATCACAATTAGCTTTATTTTAACGAGTCTTAGCCCCCGGTGGTGTCTGTCACCGAAGGCGTTGCAGAAGGCGATTCTGTTGGCGTGCTAGTTGGGTTCTGCGTAGATGTTGGTGCCTGTGTTGGTGCCTGTGTTGGTGCCTGTGTTGGTGTTCTCGTGGGTGTTGCAGTAGGCGTATCCATGTCAGTCGGCGTAATGGTGGGGCTTGGCGTCGGTGTTAAAGTCGGCGTGTGTGTTGGGGTTTGAGTCGGGGTCGGTGTAGGAAGTTGAATATTTAAAGTCACCAATTTTTCAGCATAGGTGTCTTCTGTGCTGTGAATATAAAACTTCAAAGTGTAAATACCTGCATCCAATTCTTCAAGATCCCATTCGTATAACGTTCCCCGATCTTCTTGCGGTGAGTGCTCTTCCTCAACAAGCGTCTTCCACGTCACCGGATCGCCACCTTTACCATATTCGATGCGATAGTAATCAAAATTATCCGTCGCTGTGATCACACCTTTAATTTCTAAGGGGCTTGTATTGATAGTTTGCCCCTCACTGATGCTTGACAGCTCGATGATCGGATGGGGATCATCTGCTCGACAAGCACGATCCGGCATGAAAAACAAAGGCGTCGAAAAGCCCATATCTTCTGCCCAGGCTCGTCCTTTGGGATCGTTCTTTAACCAGCGCTGTGCCCATTCATCCTCAACATTGATCGCAAATTTCTGATCGGTGAAATCACTGCAGTCGTCAGAAACGAGCAGTCCAGTCCATGTGTCAATCTCCACTTTATTCCAGAGGTCCTCCGATTTCGGCTTGGGCAGCTGGTCAGAAGCAAAAATTTCACTGCGCTGCTGTGGGCACCATTCGGAAGGCTCCGTCCCCGAAATTGCACAAACCACACGATCGACAACGCCGGCAGGCCTGCTGAAGGGGGTCGGGTTCCCATCTTTAATTTCGCCAATAGCGTAAGTCATAAATTCTGCCCAGATAGGTCCTGCGCCTGTCAAACCGGTGGTATTAACCATAGGTGTGTAATCTGTATTTCCAACCCAGGTACCCACGACCAAATCGGGGGTGTACCCAACCGTCCAGTTGTCCCTAAAATCGTTGGTCGTTCCGGTTTTCACTGCAGCTTGAAAGTCCAGGTTGATGACCGGGTTGGTGCCAAACATTGGGACCCTTGCGCTCTTGTCGGAAAGAATGGAAGATATCAAGTAGGCATGTTCTGCTCTCACAACCTGGTCACCCGTGGGCGGCTCATATTCATAAACAATATTACCGGTGTGGTCAACGATCTTTGTAATGGAAACACTGGGTATTCTGCGCCCCATGTTTGCAAAGGTTGCATAGGCACCGGTTAATTCTTTCAAACTTATTTCACCACCGCCCAATGTCAATGCAAGCCCATAATCATTTCGAGTCAAACTGGTGACGCCCAGGCGCTGCGCAAATGATATCAAACCGTCCTCTGCGGGTGTGTTCGGGTCGTCATACACACCCACAAATTCCAGGGTTTTTACAGCGGGAATATTATATGAATTTGCAAGTGCAGAACGCAAAGATACCGGGCCGTGAAACTTTCCGTCGTAATTGACGGGTTCGTAAGGTGGGTTGGTATCAAAGGGATCGGTAGAAGGCGGAAATTCTGTGGGGACATCCCAAATCAAAGTGGCTGGTGTCCACCCCTTTTCAAATGCCGCCACATATGTCAGCGGCTTAATCGCAGAGCCAGGCTGCCGGGTTTGGGACAAAGCCATGTTTACCTGACCGTCGATCTCGTCGTCATTGAAATCAGCAGAACCCACCATTGCCAGAATCTCACCAGTTTTTGGGTCCATTGCCATCAACGCCCCGTTCGAAGCATTATTTTCCTCAAGTTCAGCAAGCTGACTCCGCACAATGCTCTCAGCCTTGCTTTGAAGATCAGGATCCAGGGTCGTATAAACAGTAAACCCGCTTTTATAAATGGTTTGGGAATCAAACTGCTCTTCTAACAATGATTTGACATACACAACCCAATGTGGATAACGCATGAAAAAGTTTTGTTCTGGAAACACATAATTCGCAAGGTCAATCCCTGCCTGTGTCGCATCAGGGTAGGACACACACACGGGCGATCTGCCCATCCCCACATCAATACAGCCCCTTTCAGAACTCAACTCATACATTAATACCAATACGGATCGCTGCCGATAGAGGGTTGCTTCTCTGTTGGTATAAATGTCATAAATTGAAGGGCTCTGCGGCAATCCTGCCAGAAATGAAGCTTGCCATAAATTCAATTCTTCAGCAGAAGTATTGAAATATGACTCTGAAGCAGCCTGAACACCGTAAGCCATATTGCCATAAAAATTCTCATTCAGGTAAAGTTCCAAAATTTCTTCTTTTGAATACTGCCGAGTGATCTCGTATGCCAAAACGATCTCGCGGGCTTTTCGTTCGTAACTTTGTTCGTATCTTTCCACAGGGTCAAGCAGCAAGGCACGAGCTAATTGCTGCGTGATGGTCGAGGCACCAGAACGAATCTCTCCGGCGGTGTAGTTTTGAATGAGTGCCCGTGTCATCGCGAACAAATCAAACCCGGGATTGGTGAAAAAGTCCTTATCTTCTGTGGCAATCGTGGCAGCTATCAATTCTGCTGAAATGTCTTCCAGGGGAACATAGGTGCGCCGCCCAGCGTTGGGATCGATAATTTCGTATAATAAATGGCCATCCCGATCAAGAATCCGGGTCGTCTCAAATTGGGCAGCATTTTCCCGCAGTTCATTGACATCCGGTAAGGACGAAGATATCCGAAAATATTGGTAAATTGCGACAGAACCAATCACAAGCGCTGCCAAAACAACTAAAAAAATAAATAGCAAGAAAGCTTTGAGCAAACATCCACCAAATTTTTTCCTGGTTTTTGGCTTCTTGGGACGCTTTGGTTTTGACCCGCGTTGACTTTTTTGGGAAGTCGTTTTCGCGGGAGTCTTACCGGCTTCTTGCCGATCCCTGGGCGCTCGCTTTGCTGCCTGGTAAGCGGCAGGCGTGACCTGCGTCGCCTGTTTATCAATTTCACTGACCGCTTTTGGTAAGTTTGGATTTTCTGGCGTCCAACCCAAAGGGACATTGGGAGGCGGAATAGTAGGGATATCATCGCTGGCAAGCTGCGATCCCTTGATAGGTGTCACATCTTCATCAGGCACAGCTTTGTTTATTTCGGCTTCTGTTTGCTCAGATGTTTGGGCTGGCATTACACGCGTTTCAGCGAGTGACGCAGCCTGATTGACGTCCTTATAAACATCTGGTTCCTCATCATTTTCTTTGCTAATCACCACAGGCTGCGTATCTTCGTCTTCCGTAATTGTCTCTATCGGTGTAAAGGGGACATCACCCCACCAATCCCCTGAATATTCGTCCAACTTGGGGTGTCCATCCTCAGGAAAACCATCTTCATCTGCTGCCATTAAAAACGCATCATCCTCAAGGGCTTCGAGAGCTGCATCATCACCCTTTGGCGCTGCACTGTCAGTGATCTCAACATCCTCAAAATCAACATCGCTTGATTGTATTTGTTCGTAGGGTTGTTCATTTTCTTCGTCGGAAGAAATAATATCTTCATCCAAACTTTCTTCATCACTCTCTTCATCAGTCGTAAGATCTTCGTTCTCATCAGATTCTGCTACCCCTTTCAGGGGTTCAATTTCAATGCTTTCATCACCTGACGGGGAATCAATAGGCGCGCCATTTCCATCTACGACATCCTCCACACCTTCATCTGAATTCGTTGAGTTTTTGTCTATCGTCACTTTTATTTCTTTCGTGTCTTCTTCATTCTTAGGAAGCTCAGCATCAATGGGGGTCTCACCAACAGGTTGCTCCCCGTTCTGCAATGGCTCTTTGTTTTCAAAGTCATTATTCTCAATCATGGCATAATTTTAGCATAATTCCTTTCTAATTAATAGACGCAAGCCAATACGATAAAGTTCCCTGAAATTATCCACTTATATTGTACGCAGCCAATATGAGATTCATTTAAAAAGCTCAATTATTGGTAAAATGGGGTTATGCAGCCCCTTTCCTTGGATCGAACCAATCCAAATGCGTTCATCCTGGTTTCTGAAGGTGAATTTTCAGATTGCCTTCCGAACGCAGACCAGGTTTGGGCTCTAAATTTGGATACAAAAGACACGCAGCTTTTTTCCTTAAGCACAACATATGGCTTAAAGGCAAAATCAATGCATGTGTTTCCGGGGTTCATTTATAAAAATCAAAATATTTCAAAACCTGATGATTTTATAAAACCGCCAAAGGTCACCTGCTATAACCCCTCGTCAGTGCAGATAGAAGCGAATTACGGCAACCACTTTGAATTAACATTCACATGTTATTTGCCTGAGCCCGATATATTAACCGGCGGCATTCAAATCAGGAACCTCGAAGAAATACCGATAGAAATCACAGCCCAGCTGGCAGCCAAGCTGGTCCCCATGGGCAAAGGTCAACCTTTACATCCTGAAAAATCAGGCCTTAATCACTTCCTGGCAGGGAAAACCGATGCCTTAGAACCTGTATTATTTATGACGGGAGGACCAACCGCAATCAATAATCCTTTCCCAGCCCTGACCATCCAGCTCAATATTCAATCGCATCAATCTCAAGAGGTTTCCTGGGTGCTGGTCAGCAAGGAAACAAAAACAAAGGGACTTGACAAAGCAAGGACTATGATCACAAACAGCTGGCAGGGTGGCTTTTTAGCAAATGTCAAGCGTGCAGCCCGTCAAAATATACAAATCAAAACCGGGAATCCAGATTGGGATGCGGCATTTCTACTTGCCCAGATCCATGCCAGAACCCATTTTGTTAACTGCCTTAGACCTGAAAATGCGTACCAATTTATTAAAACACGGCTGCCTGATCAATCAAATGTCAACCAGGACGAACCATCTGCAACAAACGCCCTTTCGAATCTTGAGCTTCACCATCTCTGCCAGGTCATGATGCCTGGCAGTGTTGATTTGTTTGCCGACCTGCTGAAAAAGCTTATCATTGAACAGTCAAAAATCGAGAACTCAAATCCAGAAGAAAACATTTTCTCTGGAAGAAGAAAAACCAACGGATGTCCATTGCTGGCAACAACGGTCCTTGAAGTCTATGAGGTCACACAAAACCATGCATATTTATCTGATCTTTTCCCCTTCCTTTCTCAATTTTTTCGTTCCTGGGTCAGTGATCAATCTTCAGGAGATGAAAATGCGCATATTGTCTGGGAGACAGCCTCGCAATTGCAAATAGACACAGGCTTGTTCACATACGACATTTGGGAATCTTTCTGTAAAGGACTGGATATTTCTAAATCTGAAAGCCCAGCCCTGTATGCCATGCTGTATAAAGAGGCGAAAGCACTTTATAAGATTTCGAAAATCCTTGGCGAACGGTCTCAAATGCGAACCTTCAGTCGTTGGCAGAAAGAACTGTTCAAGCGTTTGGAGAATTGCTGGCATGAAGAAGAAGGTGCTTACAGCCACCAGGATATTCAAACGCACCTGAGCCCCGAACGAGAATTATATTTTCCAAGTCCAATAAACAGTCACATTGAAATAAAAAAGCGCTTTACAAAACCGCAGCGCTTGCAGTGCCACATAAGCACTTCGGATGAACACACTCGTGTTTGCAATGTTAAAATCAACGGGCTTTCCATTCAGGGTGAGTCCGTAGAAGAGGTTTTTAAATCTCCAGAAATCCTTTGGGTTATGGGACGGGCGCATCTTACAACTAATAATGTTTTTACTGAATTAACCGCCATATCTTTTGACGGCCTCAAACCTGGCGATAGTTTCATTTTGGAAACAGCAGATTTCACACAAAAGGATATCTCCTGTTTGCTGCCCCTTTGGGCAGAGGCAGGATCAGAAACACACCGCCAAACCCTGGCTTCCAGCTGGCTCGATTCCCACAAGGATGCATTTTTCCGCGGCATCCCGGAAACATGGCCGGGCAAGGGTGGATTACCAGAGAACCTCCCCATTATGACCAATGTCTTGTGGAACACTTTAATCATTGAAGGCTTTGTAAACCAGGGGAAAAGTGATACGGCTGTTAACCTTTTTACAAACCTGATGGGCGCGATCCTTCACGGGTTGGAAAATTATCAAGGTTTCTATCCCCTTTTTGATCAAAAAAACGGACACCCTTGCGGGCAGCGCAACGCCATCACAGGTTTGGTCCCACTGCAATTGTTCTTAAAAATCGCTGGAATCAAGCTATTCTCACCGAACAAAATCGCCGTGTGGGGAAATAACCCATTTCCCTGGCCTATTGAAGTACACTGGCAAGGGCTTTCCTTTATCAAAGAGGGCGTGCATACATCCATCATTTTCCCGAATGGCACCACAGCATATCATGACTCCGGGAAACCGGTTATGATAAGTTCTGAAATGGATTAAAACCAATCATGATTCAGAAAAAGCTTTCCATCTTCTTTTTATTCTTACTTCTTGTAATTTTCATAACAGCCTGCCAACCAACTCAGACGCCGGTACCCACGCTCACAGGACAAGCACCTTCACTCACCCCTACAATTAGACCTACAGAAACCAGCACACCAAGCCCGCAGCCGACCAATACGCTAACCCCCAGTCCCGAGGCAGCAAAGGAAGAGCTTAGATCCCTTGTGACTCCGCTGCCATCCGATCTTGCAATGATTAATACCGAAAACATAAAACAAATCCGGCATCTTGCGAGCTGGGGTACTGGCAGCCCGAATATCATCCATCTTTCAGGCAGCGGACAGATTCTGGCTGTGGGAACAAGAAACGGCGCACATTTTTATGACAGCCTTGGACTATACAAAATAGCATTCAGGGAAACCCCATTTTCTGTTATGGCTTTTGCCTTTTCCACGGATTTTAAATTCGTCGCAGTTGGCCAATTGGGCGGTGTAATTAACATCTACGATCGATTTGGCTTTACACCAATCTTACAGCTTGATCCCCCTATCCAGATCTTACCCGAGGCTTATGATTTAGACCTGTTTTTCTCACCTGAAAATGAAAAACTCATCAGCATTATCCGTACTGATGAAAGAATATTTATCAATCACTGGCGAACCAGTGACTGGCAGCCTGTTAATGCTTATAACATTGATAGTGGTTATGTTTCTTACATCAACCCGGATGTTGGGATTATTGGTGTGGTGAAACAGAGTCAACTGCTGCTGCAATCGATGCTCTTCTCAGAGGATATCAAAATTAACCCAATTCCTGAATCATTATCAAAAGATTACTGGTTAGCGCTGGTTGCAAATAAAGGGGAAATTTCGGCCTGCGGAAATGGCGAAGATTTATTGATCAACAATGGGTCAAGCATTCTCCGATGGGATATCCGCTCGGAAAAAATCAGATACAAACTGGATGAATATCCGGATGCTTTACCTGGTCCCTGCCAAAAGCTTGCTGAGACCTGTCTCAATCAAAATGGAAAACCCTCATGGGTATGTGAGGAAGAAACGATCCCAACGATTGAAACCACTGCTTTGACCCCAGATGGTCTTATGGTGCTGATTTCACGAAATGACAATATTGTTGAATTTCGACGTGCTTACGACGGTTTGATTGCATGGGAAATTGAGACGAAATATACACAGGTTCAATTTTCACCGGGCAGTGAATTCTTCTTTGGCTTGCGTGAAAATGGGCTCATCGAAAAGGTGCGCACGGAAAATGGTTCCCTTTTAGGCGTTATTGACCAGCATCCGGGTCGTATGCATGACATCGCTTTCTCGCCAAACGGGAATGACATCGCCGGGGGCATCAATACCGGCTGGGTTCAAATTTACGACACAGTAGACGGTCAGACCGTTGGTGTTTTAGCAGGGACCGCGTCCGCTTTAACATATTCGCCTGACGGCAGCTTATTAGCAGCGGGATTAGAGGATGGTCGGCTTCGCATATTTGAATTGGCAATAGGGCAGTTCTTTGATCTCCCCGGTCACCAGGATGCAATCACAGACCTGGCTTTCTCCCCGGATGGAGAAATTCTGCTGGCAGGGAGTGATGATTGCACCATCAGTTTATGGGATATTAAGGATCGGTCTCAAATAAAATCAATCCTCCCCGGTAAGGAAAGTCCGTTCATGATCAAAGGAGTGGCATTTTCACCGGTCAAAGAGTATCAATACCTGGTGGGTAATTATGAAAGCCTTTATCTTGTATCACAAGATGTGGAAATATCCCTTCTGCCCACGATTCTGACAAGCGACATTGCCCTTTCAGAAAATGGTCAAACCCTGGCGATTACAGGTGAATCCACGTATCTTGTCAGAGAAATTGGGGATAAAGCATTTTCTTCATCCATAAAACTATCAACACAGGGTAAAGTCCTCGCCCTGAACAAGGATGGGTCTCTGATGATTATTGGGACGAGTGATGCCCTCGAGTTCTGGTCTGTGGAAACAGGGACCAAACTGCATGAACTTCTTGTAAAAGAAGGCACTTATCCAGCCAATAAGCCAATTAGCCTGGAAATGTCACCGGATAATACCCTGGTTGCTGTCGGTTTTCAGAATGGTTTGATCGATATTTTTGGGATACCCGGAAACTAAACCTCTCAGCTTTTGTTTCTGAATATTTATCCCATATAATTAAAACGATCCAAAATCAAATGAAAGGATATAACTATGTCAGAAAGAGTTGTTGTCTACCAGGATAAAAGTTTTCGGACCAATTTTCGAGCAGCCGATCCCCACGAGGAAGACTCGGATGTGGTGGAAAATGTGATGCACCTGCATAACCTGACCCCCTACGGTATGCTACTCGCAAGCCTTGCCGCCTGTACTGCCATCGTGGTTAACTCCTATGCTCAAAACCACGGGATTCCCCTCAAAGGCGTAAATGTTGACGCCAGTTATGACCGTGTTTTTGCTGAAGATTGCGATGATTGTGATGAAAACAACATCTACGAAGAAATTATCAAAGAAAAATTAGATTTTGAAGGTGATTTGGATTCAAAACAACTCGCTCGACTGCACCAGGTAGCAAAAGCATGTTCCATTCGAAAGCTGCTTGAAAACGGCATCCGTGTTCAAAGCGATTAACAACGAAAAGAGGCTAGATGAAAAATAAAGAACTATTATCTGCGAGGGGTATTTTACTTACCGATCAATACCAGCTGACCATGGCGCAGCTTTATTACCGCATGGGACTGCACGAAACCCCAGCTCAATTTGACCACTTCTTTCGCAGCACCCCTGACTACGGCGTACACAAAGCTGGCTTTGCCGTCAATGCTGGCCTTGCACCCCTGGTAGACTGGTTGGATGAAGCCAGATTCGGCGAGGATGAGGTCAATTATCTGCGTTCACAACGAAGCTCAACCGGTGACCAGCTCTTCAAAGAAGATTTTTTATCCTGGCTGAAAAACGATTTTGATTCAAAAGCCATATCCCTGTATGCCATGCCCGAAGGGCGCGTGGTCCATCCCAATGTCCCTATTCATGTGGTCGAAGGGCCGCTGGCTGTTGGACAGATCATTGAAACAGGCTTGCTGAATACCGTCAATTACCAGACGCTAATTGCCACAAAAGCTGCAAGGATAAAACAGAGCGCACGCGGTCAATTAGTGATGGAATTTGGCCTTCGCCGGGCGCAGGGATTGGGCGCTATCCAGGGGACGCGCGCCGCATTGATTGGTGGGGCTGATTTTTCTTCCAACGTTGGTGCCTCCCGGGTTGCCGGATTCCCGCCCAAGGGCACCCATGCCCACAGCATGGTACAGGTCTTCATGGGTTTGGGTGAAGGCGAACTGGCAGCATTTCAAGCTTATGCCGATGTTTATCCCGATGATTGTTTGCTGCTTGTTGACACCATCGATACCATAGAATCAGGCGTGCCGAATGCGATTAAAGTCTTCGAAAAATTACGCAAAAACGGGCACAAACCCGTAGGCATCAGGCTCGATTCAGGCGACCTGGCGCATTTAAGCATCAAAGCTGCAAAGCTGCTTAATGACGCCGGCTTCCCTGATGTCACCATTGTCCTATCAAATAATCTTGACGAGCTGGTCATCTGGCAGATCATCACCCAGATACAGGAAGAAGCCGAACGGTACGGCGTGGACCCCGATAAACTGATCAAACGATTGGGTTACGGCGTTGGGACAAGCCTGATCACCTCTGCCGGTGATGCTGCCCTTGACGGTGTTTACAAGCTGGTTGCCATTCAACAGAATCAGGAATGGATTCCCACCATGAAAATTTCAGAAAACATTGATAAGACCCTCAACCCTGGTAACAAACGGGTATGGCGGGTGTATGACAGCCGGGGCAAAGCGACTGCCGACCTGATCAGTCTGTACGATGAAGACATTCAAAATCAAAAGCCCCTAATTTTGCGCCATCCGACCCTTGAAAACAAACGCCGCACTTTAGAAGGCAGCGAAATCGATCACATAGAAAAATTGCTCGTCTCAATTATCCAGGATGGTGAAGTGGTATACGATCTCCCCGATATCCCTGCAATTCGAGAGACGTGCCAGGTAGATATTGACGCCCTTGATCCCGGCGTTCGACGCTTGATGAACCCGCATCTTTACCACGTATCTCTCTCACAAAAATTATGGGATCTCAAGCAAGCGCTTAAGAAAAAAGCCCGCAATGATGTGTTCAGTGGTTAGAATTCTGAAATTTTGAAAATCAATTTCAGGTAACGCACAAATTCACCAGGCTAATAATCACCTAAGGGCATTATTCTTTGGTTGCATTGAAAAAATTTTTTGTATAAAAATGGCGCTTATCTTTGCAGATGTTTAGTTTATCCTTTAAGCCCTTCTCTTCAATGAAAAGAGGTATTTAAAAACTGGAGAGAGGGGACCCGTCCTGTTTAGGGTTAGCCCGAATAGCTTTCAACAACATGATTTTCCGAACACTCCTGAAATCCGGTAAAGAATATTCGTTTTTTGCTTTAAGAAGAAATCACTTATGTAATCTGGTCAGCCTAAAGGCCTCACTCCAATATGTGAAAATAATTAAGCTAAGAAGCAAATTAAATCACTTTTGCTTTTGATCTTGCCTTTTTCTCATATGTGGATTTCAATCGGGTCTTTACAACAGGTTTCACCCTATATCACGTGCACCGCCGATGTGTGCGGTAAACCAATAATATTCCCCCGATTCAACCCCCAGTAATGCCCACTGCAGCTCAATTGCCCGGGCATAAAACCTTGCCCTGGGCAGCAATTCATCCAGGGCTGGGTAGGCGTTCTTGATTTTTAAAACCAGGCTCTCCCCATAATAATTAATCAAACTTCCCAGATCAGTAGCCGGGTCCCCCATGCCTGCCACACCAAAATCAATAACCGCCTTAATCCTTCTTTCTTCTGGTGAGTAAAGGATGTGATAAGGGGCAAGGTCACCATGAACAAGGGCAGGTTCAAAATCAAAGAAATGAGGTGTGGTAAAAGCATCCGAAAAAAGCGTATCTACCCAGTCAATCTGATGCGGTAATAGGTGGGGATACACAATCTCAACCACACGCTCAAAGATTTCTTCCCAGGTCTCCTTTGTGATCGGTGCCAGTGTGGGCGGCAATTCCAGGTTCATTGTCCCAGTATCCGTCCCATGTAATTCATGTAAGAATTGCCCCATCTGATCTGCATATCGCTGCTGACCAGTCTGATCTGTCCTCTCCCATATCTCCCGACGAAATTCTTTTCCCCGCAGGAGTGGGTATACAAGGACGCCATCCTGCAGCATTTCGGGCGACGGAATTGAGAGTGTCAACCGCGATTGCAATTCACGCATCAGAAAAGCTTCAATCGCCATCTGTTCTTTGCCCCACCCCGTTTTCGTAAAGCGAATCACCCATTGTTCGTTAACAATCACAACATCATTAACCAGTCCTTCCCGGTGCAGCTTCAAGGATTTAATTTCCAGGTCAGGCATCACCTGGTGAACTTGTTGATGCCAGTAAGATTCGCTTTCAACCATTGACAGCTCCTTTCCTTGCTTCTGTTATAGTTGATTTTGGGGTTAAAAATCAAGGATTTTTCTGAAAATTTAGCGCACTTGATTACAATGTCAACAAAAGAGTTGCGTTTAATTAAAAAACCTGCCAGATTGGCAGATCGATTTCAAAAAATTCTTCAAAGTATTTCAGGGAGCTTCAGGTAGCGCGCTTTTGTCCATGTCGGTATTGATCAAGCATTTCTCGCTGAGGCATCAAAATCGCCTTGGGATCGCAGGCACTCTTGCAAAAACAGCAGCCAACAATGCATAAAAAGGGCTCAACGACCATCACTTTGCCATTTTCCAGTTGTTGAAAGACATCCTTTGGACAAACCTCAATGCACTTGCCGCAGCCGTTGCATAATTCTTCAGACACCGTTGGGAACCAGGGGATATGCTCCCTTGGATGACCCTCCCATAGACCGTAATCTCTGGTGACCGGGGCATCACCCCCGGTGCATGCCTGGTAATACTTGAGATATTCACGCAGCAGCACATCCTGGTAATCTTTTATCGCTGGTTTTGGGACAAAATTATGCTTTTTCACACCTTTGATGATCTTTTCCCGTAAATTTTCATCATTCGGCGTCAGACCGGTATCAAAAAGGGCATTGAATAATTCATCCACGCCTAACAAGCCGGCTGGTGCACCCGCAATATAAATCATTCGATAACTCAATTTACTCATAAGAATAATCTCATTCTACCAATAATTATTGTTCTTCAGAAATCGCTTCTGCCTGCTTGTGAAGGTGGTCTAGCATCGCCAGCAGTCCATTGTTGCGATAGGAAGCCAGTTTCCATATATTCAACGTATCCAAAAATCCCAAATTGATATTATTAATTTCCTCAAGCTTTCGACCTTCTACAAGGCGAACCAACAAAGCACCGATCCCCTTGATCACCATCGAATCGCTGTCCGCACGAAGGTGTAATTTACCACCCTCCTGGCTTAATTGGAACCATAATTTTGATTGGCAGCCATCCACCAGCGTGTCATCATTTTTTAAGGATGAATCCATCTCCGGCAAATCGTTCCCGAGCTTAAATAGGTGCCTATACTTTGAATCAATATCCGAAAATTGTTCAAATTCTTCAATAATTTCTTGTTCCGTTTTTGTAATTGATTTCATAATGCAATTATTATCATCCTAAAAATCAATTTTTATCAATGGATAATTTACTTTGAAGGAAGATCATTATAACATATAATATATGCATATTAATGAATATATTCGCTGTACCTATCATTCCAGACTAAGCTGAGAAAAATGAACGTTTTGAAATTATACGTCACAGCCTTCTTAAAGAATTAACCAAAGTTTCATGAAAACACCTTGATGTTCGGATATAATCAGCCAAACTTAATTACAAAATCCTTGAAAAGCAGATTGGCACGCATATGAATGATGAAAAGAAAAGCTTACAACAGCAAAATATAAAAGAAAAGTATGGCTTGATTGCTCGCAATTCCGGGTCATGCTGCGATTTTGGACCCTCCCCCTGCTGTTCAAGCTCAAGTGAGACGCCCATTGAACTGTCCATCAAGATCGGTTACTCCCCACAGGAGATTTCAGAAGTTCCTGAAGGCGCAAATCTCAATCTTGGCTGCGGTAATCCCCAGGTGTTAGCATCACTAAAACCAGGGGAGGTTGTCCTTGACCTGGGCAGCGGTGCAGGATTCGACAGTTTTTTGGCTGCCAGGCAGGTAGGCTTGCAGGGTAAAGTCCTGGGGATCGATATGACTGCTGAGATGGTTAAAAAAGCAAAAGAAAACGCGATCGCAGGGGAATATCCAAATACGTTCTTTCAATTAGGCCAAATTGAGCACATGCCTTTGAAAGACAACTGCGTTGACGTCATCATCTCAAATTGTGTGATCAACCTTTCAACCGACAAAACCCGGGTCTTTCGTGAAGCTTACAGGGTGCTCAAACCAGGCGGGAGATTGGCTATCACAGATACCATCGCTTTGACTGAGCTTCCGGAGGAGATCAAAAATGATCTCGACCTGTATTCAGCCTGCTTTGCAGGCGCAATGGAATATAAGAAACTCGAGCGCTTGTTGGAGACAATCGGATTTTCAAAAATAATTGTTGACTTCAATGACAAAGGGCACGATATCACCCAAAATTGGTCACTCAGTCACAACCCCAAAGATTACATACGATCAGCCGCAATCAGTGCCTGGAAAATCGTCTAATGACTTTTCCCAATTAAAAACCAGTCGTTATCGGGACAATTATCAATTACAATAATCCAACAAGATAAAAATTCATTCAGGAGATTTGTATGCCCTTTAAAGTCTTCGTTACGCGGCATCTCACACCCGACGCCGAAGAAAAATTAACTGCTTTTTGCAATGCCGAATACTGGCCTGAAAAAACACCCCCACCTTACCAGGTGCTTCTTGAAAAGACTCAAGATGTTGATGGCTTGATCACCATGCTGACCGACCCTATCGACAAAAATGTCATCGAAGGGGCTAAGAACCTGAAGGTGATCAGCCAGGCAGCGGTTGGCGTAGATAACATTGACCTCAAAGCTGCTGCTGCCCGAAATATCCCTGTTGGACATACGCCCGACCTGCTCACCGATGCCACAGCAGACCTGGCATTTGCCTTGATATTGGGTGCTGCTCGGCGCATGAGGGAAGCCATCGACTATGCCCGCGGCGGGCACTGGCAAACCTGGTCGCTGACCAATCTTCTCGGCGCAGACGTGCATGGACGCACCCTGGGCATTATCGGTATGGGTCGCATCGGCCAAGCGGTTGCCAGAAGAGCAGTCGGTTTCGAAATGCAAATCCTTTATTACAACCGCTCCCGGGTATCAAAAATCGAAACCGAATTAGGTGCTTCTTATGTTCCGCTTAACGAACTCCTGCAATCCTCTGACATCATCAGCCTGCATGTGCCCCTGAATAAAGAAAGTAAAGGATTGATTGGTGCTGAGCAATTAAAGTTGATGAAAGAGGATGCCATACTGGTCAACACAGCCCGGGGAGAAGTCATTGACACCGATGCCCTGATGTCAGCCTTAAAATCGAACCAGATTGGATATGCTGCTCTGGACGTGACAGATCCGGAACCCTTACCCAACACCCACGAACTCTACCAACTGCCCAATATCATCATCACACCGCATATCGGTAGTGCCACACGCACAACCCGAAGTGCGATGGCAATGCTTGCTGTGGACAACTTAATTGCCGGCTTAGAAAACCGGCCTCTGCCAAAAGCTGTCGTACCTTCAAATTCGTAAAGGAAGATCTTGCTATGCAATGGATTCGCGATCATCAACCCGATCCTAAAAGGGACCAGGCTTACAAAAAAGCCCTGATCATCACACTGGCTGGCAACATTTTCTTAGCCGTTGGAAAGGGACTTGTTTCTTACCTCACAGGCAGTGCTGCCTTATATGCAGACACAGCAAATTCTGTATCTGATGTGATCTATTCCCTTGCAATGGTCTTTGGGATTTGGTATGCCATTCAGCCCCCCGACCTTTCACACCCCCAGGGACATTCTCGTTTTGAGCCACTGGTTGGCCTGGTTGTTTCAATCATGATGGCGATCGCGGGTTACGAAGCAATCCGAACGTCGATAGCTCGCTTTATTTCGGGCGCCGAAGCGATCCAAATAAATTTGCCGACAATTATTTTACTGATCAGTGCAGCCATCAAAACTGGCATGTTCTTTATCATCAGGAAAATGGCGGTAGCGACCGATAGCCCTTCCCTGCGCGTCACAGCAAAGGATAACCTCAGCGACGTGCTTACCTCCCTGGCTGCTTTCTTTGGTATTTTAGGATCGAGCTTCATTCATCCACTGCTAGACCCTGCGGCAGGTGTATTGGTATCCTTATGGATCTTCAAGGCAGTCTACGGAGCCGTCAAAGAGAACCTCAAGTACCTGACCGGGGCGGGTGCAGATGAAGACCTCAGGCAAAGGATCATCCAAACTGCCAATGGCATTGAAGGTGTGCATAATGTGCATCACATGATGAGCGATTATGTGGGACCCAAACTGATTGTGGACATGCACATCAACCTGCCGGGGCATGCTTCATTAGATGAAGTTCACGAGATTTCAGACAGGGTGATCGACGCATTGCAGGCATTACCTGAGGTCGACCGCGCCTATGTGCATGTGGAGCCTTTTGAGGGTGAAAATGATCAGTTAATTATGAACAATTAGATAATTTTTTCTTTCCCCTGTTTTCTTAATTTCGCTTCAAAAACAAGCTGACTGCCCTGCTTAACAGGTCCATCTTTGTAATCGCCAACCAATTTTTTAATCTCAAATCCACATCGATACAAGAGATGAACAGCTTCATACTGAAAGAGGTATCGAGTCGTCCAACCAGACTCACCTTCTTCTATCAAATCGCCATTCTGGTCAAATCGCTTTATCCGTAATTTTGTTGTGATGGTTTGAAGTGATGGATTCCCAATATTGGCTTGTTCCACTAATAAGGATCCCTGCTTATCATCAATATCAAAACAACCTCTTTCTTCAAAATTTTCCATCTTATTTTTAGAAGCTTTCACTATGAACTCACAGCTTGGGTTTGGCAAATTAAAAACAAAAACACCCCTTGGTGCAAGGTGTGCAGCAATCTTATCCAGGCAAAGGATTTCCTCTTCTAATGTTAAATTATGAAAGAAAGCATCACAACAGATAATGGTATTAAATTTTCTGTCCAGGTTAAAACCTGTCATATTTTGACGATCAATTCTTATTCGATCCTGGACTGAAGATGAAGATTTAAGCAAATTCTGTTCAAAGACATGCAGCATCCCCTTTGAAGAGTCGATTGCCGTAACCTCAAATCCTTCCTTTGCTATTATTATGGCTAATCTTCCAGTACCGCAAGCAAGGTCAAGCACCGGTCCGCCAAAAGTCTTAACCTTATCCAGGTACCAACCTACCTCAGACTCCCCGCTGATGCCAAAAGCCAGATCATAATATTTCACAACCAGATCAGTTTCTTCAGAACCGTACATCTCTCTTCTCCCAAAGAATAAATCTGCAAAGATTATCCGTAACGATTGACCAACCAGCCAATTATTGAGATTAGATTGATTTTAATATGGTGGGTTGGTCAACCAAGCCTGAAAATCTCATAATTATGCGACATTTCAACACCCTGTAACGCGGATATGTACAGCCCAACCCACCCTACTAATACCTGATACCTTTTCTCACCCAAATATCACATACTGCAGCAGGAATCGCTCAATGGCTTCATAATAAGCCTGGCGTGTCTCCGATTTCCGGAAACCATGCCCCTCACCCGGGTACAGGTGATATTCATGCGGGACGCCATTGGCTTTCAGGGCTTTGACGATTTCCTCCGATTGGCAAGGCGGGACAACTTTATCCTCCTCGCCCTGGAAGATAGCTACGGGATCTTTGATTTTGTCAGCATGGAAAACCGGGGACCAATTGCGGTATTTCTCTGCAGCTTCGGGCAGCGGACCAACCAGTGAATCCGTGTATCGTTCTTCAAATTTGTGGGTGTCCATCGCCAGGGTGAACAAATTGGTGACACCATAGGAGCAAATGCCAGCCTTATACAAACCAGGAAAACGGATTAAGGTGTTCAACACTGTGTACCCACCTGCGCTGCCGCCTTTGATCACCAAACGGTTCGGATCAGCCAGGTGTTGGTCGATCAAAGCCTGGGCACCGCCTGCGGCATCAATCACATCCAGGTGCCCCCAGTTACCGCGCAATGCTTCGCGATAAGCGCGCCCATAACCAGTACTGCCGCGGTAATTCACTTCAAGATAAGCATAGCCGCGGCTTGTAAAAAATGCTGCTTCCAGGTTATAGCCAATAGAGACGCTGCTGGTCGGGCCGCCGTGGATCAACACAATAGCGGGCGGCAAGCCATCGCCTTCTAAACGGCTGCTGGTTGGGGGTGAATAAATACCGTACACCTCTTCGCCGTCACTGGAAGTCCAGCTAATCTCATAGGGCGTTGGCAGATCCCCGGTCGGGATGGATTCGCTTGTGCTGCGCTGGTGGATGGTGAGCTTTTCACCCTTTTTGCTGACAACCCGGGGTGAAATCGACGGCGCACCAGCAACGACTGCCAAACGCTCATCTACACTCACCGAAGGCTGGCTCAGGGAAGTATATGGATGCATATCGACATCTTCAAGAGCACCCGTCTTTACATTCAATTTGCTGATGGTATTTACGCCAGCCTGTGTTTGCACAAAGTAGACATGCTCATTATCCGCAGACCAAAACTGCACAACCACACCCTGTATCCATGCAGGTTTAAGGATGGATGCACCTTCAACCAGCGTCTTTAAGCTGCCGTCCTGCAGGTCTCGCAAGATCAACTGGTCCCACTCACCCTGGTTTTGAACATAAGTCAAATAACGTCCATCACTTGAAAAAGCTGGCTGCAATATGGGGATATTTGCACCCCCAGCCAACTGCTGAACAGCTTGAATTCTTGGAGGATTGCCTTCCAACACCGCGTACATCAACCGGGTGCCGTCCCAGGGCATGTTGGGGTGATCCCATTCCACCCATGCAATCGCCTCCCCGGAAGGGTGCCAAACAGGCTGCATGTAAAAATCGGCATTTTTTGCCAATTTCACCGGCCAATTCTCACCCTGTGAATCAACAAGGCCGACCACATCTTTTCCTTCGTAATTATGAATAAAAGCCACCCAAGCATTGCCGGGTGAAAGCTTTGGCGATGCGACACTGCCGTATTGGGGTGTGATTGGTTCTGGAAAACCCGCACCCAATGGGCGCCGGTATAAACGTCCATCTTTAGCAGCAAAAATCACCAGGTCGTCTTGAATGGTAAAGTCACCGCCGCCATAACCCACGCCGCCACTGACATTTTTCTCTCCAGAGATCTCATAAGGCGCTTCACCCAGCGGCTGCGCCATCAAAACACCCTTCCCCGATCGCCCTTCACGCCATACCAGGGTTTGTCCATCAGTATCCCATTGGGGATCTGCAACCCCAATAGCAGCAGCGATCAATTCGGGCGTAATCTGGCTGTCCCACATGCCAAAAGCACGTTTTGTTTTCTCCATTTGGTTTTTTTCTGTCATAAAACATTCCTCTCATGTCGTTGTTTGATTAATTTACAAGTCCTTGAAAAAGGCTTTTTCCAAAGCCTGCTTGGGACGGTATCCCGTCAAGCGGTGCTTTGCCTCACCCTGAATAAAAAGAATCACCGTCGGAACTCCCATGATCCCATAGGTCATCACCAGCTCTGGTGAAGTATCAACATTCATTGAATAGAAATCAACCTGCCTATCATACTGATTTGCCAGCTCGGATAGAACGGGCTCAAGCATTTTGCAGGGTCCGCACCACGGCGCGCCAAACTCAACCAGAACAGGTTTGACAGCATTAAGAACCAGGGTTGAGAAATCTTCTGCAAGTAATGTATTTAAATCAGATGCCATCAGGTCTCCTTAGTTAATCAGCTAGGGTTTGACAAGCCCCACGAGTTAAAGTATCTTAATCACGGTGGATCACAAACTGTAATATTGATATTATACTATTCGAGAAGGCTTATCTTAAACGAACAGGATTGAGGGAACCATGCATAAAAGAATATTATTAAGCTTGATTTTTGCAATGCTCACCATAATGATCATTACGGCTTGCAGTCGAACACCTGCAACAGCCAATTGGGAAGTTTTTACCATTAAAGAAGCAGCTGGCTTTGACATTCAGTTCCAGGTGCCGCCAGATTGGGAAACCAATTACATCCTCCCCATGGAAACTGCGTTAGGTCAGTGGAAAGTTACCCTGACGCCCCCTCGATGTTCACCGGATCAGGTTGCTGAGTACGAAGAGGATTGCATCACCCTGACAGCCTATATCAAGGGTGAAGCAGCATTTGATGAGGATGCGGTGCTGGCTTTGCTCAGCCAGAATATTCCATTGGATCAGGAGGGGGCTGCAGAATCGATCCTGATGGGACAAACCAGTTTCGAAGTTGACGGCCTGACCATCAAGCGCTTTAACCACAAGATAGCCTCAGCCAATGGTGAAGTACAGTTATCCTATTATTATTTCCAAACAGAAAATGCCTATTACACCATCATGGCTGATTTCCCCTACAACGAACGTGAAGGAGAAATTGCACAGGAATTCCAAAAAATCCTTGAAAGCATCGTAGTGCTTGATTAAAGGCTTATTGCCGATTTGGCAGCATTAATAAAATTCTCAACGCCACCGCTGAAAGCCGAATTTTGGTTAAGATATAATTAGTCGTCTGTCATCTCAATAGTAAGCTCGAAGAAGGAAGGATTTTGAAGAACAACCCGAAATTTGAACCCATCCTGGATAAATTGAGGATCACACACAAATCCTTGAAATCTGCTCAACGTTGGAAACGGGCTCAATTTATGGATGTCCCAGCCCTGTTTGGCAACGCCATGCCCAAATCCGGTTCTCACCTGGTGCTGCAAATATTACAGGGGGTTGCACAAATTGCCCCGTTCCGTTATGTCGATCACAAGCCGCTTCGAACAATCACAGCAGAAGGACGTAAATGGAGCGAAAAAGAAATCTTGAGAGATTTGAAAACCTTAAAGTCGGGTGCCATTGGCTGGGGATACCTGACCTCAAAACCCGAGTATGTACAGTATTTCAAAGATCATCCGGAGATCATCTCATTTTTCGTCTATCGGGACCCGCGCGATCGTTTGATCTCCAGCATTTTTTATGCTGTGGATATCTATAAAGGACATGCCCAACACGAGTATTACAGCAGCATCCCAATGGATGAACGCATCAAAACAGAAATTTTGGGGCGGGATGTGGATGGGCTGGAACACCTGCCCAATATTTACGAACACTACGCCCGTTATATTGACTGGTTTGACTGCCCCGATGTGCTCTGCCTGCCTTTTGAAGACCTGGTAGAAAAGCAAGAACAAAGCCTGGATAAAATTCTTGACCATATCGAAAGCGGCTCATTCAAAATCCCGGTAAGTCGGGAAAAAGCAAAGGCTGTTATTATAGAAGCTGTCCAGCCAAAGAAATCCCCCACCTTTCGTGAGGGCAAAACAGGTAAATGGCGTGACTATTTTAGCGAGGAGCATAAGCGGCTTTTCAAAGATGTCGCCGGGGATTTGTTGATCAGGTTGGGTTATGAGGAAAACAATGACTGGTAAACTTCCCCATAAAATAATCTTATCTGCAGGAATGCCCCGTGCGGGCAGCGCCTGGTTCTATCACCTAACGAGGGATTTATGGATTGCAGCAGGGGGTGACAATATTTGGGAGATTCGAAAAACCTATCCACTTAAAACGGTCATCACCGAAACAAACCAGAACATCGATAACTTCACACTTCGAAAAACATTGTTGATCCTGCTCCCCTTTTTGCTGGGCAAATCTTTCACCATCAAAATTCACTTCGCGCCAATGCCCTTAGGACGCTCATTGATCAGGTTGAAGTGGATTCGCCCCACTTTTATTTACCGTGACCCGCGAGATGCCCTGCTCTCAGCCTATGAATACGGTCGACGGGTAGAAAAAACCGGACGTCCGAACGCCTTCAGTCACCTGGATACGTTTGAAAAGTCGATTGACTTCATGAGTGATTACATGACGGATTGGGAAACCTGGATGCGCCTGGCAGACCCGGCAATTTTTCGCTACGAAGACCTGCTGACCGATTATTACCGGCAAGCTGAACGATTAGTAAACTTCCTTGATCTTGATCTGCAATCCCAAAATATCCGCAAAGCCATAGAAAAAAACAAGCCCAGGGACGCCGCGCAGAAAGAAGGGGGACATTTTAGCAAGGGCAAAATCGGGCGATTCCGTGACGTGTTAACGCCCGAGCAAATCGCACTGTGTGAAGAACGCTTTGCACCCTACCTGGAGAAGATGGGCTACGAGCTTTAAATTATCAAATCTGTTGACGCTGACCCCGTCCCGTGCTACAATAATGTCCTGATTATGGGCGTGTAGCTCAATGGTAGAGCAGTGGCCTTTTAAGCCATTGGTTGGGAGTTCGAGCCTCCCCACGCTCATT
>JARGGB010000016.1 GCA_029210815.1 Candidatus Brevefilum sp.
TGCCAGCCATCGGGAAAGCGCTGATGCCGCAGGCACCAATCAAGGGATTGACCTTTCCACCGCTCAAAACCGACATCAATTTCCCAAATAATAAGCCTGTAACCGTGTCTAAAATAAAGGCAATCAAACCCAAGCCTAAAATCATCAAAGTTTGCAGGTTGAGAAATGAATCTGCCTTCATCGTCGCCCCAATTGCCAACCCTAAGAATAAGGTGGCAATATTGATAATTTCATTTTGGGCTGCTTTGTTCAGCCGATCCACAACCAGGCTCTCTCGCAGCAAGTTCCCCAGCATTAACGAAGCAATCAAGGGGGCAGCATCGGGCGCCACCAGGCTGACGACCAGGGTTACAAAAATCGGGAACACAACCAGGGTCAAACGTGAAACTGGTCGCGGCGCATACTCCATTCGGATCAACCGTTCTTTGCGAGTGGTGAGAAGCTTCATGATCGGCGGTTGGATGATCGGGATCAGGCTCATGTAGGAATATGCTGCAACTGCTATCGGCGCTAAAAGATCAGGCGCTAACTTGCTGCCAACAAATATCGCGGTTGGGCCATCAATCGCACCAATCACACCAATTGAGGCTGCTTCATTCATCGGGAAACCAAGCAGCAGCGCCAACAAAAGCGTGCCATAGATACCAAACTGACCTGCTGCACCTAACAACACCATTCTGGGTTGTGCCAGCAAGGGACTGAAATCAATCATCGCCCCAACGCCTACAAAGATCAGCAGCGGGAACAGCTCCGTCTTGATGCCCGCATCATAAATGACTTTCATAAAGCCAACATCTGTGGACATGCCAATGTTTGCCATGATGCAGCCAAAACCGATCGGCAGTAATAAAACCGGCTCGTATTCTTTGATCACTGCCAGGGCAATCAGCACGACGCCGACAATAACCATAACCCCATTTTGCCAGGTGAAGTTGGCAATGCCCCGGGTGATTTCTTCTATCAGGAATTCAAAATCCATTAGCAGTCTACCCTCATTCTTCGAAAGTCATCAGAGCATGACCATGATTAACCTGGTCGCCGACATTAACTGCAATCGAAGCGATCGTTCCCTCACGGTTGCTGCGGATCGCGTTTTTCATCTTCATCGCTTCTAGAGTACAGAGTTCCTGGCCGTGTTGAACCCTGTCACCCGGTTTTACCAGGATGGCAACGATCACGCCCGGCAGCGGTGAGAGCACTTCCTTCGCCGATCCACCCTGCGGTGCTGCCGCAGCAGACGCCGGCGGCTGTTGGGCATCAGGAACAAAGATTTCAGGAGATCTTGCAAAAGCTTGTTGACCGGCGTCAGTTGATTCCTCAGGCCAAACTTCGTACTTTTCACCTTCAACATGTGCAATTACCGGTCGGTCATGGATATTTTCAATTTCTACCTGGTAAGTTTGAGCATCAATAATTACTTTCAATTTCATGGTCTTATCCTCGCCTCTTTATGCGATTGAATTGTCTTGGACGATGAACTGCCTGCCAGGGGCTGAGGTCCCCGCTGCGGTCTTCACTTGTTTGTACAGCTTTAATTTTTTGGGCAGATAAAGCGATGCCAACAGCTGCGGCAGCGGCAGCAGCACGTCGCTGGGATTCTGTTTTTTCGATTTCGGGTACCAACGGCATGCCCATTTCAGATGCTTCTGCCGTTGTGTCCTGTTCCTGCTTTCTCCCCGAGGTTACGCGCATCATCAATGCCATTAATCCCCACAAGAAGATAATAACCGCAAAAACAAGCCCCATCCCAATGGCAGTAATCAATAAACCTTGCTGAAATTCACTCATTGATCTTCCTCTCAGACCGGCATATTGCCATGTTTTTTCAGGGGACGATCTTCAGATTTATTCCTGATTGCTCTCAGGGCTTTGATGATCATCATCCGGGTTTCAGCCGGCTCAATCACATCATCAATATAGCCGGCATTCGCAGCAGCATAGGGGGTCAGGTAATTCTTGCGGTATTCCTCTTCTAATCGCTCCCTTTCGGCTTCGGGGTCCGCTGCTTCAGCTAATTCTTTTCGATAGAGGATATTTGCCGCACCGGATGGCCCCATCACAGCAATTTCTGCGCTCGGCCAGGCATAATTGATATCTGTTCCCAGGTACTTACTGCTCATCACCACATACGCACCGCCGTAAGCCTTGCGGGTGACAATGCTGATCTTTGGTACATTCGCCTCTGAATAAGCATATAGAACTTTTGCACCATGGCGGATAATGCCACCGTGCTCCTGGCTGACACCCGGCAAGAAGCCAGGGGAATCAACAAAGGTCACCAGCGGAAGGTTGAATGCATCGCAAAAACGCACCGTCCGGCAGATTTTATCCGCTGAGTCGATATCCAATACACCCGCCATCACACTTGGCTCCTGGGCAATGATCCCAACAGGGCGGCCGTCAAACCTGGCTAAACCAACAATCGCATTCCTGGCATATCCAGCTTGGAGTTCAAGGAAGGAGCCCCGATCCACCACAGCCTCGATGACTGTATGCATGGCATAAGGTTCGGTGGGATCAACCGGCACAAGATGATTCAATTCTTCAGTTTTGCGAAAAGGGCTGTCATCAACCGCATGTACCGGACCGTTTTCGACATTATTTGAAGGCAAATAGCTCAGCACATAACGCGTTAAAGCCAGAGCCTTTTCCTCATCCTTGGTGATCAGGTGGGCTGTACCGCTCAAATTCAAATGCACCTGCGCGCCGCCAAGGGATTCAAAATCCGTTTCCTCACCGGTAACTGTTTTAATAACTTGTGGTCCCGTCAAAAACATGAAGGACTGCTTCTCCACCATGATGATCATATCAGTTACAGCCGGTGAATAAGCCGCCCCGCCTGCGCACGGACCAAGGATCAGGCTGATCTGCGGTACAACGCCTGAATACTGCGCGTTGCGCTTGAAAATTTCAGCATACCCGCCAAGGCTTTTGACGCCTTCCTGAATGCGAGCGCCGCCGGAATCAATCAGCCCAACAATGGGGCTGCCGTTTGCAACAGCCAGGTCCATCACCCGGCAAATTTTTCGGCTGTGCATCTCGCCCAAGGCACCGCCCTGGACAGTGAAGTCCTGGGCATAAACATAAATGGTTCGCCCATCTACGGTGCCATATCCGGTCACAACGCCATCGCCATAAATATCTTTTCCATCGGGATCATTTTGAGACACTGTGAAAGCTTCTAATTCAGTAAAGCTCCCCTCGTCTAACAACAAATTCAGTCGTTCTCGCGCTGTTAATTTGCCCTTTGCATGCTGTCGATCAATGCGAGATTGGCCGCCTCCCGTCAGGGCTTTTTCTCGTTTTTCTCGCAGTTCTGCAATCCTGGGATCCTCTTTTTCCATAAGACTCCTCATTTATTCCTCTTTTTGGCTTTGACAATCAATTGTAACATTAATCATAGGGGGAATAAGAGAGAAGTGACATGTATCTGCACAAGATGTGAGGGACCTTATTTTTTTAGAAGCACATGCGATTTGCTTAACCCAAAAAGGGGTGAAACACCCCTTTTTCTAATTATAGACTCCACAAAACGGTGATTAATTATTCTACATAAGCATAGAAAACCTGGTGACCAAAAGCTAAAAATGCGATTCGATCAATGCCAATGGTGAAGGCTGTGGCAACAGGGGATTCCAATTCAAAATCGCCCATTTCAGGTCTAAGCCGTTTATACAGCCTGAAACGCAGTGAAAACCTGTATATATCCGCATTAATTGCGTCAAGTATGCTGATAGAGGGGTCGGGTGGGCTTGTATAAAGAATGCCGCGATAACTTGACTCAGGCATGGTGAAAACCAGGTCCTCTTTTCCAGGACGCCCATCAATATAATCCACAGGGTTCACACAGGTGACCGGATTGGCACCCAATCCGCTAGTGGTGCAATCTATCAATTTGCCATCATTTTGCAGCAAATACAACGACGGACCGTTCACCGCGAGGTCCTCAACAGTACTTATATTTGGCGTATTATCAACGCCTTCGAAAAAGCTTGAGGGAAGATCCAAATATTGTCCGTTTGTTGGTCGGTAAACAAGGATGGTGCTGCTTGCTGGTAAAAGTACATATAAATAATTGATGTCATAAGCAATGCTTTTAATTTCACCAAAATTACCGTTCATCGAAGGCAGGGTATGAATAACAGGGTTTTGCCCGGGACCACAATATGCCGCATTCCCCAGCGCATCAACAGCCAGGATGTGCGCCTGGAAGGGATTATTAATCGGCAAGGATACCATATCTACCAGTGCTTCAATTCTCCCCCCGCTGTAATTCCCTGCAGCGCAAACAAAATCAGGATCTATCTCATATCCCTGGCTGACACGTTCTGCATGTATAACTCTCCCGCCCGTAGAATCCAACATGTAAAGATCAGGTCCGTAAGAAATAATCTCAGTGATGTTTATTTCAGAATAAAGTGAGCCGATAATCGCTGGCTGGTAAGCCAACCTCACGGCACCGTCCAGTTGATCGAGGGCATCCCGAGCCTGCTCACGAAGTTCGGTAATTTCATCCGTCTCTTTGTAAGATTCAGCCTGGTCCAAATATGCCAGGCTTTGGTGCCAGGCTTCCCGTGACTGATTGGGGTCTTCAGAACTTAAGGCGACTGCCGCCGAAAGTTGGGCTTGTTCGAAATAAGACTCGTACTGTAAAGACCTTCCCCTTGCAAAATAGACACTGGCGCCAATAGCCACTACGATCAAAGGTATAAGTACTGTCACCAGCAGCATCGTGCCTCTTGAAAGCATCGGGGTGCCGTCAGAGTCTGCAGGTGTCCAACGGCTGATCAGGTCCATAAAAAATGTGCTGACTTTTTCTCGGAATGACCGCCATCCTGATAGTATCGCTGCAAGGCCTTTCAAGCTTCGTTCCCTTATTTGGTCTCGTTCAGCAATCACCTTGCTGCTTGATTTTTTCATTTTCTCTTGTTTTTTGGATTTGGCAAGTTGGGGTTCAGCAATCGTCTCTGCATCTTCAATATCTTCTTCAGCATGTGACTCGAAAGCAGCTTCATGAGCAAAGTCCTCTTGCAGTACCTCAGGCTTAAGACTATCTGATATCTCAGCCTCAACGAGGTCTTCTTCAGGTGCCTCGTCCTCTGTATCAGGCAATACAATTTCAACTGAATCCGATTCTGGTTTGATTTCTCGTGTATCAAACAACGTGTCTTCTTGTGGCTCAGCTGTGACCTCCGGCAGCGTCTCAGGTATGACGTGGCTGTCCTCATCTTTCACATCTTCCCCTTCAATGGCCGCTGGGATCTGGGGACCTTGAATCTGGACATTGCCTTCCCCTGGAAGAATTTGCGCCAAATCCATTCTGAAGGACTGCGGTGCCTGGTTTAACAACCTGCGGCGCAATTGATCCAACGATGGATAACCGCCTGTAAATATTGCATCCTCAGTCCATGTCTCTGGCGGAGAATCCGTTGTGAAGAAATAACTTCCCCGACCAATTTCTGCCTGGTAATAGCGAATGTTGGGTGAACGGCTAAAACCCAATCCCCGATCTGACCGACTTGTGTCATAAAAATGCGCAAGCCCCTGCTGATTCAAAACAAAAGCGTGAGAAAAACCGCTTTGGGCAATGTAGAGAATTCTGCGATGGATTGCAGCAAGGTTTATCGCGGCAGTGGTTGGTCCTGCATCTCGTCCGGACTTTAAGTTCTTTTCCATCAACGTCAGGTTCAGGGTTTCGATCAGGGTTCGCATTGCGGAAGTTACCGAACCACCGGTCTTAAAAAAGGACTGGATCAAATTATCCAACCAGGATTTTTGGATCTCTGAAGCAGTTTGGACATCACCCTTAAATGATAAAGATAAAATCAGCATGTCTTCAGAGCGGCTGCGAGAAGCGCGTCGGGGCGGTGCTGAGGCGGTAAATCCCAAAGACACGAATTCTTGCTGTCCTTGATCCAATTTTAGCGGTAGCATTTTTAAATCATACATGGTCACCTGGCCATTTTCTCGATAGGGTCTACAACTTCATTATACACACTCTCAAGCTAAGGTATAATCTTTTTCATGGAATTTAAACGATACAATACATTCGCAGAACTGGCAAATTACAAACAGGACTGGCATGCCCTCTTATCACAAAGTGCAAGTCATGTACCATTCCTGACTTATGAATATTTAAAGATCTGGTGGGAAACTCGCGGCGGCGGTGAATGGCCGCAAGACAGTCAGCTGGTTTTGGTGGCTGCTTTCCAGGAAGATCATTTGGTGGGCATCGCACCACTCTTTTATTCAAAAAACATCCTTGGCAAACCCGCTTTAATGTTTATCGGTGCAATCGAGGTCTCTGATTTTCTGGACTTTATTGTCAAGCCCGAGGACTTACAAACCTTTACCACAGGCTTGATCGATTTTCTGTTGAAGTCTGATCTTCCCCTTTGGGAGGTTTTGGATCTTTATAATCTACTGGAAGAATCACCCACATTAGCCGTCTTAAAATCGGAAGCAGAAACTCGAGGATGGAAACACCAGGAGATTCACCTGCAGCCTTCGCCTTATATCCCCCTGCCAGGTAACTTTGAATCCTACCTTGCACAAATTGACAAAAAACAACGCCATGAGATTCGTCGTAAGATGCGCAATGTCGATCAAAGCCTGGCGAAGCCCGGGCTGTACTTTACAGAAGATGAAGAGAAACTTGAAGCAGATGTTCAGGCTTTTATTGATATGATGGCACAGGACCCTAACAAACGAGATTTTCTATCCGACACCATGTGCCAGCACATCCACAACACTGCCCGCCTAGCTTTTGAACAGGGCTGGCTCCAGTTGGCATTTTTCACTTTGGATGGGGAGAAAGCAGCTGCAAACCTTTCTTTTAATTTCAATAATCGTCTCTGGCTCTATAACTCTGGTTGGGAATGGGAATACCGGGACTATTCTCCAGGATGGGTGCTGCTGGCATACCTGATCGAATGGGCTGCCGAAAACGGCATCCGTGAATTCGACTTCATGCGCGGCGACGAACCTTATAAGTATAAATTCGGCGGTGTAGACCGCCATGTTTTCAGAGTGACGATTGAAAGGGAGTAGGTAAAAGGTACCTAGTACCTGATCGCCCAATACCTGATCACCCAATACCTGATCGCCCAATACCTGATTGCCTAATACCTGATTGCCCAACACCCATTTCTAACAAATCTTTTACATTTAATCCACTAAATTTTTCTTGACGCTAAATTTTGCCCATGGTAACATTAAGTTTGTGCTATTTTAGCACTCTCACCTTGAGAGTGCTAAAATCGTAACTGAGGCAATTTATGCAACTGACTGACCGACAAAAACTGATCTTAACCCTGATCATCCACGAACACATCCGCACGGCGCAGCCGGTCGGCTCAAAATCCCTTGTGGAAAAGTACAATCTTGCGATGAGTTCAGCAACGGTTCGCAACGAGATGTCCGCGCTGACCGATTATGAACTGCTGCGGCAGCCTCACACATCCGCGGGTCGTGTCCCAACGGAAGAAGGATACCGCTTCTTTGTTGGTAACCTGGTTCAGAAAAGTGGCCTCCCCACCAACACACGACGCACGATCACACACCAGTTTTATCAGTCGCGCCAGGATATTGAGCAATGGCTCAGGTTGGCAGCCTCTGTGCTTGCGAACCAATCCCAGGCAGCTTCACTGGTAACAGCCCCTCATGCAGAAAAAGCGATTTTCAAGCATCTGGAACTGATTGCTACCAGGGGGCGCCAGGTGTTGATGGTGCTGGTTCTGATGGGCGGTGAAATTCGACAGCAATTCATTTCCTTAAGCGAACCTGTTTCACAGGATAGGCTTTCTGTAATTGCAGCGCAAATCTCGAACATGTGCACCCGTTGTGACGTCGAAAAAATTTCTCGGATGCGCTTCCAAATGGATTCCCTGGGTAAGGATATCCTGGACATTCTTATTGCTGAAATGACATTAATTGAAGAGTCCACGACCGGTGAAATTTACCTGGACGGTATGACTAATGTCCTCTCAGAGCCGGAATTTGCTGAGTCAGATGAAGCACGGCAGGCATTGCACATTTTAGAAGAACGTTCTTTGTTGGAAAATTTGCTGGCAAGCACAGTAATGAATACAGACGTGGGCGGCATCCAGGTTTTGATCGGCGGCGAAGGCACCTGGCAGGAATTGCGCCAGTGCTCAATCGTCCTTGCCCGGTATGGCGACCCGAACACACTGACCGGGTCCATCGGCGTCCTTGGACCTATCCGGATGCCGTACGACCGAACAATCTCTACCGTGCGTTTTGTCGCAAATGTCCTCAGTGATTTGGTAACCGAAACACTGGCAGTTTAATACGGAATTATTCAAAACAACGTCATCATTGATATGGAGAAATTTATGGATAAAGATAAACAAAGAAAATCAAAAAATAAAGAGGAAGAAAAAATGGATCAGCAAGACAGCAGCCCTTCTAAAGAAGAAAGCAGTGCGGACGAAAAACAAACCATGGTCGCGCTGACTTTTGATGAATATGATGCCCTGGAAAAGGAAATCGAGAATCTCCAGGAGCAAATTGAAGAGCATAAAGACGGCTGGCTCCGAACACGTGCAGACTTTGATAATTACAAAAAACGAGTTCAGCGAGACGCTGCCCGATCTTACCAGGATTCCATGACAAGCATTGTTAAGGTATTCCTGGGCGCTGTTGACGACCTTGAACGCGCGCTTAAAAACAAACCAAAGGGAAAAGATGTAGACAGTTGGGTTAACGGCATTGAATTAATTCACCAAAAACTGATCACCCAGATGAAAAATTTAGGTGTTGAACCCCTGGAGGTCAACCCCGGTGATGAATTCGACCCAAACATCCACGAAGCTATTACGCAAGAAGAACACGAAGAATTCAAAGAAGGCCAGATCATCGATGTTGTCCAACAAGGCTATCGTATCTCTGACCGCATTATTCGCCCCGCTATGGTGCGGGTCGCACGATAATTTATAGGAGGCATAAAAATGGGAAAAATCATAGGTATCGATCTCGGAACAACCAACTCTGTCGCTGCAGTGATGGTCGCTGGCGAACCCGTTGTCATTCCATCCGCAGAAGGTGAACGTCTTGTCCCTTCTGTGGTTGCAGTCAATAAGAATGGGGAGCGCCTTGTAGGGCGTGTCGCTCGTAACCAGGCAATCACCAATCCTGAAAACACCATTTTCTCAATCAAACGCTTTATGGGGCGTAAATATGACGACCCGGAAGTCCAGCGTGCGATAAAACTCGTACCCTACCAGGTAGCAAAAGCCCCCAATGGTGACCTGCGGGTCAAATTGGCTGGCAAAGAATATTCGCCGCCAGAAATTTCTGCGATGATCCTTTCAAAAATAAAACGGGATGCAGAAGCTTACCTGGGTGAACCGGTGACGCAGGCAGTCATTACTGTACCTGCATACTTCAATGATGCCCAGCGCAATGCGACCAAGGATGCTGGTAAAATTGCGGGTTTGGAAGTGCTGCGAATCATCAATGAGCCAACCGCATCTTCACTGGCTTATGGACTGGATAAAAAGAAAAACGAAGTGATTGCGGTCTATGACCTGGGCGGCGGTACTTTCGATATCTCCATCCTGGATGTTGGCGAAGGTGTCTTCCAGGTGCGATCCACCAGCGGTGATACTTTCCTTGGTGGGGATGACTTTGATCAACGCATCATCGACTATATCGCAGATGAATTCAAGCGAGAAAATGGCATTGACCTGCGCAACGATCGCCAATCCCTGCAGCGCTTGAAAGAAGCAGCTGAGAAAGCCAAAATTGAATTATCCTCAACCATGCAGGCCGAGATCAATCTGCCCTATATTACAGCAGATTCATCAGGTCCGAAGCACCTGGTGATGACCTTAACCCGTGCCAAACTCGAGCAGCTCACCGAGGATTTGGTTGAACGCAGCCTGACCCCTGTAAAACAGGCAATCAATGACGCCAACCTTTCAAAGAGTGAAATTGACGAGATCGTCCTCGTGGGTGGGATGACCCGTGTGCCGAAGATCCAATCTGAAGTTGAAAAATTATTCAACAAAGAACCCCACAAAGGTGTCAACCCGGATGAGGTCGTCGCTGTTGGCGCCGCCATTCAAGCCGGCGTTTTGGGCGGCGAAGTTAAAGATATCCTCTTATTGGATGTCACCCCCCTGACCCTTTCAGTTGAAACCCTGGGCGGTGTCGCAACCCCCCTGATCAAGCGTAACACCACCATCCCAACACGAGAAAGCCAGGTATTCTCGACAGCCAGCGACAGCCAGACACAGGTTGAAATTCATGTCCTGCAGGGTGAACGTCCCATGGCTGCCAACAACAAATCCCTTGGAAAATTCGTTCTTGACGGCATTCCGCCTGCGCCGCGCGGCGTTCCTCAAATCGAAGTGACCTTCGATATCAATGCCAATGGCATTTTGGAAGTTACAGCACAGGATAAAGCCACCGGTCGCAGTCAGAATATTACCATCACCGCTTCCTCAGGTCTCAGTGAGGATGAGGTCGAAAAGATGCGTCAGGAAGCAGAACTGCATGCAGAAGAAGATCGTAAACGCCGTGATTTGATTGAAGCAAAAAATCGAGCGGATAACATGGTTTATTCATCTGAAAAGACCCTCAAAGACCTTGGCGACAAAGTGCCCGGTGACCTTAAGCAAAAGGTTGAAGACGCAGCAGCAAAGGTCCGTGAGGTCAAAGAAGGTGAAGACATCAACGCGATCAACTCGGCAACAGATGCCTTAACCGAAGTTCTCCAGCAGCTTGGCAGCGCAGCTTACCAGGCACAGGGCGAAACACCAGGGCAAGAAGCCTCTGGCGGCAAGTCCCCTGACGAAGGACCCGCAAGCGATGAAGATGTTGTTGACGGAGAATTCAAACAAGTTTAATTAAACTTGATGGCAAATATAAAGACAGGTGTCCGGGCATAATTCCGGACACCTGGTTATAGGTTTTAGCCAAAGGCGAAATTTGACAGTTTTCCTAATTCTGAGTAAACTTATCCGGATTTGGAAACAAGGTAGAAATATCCCGCAAAGAAGATAAGCATTAATTATGGCAAAACGTGACTATTATGAAGTACTGGGTGTCTCTCGAGGTGCAAGTGAAGACGAATTGAAATCCGCCTTCAGAAGCCTGGCACGCCAGTACCATCCCGATGTGAGCGATCACCCGGACGCTGAAGAAAAATTCAAAGAGATCAATGAAGCCTACGCTGTACTTTCAGACAGCGACAAACGCGCGGCATATGATCGATACGGCCATGCCGGGGTAAATACCCAGGGTATGCCCGACTTCAACAATATCGATCTTTCTGATATTTTAGAAGGCATCTTTGGTTTTGGCGGCTTTGGCGGTATGGGTGGGCGTCGGTCACGCAATGCCCCCCGCCGGGGAGCAGACCTTTCAAGCAAAGTCAGGTTGACATTTGAAGAAGCTTCCTTTGGCGTGGAAAAAGAGGTTAAAATCACACGGGATGAAGAATGCCACACCTGCAATGGTTCAGGGGCAAAACCAGGCACTTCACCCCATACCTGCCCAAATTGTAATGGACAGGGTGAAGTTAGGCAGGTGCACCAGACCCTGCTGGGTTCAATGGTGCAGGTGGTGACCTGTCCCCGATGTAATGGACGGGGTGAGGTTATCGACACACCCTGCCCTACCTGCAGCGGCAGAGGGTTGGAGCGAAAAACAATCGCCAAGATGGTCACCATTCCAGCCGGTGTTTCCAATGGTGTTCAAATTCGCCTCGCTGGTGAAGGACAACCCGGGAGCAATGGCGGACCAAACGGCAATTTCTACATTGAAATCGAAGTAGAAAGCCATCCCTTCTTCCGCAGACAGGGGGACGATATCCTCCTTGATTTAGACATCAACATTGCCCAGTCAGTCCTTGGCGATGAGATCCGTGTCCCTACCCTGAGTGGCGATGTCGATCTGCGAATCCCGCCAGGAACGCAGCCTGGGAAGACTTTCCGATTACGAGACCAGGGCATACCCCACTTACGCGGCGGCGGCAAAGGTGACCAACTGGTCACGGTCTCCGTCCAGGTGCCCAACCGCTTAACCGCTGAACAACGTGAATTATTTGAAAAACTCGCGAAAACAATGGATCCTGATATAAAAATTCAGGAGCAAAGTTTCTTTGACAAATTAAAAGAGGTCTTTGGTGGCTGATTCAGATTATAAAACCCATTGGATGCAAATAAAAATTCAAACAGATGGCGAGATAGCTGAAGCCCTGGCAGAAGTGCTGGGGCGTTTTATTTCTGACGGGGTCGTGGTGGAAAGCATCACAAAATTTAACCCACACACCCAGGAGAATGAGCCCACAGGAGAGGTCGCTGTTTCCGGCTATCTGAAAGTGGATGGCACCCTTGAAACAAAAAAACAAGCGATCGAACAGGCTTTGTGGCATCTCAGCCAGATAAGCCCCATACCCCAACCGGATTACACCCTCGTCAAAGACCAGGATTGGATGTCTGCCTGGAAGGAAAACTACAACCCCATACCTCTGGGGGAAAGCCTGTTGGTATTACCTGCCTGGCAGGAGCCCAAAGCTGGAGAAAAGCGACACATCATCCGCATCAATCCAGCCATGGCTTTTGGCACCGGCACCCACCCAACAACACAATTATGTTTGCGGTTGTTGGAGAAAAACATTCAACCTGGGATGCATGCAATCGATGTTGGATGCGGGTCGGGTATCCTTTCCATAGCCGCATTGAGATTGGGGACAAGTCATGTCATTGCAGTGGATACAGACGAACAATCTGTCAAATCAACCCATGAAAATGCGGAATTGAACCAGGTTTCTCCAAGCGATCTTGAGATTGGAAAAGGCTCCGTCAAGGACATTCTTTCGGGGCGGTTCAGCTTCCAGGAAGCACCCATGGTTATGGTCAACATTCTTGCACCAATTATCATTCGATTATTCGAGCAGGGTTTGGAAAAAATTGTGCAGGAGGATGGCATCCTCCTTATATCGGGTATCCTTGATCACCAGGAAAATGATGTGCTTGAAGCAGCCCAAGATGCAGGATTTTCTATCATAAAAAAATTATCCGACGCAGATTGGGTTAGTTTTGCGCTCCGTAAAGGGTAAGAAAATAGTCTCAACTCGTCGGTTAAAAGGCTAATCTAAAAACTTTATTTAGAAAATAAATCATGAAAAACAAAATTTCAGGACAACTAAAATTCCTCATTGCATATTATGGTCTGCTGCAAAGCCTGCACCTGCTGGTGTTGATTCGGGCAGGATTTCTGCTGCTCCAGGGCGAAACCGCCCCCTTCCCCATTCTCCCCCCGCCGGGTGGATGGCAGGAACAGACCTTGCCCTTTATGTTCGGCCTGGCTGGCATGGATGTGATCGGGATTATCCTTGGTATCTATTACAGCTTTACGACCCTTTTCAAGCAGGAAAACAACGCGTTGTTGGGCATCCTTTCCTTAACCATATTTATTTCAGGTGCAGTTGTTTTTGCAGCCGGTACAGTCCCCAGCGGCGCTTGGACTGCACATCCCATATCCTATTGGAGTATGGTCAGTCTTTTCGCACCGGTACCGTACCTTTATGTTAAACTTTTACAATCAAAGACAAAATAGATTTATTCGGGAACATTAAATGATCGAATATGTCATCATGTGGAATGAGAACTTTAGTCCGCTAATTTTTCAATTTCCAATTTAAATTTGGATTATCACTAATATTCTAGAAAAATAAAAACCGGGTCGAAACCCTCACGCCGACATGACCAATTGTTTTAGGTTGGTGAAAACGATTTAATTTTCAAAAATATTAATAACTTTCCCTCATTTTTTCATCCCGCTTTTAAGATGTCCCTTCTCCTGCCAAATTAATTCCGCCTTAGTGAATTTTTAATGTAAAATAAAGTTATCACCAGGAGTTGAAACGGAGGCGCATAATGGACATCAATGGGGATATGCAAGAAGAAAAAATGAATTCGGATGATCAAGCTCAAGAGGCAGTGATAGAAACCACTGATGAAGAACAAAACACATCAGTACCAGAAGAACAGCCTGAAGAAAATACCACAGCCAAGAAGAAACTGAAGAAGAAATTTTACGAACAGGAATTAAGCCGCCTTCAGGTTGAACTTGTTAAGCTCCAGGAATGGGTCAAGCATAAGGGCTTGAAGGTGGTGGTTGTTTTCGAAGGACGGGATGCCGCAGGCAAAGGGGGGGTGATCAAACGCATCACCCAGGTTCTTAACCCCCGCTATGCGAGAGTCGTCGCCCTGGGCGTGCCAACCGAACGAGAAAAAACACAGTGGTATTTTCAGCGCTATGTAACCCATCTGCCAGCCGCCGGCGAAATCGTGCTCTTCGACCGGAGCTGGTACAACCGTGCAGGTGTCGAACGCGTGATGGGCTTCTGCACCGATGACGAATACTGGGAATTCATTCGGTCTTGCCCGGATTTCGAAAGGATGCTCGTACGATCCGGAATAATCCTCATCAAGTATTGGTTCTCAGTCAGTGATGCGGAACAGGAAAAACGATTTACAGCTCGTCTGAAAGATCGGACCAAACGATGGAAATTGAGCCCAATGGATGTAGAAGCTCGCAGCCGCTGGGTTGAATATTCCAAAGCCAAGGATGTCATGATGCAGTATACCGATATCAGCCAGGCGCACTGGTACGTCGTCAACGCGGATGACAAGAAAAGAGCACGATTGAATTGCATCTCACACTTGTTGAGCAAAATACAATACAACGACCTCACCCCACAAAAAGTGGAACTGCCATCACGCCAGGAGAACCCGGGTTACGTTCGTCCACCCTATGAAAAACAAAATTTTGTACCCGAAATCTATTGATCGCCGATTGGATATCCAGACACATCAGCCTATTTTTCAGGTCTTGATTTAACTGCATGCACATCAATCAAGCACTGGCAGCGCGCATCAAAGCAGAATCAAGGGATGCTTTTTCCTTCATGCGTCAAATCCGACGCGATCTTCACGCGCACCCGGAATTGTCGGGGAACGAATCCTGGACAGCTGCTTACCTCGCAAATGCATTGGATAAATTAGGGCTTGAGGTGCATCGAGATATCGGTGGGCATGGTTTGTTTGCCGATCTGATCACCGACCCCAGTAAACCCATGGCAGCCTTGAGAGTGGACATGGACGCCCTCCCGATCGCTGAAGCCAACAAAGTCCCATATTGCTCAAAATTTCCCGGCATCATGCATGCCTGCGGTCATGATGCCCACAGTGCCATCGGCGTGGGTACAGCAGCAATAATGACTAAACTTTCCGATGTAATCTCCGGCAATCTTCGCTTTATCTTCCAGCCCGAAGAGGAAGAAATCACCGGTGCCTTGCGCATGATCCATGCAGGTGTGTTAACCAGGCCGGTGCCAAAAGCTATTCTTGGCTTACATGTCGCACCGCTCCCTGCCGGTGACATCGCATGGACGGATGGCTTATTCCTCGCCGGGTTTGACCACTACCTTGCGAGCCTTTCGCCGAAAGAAAACGCGTCACTTTCATACCCTGACCTGGATGCTGTTGCAAAACGCTGCTGCAGGACAATCCTGCACTTTAATCATTGGCAGCTGCCGGAAACCTGGCAGGAAATGCAGAACTTTTGGGGGCTTCTTAAATCACCCCCAAAAACGCTTCAAGATTTTATCGTTTATGACGCTTCCCTGTCTGATGAACACCCGGAAGCCTGGCATGGTCAGTTTGGCATTGGTGTGAAAGCTGCCACGCCTCACTTGCGGCGCGCTGCCCTGGGGCGAATTCGAGCAGCATTGAGTAGAATTTGCAGATTGGCACAAACAAATTATCGCATCGAACATGTGGGATCAATGATGGATATGCAGAATGATGCTCAACTGGTCCATTCCGTCTTTCCAGCGCTCAAAGCCTCTGTCGGAGAAAATCACATAATCCACCTGAAAGCTGCTTTTCCCTTTAACTGCGAAGATTTCGCTTACTACACGAAAGAAATTCCCGGAGCAATGTTTTGGCTTGGCGCAGGAAACCCGGAAGAGAAGAAATATGCGCTCCTGCATACCCCCGATTTTGATATCGATGAAAGCAGCCTGATAACCGGTGCTGCCGCAATGACAAGCATGCTGTTAGAGGCTTTAGCTTTTCACGAAATGTCTTTACCGTAAAGTTTACTGCGTCCTCCCTTTAGTAGGTGATCTCAGGGGATTCAATTGCTTTTCTATTGTGCATACTTCAGCTGCAATAACCTGTCACAAATCTATCATTTGTTAACAATTTTGTGGTAATCTTCATAAAATACTTGCAAAACAACACAAAATCTAAGGTAAGTCCTTCCTCTTCCGGATAGGATAAACCTTAAGCTAATTATCCTTATTAGGAGTGAATATGGAAAATAAAGGTTTGAAATCCTGTTTAATCGTAGGCATTGGGATCCTCCTTATCGCTGGCGTTTTTGCTGCCGGCGTCGGTACAGGTTACTTCGCGCAAAGGCTTTTAAATCCAGCAACCATTGTTTCTGAGTCGTCAGAGTGTCCACCGTGTCCAGAACAAAGTTTTACCCTGGAACCTGAGCTGGAAAGCACAGAAGAAGTTATACCTTGCCCTGAATGCCCATACATTGACCCCTCAGGCTCAACCCCTGAAGAATACCAGGAATTGTTCGCCCCATTCTGGGAAACCTGGGATATTGTCCATCAGGAATACGTGGATCAACCAGTCGACGACCTGGCATTAATGCGCGGCGCGATTGAGGGCATGCTTAACGCCCTGGGTGACCGGCACACCTCTTATATGAACCCTGATGAATTTGAACAGGCAAATGAATCCCTTGAAGGTGAATATGAGGGTATCGGCGCCTGGGTCGACATCACAGGTGACTATGTGCAGATCATCAGCCCGATGAAGGGCTCCCCCGCAGACGAAGCCGGCTTACAGCCAAATGACAAAGTAGTCGGCATTGATGGTGAAGATACGACCGGTGTACCCGGGGATCTTGTCCTTCAGCGAATTCTCGGCCCAGCAGGAACTGATGTGACCCTCACTATCGAACGCGAGGATGAAATCTTCAATGTCACCATCACCCGGGGAAATATCGTTGTACCCACTGTCGATTATGAGATATTAGAAGACAATATCGCTTATGTGGCACTTTACACATACGGTGATAATACAACAGAGCAGCTTCGTGAAGCCTTGACAGAATTGTTAAACCAGGATCCAGACGGATTGATTCTTGATTTACGGGATAACGGCGGCGGTTACCTCAACACAGCCATTCAAGTTGTCTCGGAATTCATTGGCGAAGGTGTGGTCATGTACGAACAATACGGAGATGGTGAGACTTACAGCTACGAAGCCATTCCCGGTGGACTTGCCACAGAAATCCCCATGGTGGTACTTGTCAACGGCGGCACTGCTTCAGCTTCCGAAATCACCGCTGGTGCTATTCAGGACCTGGAACGTGCGCCATTAGTGGGTACAACCACTTATGGTAAGGGTTCCGTGCAGACCTGGATCACCCTCGAGGATAATGCGGGCGGCGTACGTGTTACCATCGCCCGATGGCTCACCCCTGAGGGTCGTCAAATAAGCGAACAAGGATTGGAACCAGAATATATCGTTGAAATGACCCAGGAAGATTACGAACAGGGCTTGGATCCTCAGCTTGATAAAGCCATTGAGGTTCTGAAGGAGATAATTCAGTAAGTAACATTCAGGAAGGTGAATATGTTTCTACCCATGTTTAATATCAACTATTTGATCTACATGCTGCCAGCGCTCATATTTAGCATGATCGCACAGTTCTACATCAACAGCAGGTACGCCCATTGGGGGCAGGTGCGAAATCGTGCCGGTCTCACCGGGGTGCAGGTGGCACAACGATTAAGCGAGCGCCTGGGTATGTATGATTTAAAACTCAAAGGTGTCCAGGGACAATTAACAGACCATTACGACCCACGCAATAATGTCCTCAGCCTTTCAAGGGACATCGCCCAGGGGCCAACAGTGGCTTCCATGGCGATCACTGCACATGAATTAGGGCACGCACTGCAGGATAAAGAAAATTATTTACCGATGAAAATTCGGTCTGCAATGGTGCCTGCCGTAAATATTGGTACGTCCCTTGGCTGGATCCTGATCCTGATCGGCTTGCTGCTTAACCTTGGGAATTTAGCCTGGCTGGGTGTTTTCGCATTTTCCGCCGGTGCAATTTTTTCATTTGCAACACTGCCGGTTGAATTGAATGCTTCAAAGCGAGCAAAAAATATGCTGACTCAGAGCGGCATTATCCAATCGGAAGAAGAACGTAAGGGTGTCAGCCAGGTATTAAACGCCGCCGCCCTGACCTATGTCGCAGCCATTGCGTCTTCCGTCATGCAGCTTCTCTATTTTGCATCGCTTGCAGGCGGAGGCCGACGACGCAGGTAATTTAAGAGTAATAAATGAAACGCCCCCAGATCGGGGGCGTTTTTTGTTTCTACTAGACGTTGACATTTTCTAACTTCTTTGGCTTATAAAAGAAAGCTCGTCCCAGAGCAAGTGCAGCGATTAGAATCGCCAGGATCAGGGCAGCAATCGCGACCAGGTTGGTATTCCCCTGCTGCTTGACCCAGATGCCCACAAAAGCCCAGGTCAACACCAGGGTGTAAGCAACCTCACTCCGCTGAAAGATCATTATCGCCCCCAAAGCGGCAGCGATTAGGAGCATGATCACAGTCCAGATCGGCTGAGAAATCGGGCCGCCTCGCCAACCAGAAACATACAAAACCTGGGCAGCATTTGCCACCGTCGCGACGGTAATCCAACCGAGATAAATGCTGAAGGGTGCAGCAACAACAAGCTTTTCTGTGAGGATGAACTTTGCCTTTCCAATGCTTAATTTGAGATAAATGCCAATCAATGAAGCCAGCAGACCCAGCATGATGATGAGGGTGATTGGGAATTGCTCATAATGCCAGAAGAAAACCCAGGCACCATTGAACAGGTTTGCTGCCACAAACCACCAGGCGATAGAATCAATTTTTTCACTCGCCATACCCTTTTTTGTCACACTATAAATGGCAAAAGCGACCAGAACTAAATAAATCAAGCCCCAAATTGAAAAGACGTATCCCGCAGGAACAAATAATACCGGGTATCGATCAGAAACTTCCCCCGTTGTTAACCCATTAATGGGTAATATATTCGCCAGGGCGTTCACCGTTAAAGTAAATACCAGGCTGACAATCATAAAAATTCGTTTAGGTTTCATATAATCTCCTTTTTAATTTGATATTTAAGTCTATCATAATATACCAAAATTTTAATTGACAGCTTAAGCGTTGCTAATATTATAAGTAAGCCTGCACGAGGGTTAAGATGAAATTCTCAATTCAAAGGTGTTATAATATAACCTGATAAGAATTGTCATATTAACCGATGTCTTTTGTTTTCTAACAAATCAAAAACAATAGGTTTAATTGAAGGCTGCTGTTCACATGTCTAAATTTCGAGTTCGGTTCTTTATATTAACCGCCCTTCTTTCAAGCATACTATTATTAAACGCTTGCAATCCTGCTCAGGGAAGATCGCTTGTGACAATCACAGTTACATCAACTGAAGAGTCAACGCCTACATCTGCCCCGCCAACTGCAACCCAAACAATTCCACCGACCAGTACAGCAACCATCACACCGCTGCCGCCAACGCCTACAACCACGAATACGCCCACACCCAAATTGGTTTACAACGAAGCTGGGCAGATTGTTGCTCCCATCCTGCTCTACCACCACGTTGAGGGGCAGGAATTCAACAACCGGTACACCGTCTCCATTCCAGATTTCCGAGCGCAAATAAAAGCTTTATCTGAGATGGGTTATACAACGATCTCTTTATCCTTATTCCTGGACGCTCTTTTAGAAGGTGCAGACCTGCCAGAAAAACCAATCCTGATAAGTTTTGATGATGGTCATAGAAGTGTCTATGAAAATGCCTTCCCAATAATGAAAGAATTCAACTTTACCGGGGTATTTTACATCGTTGCGAATCGCCTTGGCGGCGTTGAGAATTTTGTGGATGTCAAAGAGCTGAATGAAATGATGGATGCCGGGTGGGATATCGGCAGTCACGGTTTTTCCCATATAGATCTGACCCAGGCGCATGACAGCGTCGCAAAAGAAATCGGCGAATCCAAATCTCAGCTGAGCAATGCACTATCGACCCAGATACTAACCTTTGCATACCCCTTTGGCACCATTGATCCGTTTCTCGCACAAAAAGTTAATGATTCCGGCTATCGGGCAGGGATGGGCCTGGGAACGAATATCGTTCATACCTGGCGTAATCTTTTCTATTTAGAACGTATCGAAATTTACGGTAATTACTCTCTCGAAGAATTTAAAGCCCGAATTTCGACGAACTAACCAGCGAATATTCTAAAATAATTACATGACCAAGGTCAGAAGTTGGTCCATATCCCCAACGACCTCCAGGCCGCCATTTTTCCCGGTCCCTTGATATAACACATCTCCCTTTACATTCGTTAACCGGATAAAAATTTCTGCATCCAGCGTCTCCAGGATTCGTCTGCCCATCTCTACTTTGGTAGGTGCATGCAGCACTCCTCCTCCCGCCCTAAAGGCTTGAATCTCCAAATGATAATTCGTGTTCTGAACAACCAGGTTAACCTGTTCATCGTCAACTGATAAATGTTCGATTTTACTCCGGGTGTAAGTTGCAAAGCGCAAAATTTCCCCCTGGTACAACAATCCAATGATGAAACCGCCAAAGGAATTACGCAACCAGGGAATCACTGCAACCGAGAGCACCAGGCTCACGCCTGGAACATCAAAATGGTTACTCTGTCCCCATATCCACGCTGAAGGAAATTGCTTTCCCCAATCCTTTTCGATATAACCTTTACCGCCCGAAAAATCCACCAGTTGACCATCCATTTCTAAATGACCATCAATGGAATGATCCATACTAACCACACCATGATAACACTCCATAAACGGCACCCATGCAAACCAGCCCATCGCCCCGGGTGAGCTTAATCGTACAGGCCACCGATTTAATCCTTCAAAAGTTAAGCTGCCCTGGACCTTCTGAAGATCATCATCCATTGCCAGGGTGATCTTCCCTGAAGCAAAAGTGTTAGAGCCAATTTGGATCTCAAATAAATCTTCTGCTGCGCTGAAGGCTTCGATGGGAAAGCGATGATAATGCACCCGTCGTTTCTCAGAATTAAAAAATTGGATAAAACTATGGCTTTTTGTTTTGTCTTCAGATAAAAAGACTCCGGGAATAACTGCCAATCGCTGCTTTTCATTCTTACTGACCAGTTTGTAATACCATCCCTCAAAAAAGGGAGGCTTTGTCTCAAAGCCATGATATCGCGAAGGATGTAAAATGTTTGACTTTATCATGAAAAACCTTTAGGGTTAGTTAACAAAGGTTCAATATTTATTTCGTTGATTTTATCCTTTATTTAGGATTACAGCAAACACAGGAATTTTATACGTTCCTTATTGCAACTTTTCAAATTCAATATCGTATACTTAAGTAGAAATAAAAAAGTGAAAGGGAAAAAATGAACTGGAAAAAAGTACGAACGATATCAATCATAATCATGAGCAGCATCTTGCTGAGTGCTTGCGGAATCCCATACATCAATGTGACTCGCGGATCAGGCGTGGTCATAACACAAACCAGAGATGTCAGCGGCTTTGATTCCGTGCAGGTTGACGGTGCCGGTCAAATAATCATCCTCCAGGGAGAAGAAGAATCCCTTGAAATTCAGGCTGAAGATAATATTATTGACAGGCTTACATCTGAAGTTCAGGGGAACACCCTCGTTTTAGGCTACCGGGATTCTTTCTGGCGGAATTCAATCATCCCAACAAAAAAGATTGTCTATACAGTGACCATTGACGATTTGTCAGAAATAACGATCAACGGAGCAGCAGACCTGGAGATTGACTCCCTGGAAACTGGCACACTGGCATTGACCATTAATGGTGCAGGACAGGTTTCAATTGACCAATTATTCGCTGAAAGCTTAAATGTGAAGATCGCCGGTACGACTGACATGACGATCGCTGGACAGGTCACTCAGCAGCTTGTCAGCATTGAAGGCGCTGGCAATTATAAAGCTGGCGACCTCCAAACCAGCACCACATCCATCGAGATTGACGGTTTGGGCAGTGCCACAGTTTGGGCATCTGAAAGCCTTGACATCTCAATTGACGGCGGCGGCAACCTGCGTTATTACGGATCTCCCAACGTCACCCAGGATATCAATGGCTTTGGCGATATCGATAACCTTGGCGAAAAATAAATTTACAATTCTTCATTAACGAAGCCTGGGGATTGACTCAGGCTTCTAGAAATAATCAATTGAAAAGGAGTACGTCATGAATCGTAGAGCAAGTATTGTAAGCGGTTTCTTTCTTATTTTGCTTGGTATCTTATTCCTCATCAGGGAGATTGCCCCACAGTATTTCCAATTTTGGGATTGGCCTTTTATTATCATTGGTCTGGGCTTTTTGTTCATCATTTGGGCAATCGCAAGTGGGACAGGCGGACTGGCTGTCCCAGGTTCCATCCTTGCTGGCCTTGGCGGCATTTTCTATTACCAAAACATGACCGGGGACTGGGAAAGCTGGACTTATATTTGGGCACTCATTCCAGGTTTTGTTGGCATCGGCATTATCATCAGCAGCCTGATTGATCGTAATTTCAAACAATCCATCAGTGCTGGTTTGATCCTGATTTTAATCAGTGCAATTATGCTGTTTTCCTTTGGGGCTGCTTTTGGATTGGACCCAGAATTCACAAAATATTGGCCGGCACTGCTGATTGCACTTGGGCTAATCTCATTGGTTCGTGCGCTTGTTGCCGGGAGTAAACGAAAGGTGTGAAATTTCACCACACATCCTGGTATGAGGCCTTCAGGCCGATAGAATCGTCACAACAAAACGAATTGTCCAACCAAAAACTGGAGTGAGGCTTCAGGCCGATAGGATCGCAATCTCGCAACATCAAGATATGTGGTGATAATCCAAGTATTTCGGGCTAAAGCCCCTCACTCCAATGGTACACCTCTAAGAGCGCAGTAAAACTCCTTCAATAATAAACTGGTATGAGGCCTTCAAGCCGATAGAATCAAATTCTCGCAATATCGAAATAACTTATAAAATTTCAATTATTTCGGGCTAAAGCCCCTCACTCCAAGATTATCTATCGATTTTTTATTTCTTCTTCATCCACGACCTAGAATGACACACCTCCAGGAGCGCCGCAAAACTCCTTCAGTAAAACGTCGGGATGAAGACCGCATCCCGCTCTACAATACTTTAGTCTGCAAAAATTTTCTCAATTCCCCCAAAAAAATCAAACTTACCCAATCGCCTCCCAGCTTTCTTTTACACGTCGATAAGTTTCCGGCAGGGACTCGGGTAAAACCCGGGTATCTCCCACCGCTGACATAAAATTCGTATCCCCCATCCAGCGCGGCACGATATGCATGTGTAAGTGATCGGCAACACCGGCACCTGCAACCTTCCCCAAATTTAAACCGACATTGAAGCCTTCAGGTGCATAAACTTTTTGCAGTACCGCCACAGCCTTGCTGGTAAAATCCATCATCTCCACTCTGATTTGCCGGGATAATCCTTGCAAAGTGCTTTCATGAATGTAAGGCACGCACATTACATGTCCGCTTGTATAAGGATAGCGATTCAAAATCATAAAAACATGCTCCCCACGGAAAAAGACCAGATTCTTAAAATCATCCTCGCCCGCAGCTGCAGAGCAAAAAATACATTTCTCTTTATCATGATTTTCTTGAATATATTTCATACGCCAGGGTGTCCAGATATGATCCAAATTTTTTATCCCTTAATGTTTTTATCGGCTGTCAGGTAAGATTAATTGTATCAGATTATGAAATGCCCTGATTTGTTTGTTATACTTAGGCAGTAACCATGATTGAACAATACACGCTTTTTCAACGCAAAAATATCCTGAGTGTCAGTCAGCTCAACAGCTACCTGCGTCAATTGCTTGAAAGTGATGAAATCCTGCAGGACATCTGGGTAAAGGGAGAGATATCCAATCTTTCTCAACCTTCATCCGGGCACCTGTACTTCACATTAAAAGACCCCGAGGCAGCGATACGCTGTGTGATGTGGCGCAACACCGCTGCCAGGCTGACCTTTAGACCACGAGAGGGCATGGCGGTTGAAGTCCATGGCAGCATGAGCGTCTATGAAGTCAGCGGCCAGGTCCAACTCTATTTAGACACCATGCAGCCCGCAGGTGAGGGCGCTCTTTACCAAGAATATTTACGCTTAAAGGCGAAGTTGGAAGCTGAGGGTTTATTTGATCCTGAACGCAAACGCCCTCTCCCCCTGATGCCCAAGCTGATTGGCATCGTGACCTCTCCGACGGGGGCAGCCTTGCAGGATATGCTCAACACGATCCAACGGCGATTTCCCATCGCAATAGTCCTGTTAGCGCCAACTGCAGTCCAGGGCAGCGAAGCACCACCAGGCATCGTGAATGCACTTACAAGGATCAACCAGGAAGCCAAACCTGACGTGATCCTGATCGGTCGCGGCGGTGGTTCCATTGAGGACTTGTGGGCATTCAATGATGAAGCGGTGGTCAGGGCTGTGGCAGCATCAACTGCACCGGTCATCTCGGGGGTCGGCCATGAAACCGATTTCACCCTGACCGATTTTGCGGCTGATTTTCGAGCACCGACGCCAACTGCAGCAGCTGAAATCGCCACACCCGATCAAACTGAACTGCTTGGCATTATTACTGAGCTCATCAACCGGCAGACAAACTTATTATCCGAGAAAATATCAGACTTGCGCTGGGAACAGGGACAATTACAGAAGGACCTGGAACGTTTATCCCCTGCGCACAAAATTGAGACCTACATCCAGCGTTTGGATGAGTTGATCCATCGTCTTGATCGAGGAATCCAATCTGACCTTGAACGCAAAAAACTATATCTTGAGAACTTCAGGCAATCCCTTCGAGGCTTAAATCCACAGGCCGTTCTTCAACGAGGATATGCCATCGTCACCCATCACAAAGATGGAAGTATTATTAGTGATGTTAAACAGGTCCAACCTGACGAATTCGTACACATCAAAATCAATCGTGGTGAAATGGACGCTCGAATCACCCAAATCAATACAGGAGAATCCTGATGTTAGAAAATGATGAATTACAAGCAATAAAAGAGATGGATTTTGAAGCAGCATTTGAAGCGCTGCAAGAAAATGTCAAAGAACTAGAGGGAGAGGGCTTATCTCTTGAAGAATCCCTCAAACGATATCAACGTGGGCAAGCACTGGCAAGACGCTGTGCTGAGTTGCTGGAAGAGGCAGAACTCCAGGTTCGCACGCTTGCAGCGGAATCAACACAACCCATAGAAACCGAAGAATAAAGCTTATGCCGCTGACAGGAATTCTCAATAACCCCGTTTTCATTGCATGCATTACAGCATCAGTACTTGCACAAATCCTGAAATTACCCCTGGAATATTTGAGAACCAAAAAATGGGATTGGTCCCTTATATTCGGTACTGGAGGTGTGCCCAGCTCCCATTCAGCGGTTGTCACAGCTGCAGCAGCAGGTGTGGGACATTATGTTGGTTTTGATACGCCCTTATTTGGCCTGGCTTTTGCCATCGCAACCGTGGTCATTTATGATGCAACCAACATTCGCCGACAGGCGGGTTTTCATGCCCAGCAAATTAACCGGATCATCGAAGAGATCTTCGCAGGCAAGGTTAAACCTGTGGATGAATTCAATGAATTGCGGGAAGTTTTAGGCCATTCACCTGGTGAGGCTGTCGGCGGAATCATTTTAGGGATAATTATCAGCTGGATTACATGGCAGATCTGGCCGTGACCATTACTTAAATATCGAGACAATTCTAAATCAAATCGTTCTCTTTATCATAGCCCTGATAATTACAGGATATTTACTCGATAAATTAAGAAAAGTGTCTTCTACTCTTTTATCTCTCCAAAATCATGAAAGTAAATTTTCATAGATAAGCATATTGGCACCTTCATGATTAATATAAATTCCAAAAATCATATTTTATTTCTCTTTGATGATTAATTAATCAACTTTAAGAAATAAAATAATTGTTTTGTGGAGCATTGATCTATTAAATTCCTATTTCTCTAACACCCGCATACGATTTCTTAACCAAAGTGATGCTTCAGCTTGATATCGACGAACGATTAACATTGAGCATTCAACCTCTTCAATTAATGTATCATTCAAAGATCCAAAAAGATACTTGTGTGAAAATGCCTCACTCCCTGCACCAATCATTAGTAAATCGTAATTTCCTGCCTTGGACTCATCCAATATTCCATTACTCATAAAAGCAGTTTGCACGACTTTAATGTCCATCCATGGGGGAATTTCCCCCAGCGTTTCTTCAATTATCTCCTGAACATATAAACTAGCATCTTCTTTTCCCTCTTCATCCAAATCCAGAGGTGCTAGATGCAGAGCAGTCACATGGACATCTGGCGAATAAGCTAAGGATTGTGCCAAATTCAGCAGCAAACGAGAGTTCGGTCCACCAGTAAAAGGCATGAGAAATTTTTTCAATCCATTAATGCCTCGATTGCGAAACACAACAACATCGCCGCGTGCATTCACCATCACTTCTTTGATGATATTATGTGGAATTCTTAGCTTTGTTTCCAGGCTCGGCCAACCCAACATAATCAGCTTGACAGGATTGGGTGATTTCCACTCTTTATAAATTGCACTTTCAACATTGTTAGCAACTTTTGTTTTGGTTGAAATTGCTACATTACGTTTCTGAGCAATAGGCGCGGTCCTTTGAAGAAGGGCTATCCGATCTGATTTACACTTTTGAATGATCTCATTGATCTCCTTCTGTGAAGGCATCGAAGGCACTTTAACAACTGACAGCAAACTAATGCTTGTATCTTCCTGGTGTTCTGCTAAACGAGAAGCCAAATCAACTAAACCCTCAGCAGTTTTGGGGTTGATTGCAGCAACAAGGATGCGCCCGCCGCCAATAGCCTCTTCAAGCTGTGCCTCAATAATCATTCTTTTCTTAAAATATTGGGACACAAAATAGACAATCGCCAAAATGACAATCACACCCCCTAAGAAAATCAATGCTGTAGGATTGGCAAACGAAATGATCAATAAACCGCTGCCTGCTGCTAAAATTGCCGTCAAAGGAAACAAGGGCGTTTAAATGGGCGCTCAATATCAGGATATTTTTTTCGTAAGTTCACCATAGATAGGGATGCCCAAAATAGGACAAACATATACCCGGCACTTGAGATAAAACTCAGAAAATCCACCAGACCAATGATGGTGATCAACCCGCTGATGAGCATCACAAAGAATATGGAGACATAGGGTGTCCGCCACCGGCTCAGGCGAGAAAGGATTGGCGGCCAAACCTGGTCCCTGCTGAGTGTGAAAGCCTCTATGGTTGCAGAAAGCATCGCTGAGTTGACAGATGTTAATGTGGCTATGATACCCGCAGCAGCCATTACTGGCACCCCAACTTTTGGCCAAAATACCCTTGCTGCATCAGTTAAGGCTGTTTCGGAACCGGCAAGCTCAGAATAAGGAATAACACCTATGGTCACATAGGATACCAAAGTGTAGATCAGTGTTGTTAATCCCAGGCTGACTAGAATGCCAATTGGAATATTTTTGCTTGGTTGTTTTATCTCTTCAGCATCATCAGCAATGACCTCAAAACCAACATATGCATTATAAATCAAAGCCACGGTTGTCAGCATCCGCCCAATATTTGCCCAAATGGATTGGTTTTCAAATAAAACCCTGCCTGACATGAAAATTTCTCTGTCAAACCCACTTTCGCGTGTCAGTCCCAAAAAAACAAACAAACCAAACACAACCAGCAAAAACACCCCCATGCCAATCTGCAAATTACCAACCTGGGTGATACCCCGTACGTGCAGGATTGCAACAAAGACGATAACAAGCAGAGCAACGGGAATAATTGGTAATGCAGGGATAAAAATCTTTAGAGAATAAGCAAAACCAACTGCGGACAAAGCAGCATAAAAGGTGCTTGAGAGTCCATCCAACGATCCCACTAAAAACATGAGGGGACCATTCCCAAACCCCTCTTTGACATAGGTCATTGCCCCGCCAGTGACCGGGTATGTCGTGGCTAACTCCGCATAATTTAGAGCAATGCTCAGCGAAAGAATACCGCCGATGATAATCGCCAATACAGCATCTGGCCCTGCAATACCAGCAGCATGACCCGTCAGAACAAATATTTCCGCCGCAATTGTGCCGGCTGTACCCAGCATAATCACGTGAATCAAATTCAATTGCCGCTTTAATTTTCTTTTTGCCATCTTTAATGAACCAGGCTTTCGTTGATTGAAAGATAAAGAATAATTTGGCTACCGACTATTGTTAAAATCTTCGCACCTGATGTAAAAATTATTTATAAGATTGACTTCCCAGCAGGATATTAAGATTTTCAAAACTTTAATACGAAAGAAAAAACAGGAAGTTATGCATCAAGTCGAATAAAAATATCCACAGAATCATTATAGTGACAAATTTATTATTTACAATAGACAATTTGAGAATCTTACTGGCAAGATTTACCATCAATAGCCGCGCAATAACACCAGGACTGGATACAACAATCTTTACAAAATTAGGAAAACCGAACCGGAATAAATACTGTTACTTTCGTATCTTGCGCATGAGCGTGCGGAACATCCCCAGCAGTTCCGGCATCCTCAACATCCACATCAAACCAACATAGATCGCAAGCCCGATCCCCAGGGCGCCAAACAATTCAAACCAACGAGAGCGGCTCTCAAACAAAGCACCCCAACCCATCACCGCGCCAGCCATTAAAGCTGTCCCCAACAAAGCGATGCTGACACCCTTCCAAATATATCCACCATTTAAACCCTGCAGCCGTCTGCGCATCAAGAAAATTAAAACCATACTTTCCAGGGCAGTTGCTAAAGAATTTGCCAGTGCTAAGCCGCCGTGCGGCAGCCAACCAACGTGTTCAAATACCGCAGAAAACAACAAACTCAAACCAATGTTCAGACCCATAGCACCCACACCGACGATCACTGGGGTGCGTGTATCATGCAATGCATAAAATGCCCTGCTGAGGATCTCTACCAGCGAGTGCCCAACCAGGCCGGCGGCATACCACAACAAAGCCCAGGCAACCAATTCGGTTGATCGGTCAGTAAAAGCGCCGCGCTGATAGAGCGCTGCCACTAAAGGCGTCCGCAATAAAATCAAACCCACGGAAGCGGGGATCGCCAGGAGTAAAACAGCCCGCAGTGTCGACGCCAGCGACTCACGCATTTCATCAAATTTTCCCAAGGCTGCCTGCGCCGAAAAAGTTGGTAAGGATGCAATCGCTGCAGACTGCGCCACTGCCATCTGCGGCATGAGCATCAAGGAAAAAGCCAGGGTGATGGCGGTTACACTACCCTCCGGCTGTCCTAAAGCAATGATGGTATTAACGATGAAATTCATTTGCACAACGGCAACACCCAATAACCGTGGCCCCATCAGCCGAAAGACGCCAATCACTGCCTTGTCCCTAAAACCTAGATAGGCATGATAGGCGCGTTCTTGCAGTTTCAACAAACGGGGAAGCTGCACCAGCAAATGCAACAGCGCGCCTGCAACAACGCCGTATGCCAGCCTCTGAATACCCCATGCTTCTGGTAAAAGAATTGTCCCCAAAATCATTCCAATGGAATACATCGCCGGTGCAATCGCTGGGATCAGAAAAACCTGATGCGCATTGAGAATGCCCATCACCAGTCCGCTCAAGCCGAAGATAACAACCGATGGCAGCATGAGCCGCAGCAATGACGCGGTCAAAGCTTCCTGAACAGGGTCAGAACCTGGCACCAATAAATAGAGACCTTCTGAGACGATGAAGGGTGCAAAAATCCAGGATAGAATACTGATTATTACCAGGGCTAAAAACACAAGATTAACCACGCCCGAAGCCAATCGCCAGGCACCTGGACGGTCTTCATGTGTTAGAAAGCCAGTGAATGCCGGAATAAACGCCGACCCCAGGGCTCCACCAGCGACAAGATTAAACAGCAATTCTACAATTCGGTTGGCTGCATTAAAAGAATCCAGGTCAGATGAAGTACCGAAAGCATCCGTAATTACAACGCCGCGTATTAAGCCAACCAGGTTGCTGACGATAAAGGCAAGCATTACCGTGCCGGCAGCTCGAGCGATTTGCTGGTTGGCAGTTGCCTGTCCTTCTAGCGGTGGATTGGGCGTCATTCTTCTTTCCTCATCGCTTTTCCAGCCTGCGACCATAAGCCTTCTTTTCGTTCCTTTGAAAGATTCACCAGAGATTCGCCCCTTTTAATGGCTGACGCTTCCATGATCCCAAATTGTTCCCTGAAGCGAGCCAGCGCTTCTCTCAAAAGGCTTTCTGCATCCATCTCATGTTTGTACGCTAAAGCTGAAAAACCAAGTAATAAGTCCTCAAGAAATTTATCTTTCTCTTCAGCTGTTCCAAACTGATTAATCTGTTCAATTAGATAAGCAGGGTCAGCCTTATTATGCAAATAATCAAACCCTACACGCCTGGTACGTTTAATGATTTCACCCGCTTGGGTTAAAGCTGGCAGGGCTTTAGGAACGCCATCCAGCAAGCCTTTTTTAGCCTCATCACCATTATCTTTGCGTTCTTCAGCTTTGATTTCCTCCCAATTATGAAGCACGCCTGAAACGCCGCTTACCTTTTTATCGGCAAAGACATGTGGATGCCTGCGGACCAGCTTGGATCCAATGCCATCCAACACATGGTGAATATTGAAATCACCTTCTTCATTAGCGATTTGCGCATGAAGTAAAATTTGCAAAAGCAAATCGCCTAATTCTTCTTCAAGGTCCCGCATATCCTGTCGATCTAAAGCATCCAGTGTCTCATAAGTTTCTTCAAGCAAAAAAGGCCGCAAGCTCTCATGCGTTTGTTCACGATCCCAGGGGCAGCCATCAGGTGCCCGTAATTTTGCAATAATTTCCTGAAATGACTCGAAAGATGTATAAGGTGAAAGGGGCGGCACAAATAAAGCACTCAACAAGCCCAGGTGTTCGCTGTGGTCAATCGCATATAGAGGCAAGTCTTCAACCAATTCTTTATCCGTCCCTGCCCCATGGACCAGCCTGACCGGGTGGTCATCGGGATAGGTGGTCATTAATGTCAACTTGACATCAGATGCCACCAATCTTGAGTAGATTTGGGCGATCAAAACCGGTGATGAGGGAGGTGTCTGCGGTGTTTGCGAAATTCCCATACTCAGGGCATCTGCAAGTACCAAATCCGGGAATGGGTCCAACGCCAATGCTTTAAAGGTTGGTCCTAAAAAACTCAAGCCTTCAATAACCCGCACAGGAATATCTTCAATCTTTGCCCGTCGGAAAATTTCCGGGCAGGTTGCTTCTGCGACAAAAGGATGTCCGGGCACTGCGTACGTAATACCACCAGACACTTTTCCCAGGCTTAACATACGATCGATAATTTCTTCGTAAACTTCTTCAAAGCCTTCGTGCTTTTCATATAGATCATCAAAACTGATCAATTCCAGGTGTTCAGGCAAATGCGCCACTGTCGGATGCTGAGAGGTACGCAAATATAATACCTTTATTTGCTTCAACCAGGCCAGAGCCTCAAGTGTCAAGTATTTAGGGTCACCGGGGCCCAGACCTATTAAGGTTATACCGGTCGCCCGATTTTCAACCTGTGTCATTTTCTTTCCTTATTTTCCCTGATTAACAAATAGAGACGTCATAAAACGTCTCTATCAATACTTCTAATAATATTATCCATTAGATAAGGCATCAATATCTGCCTCACATAAGGGAGATCACTGCTGCCATATAGCTAACATGGATATCCCAGAAGATTAATGGAATTGCTTTAGCGCTTGGTGTAAGTAGGAGCCTTACGCGCTCGTTTGAGACCTGGCTTCTTGCGTTCCTTGACACGTGGGTCTCGTGTCAGGTAACCGTTGTGTCGCAGGGGTGCTCGTAACTCCTCGTCCATTTTAACCAAAGCACGGGATAAACCTAGCTTGACAGCATCTCGCTGACCGGTCACACCGCCGCCGTTGACTAAAACAGTTACATCGTATATTTCATTTGATTGGTTAGCGATCTGGAATGCCTTAAGAATTGCTTCCATATCACCAAGTCGGGTGAAATAAGCGTCGATTTCTTTTTCGTTGACCGTGAAAGCACCAGTGCCTGACATGAGCCGAACACGGGCTGAGCTTTCTTTTCGACGACCAATACCTTCATAATATCGTTTATCCATAAATCTTGATTACTCCTCTGACTCAACTAACTCAGGTGTCTGAGCGTAGTGCGGATGTTCTGGACCAGCATAAACATGCAAATTTTTAAAAATGCGGCGCCCAAGCTTGTTCTTGGGGATCATACCCTTCACAGCATGCTCAATAACACGTTCTGGGTGCCTCTCCAGCTGTGTTCGTAAATCAATAGATTTCAAACCACCGGGATAATTTGAGTGATGATAATAAATTTTACTGTCCAAACGGGTGGGATACACGGCAACCTTCTCCGCGTTTATCACAACCACATTGGCACCAGTCACCACACCAGGCGTGTAATTGGGCTTGTGTTTTCCAATTAACAATTGGGCAATTTTTGTTGATAAACGTCCCAGGTTCTGACCTTCGGCGTCAATCAACAGCCATTCTTGTTCAACTTTTCCTTTAGGTACAAATGTTTTTCTCACTGTCTAACTCTCCATCATTCAAAGATCCCTGCTCAAGGTCACCAAACCCAAAGCTGAAATCTAAATAGATTTTCTTACGAATAACGTACTTCTTTCAATACAAGCCCCGTTGCAGGAGCAAGACCTGTCAGAGATAAATTCCCGGATTGGAGGCTCTCCAAAAGTATATCCGGGGAAACTTCACCCTGACCAATCTTCACGAGCACAAATACAATTCGCCGAACCATGTGGTACAGAAATGCATTTGCACTTATCTCAAAGGCATAAGCCTCACCATCTTGCTGCCAGTGAAGGTCAAACACTTCCCGAATGGTGACACCCTTCTCGCTGGTTGGACTGCCAAAAGCCTGAAAATCGTGTACGCCTATCAGCATTTTTCCTGCTTTTTGCATCCGTTCCATGTCGGGTTCTGGCCAGACCCTCCAGGCAAAGACTTCTCGAATCGGATCTCGCACTGGCGAAGGGAATGCCCGGTACCGGTAACATCGTCGCTGCGCATCAAAACGAGGATGAAAAGCTTCATCAGCCATTTCAACCGATTGCACAGCCATGTCCTCCGGAAAATAATAATTGAGGGCATTTCTCAGATCTTCAAGACTGTGCTGCCAATCGAGGTGAAAGCTAACCACCTGACCCACAGCATGCACCCCAGTATCCGTGCGGCCGGCAGCTAAGATACTTTTTCCCTGCCAGCCAAGTTTGCGCAAGCCTGCCTCAAATTCGCTCTGCACAGTTCGTGCATCCTTTTGCCGTTGAAAGCCAGCAAATTCTGAGCCGTTGTATGAAAGAATAACTTTGTAATGTGCTAAACCCATCCGGTGTTAAATCCGGGCTGGATTACTCTTCAACCAGTTCAATCAGCACCATCTCAGCTCCATCGCTGCTGCGGGGACCTAACTTCAAAATACGGGTATATCCGCCATTTCGTTTTGTATAGCGAGGGCCAATATCATCAAATAATTTCTGCACAATCGGACGTGAACCATTGCCAAGTTTTGCTGAAGCCTTACGGCGAGCGTAAACGGCTGCTGATTCTTCAAGATCCTGGCTGTTTCGAGCCAATGTGATCAATTTTTCAGCATCTGCCTGGATTGATTTCGCTTTGGGAAGCGTTGTTTTAATCCGTTCGTTTTCAAATAATTGTCGGATCATCGTCCGTCGCATGGCTGTTCTGTGACCGCCGCTGCGGTTTAAGCGATATCCCTTAATTTTATGTCGCATAACTTTAACTCTCCGTTATTTCTTCCTCTTCCTCGTCCAGGAAGCCTTTCTCAACCAGCTTATCCCTCAGCTCCACAAGGCTCTTCTCGCCGAAATTACGAATAGCGAGGATTGCTTCTTCACCTTTATCAAGGAGTTCGAGGACGTCAGCTACAGTTGTTATACCGGTACGCTTGAGTGAATTGAATACCCGAACTGTAAGATCAAGATTTTCAATCGGCATCTCTGCTGCTTCGTTGTTGACCACAGGTTGTGGTTCCGCTTGCTCAATCGGTACGGACAATAATTCTTCACTGATCCCTGCAATAAAGCGCAGGTGATCAATTAATATCTTTGAGGAGTCACTCATCGCCTGTTCAGGAGAAACGGTCCCATCGGTCCAAATTTCAAGCATCAGTCGGTCATAATCCGTACTCTGACCAACACGTGCAGAACCAATTGTCCAATTAACCTTTCGAACAGGTGTGAAGATCGCATCAACCGGCAGCTCGCCTATGGGCAGATTATCATTACGATCATTTGCCGGTAAATAGCCGCGTCCGCGTTCTACAGTCAGGTCCATCTCAAGATCGACCTTACCGCTGTCAACTGTAAACAAATACAGATCCGGGTTGACAATTTCAACCTCAGGCGGGCAGATAATATCCGCTGCTGTGACGGTACCTTCACCGCTAACTTCCAGATGCAAATGTGCAACATCAACATCAAACAAGATCATACGCAATTGTTTTAACTGCAGAATAATCTGAATGACATCTTCCCGCACGCCTTCAATTTCACTGAACTCGTGCAGCACATCTGTAATGCGTACAGATGTGATCGCTGCACCTTCCAGGGAGGAAAGCAAGACTCGGCGCAGGGCATTACCAATGGTCGTACCAAAGCCGCGTTCAAGCGGGCTGATTGCGAATTTGCCATAATTCCGAGCTTCTGCAACTCGTTCAACTTTAGGTTTTACCATATTCATTATTCCAGACACGTCATACCCCTTACCAGTGCATCCTTTTGCACTAACCAGTGAGCCACTTTATCGTGAGTAATATTCAACGATAAGTTGTTCATTCAAATTGCCGTCAATTTCAGCACGTTCGGGTAAACGGATAACACGGCCAGTCAGCTTGTCCAAATCAGAATCGACCCAGGCTGGTGGTGTGCGCGTTTCCTCAGATTGCCTTAGTATCTTAAAATAAGTGTTTTGTTTTGAGTTTTCCTTTACCAAAACAGTATCACCTGGTTTAAGAATGGTTGAAGCAATATCATTGCTGCGTCCATTGACCATAAAGTGACCATGATTCACCAATTGGCGAGCCTGGCTTCGACTTTCGGCAAAACCTGAGCGATAAACAACATTATCCAAACGAGATTCGAGAACCTGCAATAAGTTTAAGCCCGTCAAACCCGGCTTACTTTGAGCGTGCCGGAAATAGCGCCTGAATTGACGTTCAAGCACGCCGTAAATGCGTTTTGCTTTCTGTTTCGCGCGTAATTGGCGCTGGTAGTCCGATTCACGACCTCTTCGTCCACTAAAACGTCCATGTTCCCCGGGGGGATATGCTCGTTTTTCAAAAGAACATTTCGGGGTGAAACAACGTTCACCTTTCAAAAATAATTTTTCACCTTCACGCCGGCACAATTTACACGCCGGACCAGTATATCTTGCCATTTATTCCTCTCTTAATCTTATTACTAAACGCGGCGTCGCTTGGGTGGTCTGCATCCATTATGCGGTACCGGAGTCACGTCCTCAATAGAACGCACGGTAATCCCCATACCTTGCACAGCACGAATGGTCGCTTCACGACCGGGGCCAGGGCCTTTGATGATCACATCAACTTCCTGGATACCAAAGCTTTGTGCTGTTTTCATGACCTGTTCTGTTGCCAAACGTGCAGCAAAGGGTGTGCTCTTTCGAGAGCCCTTGAAACCAGCTGCCCCAGCGCTTCCCCAACACACTGTATTACCTTGCTGATCTGTCACAGTAATAATCGTGTTGTTGAAAGAAGCCATCACATGCACCTGGGCAGATGACATCTGGCGTTTAATTTTGCGGGATCCACTTGTTCGCCGCGCTTTTTGTGGTTTTTTAGCCATAGTACCTCACTAATTCAATCTCTTTACCCATCCAATGCTGCTTCTCGCCGCGGGGAGAAAGGAAGGAGAACCCCAGAAGCAAAGCTTGGAAGGAATTTGCTATAATAACTATTTCTTACCAACACCACGACGTCGGCCGCGTCCTGCCACGGTCTTCTTCGGACCCTTACGGGTTCGGGCATTGGTCTTGGTTCGCTGACCATGCACGGGTAATCCGCGTCGGTGACGCAGGCCGCGATAGGTCCCGATTTCGATCAGGCGCTTGATATTCATTTGTACTTGCCGGCGTAAGTCACCTTCCACAGTGTAACTGCTGGCAATATAATCGCGCATTTTCGAAACATCATTATCTGATAGGTCACGAACGCGTGTGTCAGGATCAACACCAGTCGCTTCAATAATTTCATTTGCCCGGGTTGGGCCAACGCCATAAATATATCTCAGACCAATCTCAACGCGTTTGTCGCGAGGCAGGTCAACACCTTCAATACGTGCCATAGTATAAATTCCTTATCCTTGTCGCTGTTTATGTTTCGGATTTTCGCAAATCACATACAATCGTCCATTGCGTTTCACAATCTGGCATTTTGCACAGCGTTTCTTTATTGATGCTGATACTTTCATTTTCTAACTCCTCAATCTTGCCGCAAAGTTATTATTATACTTGCTACAATTAAGTTCGTCCAGTTTTATGCGTTTATCAAAACGTTAAAATCTCTGGTCCATTGGCAGTTACAGCCACTGTATGCTCAAAATGAGCTGTCATTGAGCCATCAGCGGATGCAACCGTCCATTCATCATCCATGACCATTGTTCTGGATGTACCGCCCAAGACCATGGGTTCAAGGGCAATCGTCATCCCTTCCCTGAGGCGCATGCCTTTGCCAGGCCTTCCGTAATTGGGTACCTGGGGACCTTCATGCATCTTTCTGCCCACGCCATGCCCGGTATAAGTTCGAGTGATGTAAAAACCCTGGCTTTCGACAAAGGTTTCTACAGCATAACCGATATCACCAACCGTATTACCCGGCACCATTTTTGAGACGGCGATATCCAACGCTTGTTTGGTCACTTCAAGCAATCGTTTTGTCTGTGGGTCAATCTCGCCGACAGCCACAGTAACTGCCATGTCACCAACAAAACCCTGGTAGACAGTTCCCGCATCCATGCTGATGATGTCGCCTTCTTTAAGTACACGTTTACCGGGAATGCCGTGTACCAGCTCCTCATTTACACTGGTGCAGATGCTCGCTGGATAGGGGTAAGGACCTGGATAATTTTTAAAGGGCGAGTAAACATCATACTTCTTTTGAACGGATTCAAAAATTTCGTTCAATTCGGCTGTGGTTACGCCAGGTTTCACCAAATCAACTGCCGCATACAATGCTTCAGCATTAATCCGACCAGCCTCTCGCATAATATCAAGCTCAAAAGGTGATTTGATATTGATCGATTTTTCCCAGGATACCACCTAAACCGCCTCGATTTTTTTCATAATATCTGCAAAAACATCGTCAATGGATTGCGTCCCATCGATCTCGACCAAAATATCCTTGTCTCGATAATAGGCAATCAAGGGTGCTGTTTGCTCGTTGTAAACTTCTATCCGATGACGAACGGTGCCAGGTTTATCATCTTCACGTTGATAGAGCTGAGACCCATCAATGTCATCAATCCACTTAACAGTTGGTGGATTAAATTTCTCGTGATACACACGCCCTGAGGGGCTCATCCAGCGGCCGCTCAATCGCTCCACCAGTACATCATCCGGAACTTTGATAAATGGCACAAGATTGACCTCGCCGTCAAATTTCTCAAGCAGCGAGTCCAATGCCTCCGCCTGGTCATCCGTGCGGGGAAAACCATCAAGGACTGCGCCAACCTCACAATCAGGCCTTGAAAGCCGCTCCTCAACCATGCGGATGGTGACATCATCAGGCACTAACTCACCCTGGTCCATATATTGCTGTGCCAGTTTCCCAAGTTTTGTTTCATTCTTCAGATTCTCTCGAAAGAGATCCCCTGTCGAGACATGAACCAGAGCCAGTTCCTGCGCTAAGCGTTTTGCCTGTGTGCCTTTTCCAGCCCCTGGAGGTCCTAACATTACAATATACATCGGTGCCATAGTCTTCGTCCTCAGCTGATCAAGCGGTCATCATAACCGTGCATCTTCAGATCTGTTTCGATGATCTGGAAGGTGTCACGAACAACACCAACAACAATCAATAAACCTGATGAGGAAACAAGGAAAATATTTGTCTGCTGCAAACCTGCAGGTAGGAATAAACCCAAAACATAAGGCATTGCAGCTACCAAACCCAGGAATAATGCGCCGGGCAATGTGATTCTGCGTTGAACCTTTGTCAGGTACCGTTGGGTTGGGCCGCCGCGAGCAACACCCGGGATTTGCGCACCTTGTTTCTTTAAGTTTTCACCATAATTCTGTTGTGCGAACAGGATATCTGTGTAGAAGAAGGTGAAAAGCACTACCATGATAAAGAACAAAATTGGATAGATAACACCTTCACCACTCAACACGCTTTGAATCCACGCAGCAGCGTTTGCCAGCCATTCCACGTTTGAATTGTTGAAAAAACTCGCCAAAATCGTCGGAAATGTCATAATCGATTGGGCAAAGATGATCGGGATCATACCAGCCATATTGACCATCAAGGGTAAACTGCTCTTTACGGGCATGGACATTCGGCTGCCAACACGGCGGCCGGGGAACATGACCGGAACATGGCGGCGTCCTTGCTGAACGTAGACCACAGCAAAAATAGTCACAACGAGCAATGCCACCACGATAAAGATCAACCACCAATAATTCGGGTCACTCAATAAGCGATACAGGTTTTGTGGGATTTGTGACACAATGCCCGCAAAGATGATCAGCGATAAACCTTGCTGCCTGATTCCAAACTCTGAGATTAATTCACCCAGCCAGACGCCAAACATGGTGCCAGCCATCATTGAAATAACCGTTGCCAGGGTTGGGATCAATACATCACCAGAAAAGCCAAACTGAGCCACCACCGATTGACCTAAGATAGCATTAAAGATATTGATCTGACCAACAGCAGACAATGCTGCCATCGGTACTGTTAAAATAATTGTCCACTTCTCCATCCAGCGACGACCTTCTCGGGGATCATCTTGCATTCTTCGCTCTAACGCGGGGATGATCGGGATCAAGAGCTGGAGAATAATTTGGGCGGTAATATAAGGATAAACACCCATCGCCAGCACCGAGAAATTCGATACTGCACCACCGGACAGCATGTCCAGTAAATTGATCAAGCCACCTGCTGCGCCGCCGGTTTGGGTCAATTGTGCAACCAGTGTCCGGTCAATACCGGGCACCGGGACATTTGATGCCAAACGATAGATGGCAAGTAAGGCTAAGGAAATGATTAATTTCCGCCGAATGTCATGTGATTTCCAAAGGTGACGCCAAGCCGACCGCTTCATATTTTGGTCTCCTTCATTGCCTCAAAGACAAAATTTACTCCTGGATGATTTCCACACTGCCGCCAGCGCCTTCAATCTTTTCTTGCGCGCTTTTGGTAATCGCATGTGTTTTGACCTTCAGAGCCACGGACACATCACCACGGCCAAGGATCTTGACGGGCATGGAAAGGTCATTGACCAAACCTGACTCAAGCAAAACCTCGGGGGTAATTTCTGTATCTGCATCAAATTGATCCAATTTTTCCAGGTTCACTTCCGCATATCGTACACGGTTTACGACGTTCATACCTTCACCACGTTTAAAGGGAAGCTTCCTGAAAAAAGGAAGGTTGCCACCCTGGTGATACAGAGGAACGCCGCCCCCTGCACGAGAATTCTGGCCTTTCATACCGCGCCCACAGGTTTTTCCCTGCCCTGCAGCGGTACCGCGGCCAACACGGTTTTTATCTTTACGTGCACCTTCATTTGGTTTTAAATCATGTAATTGCATAATAACACCTATACCTCTTCAACCACGACCAGGTGGGACACTTTATCAATCATGCCGCGAACGGCATCATTATCAACCTGTACCACGGTCTGATTAATTTTCTTGAGGCCCATTGCTTTTAATGTTGCCTTTTGTCGTTTTGAATACCCAATTGGGCTCTTGACAAGGGTAACTGATAATTTCACTTCTTTTTTCTTAGCCATTCGTCTCTCGCTCCCAATAAGGTTTAATCGCATCAAGAGATTTTCCACGATACGCTGCTTGTTCTGCGGGTGACTTCAGCTGGTCAAGGGCATTAAAGGTCGCACGAACAACATTTAAAATATTTTTGCTTCCTAATGACTTGGTCAAAATATCATGAACACCTACAGCTTCCAATACCGCACGCACACCACCGCCAGCAATAACACCGGTACCGGTGCTGGCAGGGCGTAATAAAACCTTCGCACCGCTCTGCTTCCCAATAACCTCATGGGGAATGGAAGTGCCGTTCAAGTTAACTCTGTGCATATTTTTGCGAGCTTTATCGCTTGCTTTGCGAATAGCATCGGGAACAGCGTTTGCTTTTCCCATGCCGAAGCCAACGCGACCTGCATTATCGCCAATCACCATAACCACCCGGAAAGAAAACCGGCGGCCACCCTTTACAACTTTGGCTACTCGCGCAATATCAATAACTCGCTCATCAAATTGATTCTCGTTTTGGTAGTCCGACATATTCGCCTCTTTCTTAGAAATCCAAGCCGCCTTCACGGGCAGCATCAGCCATGGCTTTCACACGGCCAATATACTTGTATCCACCACGGTCAAAAACGACCTGGGTGATTCCTGCTTCTTTCGCGCGTTCAGCGATCGTCTGACCTACCTTTTGCGCCTTTTCCATATTTGACAGCCCTTCCATATCTGGGCGTAATTCTGCATCAATGCTCGACGCTGAAGCCAGGGTAATACCCTGCACATCATTAATGACCTGTGCATAAATCTCAGATGAACTGCGAAAGACATTCAATCGCGGTCGATCTGGTGTGCCAAAGATATTCTTACGCACACGACGATGTCGGCGTAAACGAGCCTCATTCCGTGTTTTCTTTGCCATATTATTTCACCTTCAAACTTTATAGTGTAGTCTTGCCAGCTTTACCCGGTTTGCGGCGAATATATTCACCCTGATAGCGAATACCTTTGCCTTTGTAGGGTTCAGGCGGGCGAATCTTTCGAATGTTCGCAGCAACCTGGCCGACAGCCTGTTTATCATAACCAAGAACTTTAATCTGGCGTGTTTTCAAATCTGCTTCAAAGCTGATACCTTCAGGGGGTTCAACAACAACGGGGTGTGAATAACCAACGTTGATAACCAGATTATCGCCATTCATCTCAGCGCGGTAACCCACGCCTTCAATCTCCAACACTCGTTCAAAGCCTTTACTAACACCAACCACCATGTTATCTATAACTGTTCTTGTTGTGCCATGTAAGGCACGATGCATTGGTTGATCGGTAGGGCGCTCAACAAGGATCGATCCATCTTCTTGTTTGATGCTGATCTCAGGATTAAAGGTAAATTCCATTTCACCTTTAGGTCCTTTGACTTTGACATGAGCACCGTCGATTTTTACTTCAACGCCTGCTGGCACTTCAATCGGTAAACGTCCAACTCGAGACACGTCTCGTTCCTCCTATAGCGCCAGGCGCTACCATATTTTGCACAATAATTCACCACCCACGCCCATTTTCCGAGCGCGTTGGCCTGTCATAACACCCTTGGGGGTGGACAAAATTGCCACACCAATGCCCGAAAGCACCCAGGGGATATCCGTTTTCTTGGTGTAAACCCGGCACCCAGGTCGGCTTACACGTTCAAGTCCCGTGATCAATGGCCGACGGTGTCGTCTCTCACCAATATATTTCAAACGAATTCGCAATACTTTTTGATAAGGTTGATCACCATCAACGACGTCGTAACTATCAACATAGCCCTCTTCTGTAAGAATTCGAGCAATTTCTGCTTTAATCTTTGAACTGGGCATGCTTACCAGCGTTCCGTTGCTTATCGCAACGTTCCGGATACGGGTCAACATATCAGCAATAGGGTCTGTAACATTCATAAATAATACCTCCGCCGATCTACCACGACGATTTGGTTACACCAGGAATTTTTCCTTGCAAGGCTAATTCCCGAAAACAAATACGGCACAAACCAAACTTGCGAATATAACCTCTGGGACGCCCACAGCGTCGGCATCGGTTAACAACTTGATTGGGATATTTCCGCCGCTTCTCGCGATATATCATACACTTTTTAGCCATACTATCCTTTCCTGAACGGCATTCCGACTTTTGTTAATAACGCACGAGCCTGATCATCATTCTCAGCCGTTGTCACAATTGTGATTTCCATACCTCGAATTGTCCCGACATCATCGTAATTGATCTCAGGGAAAATCAATTGCTCCCGCAAGCCCAGGGTGTAGTTCCCACGTCCATCAAATGAGTCTGCGGAAATTCCACGAAAGTCACGTACACGGGGCAGTGCAACATTGACCAGACGATCCAAAAACGCCCACATTCGGTCACCACGCAGTGTTACCTTGGTGCCAATCACGCGACCTTCTCGTAATTTGAAGTTCGCAATCGATTTTTTGGCTTTGGTAACAACAGGACGCTGACCTGTGATTGTCGTCAAATCCCGTACTGCTTCATCGAGCGCCTTTGGGTTATCGATCGCTTCACCAACGCCGATATTTAACACAATCTTCTCAATATTCGGGATCTGCATCACATTTTCGAGGTTCAATTCCTCAAAAAGGGCTGGTGCGATCTCTTCCTTATATATTTCTTTTAATCTGTTCATTTATAACTCCAAATGGCAATCCACTAATCAATTTTCGTGCCACTGCGTTTTGCAATTCGAACCGGTTTTCCATCTTTCCGTTCAAGCCGGACTCGAGTGGGCTTGCCGTCCTTAGGATCCACAAGCATCACATTTGAGATCGCAATAGGTGCCTCAAATTCGATCTTACCTGCCGGTATGGTCTTGCCACCGGACTGCGTCTGGGGTTGATGCTTGATGCGAATATTCACACCTTGAACAACCACACGTGATTCATCCGGAATGACCCGAATAACTTCACCCACAGTGCCTTTATCTTTACCGCTGACGACAATAACTCGGTCGCCTTTTCGTATCTTCTGCTTCATCTCATAACTCCTATTAACCTGGCTATAGAACTTCAGGTGCCAGTGAAACGATCTTGGTGAAGCCCTTTTCACGAAGCTCACGAGCGACAGGCCCAAAGATACGTGATCCACGAGGGTTTACGCCATCATTGTCGAGGATAACAACAGCATTATCGTCAAAACGTATGCTGGAGCCATCTTCTCGGCGCCACTCTTTTGAAGCCCGTACAATAACTGCCTTCACAATCTCACTCTTCTTGACAGTGGCTTGAGGTGTGGCACTTTTTACCGTACCAACAACAATGTCACCGACATAGCCGTAACGTTGGCGAGAACTGCCGGTGATGTGAATAACCAGCATAAGTTTTGCGCCGGTATTATCGGCAACTTTCATTACAGTTTCTTGTTGAATCATAGCCTAAACTCCTAATTCCTCAACAGTATCGTCTTGAGACCGTTCTTCAACTCGTAGGATTTCTTCCACAACCCAATATTTCGTTCGTGAAATTGGCTTACTTTCTACAATTCTCACTTTGTCACCAGGTGTGGCACCAAGCTCATCGTGTACTTTAAATGTTTTTGCTGTCCGGACAACCTTACGATATAAAGGGTGCCTGAAAACGCGTTCCACTTCAACCACAACGGTTTTCGCCATCTTATTACTGACAACAGTTCCAACCAATCGACGTCGATTGTTCATGCTTCACTCTCCTCAGCCGTCTCAGCCAATTGTCGTTCTCTCATGATGGTCTCCATCCGAGCAATATCCCGACGCACAACACGAATTCTGGTGGTATCGGTTAACTGACCGGTGATCGTTTGGAATCTCAGGTTCAGCAACTCGTGACGAGCCTCCGTAAGCTGTTCTTCTAATTCAGCATCTTTTAATTTACGAATTTCTGCTGCTTTCATTATTACGCTTCTCCTGCCACATCACGCGAGACGATCTTTGTCTTCACGGATAATTTATATTTTGCACGGAGGAGCGCCTCTTTGGCGGTTTCCGGATCCGTGCCGCCTACTTCAAACATAATACGACCTGGTTTGACAACTGCAACCCAGTATTCTACGGGGCCTTTACCCTTACCCATTCGGGTTTCTTGAGCTCGCTTGGTATAAGGTTTGTCCGGGAAAATTCGGATCCACACCTTACCACGTCGTTTCATTTCATGGACGATCGCACGACGTGCAGCCTCAATTTGTCGAGCACTGACCCAACCTGGCTCTAAAGCCTGTAAGCCATATTCTCCAAAGGAGACTTCAGAGCCGCGGTAGGCTTTACCCGTCATGCGTCCCCGCATTTGCTTACGATACTTCACTCGTTTTGGCATTAACATAATGACTTCCTCACTAACTGCCGGACGCCCTTGCCGGCATGCTAATTACTCGCTGACGTAGACACCTTCAGTGGATTCTGCTTCCTCTTCCACCTGAGGCATGATCTCACCTTTATAAATCCAAACCTTGACACCAATTTGTCCATAGGTTGTCAGGGCTTCTGTTTGGGCGTAATCAATATCGGCACGGAGCGTCTGCAAAGGCACACGTCCCTCTCGCAGCCAAACACTGCGGGACATTTCAGCGCCGCCTAAACGGCCGGAAACCATCACCTTGACGCCTTCAGCGCCCTGGCGCATTCCTTGCTGAATTGCACGCTGCATCGCTCGTCGATAGCTGATTCGGCGAACAAGCTGACCTGCAATATTTTCAGCGACAAGATAAGCATCCAGATCGGGTGTCTTGATCTCTTTGACTTCAAGATCAATCTTCTCGCCTGTGAGAGCTTCCAAATCACTTCGCAGATCTTTTACATTTTCGCCGCCGCGCCCGATCAAAATACCAGGTTTTGCGGTGTGGACAAAAATTTTCACTTTGCCAGGAAAACGTTCGATTTGAATATCAGAAACGCCTGCTCGGTCATTTTTCTCGCGGATCAATTTGCGGATCGCAAGATCCTGATGCAGTTGATTTTGAAAATCGATGCCTTCTGCATACCAGCGTGCTTTCCAAGGCTTATTAATTCCTAATCGAAATCCAGTCGGATGTACTTTACGACCCATAATTACTCCTGGCTCTTCTCAATAATAGTATCCAGCATTTCTTTACTCCATTTCTCGCAAGACCACTGTGACGTGAGACTTTCGTCGCAGTATCGGCTTGAATCTGCCTCGTGCTCCAAAACGCCGCCATTTCCGGGTAGGCGCTTCATCTGCAAAAATCGTGTGCACATACAGATCATCTCTTGAGACACCAAAGTTTTCCTCTGCATTGGCAATTGCTGATTGGATCAGCTTATGAACCGGTTTTGCAGCTTTGTTTGGTGTAAACTTCAAAATTGTCAACGCCTCTTCCACAGGTTTACCACGGACCAGATCAACCACAAGACGGGCTTTCTGGGCTGACGTATCAAGATTGCTTAATTTCGCTCGAATATCAGTAGCCATTTCTTATCACCCTTCTTATTTATTGGCGCGCTTTTCAGCTCGTCCAGCGACAACGTGGCCACGGAAAAATCGTGTTGGGGCAAATTCACCCAGGCGATGACCGACCATGTTTTCCGTGATGTAGATCGGCACATGACGACGTCCATCATGAACGGCAATGGTATGACCTACCATCTGGGGGAAAATCGTACTGGCACGACTCCAGGTGCGGATAACTTTCTTTTCACCTTTGTCGTTCATTGTTTCGATTTTTTTCAATAACTTCGGGGCGATATAGGGCCCCTTCTTCAGCGATCGCGACATAATTGCGTCCTCTTTCTCGCTATAATAATCGGTTACTTACGTCGCCGTTTCGCTTGAGAGCGATGGCGAACAATGTACTTGTCTGTTCGTTTGTTATGACGGGTCTTCTTGCCTAAAGTGGGTTTACCCCATGGGCTCTTCGGACTGGGCATACCAATGGGTGATCGACCTTCCCCACCACCATGTGGATGGTCGCGTGGGCTCATCGCAGAACCGCGCACCTCAGGACGCCGACCCATATGGCGCTTGCGTCCAGCTTTGCCAAGTTTTATGTTTGAATGATCCACATTGCCTACCTGGCCAATGGTTGCTCGGCAATTTTGCAAAACAAGTCTGACCTCACCCGATGGCAATCGTACCTGTGCATATTTACCTTCTTTTGCAAGCAGTTGCGCTGAGGTTCCTGCTGAACGGACCATCTGGCCGCCCTTTCCGGGCTGCAATTCAATATTGTGAATTGTTGTACCGACAGGAATGTTCGCCAGGACCATGCTGTTGCCAGGACGAATATCGGCAACCTCACCGGATAAAACCTTATCGCCAACCATCAAGCCAACAGGAGCAACAATGTAGCGCTTCTCGCCGTCTGCATAATGCAATAAAGCTAAACGGGCAGTCCGGTTTGGATCATATTCAATGGCGGCAACTTTTGCAGGTATTTCGAGCTTATCCCGCTTGAAATCAACCAATCGAATATGTCGCTTATGGGCACCACCACGATGGCGCACAGTTATACGGCCGTACATGTTTCGTCCAGAACGCTTTTTCAATGGAACAATTAATGAACGTTCCGGCGTTGTCTTGGTAATCTCTTCAAAAGTGTAGCTTGTCTTATGACGAGTACCGGGTGTTTTTGGTTTATATACTTTTACTGCCATTACTCCACCCCTTCAAAAATCGGGATGCGCTCGCCTTCAGCCAGGGTCACGATTGCTTTTTTATAAGCGCTTGAGCGAGTCCGCATTCGACGGTTTCGCATGCTTCGTGATTGTTTGGCGGGCACGATCATTACATTTACTCGCTCTACCTTGACATCGAAAATCGTTTCAACTGCATCTTTAATGCTTGTTTTTGTCGCATCAAGATCAACTTCAAACACATATTGATTCAGATATGAAGACTGATAATTCGACTTCTCGGTGACGATCGGTCGGCGGATGATGTCAAATACTGATTTTTTCATGATTCCTTCCTACCTATCCGAGATAACTTTCGATTACATCCAATGACGCAACGGGCATGACAATATTCTTATAACCCAAAAGATCACGGATATTCAAATAACTAGCTATCAGGGTCTTTACATTGGCGAGGTTGGCACAAGCCTTTTTTACATCGCTGTATTCCGGGCTGTTTTCCGGGATCACCAATAAAACGGTGCTCTCGCCTGCAACTGCCTTGAATACTTCTGCCATTTTACGGGTCTTCACTTCATCCAATTTGAACTCATCCATCATGATGATTTCGCCTTCTGAAGCTTTTACTGTTAAAGCAGACCGTAAAGCAGCCCTGCGCATCTTTTTAGGCATTGCCTTTTCGTATGAGCGTGGTTTGGGGGTAAAAATTTTACCGCCGCCAACCCATTGCGCAGCTCGGATAGAGCCTTGCCGGGCACGCCCTGTACCTTTTTGGCGCCAGGGTTTACGACCACCACCGGAGACTTCACTGCGACCTTTTGTCGAATGCGTCCCAAGGCGGCTGTTAGCCATCTGCCTGACATATGCCTGATGCATCAAATCAACTTTTACTGGGGCTTCAAAAATTGCAGCAGGTAGATCTACCGTGCCGACTTTTTTACCCTGCATGTTGAAGACATCAACTTCCATGATTACTCAACTCCCATTACTGGCTATCGCCCAACCGGGCTTCTTATTGTTTCCGGGCAGGCTTGATCACAACCATGCCGCCCCTTGGGCCTGGCACGGAGCCATCAACTGCTAATAAATTACGTTCCGGGTCTACCAACACCACGCGAACATTCGACGATGTCACGATCTCGTTTCCCATTCGCCCAGGGCCACGTTTGCCTTTCCAAACACGACCGGGGGTCGTGCCGGAGCCCAGGGAACCGGGTGCGCGCCATCGGTCTGACTGACCGTGTGTTTTCGGACCACCTGCAAAACCATAGCGTTTCACCACACCGGCGAAACCCCGGCCCTTGCTGGTTCCGACAATATCTACATGTTCGTCCTTCTCAAAGACATCAGCCTTAAGCTGGTCGCCTTCTGAGACGTCCGGTGATTTCGTCTTAAATTCTCGTAGTACTTTTAATGGTGGCAAATTATTGCGTTTGAGGTGACCAAGCTCCCCCCCAGTTAAACGATCAGGCTTCACCTCTTCAAACCCAATTTGAACCGAAGTATAACCATCCTTTTCATCGGTCTTAACCTGGGTTACATAACAAGGCCCAGCTTCGATGAGTGTTACCGGGAACGCAGCCCCATTTTCATCGAAAACCTGGGTCATACCAACTTTTCGTCCAATCAGCCCTTTAAACATATTCGATATTCTCCTGTTACAAATTATTTTGACGAGACTGTCAGCCTGGGCACGGCTGCATCATCTCCGACCGCAGCACAGTCAACCTTTCCTCCGCGACCCTTCCGTATTCTTTGGGACTACGGCAAGAAATGTTCTTATGCCACCTTAAAAGTTGGGCTTTAAGCCCAAACCTGCCTATTTTACCATCTTAAGGTAAGTTTGCCAAGTATCAATTTTTATTGATTCCCTGCAGTTGAATTTCAATTTTGTCGAAATTCAGCTTCAGACAACCTTACGACACAAATGCTAAATCTTAATTTCGATATCGACGCCAGCCGGCAAATTCAGGCGCATCAACATATCAATGGTTTTTGAGTCTGGGTCCATAACATCAATCAAACGATTGTGGGTTCGAATCTCAAAATGCTCCTGCGAGTCTTTATCGATAAATGGTGAACGCATCACTGTAAATCGTTCAATTTTGGTCGGTAAAGGTACCGGACCAGCAACCTGTGCGCCGCTGCGCTCAGCTGTTTCCACAATCCGCCTTGCAGATTGATCGATGACTCGATGATCATAAGCCTTCAGACGTATACGAATCTTTTGTTTTGCCATAATTTATTCCTAATAAACCTTACTCAATAATCTTTGAGATAACGCCAGCGCCTACCGTCAGACCACCTTCACGGATAGCGAACTGTGAACCGTTTTCCAAAGCCACAGGCACAATCAGCTCTACTTCAATGGTCACACGATCGCCAGGCAATACCATCTCAACACCTTCCGGCAATGTCACCGTTCCGGTCACATCCATCGTCCGGATGAAGAACTGCGGTCGATAGCCGCTGAAGAACGCACTGTGTCGTCCACCTTCTTCTCGGGTTAAGACGTACACTTCACCTTCAAACTTGGTGTGCGGGGTGATGCTGCCTGGTTTGGATACAACCATACCGCGCTCCACCTCATCTCGACCAATACCGCGCAGCAG
>JARGGB010000017.1 GCA_029210815.1 Candidatus Brevefilum sp.
TGTCATATCAAATAAGAAACAGGAGCTTTTGGATGTCAGAAATTCACCGTTTCACAGGTAATCCGTCAGAAGATGTGTTTTCCTGGGAGAATGTTGAGACAAAAATTTTCAATACCGAAGACGTAAAAGGTGTGATCAAGAACGTGTTGGTTGGGCCGCAGGACGGCGCCCCAAACTTCATTATCCGCTTTTTCCAGGTGCCGGTTGGCGAAAGTACCTTCAACCACGCCCATCCCCACGAGCACGGCATCGTCATCCTTAACGGAAAAGCCCGCGTCAACATTGAAGATAAAAGCTTCGATTTGAAGCCACATGATTCCGTGTTTATCACCGGGGGAGATCACCACCAGGTGAATAATACGGGCGATACCTCTTTAGGTTTCATCTGTGTGATCCCAGCTGGGGCAGAATAAACAATGAAAACTTATCAGGCTGAACATTTATTCAGGGTATTAAATGCCCTTGGCGAAGGTCCCCTATGGCATCCAGTCGAAAACCGGCTGTATTGGACGGACATTCTCACCGGTACCCTTTATCGCACCAATACTGACCTGACCATCCTTGAAAAAACATTTTTAGATATCCAGGTTGGTGCCTTTGCCTTCCGAAAAAATGGCGGCTTGGTCCTGGCATCAGACCATGGCTTTATGGAATGGTCCTTTGAAGACCACCAAATTAATTACCTTTGGAATCCACTCATCGGTCAAATGGGTGTCCGCTTAAATGACGGAAAGGTTGACCCCGCAGGGCGATTTTGGGCTGGGAGCCTCGATATCCAGCATCAAAAAGCGAAACTCTACCGCCTCGACCCGGATGGCGGCCATCATACCATGCTTAAGGGAATCGGCATCTCCAACGGTATTGGTTGGAGCCCGGACAACAAGCGGATGTACTACACGGATTCCTACCAGTACACCATTTATGAATTTGATTACGATTTGGAATCAGGGGATATCACCAATCAGAAGCCCTTCGTTGTCCTGCCAAGAGATGAAAGGGAGATCGTTCCGGACGGATTATGCGTCGATGCTGAGGGCTATATTTGGAGCGCAAAGTGGAACGGTTGGGGAATCACTCGGTACAATCCTCAAGGTGAACCAGTGGCAAATGTCGAAGTGCCGGCACAGCGCGTCACATCCTGCTGCTTTGGCGGTAAAAATCTTGACCTCTTATTAATCACAACATCCCGGGCGGATCTCAGTGAAGAGGCATTATCAAACCAGCCTTATGCCGGGGATGTTTTTGTTTGCAAGGTCCCGGTACAGGGACGGGAAACAAATTTATTTGGATAAAAAGGAGCAACAATGCAAATAGGTGTATTAACCGTCTTATTCAGTCAAATGAAGTTCACAGATGTCCTTGATAAAGTCAAAGCCCTGGGCGTATCTGCTGTAGAGATCGGCACGGGCGGCTATCCCAGTGATGCTCACCTCAACCTCGATCAGCTCCTGGAAGATAAAGGTGTTAGGGAATCCTATTTACAAGAACTCAGCATGCGTGAGATGATCATCAGCGCCTTTAGCTGCCACGGCAACCCGATTCATCCTAACCCTGAAACAGCCCAAAAAGCAGACGATACTTTTCGCAAGACGGTACAGCTGGCACAGTTGATGAAGGTACCCGTTGTCAATACCTTCTCCGGTCTGCCGGCAGGCACCAAAGGGGACAAAATGCCCAACTGGGTCACCTGCCCCTGGCCGCCGCATTTCCTTGAGATCCTCAAATACCAATGGGATGATGTCGCCATACCCTATTGGAAAGATGCCAGCGCCTTTGCTGAGGATCACGGTGTGAAGATCGGCATCGAAATTCACCCAGGTATGCTGATCTACAATGTGGAAACCATGCTGCACATGCGCAGTGAAGCCGGGCCAGCTCTCGGCGCTAACTTTGATCCATCGCACCTGTTCTGGAATGGCGTCGATCCAATTGCAGCCATCCGTAAACTTGGCGATGCGATCCATCATGTGCACGGCAAAGATTGTTACGTTGATCCGCTGAACACCAGCATAAACGGCTGCAACGATCATACGCCTTATGACCAAATTCCAAAACGCTCCTGGACCTTCCGTACCATTGGCTACGGCCATGACCTCAAATTCTGGAAGGATTTTGTCAGTGCGCTGCGCCTGGTCGGTTATGACCATGTCATCTCCATCGAACACGAGGATGCCATGATGTCCACAGAAGAAGGGTTACAAAAGGCGATCAGCGTGCTGAAGGAAGCAGTGATCTCAGAAAAACCCGGGGAGATGTACTGGGCATAAGATGGGATCAAAAATAAAAGCCGTTCTTTGCCTGGATATCGATGGTACCCTGACCGATCATGATATGAAAATCCATCCCAAGGATATTGGGATCATCCAGGATTTTCCGGAGTCTGTTCTACCCATCCTGGCAACGGGGAGGGACCTGATATCTGCAAAAAAGATCCTTGCGGAAAATCAAATCTATGAAAATGCCAGCCTTCCCCTGCCAGGTATTTTCATGAATGGCGGTGCTTCTTACCTGCCAGGTGAAAAACTGCTCATATCCCACAATTTTTCTCCTGAGACGCTCAAAACGTTGATAAACCTGGCGAAAGCTTATCCAGACTCAACATATGGCTTCTTTGGGACATCGTCGGTTTATTTTTTAAACCGCCTCCCAGAGATCCATAGGAATCCAAGGATCCAAATTCTGTCTCCCCAGGAACTCGATGACAAGACTTTGCCAGAGACCATCGTAAAAATGATTGTGGTTGAAAAGGATAAAAGTAAGATAAAAGTGATCGAAAAGAGTGGACTTGAATTAGAGACTGAAATCGCGTACAGCCTGCCCTATATTCTTGAATTCACCCCCCCGGGGATCAACAAAGCTGTGGGATTGCCACCGCTCCTTCAGGAACTATCCCTGGAACACGTCCCTGTATTCACAGCTGGTGACGGTCAAAATGATCTCGGTTTGTTCAATTACGCAGTGAAATCATTTGCGCCTTCTTATGCGCATCCAACCATCCTGGAACAGGCAGATCACATCATCGAGCGCGAAAAAGAAGGAATGCTGACGCCTATCCTGCAAGAGATAATCACTTCTGTTTGAAGCAGCAATCCTTCTCACATGTAAATGATGAATTCACAATCATTATCTTATTGATTTCTGCATGATGCATTCAAGAGAAAAAGTGTGGACTCGGGAATGTCCTCATATCAAACAAGTGAATCAAACACTAAAGACGTGATCTTATTGGGTTGCCAACCAGTTCATAAGGGTCCATAACACCTTTGCAACCATCGGCAATACAAAGACCAGCACTGGATACATTAACAGCAATTTTCTCAATCAAGTCTTCTCGTATTCCCCTCTCTTTGAGGTTCATGATCAAGGAAGCATACATATCAGCCTGCTCTCGACCAACTTCAGCAGCGGTAATCTCAACCGTTCTGTACCTTCCCATTTTTTCCTCCTATCAAATAATTTTTCCCGAGTCCACTAACTGCTTAAATAATTTTTCACGCAAAAGACTGTTGACAATATCAGTTTTCGCAAAACATCGATGGGTTAATTCTTTTGGCCTGGACGATGACAAATACAACAAGCAGCCGCCCATGCATAGTGGAAGAACTTTGCAGGAGCTGCACTCATTATCTTTAAAAGGGCTCCAATGATCCCAAAGTGCCTGAATGCTGTTTTTATTGATTTCGATCGTTCCATCTGACATTAATCGGCCGTAATATTCACTCTTATGCCCCAGATATTTTGTACATCGGTTGACAAGTCCATATGGATCAACCAAATAAGAATTGAATTGATAAGCATTACAAAATGAGGTACATGGAATCGGATACCCTCTCATAACCTTGAATCCTAAATTGTCTGCTAATGACCCAAGTCTTTTCTCGACAGCCCAAAATTCATCTGGTGGCATGGTCCAAGTTTCAATCTGGTCAACACATTTTGGTGACATTGCTGCTGAAAATGATAGGAAAATGCCCTCACGGAACGGATAAAGGTAATTTTCCAGCAGCGAAGGTATTGATTTGACATTGCGTTTATCAATGTTGACCCTGATGGTTAGCCTATTAAATAAACCAATGGAGGTTCCGATATTTTCATAAATTTGATCAAAAGTAGAAAGTCCACCAACCAGGAAACGGCGTGAATCATGGACATCAGGCGGTCCATCTAAAGTGATTTGCACATCCGTCACCCGGCAGTCTTGAAGGATTTTTGCGACCCTTGGGCTTAGTAAGTATCCATTTGTTGAAATGCGAGCGCTGTAATTAACACCTTGATGATCCACGAGCTTAAATATTTGCTGTGTCATTGATTCTATACGGTCAATACATAGAAGCGGTTCGCCCCCAAACCATGCAATATGTAAATTTTCTAAACCATCTAAATTGCTTTTAATAAGCTTAATAATCTGATCACTTACCCGATCATCCATCGATATGTTCACATGGTCTTCATAGCAATAAACACAGCGAAAATTACAGGCCAAGGTCAGGACGACCGCCAGTGCAAACGCTTTCTCACCTTTTCTCGCGTTCCAGTGGATTTCCTCCATCCATTTCATCTCATCAAAACTTTCACGAACAAGAAATCCGTTTTCGTTTAAAAATTGAAGGGATTTTTGGTCGAATTTCACATCAGGGCAATGAGATCTATTTGTTAAACAATCCTTTAATGACGCCAATGGTTCATTTGAAACATCCAAAATAGCTGTTGTTCTGGTATTGATCAGATAATTTTCTCCCCCTTCTGTTTGCGTCAATAAGTTGAATTTTGATGGCTTATACATCGGAGTTCCTTTGGCGGATCGAAATGGAAAAAATATCAGATTTGAACAAGACTCCAATATTTGGACTAATTTTTATAACGATCACCGGTTTCTGTGAAATGATTAACGAAAACTTCCTTGATGTATCTACGGCTTAGTTGGCTCCGTAATTATAAATATCCCTATCAACAATTATATAATAAGTACAAATGAAAAATCAACAATTTATGTTGCTAAAAAAAATTGCATTCAATCTCAAAATCCCCTCGAAATCTTTGGATTAGATGATATTATATGGTCTTCTTGATGATCCAAAAAAGAGAAATTACATCAACAACTTGTGAGAAATCCCCACAAACCGATAATTTTTAAGAAAAATTCTTACCCAAACCTGCCGGAGATGTAATTTTCAGTCAATTTCTGATCCGGAAAGGTAAATATTCGGGTCGTTTCCCCATATTCGACCAAGTAACCCGCCCGATCCTCATCCATATTGAAAAAAGCCGTAAAATCAGATGCTCGGGCGGCTTCCTGCATGTTATGGGTAACAATTACAATTGTGTAATCTTTCTTTAGTTCCTGTAGCAAATCTTCAATCTTGAGCGTGGCAATCGGATCCAGAGCAGAGGCAGGTTCATCCATCAAAATTACGTTTGGCTTTACCGCTAACGCGCGCGCAATGCAAAGTCGCTGCTGCTGACCCCCTGACAAAGCCAATCCGCTTTGATCCAATACATCTTTTACTTCATCCCATAAGGCAGCCTGGCGAAGGGAGTGTTCCACAAGGTCATCCATATTGCCTGAGTACTTGGTCACCTTTCGAGCGCCCCAGGCAATGTTCTCATAAATACTCTTTGGAAATGGGTTTGGCTTTTGGAATACCATACCAATATGACGTCTGACTTCAACCGGGTCTATATCATCATCATAAATATTGATGCCATTGAAAATCACTTCCCCGGTAGCATGGTATTCTGGTATCAGATCATTCATTCTATTCAAAGAACGTAAAACTGTGCTTTTTCCGCAACCGGATGGCCCAATGATCGCTGTGATCTTATTTCGTTCAATATTCATATTGACATCTTTTACCGCAAGGAAATCCCCATAAAACAAATTAAGGTCCTTGGCTTCAAAAACATAACGGCCATTGCTTGTTTCTGGGTTCGAACTGGCCATTTATAGTCTCCGTGAATATTTGTTTCGTAACAAGACTGCTATGGCATTCATAGACAGTAATAGGATCAAAAGCACAATAATTGCTCCCGCAGCAATATTGCGAAATACATCTTGTGGACGTGCAGTCCATTGATAAATCTGGATAGGCAAGGTGGTAAATTTTGAGAAGGGACCATCTGGGTCAAATGTAATGAAGGTAGACGCTCCAACAACCACCAAGGGAGCAGTTTCTCCGATAGCACGGGATATTGCCAAAATCGTCCCCGTGAGAATACCTGGGAGGGCACTGGGTAATACGTGGTTCCAAATTGTCTGCCATCGCGTAGCGCCCATACCGTAGCTTGCTTGTCGTAATGAATTTGGTACTGCTTTGATCGCTTCCTGCGCGTTAATGATAATTAGAGGCAGAATTAACAATCCCAAAGTAAGCCCTGCGGACAATATCGTGCGGCCATTGGCTGTCATCGGGTCTGTATATCCGAAGACTGCACCACTTGTAATCAAATTAAGGGCACGCACAAATAAAGCTAACCCTAAAATACCATAAATAATGGACGGAACACCGGCAAGATTATTAATATTGGTTTGAATGATTCGGTTTACAAAACTGTCTTTAGCATACTCCTGCAAATATACGGCAGCCCCAACACCGATCGGGAATGAAAATACAATTGAGATAAAAATTATCCACAGAGAACCTAAAATTGCGGTTCTAACCCCTGCGTTGAGCGGATTGGAAGACTGTGGTAATGTAATAAAACTGGGTGTGATCCAGCTTTTGAAGATCAAATTTGCTTCAGTGTACTTCTCTGTCATCTCCTGTTGGATTTCATTTACTTTAAACAAGGATTCATATAAAGTCCACTGCGCAACTGATTTTGGATCGACCACCCGTTCCAGTACAAGATTGTATACATTTTCTCGAGACCGTTCCTCCCAAGTCATTCCACTTTCAAAACGGCGCATAAGACCTTTGGAAACATGGTCACCAAGGATTGTGACAAGGTTTTCCTTAGACATTTCCTCAATTGATACACCATCTATTGCCAATTCTTCTGGTTGAATACTATTCTCCAGAGCAATATAACCAAAAGCATTGTTAAATACGTTCAATAATAAAGCGGTTAATGCAACAATACCTACCAATGTTGATGCAGCAAATATAACATGCCAGATTTTACTGAGAGCATGCCTTTTGGATAATTTTTTTGTGTCGGCAAAATAATCATCTTCTGACATAGAAAGTCTGATTTCTTCATCCTGTGTTGCATTCATCAATAAACCTTCCGAAATCTCTTAACAATCCAATGACTGAAAATGTTGAGGATAAGTGTCATGAAAAATAATAATAAACCTATCGCAAAAATGCTATTGTAATCCAGCGAATTATAACTAAGATCTCCCCCACTGATACGAACAATATGACCGGTCATCGTCTCAGCCGCTTTGAAGGGATTGAATGTGAAATTGGGACCCGCTCCAGAAGCAATCGCCACTATCATCGTTTCACCTATTGCCCGAGATATGGCAACAATAAAGGCAGCCGCAATTCCAGAAATAGCCGATGGTACCACTACTCGCAAAGAAGTTTCCAATTTGGTCGCTCCCAATCCATAGGATGCCTCCCGCAAGCCATTAGGTACCGCGCTGAGGGCATCCTCACTCATCGAACTGACCAGTGGGATAATCAAGATTCCGATCACAATTCCCGCAGAAGCAGTATTATAAATTTCAACCACATCTACGCCAAAAATATACCGTAATAACGGTGTCATAAAGGTCAGAGCAAAATATCCGTAAACCACTGTGGGAATTCCTGCTAAGACTTCCAGGATTGGCTTCAAGATGCTTCGAAATCGATGGCTTGCATATTCACTCAGGTATATTGCCACGCTCAAACCAACAGGAAGTGCAACTGTAATTGCAATCAAGCTTGTCATTAATGTCGCATTTACCAAAGCCCAAATTCCAAACTTACCAATTTGTGGATTCCATTCCGTCTTGCCAAAGAATTCCAAGAATGTTACCTGTGTAGCTTTTTCTAATGTGGTACCCTCATTGTGAAATACCGGTTCAGTATCCTCAGCACCCCGAACAACTTTCAATCGTTCGTCCTGAACATTAACAACTAACATTTCTTCACTTCGTAATCGAACCAAGTCACCTTCATTTATGGTTGCGCCAGATTCACTTACAATAAACTCTGTAAATCCTGGTTCCAAACTCTGGGTAATCACTTTGTTGGTATTTTCCCATTGTTTACGAGTGAAGAAAAGCATAGCTTCGGTTCCAAGTTCATAAACAATGCCAATCGTTACCAAAATTGATAATGCGGCAGCAAGGAATAAAAAACCTTGAATAATTGATTCCCCGATACGTCTTTTCTTCTTTAGATCCATAATTAATCTCACATCATGAATTTCATGAATAAAATTATTGCTAAAAAATACTATGCATTTCTAATTGCACAATAGATGACCAGCAAATAAAAACTTGCTGGTCATCCATTTTAGTCAGGGCAAATCTTGCATCATTATATCCCAAGTATGGTTCCTTAGGTTTCCTCGAGAACAACTTATTTCATTGCGTCCAGCCAAACCTGCCCGGCATTATCCAGTGCCTGTTCGTTAGCAGGAAAGTACCCGACATCTACAATTTCTTCATTGACATAGGTCAAAACAAAGTTCAAAAATCCAGCCACCTGCGGTTTATCCTGCATGATGGTTGCATCAGAATACATGAACAAAGGGCGAGACAGAGGATAAGTATTGTTATCAACATTTTCCTGTACGGCTTCCACGCTGTCAATCGCCAGAATTTTTAATGCGTCCTGGTTCTCAGCATAATAGGCATATCCAAAATAGCCAATCGCATATGGGCTGCCCAGGATACCCTGCACCAGCACATTGTCGTCTTCGCTCAACTGTGTGTTGCTAGCCTGCAAATGGGGTTCTTCATTTTCATCGAAGACTTCTTCAACGAAGAAGTCAAAAGTGCCGCTGTCTGTGCCAGGGATGTAGCGCAGAATCTCTTCTTCCGGCCATTCGGGATTCACATCAGCCCAGGTCTCGTAGCCTTCGCCGAAGATCATCGCCAGTTCTTCCATGGTAATATCGGTCAGGAAATCGTTCTCCTGACTGACAGTCACTGCGAGCGCATCAGTGCCAACACGGAATTCAATCGGTGTACGCCCAATTGCTTCACAACTGGCTAATTCTTCCTCTTTGATTTGGCGGCTGGCGTTGGAAATATCGGTTTCTCCTACTTCGCAGAAGCGTTCAAAACCGCCTCCAGAGCCTATGCTGTCAATCGTGATATTGCCAGCAAATCCTTCGTCTTCAAAGCGTTCGGCCATTCGTTCAGCCAGTGGGAATACGGTGGAACTGCCAGCGATTACAATATCACCACTCAGTTCCAGGGGATTTACCTCAGGAAGCATTGTCCCGATTCCCTCTTCTTCATCCTGAGGTTCTTCAACTTCTGTTTCTTCAATTTCCGGCTCTTCCGTCGTCACATTCTGTTCTGGTGTGCAAGCAGCGAACAGGATTGACATCAATAGAACGAGGATTGATAAAACAAATACTTTACGACGCATTTTTTCTCCTTTTTGAGAAATAATAAAATTTATTGACATTAAACATGATAACAAAGGGCGATTAACAGAGAAAAAAGCAGTAATTAACGTCGTATGAAATACAAGTTAAATTTCTTTACCAGTTCCATTGCTAGATGAAAATTATGTATTCTTGTTCTTGAATTTATTTAATTAAGAGTTATAATATGAGTTATATTATCTAAATTAGCGAATATGAAATTCAAAAAAAGGAATTACAAATGAAGAAATATAAAGCAGTTATTATTGGCGCTGGTCCAGCAGGGCACAGCTGCGCGGTTCGAATTGCCAAGATGGGCGGGAAAGTCGCCATCATCGAACGGGATTATATCGGCGGGATCTGCACCAACTGGGGTTGTACACCCAGCAAAGCCATGATCGAATCCGCAAAAGTTGCACGAGAGGTAGAAAATTGCGCCCATTACGGGATCAATGTTCAAGATTTTTCAATTGATTTCCCCCTCGTTGCTGAGCGGCGAAATGCTGTCGTCCTCAATACTCGGGAATTTATCACAGATCTCTTAAACCATCACAATATCGATATTTACCAGGGCGAGGCGTTTGTGGAAGCGCCTGATAAGGTTAAAGTTCGCTATGGCAAACTCGATGACGCAACCTACCAGATGATCTACTCTGGCGAAGAAGAGACCATTGAAACCGAAAATATCGTCCTCGCCACAGGTTCCAAACCCTTAATCCCCGGTTTTATTGACCAGGACGACCCAACAATTGTCAGCAGCCACCGCTTGATCACCATCAACGAACTGCCTGAAAAATTGACCATTGTTGGCGGCGGGGTGATTGGCCTGGAATTTGCAACCATCTTTTCAAACCTGGGCAGCCAGGTCACGATCGTGGAACTGCTGCCAAGGGTGCTGGCAATGATGGATGAGGATATTTCATTTGAAATCACCCGGATTATGGAAGAAAAAGGCGTCAAAATTCTTACCAATCATAAAGTCACAGAAGTCCAAAATGGTGTTCTGAAAGCCATCAACCAGGACACTGGCGAAACCGTTGAAATACACTCTGAAATGAATCTGATTGCTATCGGCAGGAGCGCTGTCCTCCAGGAAGAACTCTACGATCGACTGGGAATTGAATATACCCGTAAGGGTATCCAGGTCGACGACACCATGCAGACATCAGTCAAAGGTGTATGGGCAGTTGGCGACGCAACAGGGAAATCCATCCTCGCACACTGCGGTATCCAACAAGGCGTGATCTGCGGAGAAAACATTATGCGGGGTGAGGACGCTGAACCCAGGCTGATGGATTACAATGTCATCCCTGCAATCGTTTACAGCCTTCCAGAAATCTTCAGCATTGGGCAGGTGCCACAAGACCTGACGGATGTGAAAGTCGTCAAAGTTCCTTTTTCAGTTAACTTGCGCGCAAACATCGAAGATCACACCGAAGGCTTTGTCAAATTATGGCTTCATGATAACAAGGTCATTGCAGCCCAGGCGATTGGCTTTATGGTCTCCGAAATCCAGCAAGAATTAGCCAACATGATTGCCCTGGGAACAGAAATTGACGATGTAACAAAAATTGTTCATGTACATCCCAGTTATAACGAAATAATCCGAAGTGCACTGGAATATGCTGAAAACAAGGCAGTAGATTTTTACATCTAAACAAAAACAGACAGCAAGACCACTTAAAACAAAAATCCCGAGAAAAATTCTGACTCTCGGGATTTTTTTGATCTAAAAATTCTAAATTACGCTTCCCACTCGGTGTGGAAAGAGCCTTCTTTATCCAAACGACGATAGGTGTGTGCGCCAAAATAGTCACGCTGTGCCTGGGTCAGGTTAGCTGGCAGTCTGGCTGTTCTGAAAGCATCAAAATAGCCCAAAGCAGCACTCAGGGCATACACCGGGATGCCCATGCCAACAGCCGTGATAATCACATACCGCATTGCTCCCTGCCGCCTGACAACTTGCTCACGGAAATAATCATCGAAAAGCAAATTTGTTAATCCTGGATCCCGGTCGTAGGCAGCCATAATATCATCCAGCAGTTCAGCCCGGATGATGCACCCAGCACGCCAGATCTTGGCAACAGACTTCAAGTTAAGATTATATTGATATTCATCCGAGGCAGCTTTGAGCAAGCCAAAGCCCTGTGCATAGGATATGATCTTACACCCAAACAAGGCATGCTTCGCTGCTTCGATTAATTGGTCTCGCTTATCGGCTTTGAATGTGGGCAATGGTCCATTGAGCCATTGGCTGGCTTCCACGCGCTGATCCTTCATCCCTGAAATGATCCGACTGACAACAGCTGCATTGATCGTGTGCGTGGGCATTCCTAAATCGAGGGCATTTTGGCTTGTCCACCGCCCGGTCCCTTTTTGCTTTGCCTCATCAACAATGATGTCCAGAATGGGCTTTCCTGTTTCAGGGTCATCTGTCTTTAAAATATCTGCTGTAATTTCAATCAGATAAGAAGACAAAAAATCCTGGTTCCATTCGTCAAATAAATCGCCTAATTCATGGTGTGTTAAACCCAAACCGCGGTGAAGCAGATCAAAAACCTCAGCAATCAATTGCATGTCGCCGTATTCAATGCCATTGTGCACCATCTTTACATAATGACCCGAACCGCCAGGACCCATATAATCCACACAGGCTTCGCCATCACTGGCTTTTGCCGCTGATGCTATCAAAATCTCTTTAACCGACTCCCAGGCTGAACGATCCCCTCCGGGCATGATGCTTGGTCCCTTCAATGCACCTTCTTCACCACCCGAAACCCCTGCGCCAAGATACAACAAGCCGTCTTTATTTAAAGCCTTGCTGCGTCTTTCCGTATCTTCAAAGAATGAATTGCCGCCGTCAATCAGAATATCACCTTCATCAAGAAATGGCTTTAAATCCTCAATAACTGCATCAACAGCCGGTCCGGCTTTCACCATCACCAAAATCCTGCGCGGCCGCTCAAGAAGTTCAACAAAGGCATCGTAAGAATATGCACCGAGAACGGACCTGCCTTTCCCTTCTCCTTCTAACAATTCCTTCGTTTTCGACTCGGTTCGGTTGTAAACAGCAACAGTATAACCGCGGCTTTCAACATTTAGAGCCAGGTTGCGCCCCATAACGCCCAAACCAACAACCCCAAATTGTGCTTTTTTCATCATCACTCCTTATGACTTCTTTTTATTTATTGTACTCTATAGCATTCTGTAACAGAGCCTAAAACTCAAATTTTTGATTTTTAGTTGGAAAATATTCAATAATCTTTCGCCCGAGGTGCAAATTGCTGAATATTGCTAGCCTGATTACCCAACAAAAAACCCCTGAAATTGCCAGGGGTTTTGGTAGTCACAAATGATCACTAAGATAGCTTGATAACAGAATTTTCAGTACCGGATTCGTTCTTTATATAAGCATCTGCTTCCCAATCATTTTCCCATCTTTGTTTATCCAACAAATAGCGAAACTGATAATCACGTCCGGTTTCAAGAGTCAGCGCTGTGTAAAATGTGCCGTCCTTTTTTACCTTCATCGGATTTGCATTCTTATCCCAATCGTTAAAATCGCCAACCAGATGAACTGAATCAGCCTTTACTTCTGTAGGGAGATAAAACCAAACCCGACAATTATTGCCACCTTGATAAAATCGTTTCTTTAACATATTTGCCTCTCTTTCCTGTAAAGTGGACGGAAAGATCCTACCATTAAGGCAAATGAATTATCAAATAAACGAAAATTGCTTTACAAATTGTTAATACAAACACCTGAAAAGATTAACATCAATCAACAAGGCCGTAAAACAAGGGCAGCGGCGCAACTTCTTCCTTTACAATTTTTACTGCATTCTTCAGTTGCTGTTTTGCTTCTTCCACAGCATCATCGCTGCGAGCGTGAATCACAAATAATGGCTGCCCAATCTCAACAGCATCGCCGACCTTTACCATCACTGAAATGCCAACTGCAGGATCAATGGAATCACCTTTCTTCATGCGGCCTGCGCCCAAAACAACTGCGGTCTCGCCGACGGTTCGGGCATGAACTTCTGCAATCGTGCCGCTTTCCTGCGCTTCAATCACCGTCTTTACGGGTGCTTCCGGAAGCATCTCAGGATGATCAATGACACGCACATCACCATCCTGTGCCTGCACAAGTTTTTTGAGATACTCAAGACCGCTGCCTGAAGAGATGGCATCTTCAGCCAATCTTCTTGCTTCCGCTTTTGTTTCAGCGCGTTTCCCTAAAAGAAGCATGTGGCTGGCAATCTCCAGGCAATGCTCTTCAAAATCAGCAGGCCCTTCCCCTCTTAAGGTCTGAATTGCCTCTTTCGTTTCAATGGCATTTCCCACAGCAACACCCAACGGCTGGTTCATATCCGAAAGCAAGGCAGCAACATCGCGCCCGCTCAATTCCCCAATCGAAACCATGAGATTAGCCAGCTCTCGAGCCTGGTCAAGATTCTCCATAAATGCACCGTTGCCAACCTTCACATCCAGAACGATAGCCTGTGCACCAGCAGCGATTTTCTTACTCATAATGGATGATGCAATCAAGGGTATCGACTGCACTGTGCCAGTCACATCCCGCAAGCCATAAAGTTTGCCGTCTGCAGGTGCCAGGTCCATGCTCTGGCCGGTCAACACCATGCCGAGGCTGCCTAATTGGGATAAAAATTCGTCTTTTGAAAGGTCCGTTCGGAATCCTGGGATGGCTTCCAGTTTATCAAGGGTGCCACCGCTGAAACCCAACCCTCGCCCGGACATCTTGCCAACAGGCAAACCGCAGGCTCGAACCATTGGTACAACAGCAATAGAGGTCTTGTCACCGACACCGCCGGACGAATGTTTATCGACAGCGATATCCACTACACCGCTCAAATCCAGTCTGTCGCCGCTGTTTGCCATCGCCAGGGTCAAATAGGTTGTCTCCTCCGCCGTCATACCATTGAGCAGCACAGCCATTGCCCAGGCGGATGCCTGGTAATCCGGAATTTCATCGGTCGTGTAATTCTCAATAAAAAAATTTATTTCTTGTTCGGTTAAGACTTTTCCGTCTCTCTTTTTTATAATGATATCGACTGCTCGCATAGCACACCTCCAAAATTAATTCTACCGTAAAAGAAAAACCGTAAGGTTTTAAGGCAAATCCAATCACCCATACCTTACGGTTTAATTTCCATGCTTTATTAAAATAATTACTTGGGTCTGATAGTCACCTTACGTTTCGGATCTTCCCCGACACTCTCTGTTTCAACCTTAGGATTATCTCGCAATTCAATATGAACGATACGCCGTTCATTTGGCGGCATGGGCTCAAGTGCTTGCTTACGACCGGTGCTGACCACCTGGTCTGCAATCCTGCGAGCAAGTTTCCTCAATTCATCCTCACGCCGTTGTCGATAATGCTGAACATCGATCTGTAAGGGTACCCAACGTCCCAATTCTCGGCCGACAATTAAGCTGGTGACAAACTGCAGCGCATTAATGGTTTCAGCTTTACGGCCAATCAAAAAGCTGAGGTCTTTGCCTTCAATGTCAATCAACACAGGTTGAACCCGATTGTTATCGCTTTCACCCAAACGGACAGAAACGTCAGCATTGATCCGCATCTTTTCGAGGATGATATTTATGGTTTCACGCGCGATGCTCACCTCTTCAGGTTCAGCACCCATTTTCCGGCTCTCATCGACCTCTTCCGGAAGCGCTTGATGTGTTTCGATTAATGCTTGCTTCTTTTCGGCTTTTTCCTTCTTTTCAGAAGCGCCTTTGATCTTCAGGGCAATTCGTGCCTGGCGTGAGCCCAAGCCCAGCAGACCTTTCTTGCCTTCATCTAATACCTCAACATCAACATCATCTTCCGTTAAACCGAGTTCGCGTAAACCCTTTTCCACTGCCTCTTCAACTGAGGGGGCGATGATCTCAAGCTTTGTTCTTTCTTCTGACATAAATCCCTCGCTATAAATAACCGGTTAATAATGAATAAATTCTATGAATTCTTCTTGCGTTTCGGACGCTTCCGTTTTGGCATCCGCAACTTCTCAGTGGATGAGCCATTTGTTTCATCATCAAAGTCTTCTTCTTCAGGCACATCCGCCGCTTCAACCTCAACAATAACTGGCTTTTGCTTATCAGGTGCGGTTTCCTTTTCTTCTTTCTTTTTCAAGAACGGCAAGATATTGGACCAGTTCGAGCGACCCAATAATGAATATTGGACAATACCGAAGATATTGCTCGCCAGGAAATAAAGCGCTAAGCCTGATGCCAGCGAATAGGACATATAACCCATCAATAAGGGCATGTAAATGCTCATCGATTTGGTCATCATTGCAGCCTGGTCATTTCCTCCATCTGAAGGCGGTGAAATCAACTTGGATTGCAAGAATGTTGTGATGACAACCAGGATTGCTAACAATGGGATAGCGATCCCAAAGACATTAATCCGCTCAGGTTGACCCAAATCCATCCACAGGAATTGATTTTCAAGGGGCAGCAGTTTCGCAGCATTGTTCAACCAGGGGTAAACAATGCGTTCCAAACGGAATAATTCATAAGGAGAAGCAGCCATCGCCCTGATCACGCTTTGATAAAGACCAATGATCAACGGGAACTGAATTACGGTTGGCAAGCAAGAGCCCATAGGATTGACGCCGTGCTCTTTATAGAGCTTCATTTGCTCCTGGGCAAGGCGTTCCTTGTCGTTTTTATATTTTTCTTGCATCTTTTTGTAACGCGGGTCTTCCTGCAGCTTTTGCATCGACTTCGTTGCTTTAAACTGCTGAACCGTCAGGGGATGCGTCAACAAACGGATGAGAATCGTGAAAAGAATAATTGAAACGCCAAAATTATGCACCAGCGAATTGATCAATAACAGTACGTTCACAAAGGGTTGGATAACGATCGTAGTCCACATATCAGTTTCCTTTAATTCTCAGGGGTTGTTGACCAGCGCTGAACACCGGACAAATTGAACGCATAAACCAGGTTTTCACCATTGATCGTTCCCACAACAATGTATTTGTCATTCATTACAGGTGCCTGGAAAATTTCACCCTCCAGGCTTGCTTCCCATAATGAACCACCCTCAAAGTTGAAGGCTCGTAGACCGCCCTTTTCTGTGGCGAGCACAATGCCGTCATCTAAAACGGCAACACCCCCAACAGCAGCACCTTCAAACTCTGATTTGAAGGAAAGTGCGCCGCTTGCAGGGTCCAAAGCGTATAAATTACCACCAGCGTCAGCAAAGTATAAAAGATCATTGGCAATTGCCGGGCTGCCCCAGATGCTGTCTTCTGATTCAAAGGACCAGAGCTGTTCACCGCTGTCTGTATCAATGGCAACCATGTCATTCCCGATTGAGCCAGCAAATAAGGTACTTCCATCCTCGCTTAATACCGGGGGACCAACAACCGCACCTTCAAGCTCAAAAGACCAGATCTCTGAGCCCTCTTTTGAAAGGGCATAAACATTGTGGTCCATCGATCCTAAGTAGATTGCATCTTCAGCAACCACAGGTTGAGACCACAGGTAATGACCGGTTTTAAATGACCAGGCTAAGTTACCATTCTCGTCGATTGCATAGAGATTACCGTCATCGGATGGGGCATAAACAACGCCATCACCTTCAGCCGCCTGGCCGACAAAATATCCTTTAGCTTCCGAAAAAGTCCATTCGGCATTCCCTGTCTCAATGTCAATTTTATGAAGCTTATTCGCCAGGTCACCGACATAGATGAAGTTTTCGGTAACAATGGGCTGGGAATAAAACATCACCTGATTGTTTGCTTCTTCTGGAAAATGCCAATCCACTGCGCCGGATTCGGCATTTAGGCGATAAACAAAGTTACGATAGGCTACAAAGACATGTTCATCCGAAATAGCAACACCCGGGCTTCCAGTCACTCTTGGGCCAGGTGCGCATGCACTCAGGATAAACATCAATCCTAAAAGGAGGGTAAGGATTATTAAATGGGATTTCTTCATTTTTTCTCTTCTCAAGTTAAATCAGGGTAATGGATCAAATCCACCTGGATTAAAAGGATTACACCGAAAGACCCGCTTTACTGCCATCCAACCGCCTTTAAGGGCACCATATTTATAGATTGCCTGGTAACCATAATGGGAACAGCTTGGATGAAACCGGCAGGTATCTGCGGGCAGGATGGGTGAAATGATCAATTGGTACAGTCGTATCAGAGCAAGTAAAATCCAACGAGGGAGCGTCATTAAACGGATCGGCAGATCCCTTAAATGTGGTTCACTATTCGGTTGATGACAAGAATCGCAATTCACTGTCAATTCACTTTGTCTTTCATCAAGCCCGCCCTGTCAAGAAGTGATTGAAGCGCATTCACCAATGATTGATATTCAATTTCTAAAATGGGTTTTCTGGCGATAATGACAACATCAAAACCATTGTGCAAATTATCTTGAAAACCCTGGAAGGCAGATCTTATCCTTCTTTTAGCTAAATTTCGCTGGACAGCTCCCCCAACGGACCGCCCGGCAATGACTGCTATTCGATTTTTTTCTAAATTATTCGATAAAAAACCTACAACAATCGCTTTGTGTGCACTGGAAAGACCATCTTGCCGCACACGTTTGATATCTTCACTGCGAGTTAATCGTGAACTTCGCTTCAATCAACTTCCTGTTCAGCGGTACAACTAACTTCGTTGAATTTCATATGTCCTGGTATTCTACCAGCGGACCTTTTTCACGTGGTTATTCGCCGTTTTGGCCAGTTGATGTCGACCCTTTGCTCGGCGTCGTTTCAATACTTTTTGACCGCCCTTGCTTTTCATTCGCGCACGGAAACCGTGAACTCGAACGCGTCGTTTTCGCTTGGGCTGATATGTTCGCTTTGGCATTTTCAATGAGTCCTTTCTTTAATGATTTTCTTTCTTTCCTAACACTCGCGCATTAAGGACAGCCACCAATTATACCGTAAGCCCATATCATGGTCAAACAAAACAAGGCCGCTGTCAATGAACATGTTGATTTTAACAGATCACATCAAAAGGTCAAGCTACTCGATAATTCGCGAAGGGCGATCGCAAAGTCAAAATAGACAATTTGCTTTGAATTTTAATCATAAAGGGCGGGTGGGGATAGAGCTCCACCCCTACAACACATTTATTAAATTTAAAAAATTCACAATCAAAATTCTCTGTAGGGGCTGCCCTCTGTGGCAGCCCGAGAAAGAACATTTGTTGTACTAATCCATCCTAATAAATCGAAAATTTGTTGATCGGGTTCTAATAATCAACTTTGCGGTCGCCCTGATATTTAGCGGAATTACAAATGGTCGTTAATACTCCACAATTACTCGCTGAGGCTCGCAAGCCTTCCTATTAATGCACTTCGAGCCGGATGATCGTCCTCAAGGACAACCGGTGTGATCCTGTTCCACAGGTTATCCTTTGCTACTGTGTAAACACGGATGTAATTGTCTGTCAATCCAGAGAGGTCCCAGCCTCCATCCTGATTTAACCGGCTGGACTCCCATAAGACCTTCTTATTTGTTCCGATGAACTGCCCCCGGTATTCACGTCCTGCGTCGGCAAAGATGCGGCGTAAAGCAGCATTACGCGCCTTTGCAGTCTGCATCGGGACACGGTCCTTCATTTTAAATGCAACGGTGCCCGGTCGAGGCGAATAGGTGAACACATGCCCGCCAGCAAAGCTGATCGATCGGATAAATGCTGCTGTTTGCTCAAAGTCCTCCCGAGTTTCACCGGGAAAACCCGCAATCACATCGGTTGTGATCGCAATGTCCGGGAGGGCATCACGGATCGCATTGATTAACTGCTGATACTCATCCGTGCTTATCGGCCTGCCCATGGCTTTTAATATACCATCATTTCCTGATTGCAGCGGAATGTGAAGGTGACGGCACAGTCGCTCATCCCTCCAAAAGGACAACAAAGCCGGGTCAAAATCCCAGGGTTCGATTGATGATAAACGCAACCTGGCGTACCCGCTGATGGACAGCACGCCCTCAAGCAAATCCGCCATACTTTTAACACCGGGCAAATCACCACCCCAGCCCCCCAACTGGACGCCGGTTAATACAATTTCGTTGGCACCGCCATCAGTGGCAGCTCTGATATCTCTGGAAATTTCTGTTAGCTGTCGTGAGCGGGATCTTCCCCTGGCGATCCTCGTCAGGCAGTATGTACAGTGGTTATCGCAGCCTTCCTGCACCTTGATAAAAGCCCGTGTACGTCCCCGATCACCAGGCAGCGGCTCTCGAACAAGGTCTAATTTACTGATCACTTCTGGTGACAAACCCAGGATTTTTGAGACGAGATTCTCTTTTTCTTCGTTGTCAAGCACATCGGTGACCCCTTCAAGCCCAAGCGCTTTTTCCGGGTACAAGGTTGCCCAACAGCCTGTGGCGATCACCCGGGATGCGCTTTTACGCGCTGCACGCCGTAATTTCTTCCTCGAATCTGCTGCCGCCTTGACCGTCACCGCGCAGGTGTTGACAATCGCCAGGTCAGCATCTTCCGGGTTCCCTACAATTTGATGGCCTAATGCTCGGAAGATATTCGCCAGGGATTCAACCTCGCTCTGGTTTAATCGACAACCAATAATGTCAAAAAATATTTTCATAAAAGGAAATCAGGGCTTAATAACAATAAAATCATCAAATAAAATATCCACGCCGGCTTCAGAGAAGTTGCCAACAATTAAGCCGACATCGCCATACTTAAAAGTCGCGTCTTCAGCCTGGATTAGCGGCGTGTCATTAACAACAAGAGCTAATTGATTCCCCTTGCACAGGGCAATGATTTCATTTTCTTCGCCATCCCGATGAATGTTCTCACTAAAATCCATATGCGCTTGGGCGATCAAACTTTGCCGCCCTGCTGCCATCTTATAAATGCCATAATAGCCGTCCGAGCCAATCACCAATGCATAATAATTGGCAGAATCCTGGTAGCGGCACAGCACCCCAACCATGTTGTCACTTGGACCGCCCAGCTGCCTGGCCTTTGTGTAAATCAGGGTGTCCGAAAAGTTCAAGCCAGGGGTGCTCCAGAATTGATATTGTGGCACATTTGCCCACAAACGAAAGCCGCCAGATTGATGCCCCGCAAAACTTATAGAATCTTCATAGGTACGCCAGCCGCCCGTTGTAAAAGAAAAATCATCTTTAAACAGGACGCTTTCATCCCCGACCCAGAGCAATTGATCAGCAGCAAGGGCACCAGCCTGGCATCCACCCAGGGCAAACGAAAGAATGATCATCATAAGAAAGATTATTCGTTTCATCTTTAAGATCCGGCTCATAATCATTATTGAAGCATACCTCAGTTGGCAGCGAATTGTTTCATCAGAAATTATAACCCACACGCAAGTTTGTTATAAGTTTTTACAATGCTTCTAATTGGAAACCCTCACCCTGCTTTCTGCCTTTGGCAAGAGAGAGGGTTTTTTATATGGACGTTTTCTAAAAGTTGAGCTGAACTTCCTACGTTTTTCTATCATGTTCTTCCTCCAGTTTTTATTATAGTTCCCTTAATCTATTGTCTTGTTTAACTGGGGAAGTTCAAGGTGTAACCCATGTGCCCGAACGGTTGTTAACGCTGAACCCGGTTTTTCTCCTTCCCTTCAGGGAGGGAGCAGGGGGTAGGTGGTCATTTGAATTATTAACCACATGAGTTAGAGGTATCATATCAGGATCAACCAATTAGCATCATTTATGCACGGTGTGCGACCTTAAATAAAAAACGCCCGTAATGGGTGTTCACTCCAGCCGAAATTAATTTACAAAAAAATACCCCGCCGTGCCGTGTGGAGCTGAGTTTTGAACCTGCGTAAGCAGGTTTGTCGTACCCATCCGCTCTGCCTTGACATAAGTCTATCGCATTACGTGATGGAGTTCTGACGTTAGTAAAGGGTGTTGGCCCAAAACTGGTATGCTGCATCACGAACACAGCAGGGTAAATTACTTATACCATAAATCCAAATCATTGAAAAGAAGCGAAATGTTAAGAATCTCAACACATGAGTACTCTATGATCATTTTTTTTCATTTGTAAAAAATTATGGTAATCTAAATGAGAAACAGCATTATTCAGAGAGATTTCCCATGAGAACATTCGTTGCAATCGATTTTTCTCCCCAAATCAGGGGAAAAATCGGCGAGATCATTAAATACTTTAAAACACAAACCCCGGATTACGCGCTGAAGTGGGTGGAACCGCAGAACCTGCATATGACCATCAAGTTCCTCGGGGAAATATCTGAAGGGCACCTCCAAACCATCAAGGACCTACTTTCAGACACCATTAAGGGGAGAAGCTCATTTGAAATTGAGGTGACTGGCATGGGCATGTACCCCAGTGCGCACAAACCCCGGGTGATCTGGTTAGGCATTGAAGGCAGTGGCCCGTTGAAGGACATCCACAAAAGCCTTGACCAGGCTTTGCAAAAAGCGTCCATTCCACCGGATAAACGCGGGTTGAGCCCTCATCTGACCATTGCCCGGATTCGCAGTAATGTGGAAACGCTGATTGTACAGGATATTGGCAAAACACTCTCCCAATTCAAGATCGATTCTTTAGGAATATGTACCGTTTACAAAGTCGTTCTTTACAAAAGTACATTGACGCCGGGGGGTCCAATTTACGATCCCTTATTGTCCATCCCGCTGGATAAAGTATAATTTGGTAGATCAGTGAATTCTATAATACAGAGAGGTGACATCTGGAAGCAATAAATTTAGCAAGAAACATCGCGAATTACCTGGAACAAAAGAAGGGGGAAGACATCGTTGTCCTGGACATCAAAGGCATTGCATCGTTTACGGACTATTTTGTTATCGCCAGCGGCACAAGCAAACGCATGCTTCAAAGTCTGGCAAGCAGCCTGGGTAGAGAAGTAAAGTCAAATTATCGCCTGACCAACCAGCCGCAAGGCAACCCTGATTCTGGCTGGATTGTCCTGGATTACGGTGATGTGGTTGTGCATTTGTTCTCCCCCAAAGAAAGGGATTATTACCTGCTGGAAGACCTTTGGTCCGAGGGCAATGTGGTGCTGCGATTGATGTAAATAGATTAACTACTCTGGAATAATTTTCCCCAGACATCAGAAAAAAATACACAATACAAAAAGCGCTGCTTCAATTTGAGGCAGCGCTTATTTGATTTTTTACGAAAGTTATTTACGCTGCAATAGCTTCTAAAACTTCCTGGCTGTGATCGGATGGTTTAACGTTTTCAAAGACACGTTTGATCTCGCCTTCAGGCCCAATAACATAGGTTGTTCGAAAAACGCCTTCATACTCCCTGCCAAAAGACTTTTTCAAGCCCCAAACACCAAAAGCATCACAGACCGCATGATCAGGATCGGCAAGTAATGTGAAGGGCAGTGCATATTTTTCTTTGAATTTCTTATGGGACTCAACCTTGTCCGGGCTGATGCCAATGATCGTCACACCTGCCTGTTTAAAATCCGCATAGGAATCCCTGAACGAGCAGGCTTCCTTTGTACAGCCGGGGGTGTCATCCTTGGGATAAAAATAGACAACGATTGTTTCACCCGTGTAATCCGATAATTTATGGGGCTTTCCTTCACTGTCTAGCAATTCAAAACCTGGTGCTTTCACACCTTCAGATAAAACCATTTCATTCCTCCTTTAATTTTTATTATTATTTATATGTTTAGTATAGGCTTAAGTCAAAACCAGTGCAATTTTTTGTCTAACGAATCCAAAAAGCAAAAGCCAGCAAATAAATCGGGATAAATAAAACGCAGGCGGTTGCAAATTGCATCAAGCCCCAAAGCGGTTTTTTGCCCCGACGCACCCCTTCCATCAACCAGATTTCAAACAAGCCGATTGGCAGAGTTAAGAAAACCGGCCACAAAATGAACCATGGAAAACCAAGCAGGGCAATCAACGCAAGAATCAGGTAAGCCAGCAAGATCAGGGCGCTGTGAAAAACCATGGCTTTTTCCCAGCCCACATGGGTTACAAAGGTCAGCTTCTCAGTGCGCAGGTCTTCATGGAAATTTTTCAAATCGGTCAGCAGACGGTACGCAAGGTAAACGGGAATCAAACCAGGTACAACCAGGGTCAATAAACGATGAGGTTCAGAGGATTGAGTGAAATATGCAATGGCAGGTGGAAAAACCACAAACAGCAGCGTTTCAATCAGAATTTTATACGGTCGAAGAGCTTGTCTGACATCAGATAGGTAGTAGATGCCGCCTAAAACAACAAAACAAAGGATCAAAAAGGTCAATCCATCCCACAAGAAACGCCGCATCATCCAATCAACAAAGATTGTCATCGATGCCGTTAATAAGGTCGCGATCACCAGGGCAATCACCCACCGCAGCCGTTTGATTTCATTTAATTTGGCATCTTTCGGCCAGTTTTTAATATTCCGCAGCTGCCCGAGAATTTTCAACAATTCTATGCTCAAGATCACAAATAACAGAAACAAGCCGCCCTGGATCAAAGCTCCCCAATCTTTCATGTGACGAACATATTGAACCAAACCTGCCCCCAAAGCATAAGTCGCAAGCATGCTCCCCAATCGAAAGGGTTTGATGGCTTTCAACAGGTATTTAAAAATCATTGCTGGCTCCGATCGTGATGCTTAATCTGATTTGAAATCCTTATTCAATAAATAATTTTAGCTAAATGGTATAATGGTGGCAAGTCTCAATTATCGAGCATTACTATGCGAAAACAATTTAAGCGCACAGCTTTTATTATCCTCCTGATTCCCATACTATTCTTCTCCGTCTTTTCAACAGTGGACCTTGAAGGAGATAATGAATTAATCCCGTCATTTCTTAATACTTTTAAAAACAGCGACGTCAACGCACAGACTCCACAAAGGGTGTATATTGCTTCGTCCCCCGCCGAATGTGGGAGTTTCACCCCCTGCTACACCAACACTGACGGGCTTGATGAACCAAACGGCACCGGCACCGGTCTGCGCGATGCCGTCAACGCACTCAACCCGGGTGACGAGATTGCCATCCTGGGAAACTACCTGGTCAAAGACCACACCGTGTTGATTGACAAAAACCTGACAATCAAGGGACAGGACAATTCTCTGATTACCTACAACGGGGTAAACTGCAGCGTCCCCATGCTCAACTTCACCGCCGGCGGGATCCTGAAGGACCTGACCATTGTCGGCGCAGATTGCAGCGGCGTCTCCCGTGACCTGGTCTCTGTCAACAGCCCGGTTGACCTGAGCATCGAGCACACGACGCTCACAAACGGCGGTCGCGCTGTCGATATCAAGAGCGGTGATGGCACGGTGACCCTTGCCTTCAACCACATCACGGGCAACCAGGATTATGCCCTCTACCAGGGGGAGGGACTCGGATCAGGGACCGTCAAAATTTACGCCAACAACATCCATTCAAACCGCACCGGTGCCCAGGTCAATTGCAATAACCTGGGAAATGCCGACCATAACTTCTGGGGCGAGGGGGTATTAGCATCAACCGGGGCGGAATTCTGCACCGTCAGCGAGGCAAAAACCCTCGGTGCGCCCATTCTACCCGAAACAAATGCACCCGGTGTACAGGCACTGATGCAAACTGTGACCGACACCTACGCTGCTGCCTTCGATAATAATATTGCTGTCAAACGCAATTCTGGAAGCAATTATGATCTCTTCATCGTCAATCACGGCCAGGGGACATCGGAGAACATCCCCTTCCTCGGTGTGGGCACAACCCCGATCATTGCCTGTTCCAACTTCTATGATATTTTCCTGGCTGAAGGCGCAGTTGCATCCGACCTTGTACTGTCAATAAAATACGACCTGAACGCTGACTGCATCAGCACGATTGAATCCGTGGACTTTTGCGGAAGCAATGACAGCAGCAAAATCCCCTTGTGGTGGTACGCCCCCCTCAATAATCTGACGGACGGCTGGGACCGCACCGGGCAAATCCCGGCAGGCGACAACCCCCTCAACGAAAGTGGTCAATTGACAGGCTGCAATACGGTTGAAGACAGTTTGCAGGTTGTGATCGACGCTTCCGGCCGCCCCGGGATCAACAAAGACCTGAATTTCACACCCTTCCTGGCTGGCTTGCCGGTTGGCAGCAGCGACATCAAGACCTTCGGGGCTGTTCTCGACCTTGACGAGGTCAATCTTTCATGGGAGACGGGCATAGAAAGCAGCATTTCTGGATACCATGTCCTCAGAGCCAGTTCAGAAATAGGACCTTACAGCCGCATCTCGCCTATTATCAACGCAATCGGCTCAAATGCCCACTACCAGTACACTGATGTATTAAACACCAGCGACTTCAACAAGAATTTTTATTACAAAATTGAGATTATCAACAGCTATGGGGATACTATCCGAACCCATGGTCCGCAAAGCATCCTGACATCAACCCCAACGCCAACCTTTACACCCACAAAGACCCCAACGCCGACACGCACCCTGTATCCCACCCGAACCCCCTACCCAACCAGCACACTGGGGCCAACCAGGACGGCGACGCTCTACTTCTACCGATCTCCCACCTCATACTACCGACCAGGAACCTCAACCCCCTTCAACACACCCACCCAGGTTCGTACCGATCGAGCATTGGAAACAGAGGTTTCACCGACGATAACAGAAATATCTCCGTCAGAACAAACGCCTTCACCGGAATTCATCACAAGTACATCGACCAAAAGCACCACGCCTTTACCGACGAACACATTGCACCCAACAGCGACTCCAACACAGGTTACAACCCAGGAACCCGCTATCAATGACCAGGAACAAAATCCCTGGGTCTTTTTGCTGATTGGCAGTTTTTCAGGATTAGCTATTTTAGGTTTTGTTAGTGTCCTCTTGTCCAAAACCTATTTTTATTAAATCTTTCAAACTGGAAAGACGAACTATCAATTAGCTATATATATTGTGTGGTATATATGCGAAAAATTGAATTGTATATTTACTAATTGATACTTGAATCTACGATATTTAAAAACAAAGATTTTCCCAAATTATGCTCACCACTTAATCAATCAAACCATAAAGAATTTAATTAGCAAGCTCTTTAGAATTTTTGACTTTTATCTTCATTTGTGCTATTCTTTGCAGAACTTTGGTGAACGATAAGGATCAATTTTATGCAGCGTGAACGTGTATCTGATAATGTATACTGGTTCCAGAGCGACATGTATGCACAGGTCTCAGCGGGGGTCGTTGCTGGGCCGCAATTTGCTGTTATCATTGACACTTTGATGCCGCAGGAAAGCCTTGAAATTCGTGACTTTGTTGAAAACCGGCTCAATTTATCTATCAGATACGTGATCAACACCCACCACCATGCTGACCACAGCTGGGGAAATTGTTTCTTCCCGGGTGCGACCGTTATTGGGCACGAACGGTGCCGGCTCTTGCTCCTGGAACGCGGTCCCCAGGCGCTGGAAGAAGCAGGGCAGGATAATCCCTTCTACAATCAGCTCAAAATCATTCCCCCGCATATTACATTCAGCCAGGGCAGCTTCAACATCCAGGTTGGAAAGAAAACACTTAGATTATTTTCAGCTCCAGGGCATTCTGAGGATGGCATTGCTGTCTTAATCGAAGAAGATCGGATCCTGTTTTCCGGGGATGTATTTATGCCGCTGCCCTTTATTGTTGAGGGGAATATTGAACAAATGATCAAGACAATGCAAGGCTTTAATGATTTGGGGCTTGAAAATATAATCCAGGGACACGGCGATATTATTCTCAGGGGTGAAATCGACGAGAAGATCAGGGAAAACGTGACCTACCTCAAAGCTATCCAAAAGGCTGTCCTCACTGCGAATCGGCGGAAAAACCCCCTGGAAGTTTTAGACAGCATCGGCGTTGAAGCCTGCGGTAAAAGCCGCATATTGTTAGGCGGCCTGGCAAGCCAGCTGCACAAGCGAAACTTGCGTTACCTGTATCGTCAAAGCATCGACAATCAAGAACAAACCCAGGTAACTTCTGAATTGTTTTAACGCCAAATCAGGCTGATAAAAATCATCAATATAAGCATCGCTGCAGGTTCACCCCATAGCCCCCACTTCTTTCGCGCTTCTTTGATACCTGTCACAAGGCTGGTTAGACTGTAAGCTGTTCCCACCAGGATTAATCCCGATTGAATAGGTGAAAGCGGCAGGTAATGAAAACCAACTACGAGTTGGGATAATGCAAGACTGTTTATTAATGCCCAAAGTGGCAGCCAACGTCCTAATCTTAATTGAAGGGAACGAGAAATTGCCATCAAAGCCCCGATACCAAGAAGGGGAAGGCGAATAAATAAGCGCAAATTCGACGAGAAAACAGCCACCGATAAAAGGAAATAAAGGGCAAAAGACAAGCCTGTTAAACCAATAACCGCCAGGGGAAGTTTGTTCTCGTCAGGAGGGACCACATTGTATTCTGCAATAAAAACTGCAACCAGCAGAACGCTCCCCAGGCCGTAAATCACCCACCAGTATGCGCCACCCGCAAAGGAATTCAATACAACGCCGATCACAAAGGTTGTAAGAATCGGAACAACCCAATGACGCGAATAAGAAAGGAATAAAGCATCCTTTTCTTTTTCAGGATGGGATTGGATCAGCCAATCCATCCCTGCTGCAGCTAATATTGCAGTAAAAATCGTTGTTATCGTGCTGAAATCTACAAGAATCGGAACCAGAATACCAAAGATCGTAAAAGAAATTCTTTGGGCAGGAAAAGAAACGATTTGTGTTAAAGCAAAAGCCAGCATGATCGCAGCAGACACGATCGACAGGCGGTTGATCTCTGGCAAGGACTGTCTATTTAACATGGCAATATTTTACCATGCACCAAAAAAATCAATTCTTTTACCCCGAAAAATCAGTCTGCAGCCGTAAATTTGGCTATAAAAATCCACCTCCTCTCGGGTTCGTTTTATAGCCTTCGGGAGCCTGATGTGGTAAAATTACAGATTGTATGAACACAAGTTCTGAAAATAAGATCAAAAGACCAAAAATCATTGACGCGCTTAAAGCGGGGTTTAACACCATCGCCAATAAGCCGTACCTGATGATCCCCCCCGTTCTGCTGGACCTATTTCTCTGGTTTGGCCCAGCCTGGCGCGTGGATTCATTTTTTCGTCCAATGATACAAAGTTTTTCTTCACTACCTGGGATAGACGATCCTGAGTATGCAAAATTATTTGAGAGTTTTCAATCTATTTGGACGGATATCTTTACGAGCTTAAACCTTGCAAGATCAATCCGCACAATACCAATCGGTGTGCCAAGCTTGATCATATCAAAGCCGCCTTTTTCAAACCCATTAGGCAGCCCTGTGGTTTTTAATCTCGACTCCAGCGGAAGCATTATCGGTCTCTGGTTGATCTTCCTTCTGGTTGGTTTCTTTTTAGGAAGCCTGTATTTTAACAATATTTCAAACCAAATTGTCGATATTCACAGCGACAAAGATCGCGGCATTAAGGGCTTATTCACCGCATATCTCCAGATAATCCTGATGCCAATTTTAATCCTGGTTATTTTATTAATTGCCAGCATCCCGCTGGTATTGATCCTGGGAGCCATCTCATTGATCAGCCCTGCGGTCAGTCAATTTATTTTTTTGATGATGGGTTTTGTCTTATTGTGGATTATCCTCCCCCTGGTATTTACACCCCATGGTATTTTCCTTTACAAGCAAAACCTGATTTCAGCCATGATGACCAGCATCAGCGTTGTGCGAACATCGATGAGCCAAACAACCTGGTTCATCTTTTCAGCCTTTGTTTTAATTGAAGGTCTGAATTATCTCTGGTCATCTCCCGCAGTGGACAATTGGTTCTTGATTGTGGGCATCTTTGGACATGCCTTCATCGCCTCAGCGGTTATCGCAGCATCCTTTCATTACTTTCTTGATGCCACAGCATTTACACAGTCAGTAATGAACAAGAAAATGATGCCTGTAAAAGAAAGTATGAAAAAATCATAAAGAAAACGGAGTAATCGATTGGCTAAACAAGCTGTTTCTTACAATGCAAATGATATTCAAGTCCTCGAAGGCCTTGAAGCCGTTCGACGCCGCCCAGGTATGTACGTCGGCGGTACGGACATTAAAGCGCTTCATCACTTAATCTACGAGGTGGTGGACAACTCCATAGATGAAGCCCTGGCAGGTGAATGCGATAACATCAGTGTGGTCATTGAGAAAGACGAAAGTGTGACCATCACCGATAATGGTCGCGGCATCCCGGTTGATATTCACCCCGAGAAAAAGGTCTCTGCCTTAGAGGTTGTCATGACCACGCTGCACGCTGGCGGCAAGTTCGGCGGCGGCAGTTACAAAGTATCAGGTGGTCTTCACGGTGTGGGTTCTTCTGCTGTCAACGCTCTTTCGGAGTGGTGCGAAGTCAAGGTCTATCGTAACGGAAAGATCTATTACCAACGCTACGAAAAAGGGATCCCGCAAGCCCGTGTAAAAGTCATTGGCAGTGTGCCAAAAACCCAAACGGGAACAATAACGACCTTCCGATATGACCCAACTATTTTCAAAGGGGATGAAACCTATAAATTCGAAACCCTTGCACAGCGATTCCGTGAAATGGCATTCGTGACCCGGGGTGTAACCCTGAAGCTCATCGATGAACGTGAGGACAAAGAAATTTCATTTCACTTTGAAGGCGGCATTTCTTCCTTTGTAAAATATCTCAATCGAAATCGAGATACGCTTCACGATGTCGTTTTCATTGAAAAAGAAGTTGAGGACATCGGTATTGAAGTCGCATTGCAGTACACAGATGCTTATTCCGAATCGGTTTATGCTTTTGCTAACACCATCAACACCATTGACGGAGGCACACATTTAACTGGTTTGCGCATGGCATTAACCAGGTCGATCAATGATTATGCTCGGAAAAACAGCATTCTCAAAGATTCCGACCCAAACTTTTCCGGGGATGATACTCGCGAGGGCTTAACTGGCATCGTCAGCATCAAGCATCCTGACCCACAATTTGAAAGCCAGACCAAGGTCAAACTGATGAACGCTGAAGTTCAGACCTACGTCCAGCAGGTGGTCAGCGAGGGCTTCTTCAGTTTCATGGAGCAAAACTCCTCAACTGCAAGGAAGATCATCCAGAAGTGTCTGACCTCTGCTCGAGCTCGAGCGGCTGCTCGTAAAGCGCGCGACCTGGTGATTCGCAAATCCGCCCTGGAAAGCATGACGCTGCCAGGTAAACTGGCGGATTGTTCTGAACGAGATCCTCAAAAAACCGAACTTTATATCGTTGAGGGTGACTCGGCTGGTGGGTCTGCCAAACAAGGCAGGGATCGGCATTTCCAGGCGATTCTCCCCCTCCGCGGGAAGATTCTCAATACCGAGCGAGCTCGCCTTGACAAAATCCTCAACAACCGTGAGGTTAAATCTCTGATCTCTGCGCTGGGAACCGGTATTGGCGAAGGTTTTGATCTCAGTGGGCTGCGCTACGGTAGAATCGTGATCATGACAGATGCCGACGTCGATGGTTCACACATTCGCACCCTGCTGTTAACCTTCTTCTTCAGATACATGCAGCCGTTAATCGATGAGGGGCACCTTTATATAGCACAACCGCCGCTTTATCTCATCACCCATGGTCGGGAAAAGGACTATGTCTATTCAGAAGAAGAACGAGAAAAGCTGGTCAAAGAAATCACGAAAAACGGCGGCCGATTCTCCCTGCAGCGCTATAAGGGTTTGGGTGAAATGAACCCGGATCAGCTCTGGGAAACCACTATGAACCCTGAAAACCGGACTTTACTTGTCGTCAACATCGAGGATGCCGCAGAAGCTGACCGCACCTTTGACATGTTGATGGGCTCCAAAGTGCCCCCGCGGCGACGTTTCATCCAGACACATGCCAAGGAAGTCCGCAATCTGGATGTGTAATCTCATCTAAATGCAAAATTATGAGGTTGTATCATATAAATGATGCAGCCTCTTTTTTTGTGATTGGGGAATAGTGAGTGTGAATGGGGAATGGTGTGTCGTGTGTCGTCCTGAAATATGTTTACAGATTAAGTTTGGGATTAGGTATTGGGTATTAGGTATTTGGTATTAAGAATCAGGTTTTTTGTATTTTTAGTATCCCAAATAATTTTTAGAATAAGGAAGAGATGTTAAATGTAAAAAAATTGAAGATCAAAAACGAAATTTAATTAAAATTTTCTTTTCCTTTCCAAATCAGTATAAAATGCTTAAAAACCAAGAACAACCCATGTTATAATCAACAATCCTGTTTGCAACACACAAAAAATTCAAGCCGATGAATGCTTTTTTTGCCACAATTCATACATCCTTTCGAAGGCAGCTCACCTATCGCGCCGCCAACCTGTCAGGTCTGTTTACGAACCTGATGTTTGGATTTTTTCGCGCAGCGGTTTTGATTGCTTTATACCAGGAACAAACCAGTGTGAATGGTCTCTCTATTCGCGGCGCCATCACCTATGCTGGCTTAACTCAATCCCTGATTGGCGTCATGAGTTTTTTCCATTGGTACGATCTGATGCATACCGTGTACGACGGCCGGGTTGGCGCTGACCTTCTCAGACCCATCAATTACTTTTCATACTGGTTAGGGATTGACATTGGACGCGCATTTGGCTCTTTGATCATTCGTGGGCTTCCCTTGTTCCTGGTTTTCTCATTTTTCTATAACATCATTCTGCCGGAGTCGCTCATCCAATGGAGCCTCTTTGCTTTGTCCATCGTGTTTGCTTTATTGATTAGCTTCTCGTGGCGTTTTTTAGTCAATCTGGCTTCATTTTGGACACCAAATGCCCTTGGCATTGGGCGTTTTGCATTTGGTTTGAGCTGGATATTCTCAGGATTCTATTTTCCCTTAGCTTTATTCCCTGATTGGCTGGCAAATTTCTGCCGATTGACACCTTTTGGCGCAAGTCTTTATTTCCCCATCCAGGTTTTTATCGGAAATATCCGGGGGGCTGAACTTCTGCAAGGGTTCTTAATCCAGATTTTCTGGATTGTCACCCTGGTCATCTTTGGGCACATTATCCTCGCCCAGGGTGTAAAAAAATTGGTGATCCAGGGCGGCTAAGATGCGTCGAAATTTATCCTTGTTGTTCAGGTTATTAAGAATCCAGATCCGGTCACAATTGCAGTATCCAGCATCCTTTGTCATGGAGGTCCTCAGCCAGGCAATGATCCTGGGATTTTTCTTTGCAGCCTTTGCCCTGACATTAAGCCAATTTGGAGATATAGGTGGTTGGACTCTTGGCGAGGTGGCGCTCCTCTGGGGCTTGGCAGAATTCAGTTTTGGCATGATGGATATGGTCTTCAGCGGTTTTGATTATGATGCCTTTGGTCCCTTAGTTATCAAAGGTACTTTTGACCAACTGCTTTTAAGGCCTGTTAATATCACTTTGCAGGTGTTGGGATCACGCTTTGTTTTACGCCGATTGGGAAAGATCATTGAGGGATTGATCATCTTTATCATCGGTCTGAGCCTGTCCAATGTGGACTGGACACTGGGAAGGATCCTCTACATCCCGGTTCTGATCCTCTGCCAGGTTCTGTTTTTTGGGAGCCTGTTCATTTTTGGTGCCACCACAACATTCTGGACAAAAGAACGCCTTGAAATTCTAAATGTATTTACTTATGGCGGCAGTGAAATTATGTCCTATCCCATGCATATTTTCCCCAGGGCAATCCGACTGCTTTTCTCATTTGTCGTGCCGGCAATTTTTCTAAGTTACTTCCCTATGATTTACATACTAGACAAACCCAACCCGTTAAATATGCCGGTATTTACTTCATTTTTAGCGCCATTCATTGCGATAAGCATGTTTTGGCTCTCATTAAAATTCTGGCGTTTTGGTATTAAGAACTATCAAAGCACAGGGAGTTAGATTATGGAAGCAATCATTAAGGCTGACCGTTTATCTAAAGATTATAAAATCTATAAGGACCACAAGGGTTATCTCGGGGCTTTACGAAACTTATTTGACCGCCGTTTCACTTTGGTCCACGCTGTCAATGATGTCAGCTTCAAAATTTACCCGGGTGAATTGATAGGGTATATCGGCCCAAATGGTGCAGGAAAATCAACAACCATTAAAATGCTGACAGGATTGCTGGTGCCAACTTCAGGCGAGGTTCAGGTCAACGGTTTCGTCCCCTGGAAAGACCGCAAGGACTACGTCAAACACATTGGGGCTGTTTTTGGACAGCGAACCACATTATGGTGGGATTTGCCTGTTCGGGACTCTCTTGATCTGTTGAAACACATCTACGAGATACCCTCGGACCGATTCAAGCAAAATTTAAATTCCTTTCGTGAAATCCTTGAGCTGGATTCCTTCATGGATACCCCCGTCCGCTCTCTTTCTTTAGGCCAGAGAATGCGCGCAGACCTTTGTGCGGCATTACTGCATGATCCCAAATTGATCTTTTTAGATGAACCCACCATCGGTTTGGATGTCGTCGCAAAACAAAGGGTGCGGGAATTTATTCAATTTATTAATGCCAAAAGGGGAACAACCATCCTGTTAACAACCCACGACACCGCGGATATTGCTAAACTTTGCAAACGCGTTATGATCATTGATCATGGGAAAATTCTGTATGACGGTGAATTCGATGAATTGATCAAATACTATGGAGGTAGCAGGGTTCTGAGTGTGGAATTCGCCGAGTTTTATCAATACCCAACGATAGATCAGGCAAAAATTGTCCAGAGAGATGGGGTGAATGTGATCTATTCCTTTAAGAGGGAAAACATATCAGCATCAAAACTCATTCATCAACTCTCGGAGAAATATCGCATTCGTGACCTTGAAGTGCAGGACCAGGCGATTGAAGACGTCATTCGGGATATCTACGAAAATCAATTGCTATATAATTAATCTTATGAACCGGAAAATCCTGCATCTTGATTTAGATGCCTTCTTCTGTGCTGTGGAAGAATTACACGATCCCTCTCTAAAAAGTAAAGCTTTTGCTGTAGGCGGGAGAGCAGACCAGCGTGGCGTGGTTGCCTCCTGTTCCTACGCTGCCCGAATGTTCGGTGTCCGTTCTGCTATGCCAATGAGCCGGGCGAAACAACTTTGCCCTGACTTGATCGTCGTTTCCTCACGACACGGTAATTACAGCGAAGTTTCAAAAAAGGTGATGAAAGCCATTGAGATCACCCCATTTATTGAGAAAATCTCCATTGATGAAGCCTTCGTCGATGTGACCGGAATAGGGGAGCCCATTGAAAAAGTCGCCCAGGATTTACAGCACAAGGTCAACACACAATGCCAACTTCCAATCTCAATTGGCGGGGCGACCAACAAACTCGTCGCAAAAATTGCCAACGATTGGGGGAAATCTCAAAAACGCAGCGCTGAACCACCCAACACCATCACCATTATCCCCCCCGGCGATGAAGCCAAATTCCTTGCACCGCTTCCTGTTCAATCACTCTGGGGAATCGGACCGAAAACGGCAGAAAAACTCGCTGCCATCGGCATTACAACGATTGGCGGCCTGGCTGAAACCTCACCAGCAAGCCTCGAAGCACTCTTAGGACGTTTTGGGCCTGAGTTAATCGATCGTGCAAAGGGGATTGATAGCCGCCCTATCGAAATGGAGCACGAAACCAAATCGACCAGCAATGAGGTCACCTTTGCAAAAGATGTCAGTGATGAAGCGTATCTCCTGAACACACTCCGAGCCCTCTCTGAAAAGGTTGGTGGACGGCTTAGAAAAGAATCATTGGCAGGGTCAACCATTCAAATTAAAATGCGTTGGGCAGATTTTTCAACCATCACTCGGCAGACGACACTCCTTTCGGTAACAAATTTAGACCAGGAAATATATTCTGCAGCAAGCATGCTTTTCTATGAAAATTGGCCGAAAGGCAAACCGGTCAGGTTAATTGGTGTGGGTGTCAGCAACCTCGGTCCGCCTGTGTACCAGTTAAACCTGTGGGATGATGATCACCAAAAGGAAGAAAAATTATTACATGCCGTCGACGAATTAAGGGAAAGATTTGGCAGGGATATCATCAAACGCGCAGGGCAGGTTATCCGAAAAGAAAAATTTGATAAGCCCGAAGAATCCGGGGAATAAATTTCTTTAAAAAGAAAAATTAGCCAGGATTGTTTTATTTTGAAACAGGTATCAGGTCTTGATAAACGCCGAGCACCTGCCTGGTAATCTCCTCCCAGCAAAAACCCTGTGCATAATCGGCAGCGCGTGCACCGATCTGATCTCGTAATTCATGGTTCACAAAAATCAGACGCAATTTTTCAGCCAGGGCTTCGGCGTCCTGCGCCGGTACAAAAAATCCAGTTTCACCATCCCTGATCAAATGCGCCAGGCCTCCAACTCTTGATGCAATCACAGGTGTGCCGCATGCCATCGCCTCCAGGGCAACCATCCCAAAACTCTCATAGTGAGATGGCATCACAACCACTTCTGCAGCAGAGTAATAATAAGGCAGGGTGTCCTGTCCTCGTTTCCCAAGAAAAACGACCATCTCATCCAGGTCAAGTGCCTTGCATAATTTCTGCAGCCTTTCCATCTCTGCGGAAAGCTCCTCTGTTTTACCTTCAGGATCGCCGCCAATGATGATCAGGTAGTGGGGACAAATAAATGAATGGCAGTTCTTTTTTACGATCGACATCGCCTTTATCAGGGTGTCCACACCCTTTAAGGGTTCAATTCTACCCACGAATAAAGCCATCCGATCTTTGGGTGATATTCCAATTGCTTCCTTAGCTTCATCTGGAGGGATAGGATAAAAATGATGTGTGTTGACCCCTGGTGGGATCACTGTAATCTTTTGGGGGTCAACACCATACAGATCCTGCAATTGCGATTTTTCTGCGTCTGTTGCTGCAACAATCCGCTCCGCAGCGTCCATCACATTACTTTCACCATCAATCCGGTACTGACCTTCTCGTTCTTCAGGCGTCCTGCCTATGCGTTGTTTCATCTTCCCCAGGGTATGAAACATTTGCAGCATCGGTACTTGCCAGGCTTCCTTCAACAAATTCCCTGCCATCCCCGATAACCAGTAATGAGAATGCACGAGATCATACTGGATTTGTTTTTGTCTGGCAAAATCAAGAATGCCGTTAGCAAAAGTCTCGGTATAATCTGCCAGAACCTCTTTGGGCAGAAAAATTTCAGGTCCAGCCGGGATATGCACAACCCTGTTGAAATAGCCAAGGTCATGTGAAACCGATGGGACATGTTCATTTTCAGACCGGGTGAAAACATCCACATGCACACCCTCCCGTCCTAAAAATCGCGTCAATTCTCTGACGTAAACATTCATGCCGCCGGTGTTTTTCCCACCCAGTATTGCCAGGGGGCAGGTGTGATAAGAAAGCATGGCAATATTCATTCAAATCTCCATCAAAAAATTCTTGTAAAATCCATTTGCTTACTGGTATAATGTTCTGCACGCCAACGTAGCTCAGCTGGTAGAGCAGACGCTTCGTAAGCGCCAGGTCGAGGGTTCAAATCCCTCCGTTGGCTCAATTAGTTGCAAACAAAACAGCTCACCAGGCTGTTTTAATTTTAACAGATAAACCAGATTTTTTCTTTGTGGTTATAATAGGGATGGTAAATCTGCTGAATAACAAACAATAAAAATGTGGAGGCAATTGAATGGCAAAAATTTGCGTGATTGGGACAGGCTACGTTGGTTTGGTCACAGGGACGTGTTTTTCAGATATGGGACACAGGGTGACATGCCTGGATATCAATGAAAAAAGGATCGAAAAGCTAAATAATGGAATTATGCCCATTTATGAACCCGGGTTAAAGCAAATTGTCGATCAAAATGTTGACGCAGGTCGACTGAATTTCACAACAAGCTACCAGGAAGCCCTGAAAGATGCCGAATTCGCTTTTATTGCTGTTGGTACACCATCCAGCGTGGATGGCGATGCGGATATGCAATATGTCAAAATGGCTGCAGAAACGATTGCATCCCACCTCGACCACCCTATCATCATCGTCAATAAATCCACGGTACCAGTTGGCACAGGCGACTGGGTTTCTGAAATCATAAAAGATATGAACGGCGGCACAACACCTCCCTTCTGCGTCGTTTCTAACCCCGAATTCTTGCGAGAAGGCTCGGCAGTAAATGACTTCATGGAGCCGGACCGGGTAGTTCTTGGGTCAACAAATCGTGAGGCGGCTGAGAAAGTTGCCGATCTCTACGAAGCACTGCGCGCACCAATTATGATCACAGACCTCAGAACAGCGGAAATGATCAAATATGCCTCAAACGCATTTTTAGCTACACGAATTTCCTTTATCAATGAAATCGCAAATATATGCGAATCCCTGGGTGCGGACGTCAAAGAGGTTGCACGGGGTATGGGGATGGACAAACGTATTGGACCGTCCTTCCTTGATGCAGGTCTGGGCTGGGGCGGCAGTTGTTTCCCGAAGGATGTCAAAGCCCTGGCACACATGGCTGAAACCAGGGGCTCCCACCCACAATTGCTCCAGGCTGTGATGGATATCAATCAAAACCAACGGAAGCGCGCCGTTCAAAAGGTGGAAAAAGCTTTGGGAGGTTTGAAGGGAAAAACCATTGGTTTATTAGGGCTGAGTTTCAAACCCAACACCGACGACACACGAGATGCACCGGCGCTTGATATCGCCCGGATGCTCCTCGAGTCTGGCGCTGTTGTCCAGGCATTTGACCCACAAGCAATGGAGGTCAGCAAAAAAGAAATTCCTCAACTGCAATTGCGAAAGAATCCTTACGAAACTGCTGAAGCTGTGGACGCACTCATTCTGGCAACCGAATGGAACGAATTCAAATCACTGGATTTCGAGCGGATCAAAGCAAATATGAAGGGAAATGTAATTTTAGACGGCCGCAATATTTGGGACGGCACTGAGCTGTACGAAATGGGATTCACCTATTTTGGGATGGGTGTCCCGCAGCCCGGGGAATAGAAAATAAACCATAAAGACAAAAAGACCCCATCGCTTATTTTGATGGGGTCTTTTTATTTGCTTAAATTCCTTGAGTTACGGAGTGTTTCCAGCATCCTCTTTTGTTCTCACGGATTTAGTAATGTCAATATCAAAACCATGCAATCGATAAATGATCACCAGGTTAACAAACATCATAAGCACACCCAATAAGATCACCCAACCATAATGCAAACTTGCTTCAGACAAGCCAACAACCAGCCCGGTGATAAGTATTTCCAGACCAACCGCAGCACCCAACCAGACTGGCTGGTTTCGTTTATATACCTGGAAGACCAACAAGGTTACGCTGATATGCATCACAAATGCTGTAATTCTCTCGAGTGCTGTTGCTAAGGGAATGAAAAATTCAAGCGCCCAAAGTTCTTCTATCTGGGCAATCATTTCCGGCTCTAAAGCGCTAGTTTGGGGATCTATGTTGATATTGCTCAACATTGTGATAAAGGTCATCAACAAGGGCAGCCCAACAAGCATGATGCTTTCTGCACCGCCGTAACCTACACCAAAGCCGTAAGCATTTTCAAGATTCTCTAATTTCAAGAACTTCATTCCAACCCAACGTATCAAAACGCCTATGATCACACCGAGAAAAACATTGGTGAGAATTTGAGATAGGCGAAATGTTTCACCCGCTGCTGCCTCATCCCATGTTGGAATGACAGATGTCAAACCGCTGAAAATGAGGGAAACCAAGACCTGAACGATAAAATAACCCAGAACACCAAAGGTGATTGTTCGCCATGAAACGCTCAGCTTATCCTTCAGCCAATACCCTGCAGCAACTGGCAATCCTATGATCACCAATAATGCAATAACAATTGATATGCTTAATAAAATCATTGGCAGCTCACTTTACTTATCCGCTAATATCATCCGGGCATCCAATACGAATGCGCCTTCACCTTCTGGCAAGACCAGCAAGGGGTTAATTTCAATTTCTGAAACCTGGGGGAAGTCCAGAGATAACTGGCTTAACCTGCCGATTACATCAACGACCGCATCCAGATCATAAACGGGTCCCCCTCTGAATCCCTGTAAAAGCCTGCCTGCCTTGGTAGAGAAGATCATCTCTTTTGCGTACTCAGGTGAAAGAGGCGCAACACCAAACCCAACATCCTTGAACAACTCAACATAGACACCCCCCAAGCCAAACATCATCAATGGTCCAAAAGTCGGGTCACGACGCATCCCAACGATGACCTCAAGACCTTTAGGTGCCATTTTTTCCACCAGGTACCCATCAATTGCTGCATCCTTTGCTGCAGCTGCAATTTTCTCTTTTATTGATTTGATGGCGTTTTTCAGCGCGCTGTCAGAATCAATATTGAGTGCAATCCCACCCAAATCAGATTTGTGCAGTATTTGTTCAGACACCACCTTTAAGGCGACAGGGTAACCGATATCCTCAGCGATTGCAGCGGCTTGGGCAAAATCCTTTGCAAATCCACCAGGGACAAGCGTCATGCCGTATGCCTCCAATATCGGGCGTGTATCCGCTTCGCCAAGCGCTGTCTTATTGATCCAGGACAAAGCCCTTGCAACTTCAGAACAGTTAATGTCGCTAAAGGAAAATGCCTTTGATTTCAGTTTATCTTTCCAGGTCTTATACTTTGCCATTGCTCCCAGAACCTGCCCTGGAACTTCCGGGAAAATCGTCATTGGCACATTATTCTTATGCAGCACCATCCGGGCTTCATCCAGGCTTTTTTCACCAACCATGCAGGCAAGCACGGTTTTCTGTGTCTTGTTTGCATTTTCAACAATTGCCCGGGCAACGTCCCCAGGATCAACCAGGGCTTGCGGGACCAAAATCGGTAAAAAAGCATCCACACCTGGGTCATCCAGCAGTGTTGATAAACAATGAGAGAATTCCGCAGGCTCTGCACCGCCCAGCATATCCACAGGGTTGGAAACCTGCGCGCTCGGATTGAGTTTTTCAGCCAGCTGTTTCTGCTTTTCCTCGCCAATATTTGCCAGGGTAAAGCCGTTCGCAGCCAGCGAATCTGAAGCCAGTGCAGCAGGGCCGCCAGCATTGGTAAAAATTGCCACGCGATTCCCCTCAGGCAGTGACTGACAGCTCAAAGCCCAGGCAACATCAAACAACGAAGCCAAATCCGGCACCTCGATCACACCCGCTTGCTTGAAGGCAGCCTGGTAAGCTGTGTAGGCACCTGCCAGAGACCCTGTATGAGAGGAAACCGCACGGGCACCAGCATCTGACCTGCCGGCTTTTAGCAGGACGATCGGCTTTTCTTTTGACACCTGGCTGGCAACTTCCAAAAACTTTTGCCCGTCCTGGATACCTTCAACATAAGCAGCAATCACCTTCACCTGGGGATGCTCGCCAAAATATGCGATCATGTCGGTTTCATCAACATCCAGTTCATTTCCCAAACTGGCAAAATGAGAAAAACCGATGTGTTTATTGGCAATGTAATCCACCACGCCGCCGCACACCGCCCCGGACTGTGAAAGGAACCCAATCGAACCTTTATCGGGGACACCTTCAATGAAGGTTGTGTTCAAGCCAGTGTGCAAATCCATCGTACCGACGCAATTGGGGCCAATCAACCGCATGCCGTATTCAGACGCGATCTGGCTGCATTCCTGCTCCAATTGCAGGCCTTTATCACCAATCTCACGGAAACCGCCTGAGATGATTATCACGGCTTTGATCCCCCGATCACCGCAATCACGCAATACTTTGGGTGTCATCGGTGCCGGTAAAACAACCACTGCAAGGTCAACCGGGTCAGGCACAAGCGCCACTTCGGGATAACTTTTTAATCCCAGGATCTGATCTGCACCAGGGTTAACAGGATAAATCCCGCCTTCAAACCCGTATAAACTCAAATTTTTTAAAATGCCATGACTTAACTTCCGGGGATTTGTGGAAGCGCCAATGATTGCTACCCCTTTTGGTGAGAAAAAAGGTGCCAGGTCATTTGTCATTCGTTCGTTTCCTTTCAATTTCAGTCAGATTATCACGTTTGGATATTATACCCGAGATGCCTTCTTCGAAATTCATTCTTTTCGGCTATAATTCAACCATGCCCTTAACAGCTGACCAGGAAAAGCTCATAAAACAGGATATAAAATCAAAGGTTTTCTTACAAGGCCCAGCGGGTTCCGGGAAGACAACAGCAGGGATCCATTGGCTTACAAAATTAATCAAGGCGGGTATTCCCCCTCATCAGATATTGATATTCACCCCGCAGCGAACTTTATCCTTACCGTATCAAAACACCCTGTATCAAGAAGAGGTGCAAGCCCATGGACCTGTCAATTCTCTCACCCTGGGTGGTTTGGCACGTCGCATGGTGGACTTATTCTGGCCACTTGTTGGAATTGATGCCGGCTTTGGTACGCCAAACAAAGCACCCAACTTCCTGACCCTCGAGACCGCCCAGTATTACATGGCACACCTGGTGCGACCCTTGATCGAAGAAAAAGGCTTGTTTGACAGCCTGACAATTAACCGAAACCGCATCTATGCCCAGATCCTGGACAACCTGAACAAAGCCGCTGTGGTCGGTTTCCCTTACGAGGAAATTGGTGGGCGTTTAAAATCTGCATGGGTAGGCGATATTGAGCAGCTGCACATTTATGATGATGTCCAATTTTGTGCGGATCAATTCAGGTCTTTTTGCCTGGAAAACAATTTACTCGACTTTTCTCTTCAGGTAGAGGTCTTTTTGAAACACCTGTGGACATCCCCTATGTGCCGATCTTATCTTTCACAATTTTATCGACACCTGATCGTGGATAACATAGAGGAAGATACCCCCGTCACTCATGACATCTTAAAAGAATGGCTGCCTGATTTTGAATCAGCCCTGATCATCTTTGATCAGGAAGCGGGTTATCGATCCTTCCTTGGGGCGGATGTTGAAAGTGCTCAATCCCTTAAAGATTCCTGTGATAAAATCATCAATTTTGAAAAAAACCTTGTCTCCGAAGATGGTATCAGACAGGTCTCCCTTGGGATCAATAACGCCATCGCCCGATTAAAAGGCACCCCCCAGTCAAATCCAGAACCTTCATTTGAAGCAGTGCGTGCTGCTATTGTCTCGCCTGCAGAAAATCCTAAATATTTTCCCGGGATGGTTGCCTGGGTCGCCGACCAAATCGCCAATCTAATAAATGACGGCGTGTCCCCCGGTGAAATTGTTGTCCTGGCACCCTTTATGCCCGATGTGCTCCGTTTCACCCTCACCAACCGGCTGGACGAATTGGGCATTCCTAACCAGTCACACCGTCCATCGCGATCACTGAGGGATGAACCTGCAACCCAAACCATGTTAACCCTGGGGCGGATCGCCTTCCATTCCTGGGAGATGCTCCCGGAGCGCATCAACCTCGCCTATGCACTTGTGCAGGCGATCGATGGGCTCGACCTGGTACGTGCACAGCTTCTCACAGCCTATGCTTATAAAAAATCGGGGTCTGATTTCCCGCTGCATCCCTTTGAAGCAATCCCTCCCCATGTGCGTGACCGGGTCACCTTCAGAGTGGGAGAACGCTATGACCGCTTGCGAAACTGGCTGGAAAACATCAATACACAGGCAGAACTTCCCCTTGATTTCTTTCTCAACAAGCTTTTTGGTGAGGTTCTCAGCCAACCCGGGTACGGCTTTCATGATAAATTAGACAGCGGCAATACCGTTGCCATACTGATTGAGTCCATTCAAAAATTTCGCTGGGCAATTGGCGAACAGCTGGTTTCAGATGAAATTTCTATTGGGAAAGAATACATCCAGATGGTCAATGAAGGAGTTATCGCCGCTCAATATGTCCAGAGCTGGGAAACAGGGGATGAAGATGCCGTTTTGCTCTCACCAGCTTATACTTTCTTGATCAGCAACCGCCCCGTCGATGTTCAATTTTGGCTGGATATTGGCAGCCCAAGCTGGTACCAGCGTTTGGATCAACCCCTGACCCACCCCTATGTCCTCAGCAGAGCCTGGGAACATGGTGAGTTGTGGGATGCTGAAGATGAACTTGCAGCTTCTTACCAAAGCCTCCAGCGTCTCTCAGTAGGACTGCTCAACCGGTGCCGGAAAAAAGTCTACCTCGGTATGAGCGACCTGGATGTGCGCGGCTATGAAAACCGTGGATTGTTGATCCGTATCATCCAGAATATTTTACAGCACGCCAGGCGGGAAACATCATGACACCAGCAGTGACCATCCTCAGACCCGGGCAGGAAAAAATCCTCAAATATCATTCCGGGAGAATGGGCATCAGTGCTGTCCCTGGCAGCGGAAAAACTTGGACCCTTTCCTACCTGGCTGCAAAATTAATTCGTGAGAGCGCAATTGATATCAACCAGGAAATCCTGATTGTCACATTGGTCAACGCTGCTGTTGACAATTTTTCCATCCGGATTTCGCACCAATTACTGGCTGAAGACCTGCTGCCAGGCTTTGGATACCGCATCCGCACCCTTCATGGGCTCGCCAACGACATTGTTCGTGAAAGACCCGACCTGGCAGGATTGGGCACAGGCTATCAAATCATCGATGAGGTCGAAGCAAATCGGATCAAGCAAAGCATCGCCAGGGACTGGTTGAATGCTCACATTGATTTTTTCGAACCCTATTTGCAGTACGAAGACTATCAAAGAGATCAGCTTTACGAAAATAAGAACAACCTGCCATATTTAGTCGAATCTATCGCAAGTGCCTTCATTCGCCTCTCAAAGGATCGGCAGCTTACACCCAAAGCCCTGCGTGAAAAGCTTGATCAAAGCCAGATTTCACTGCCCCTGGTTGAAATGGGCATAGAAATCTACAGCGATTACCAGGATGCCCTCAACTATCGCGGCAGCGTTGACTTTGATGATCTGATCCGCCTTGCCTTGCGCTGCCTCAAGTCCGACCCTTCCCTTGTTGATATTCTGCAGCAGCGATGGCCTTATATTTTAGAAGACGAAGCTCAGGATTCAAGTTTGCTGCAGCAGGAAATCCTTTCGCTCCTTGCGGGTGAAAACGGCAACTGGGTGCGTGTTGGCGACCCCAACCAGGCAATTTATGAGACCTTTACCACAGCCAGCCCGCAGTATCTGCTCGACTTCCTCAAAAGAGAGGACGTTGAAGAACGCTCCCTGCCAGAAAGCGGCCGCTCAACATTGAGCATTATCGATTTAGCCAATCACCTGATAAAATGGACGCAGAACGACCATCCCAACCCCGAAGCAAGAATAGCTCTCAACCCACCTTTTATCAAGCCTACCCCACCGGGTGACCCGCAGCCCAACCCTGGGGATTGCCCATCCTGCATCAAATTAATTGAAAGAGCACTCAGCCCGGAGCAGGAAATCCGCTTTGTAGCAGACGCTGTTGAATCATTTTTGCAGGACCATCCCGACAAGACAGTTGCCATTCTTTCGCCAAGAAATACACGCGGCTTTAAGTTCGTGGATGAGCTCGAAAAACGGAAGATTCCTACGGTGGACAGCTTGCTGCAATCAACAAGTGCAACTCGCCTGTCAACCGGTGCGATCGCTAATATCCTGCACTACCTGGGCGATCCCGAATCCAGCCAAAAGCTGTCACTGGCATATAAAGTTTGGCGGCGCGCTGAACGATCAGATGAGGAAAACTGGACTTTTTACAAAGGAAACATCAGCCTGATCAGAGGGATTGACCACGTGGAAGACTACTTGTGGCCGGGGATTGCCGGGGATTGGCTTGATTCTCTACAACAAGAGGAAAAAGATCCACAAATCATTGGAGAACTGGAATCCTTCAGAGAAGTGGTCAGACGCTGGCAAAACGCTGTCTTTTTGCCCATTGACCAGTTGATCCTGACGATTTCACAAGACCTTTTCCTGGATCCATCTGAATTAGCCCTGGCACACAAGCTTTCCTCATTACTGCGCCAGTTAGGCGACGCTCACCCGGATTGGCGATTGCCAGAATTTACAGAGGAACTTGCAAATATCGCTAAAAATGAACGCAAATTCCTTGGTTTCTCCCAGGAGGATGAGGCTTTTAACCCCGATCTCTACCCGGGTCAAGTGGTTGTTGCCACGATGCACAAAGCAAAAGGCTTGGAATGGGACTGCGTTTTCTTAACTGCCGTCAATAATTACAATTACCCTTCTGGTGCAGAATTTGACAACTTCCAATCCGAAAAATGGTTTGTCAAAGACCATCTCAATATGGAAGCCGAGATCATCAACCAGCTTAAGACCCTGATCGAGGCTGATCCCTTTGACTGGTACCAACCCGGGCGTGCATCCATGGACGCACGGGATGAATTCATTCGTGAAAGGCTAAGGCTGCTCTTTGTTGGCATCACCCGGGCACGAAAATGGCTGACTATCACCTGGAATACCGGACGGGTCTCAAACCGCAACTTCCCTGCGCTGGCATTGCTGGAATTGATCAATGCTGTGGAGAAAAAGCAATGAAACTACCCGAAGGTTTTGATTTCACCCAGAGCAATCTCAAAGATTACCTGGATTGTCCCTACCGGTTTTACTTGAAATATGTTTTGCATACAAAATGGCCGGCGCTGCTGGTTGATGATGCTCTTGCGTTTGAGGAACGGGGCAAAGCAGGTGCCCGCTTCCACCGTTTGATACAACAGTATTTGCTCGGTATCCCCCAATCCCGCCTGGATGCCATCGCCCAATCCGATCCAAACCCGGAAATTACCAGATGGTGGGAGAATTTCCTTGAGAATGTTCCCCATTTGCTTGAAGGGCAGCGATATGTGGAGGCAAGCCTGAGTACACCGATGCTCAACCAACGGCTGGTCGCAAAATATGACCTGGTTTTAGTGCAGGATGAGTCACAATTAGTCATTTTTGATTGGAAGACATCGGGCAAGCGCCCACGAAAAGAATGGCTGCTCGACCGGGTCCAAACCCGCCTTTATCGCTACATCCTCACAAAAGCCGGGGGCAGCCTGACCGGTACGGATGAAATCAGCCCGGAGCAAATCACCATGAATTACTGGTTTGCCCCGCATCCAGAGGCACCAATATCCTTACCCTACAACCAAAAAGCCTTTCAAGCGGACCAAACCTATTTTGAAAATTGCATCCAAGAAATTCTGGATCGAAAAGAGGAAAATTTCTTCCGCACCGATGACGAAAGAAAGTGCCGTTACTGCCTCTACCGCTCCCATTGTGATCGCGGTGTCAATGCGGGAGACTTGCAAGGTTTTGATGCTTTCGAGTTGGATGAAGAAAATTTCGAATTCGACCTTGATTTTGACGAAATACAGGAAATTGAATTTTAATGCCCCCCCAAAAAAGCTGGAAATTCAGAAAAAAGCTGACCATACCTGGGGACTTTCAAAAAGCGATTGGCGGTCATCCCCTGGTTGCCCAAACCCTTTACAGGCGCGGCTGTTTTACAATTGAAGAAGCACAAGCATTTCTTCATCCTGAGAATGTCACCACCACCCCGCCAGAGCAGCTTCCTGATATTGACATTGCCATCCCTTTATTAATTGATGCCGTCAATAAACAAAAACACATCCTGGTTTGGGGTGATTTCGATGTCGATGGGCAGACAGCCACAACTATCCTGGTTGAGGGGTTACGTGAACTCGGCGGTTTTGTCAGCTATCATATCCCGGTCAGGGGAGAAGAATCCCATGGGATCAGCCGAATAGTCCTTGAGCAATATCTCGGAAAGGGTTTTGATCTTTTGCTAACCTGCGACACGGGCATATCCGAGCATGAAAACATTCAATTAGCTCGCAACGCGGGGAAAACCGTGATCGTCACCGACCATCACAGCCTGGGAGAAAGCCTGCCGCCAGCCAACGCAGTGGTCAACCCCCAGCGGCTGCCCGAAGACCATCCCCTGGCGACCTTACCTGGTGTGGGTGTCGCATATAAGTTAATAGAAGCCCTCTTCAAGGCTAAAAACAAGGAATTTGAGGAAGGCAGATATCAGGAATTGGCAGCCCTGGGAATCGTGTCTGACGTCGCGCGCCTGAAAGGCGACACACGATACATCCTCCAAAAAGGGCTGGAACATTTACGCAGCACAGGGCGAATGGGATTGCAGACCCTGTTTCGAGCAGCGGACCTGAACCCACAACACCTGACTGAAACCCACATCGGTTTCCAGATCGCGCCGAGGATGAACGCTGTCGGTCGGTTGGGTGACGCTAATATGATGGTTGAATTTCTGACCTCAGAGGACAGTGCACGGGCGCGGGTACTGGGGATGCGGATTGAAGCCCTGAATGCCAAACGACGTTCTGCCACCCGCCAGGTGGATCAGGCGGCTGAAGCGATGCTGCGAATGTCGCCGAACGACCGCCGTGCGGCTGTAATCGTGCTGCATTATCCCGATTGGCCTGGAGGTGTGGTGGGGATCGTCGCCAGCCGCCTGGTAGAACGCTACGGGAAGCCTGTGCTCTTATTGACGGGTAATGACCCCATCCATGGCTCTGCACGCTCAATTGAAGGATTGAATATCACCGGGGCGATTGCTTCGCAATCAGATCTGCTCAATGCTTATGGCGGGCACCCTATGGCTGCCGGGCTCTCCATGGCACCTGAGAATTATCCGGCGTTCAAACACCGGTTTATCAGCACCGTTGGCGAATTACTCAAAGATTATGAAATTATCCCCGAATTGTTGATCGATGATGTGATCAGTCCTGACCAGATCACCCTGGACTTTGTTGAACAGATCGACCGTCTGGCACCCTTCGGGCCGGACAACCTACCCCTGAATTTCATGATAGCCAAGCTCGACCTGGTCACAACAAAGGCAGTCGGTGCTTATGATGAACACCGCCAGGTTACAGCAATGGACCAGGATCAGAACAAAGCCAGTTTTATCTGGTGGAACGGTGGGGATGAGCTGCCCCCTGAAGCCCAGTTTGATCTCGTCTGCCGGCTTTCGCGGACGGATTACAAAGGCGCTCCCCAAGTGAGTGCGGAATGGGTCGACTACCGCATTTCTGAAGTGGGTAAAGAAGAAATTAAAACTCGCCATTTTGAGATTATCGATCGCCGTACGTCTCTGAACCCATTACAGGAAGTCTTGGGTTTCATCCAGGAAAATCCGGATACGCTGGTGTGGGCGGAAGGGAGCTATCCCGATAGCCTACCGGGCAAAGGGCGTCACGAGTTATGGGGTACAAAAAATCTGGTCATCTGGACAAGCCCACCCTCACAAACTGTCCTTCAAACGGTGATTCGACAGACGAAACCAGAGAAGATCTATGTTTATGCGCAAAGCCCAGGTTTGACTACTGACAAAGCATTTCTGCAGAGGCTGGGCGGATTGATCAAGTACACAATTAATCACAAAAATGGCGAGACCACACTGAATGACC
>JARGGB010000018.1 GCA_029210815.1 Candidatus Brevefilum sp.
TACCCAGGCAGTTTTGGATGGTGAAATTGATCACTTTATCGAGGCATATATGAGAAAACTGGATTAATTAATTAATCCAGTATTCTTGCTAACTCAATCATTTCCTGGCTGATCTGTCTTGTTACCCCAACAATATCCTTCAATGGTGTCGTAGTAATTTTGCCTTTATTCAATCCAACCAGTACACCATACTCACCTCGATCGATGGCTTCAATGGCGCCGTTACCAAAACGGCTTGCTAAAATCCGATCGAAAGCACCGGGTTCACCGCCGCGCTGAACGTGACCAAGAATGGTTGCCCTGATCTTAAATCCCAGCCTGTCTTTGTGTTTTTCGAAATAATTTGTCAGTGCTTCGGCGTTATATTTTGCACCTTCTGCCACAACAATGATGGCGTGGGCTTTCCCATGTTCGTAGGCTAAGCGCAGGCTTTCTGCAACTTCTTCAGGGTCTGTTTCGACTTCAGGTATAAGGATATATTCGGCGCCGCCAGCAATGCCTGCCATAAGAGCGATATACCCACATTTTCGCCCCATCACCTCAATCAGGAAGGCGCGTTGGTGTGAGGATGCCGTCACTTTGAGCCTGTCAATAGCTTCTAAAGCGATATTCAAAGCAGTATCCACGCCAATGGTCATTTCGGTGCCACAAAGGTCATTATCAATCGTTGAGGCGATCCCAACAACTGGAAACCCCAACTCGCTCAGGAGAAATGATCCAGTTTGTGAACCATTCCCACCGATCACTACGAGGGCGTCAATACCCATCTGGCTCAAGCCTCTGATCGCCTTGAGACGTCCTTCCTCTGTTTTAAATTCCTCACATCTCGCTGAACCTAAGATTGTGCCGCCTTTGTGAAGGATGCCGCCAACATCGCGGGTACCCAATTGCTGGATATTGCCAGAAATAAGCCCGGCATAGCCTTTACGGACCCCGTACATATCCCATCCTTTTGCGACACCACATCTGACAACAGAACGAATTGCTGCGTTCATTCCGGGAGCATCACCACCGCTGGTTAGTACTGCAACACGTTTCATTTTGACCTCGCTTCCATAATGACATTTAGATTATTTATAACATTGAATTGGCTTTGAATAAGTATATTATAATCATAAATTGATCATATATATTTTAGTTTAAAAATGGATGGAAACAAATGAAAAAACTAATCAATGAATTTAAAGATTTTATTTCAAGAGGGAATGTGATTGATCTCGCCATTGGCGTTATCATCGGTGGCGCATTCAGCACGATCGTCAAATCGATGGTTGACAACTTGCTCATGCCGCCATTAGGTTTATTGTTTGGGAATGCGGATTTTGCAGATTTATTTGTAGTTTTAAAGCAAGGCTCTGAGGCACTTCCTGGCGGCGCAACTTTAGAAATGGCAAAAGAAGTTGGGGCGGTTACATTCAACTATGGGCAATTTATTACAGACCTGCTTAGTTTTTTGCTCCTTGCACTCGGTGTTTTCTTAATTGTCAAAGCAATTAACGCCTTTCATCGTGAAAAAGAGGAACCAAAAGCGGAACCAACAGAAAAAGACTGCCCATTCTGCAAGAAAGCGATCCCAGTAGAAGCAACTCGCTGCCCATTCTGTACCTCTAATTTGGAGTAATGAAAGAAAAAATGAATAAAGATATTCTTGTCACCATTCTTGAAGATGATGTTTTTTCACAGAATTGGATGGCATTATTACTGGTGCGTGATTGGCGTACTCGTGTAATTGCTGAATTTGGAACAAGGGTTGAGTTATGTGAGTTTTTAGAAAAGGACTATGCGCCTTTTGATATCCTGATTATGGATGTCGATTTGTTTGGCGAGATCTATTCGGTTGATGACATTTGTGACCTGTTATTAGATAAAGGGCATTCAGCAAAAATTTTATTGACTGGTGTGGAACCAAACCCTAGGATTGTAAAACTTTTGGATAATGATAGAGTTGTGGGTTATGTTCTGAAAGGTGAAGTGGGTTATTCTTTGAGCTGGATAATATCTTTTGCCTTTGATGGGCATTGGGTTTTCACACCCGGAACATTTTCATTAGCTAATAATTTGAACCTTGTAATTCCTGAAAACAGGTTGATTCTGGATGGAAGGAAGAAAATTACTGGTTTTACAGACCATGAATCAGAAGTTGCAAGACTTGCATTTATTTTCAGCCTTGGTCGACGTGACCTTGCAGACGAACTCAAGATTTCTGAACAATGGAGCTATGGCCTGGTCAGTGAGTTATATACAAAGATGGGATTAACGGACATTATCATGGGAGAGGAAGATCTGTTCTCTTACATTGGAGAAAATCAAATAATTCGAAACCATTTTGAGAAAATATTAGCAGAGATTGGCACCTCTAAGAAAGCACGGGATCTTGAAACTCTGGCCTACCATTTGATAACCATGCCAGAAATTCTTGCATAATAAAATTTTAAACTTCAAGTCAAAAATCCGCTGACATTAGATTTACGCAATCTATTCAGCGGATTTTTTCTTATTGGAAAAGAATATGACCAGATTGTAAACCAATTCTTTTAGTTATCAGGGTTGGACAACACGACCAAAGAATAGAATTGTCCCTGTGGGATGATGCTGGATGAAGTATAAGAATGGACGGTCAACAGTGAGTTCAACCGGGTCTTCGGGTGCCATGGATTTCAAGCCCATGATCACTGCTGTGGCAGCCGCAGCCTCTGTGCCTTCTTCATCAACCGTGATTGTTGCTTTGTGTAAAACGTCTGTAATAAACAACTCATTAGCCTGGTTTATCCCGGAAAAATCTGCGGTGCTGGGATCAAAAGCATCGGACATACCCAGGGCAATCAGCGGTTCATTGGCATTTACAGTTGACTCGTAGTCGAATTTTGGCATTCTCAAATTCACTCTTTGTGATCTCATGTTATCATCGATGTCCATGAGGATTTTTGCATTCAATTCTTCCTCAAAATCAAGGAAATTCTCTTTATCAGGAAGGATAACTCTCATAGAGAAATCTTTGGATAAGTAGGGGAGGTCAAATGCCTGGAAGTTCTCTCCTCGGTAGTATCGCAAATTTTCTCCAAAGAGCTGCATCATGTCAACTTCCATTTCTGAGCCATCCAGCGTGTAAAAAGGTGCTTTTTCAGTGCCATTTTCTCTAAAGGGTAATAACCAGGATCCCTTGAAATAAATTGCGTTTGCCAGAATCAGCCGAGTAAGGGGGTCAATCGCACCAGGTGGTATCAAATCCTGAATTTTCTGTTCGGTTTCTTTTTCGACCCACTGATTGATAATCTCTCTTGATTCCTCTGGGTTCGTTTTGTAATCGACAATGTTCATGCCAGCGCCATAATTTTTCGCCAGGGTATCAAGAAAATCCGACTCAAATTTGTAACCTGCCTGTCCCCAAAGCGAATTCGCAATGTTGAGCTGGAATTGATTGCCGTCCGAGCCTTCCAGTGTTTTGTTCTGGGATTTTTCAATTTCAAGTAGAAGGGCGTTGAATGATGGGTAGATTTCGTTTTCCGGCAAACTTAATTGCAGTGCCTCGATCATGCCTTGCTCCGTTCCGGACTCAGCACCAGCCAATGTCATGGACAATGCCAGGGATAGGCTGATTGGCGAGAAAATGATGTTATCTTTTTCGTCTCGGATCCTGCCATAAAAAGAGAGTGCAAAGCGTGTGTTATCCTGGGCTAAAGATTGGATTTTTTCAAGACTGATATCTGGGTCAACCTCTCTATTTAAGGAACTTTTCGCATAGTTGTTGTTGTTCACTGGTGCTTCTCCATCGCTCAAATCAACTGCAGTGCAGCCTGTTGTTAGTAGTATTGTTATCAACAGAAGCAAACTAAACCTTTTGTTCATATTTCCTCCAAATTTTGGTGGTGCACTAATTAATAGACGGGAAGGCATGCGATTTTGTTCCAGACAGAATCACTAGATATCAGAAAGAACCTTTTTCGGTGAGAATTGCCCTTGCTGGTGCACCATCACTGTCTACAATGGGGAGGGGCAGACAAATCAAATTGTACGTACCCGGAAGCACATTATTAAGGTTGATCCCTTCTAGAAGGATGATCTCCTTACCTAAAAGTATCTTATGGGGTTCTTCTGAATCGGTATAAGCTGCTATTGACAGGTAATCCATACCGATTAAATCCAGGTTTAATTCAGCTAAGAATACTGCAGCAGTAGTGTTTAACCCTACAAATTTCTCGTTAAATTTGGTTTGACTTTTGTTCCAATAATGAGAATTCCTGGTTTTGAATAAAACCTTTCTGCAATTCTCCAGATCATAAATTTTCGGATGATTTTTCAAGATCTTTTCATCAATCACATCAACCTTATCGTCGATATGTAAGACAAGGGTTTCGCCAATTACTTTCTCTAAAGGAAGTTTATCAATTGAACCAGCACCTTGAAGAAAGTGTTTGGGAGCATCGATGTGTGTGCCCGTATGAACGCTCATGCAAATTTCGGAAACGTTGGCTTCCTCACCATTTTCAATGGATGATAACTGCTGAATTTTAACATATGGATCACCCGGCCAAACTGCCATATCCATAGAAATTGGTAAAGTAATGTCATAGATTTTCATAATATTATTTACCTTCCGAAATTTATTGCTGTCGAAAAGATGCGTGACAGGAAGGAATATCTTTCCGATTCTGTCATCGGTCGCGGTCGGGCGTAGTCTTCAAGCAGTGCAGTCAGCAATTCGATGCTAATCAATTCTCCATCATAGAAAACAAGGCGATCTATAAATTCTTCTCTTGTATTCGGCATGTAAACCTCACCGTAATAAACTTCCATTTGATCAAAGAATAAATTGCCAAGTCCATAGTGTATGAAACTCTCACCGTTGAATGTCATCATTTTTGGCGTGTGAGCCTGGCTCCCGTTGATAACTATTGCTCCGGCTTTTGCTAACATTTCAAAGTCTGATACCATTTTTCCACTTGGATAATCAGTGTAATCTTCTGCGTATTGCATCGTAACAATGGGAAGGTAGCCTTCTGCTTTAAGATCTTCAATTTCCTCAATCATCCAGCTGAAATCTCCACAAGGGGCAGCACCTGGGCTGGTGTTTGTCGCCCAGACATTTGGCGGTCCTACAGGATTACAGCCAATAAATGCTAACTTGTTATTATTGTGCGTTATGAGTCTTGGAGACTGCGCTTCATTCAGATCCCAACCGCCTGCATAGTAATGCCAATCTCTCTCTTCATACATTTCTAAAGTTAAATTGATTGAAGAAAGCCCATAATCCAACAAATGGTTACCGGTTAACTCAATAATGTCTGCACCGATGTACTCTAATAATTCAATTCGATCCGGTGATGAACAAAAGATCAAATCTGGTTGGTTTGGGTCTGGTGCTGGGCAGTTTAAGGCAAATGGCACTTCGTTGCTGATATGCGTTAAATCTGCAGAAGTTAACCAATCGTGAATATCTTGCCCCGGGAACTCGTTGCCGTTAATTTCCATCCGGTGGGCTGTGGCTCGCGTCAGTGCTGTTACACCCGTCATGATCAGCACTGTTCGCTGATCCGGGTCATAATTATTGGCTGGGAAATCGATCTTATAATCTGAGGTGTTTGCTTCAATCCAAATAGCTGCAGATAATGGATAATCTTTCTGTTCAAAGTCTGAATCGATTGGCGATTTTCCCTCGATTCGGATGACCTTCATCACTTTATCTAATTCATCGAAAGGGGTAATGAATAAGACTTGCTCATTTCCCAGTGATTTAGAGATCATTTCTTCGTTGTTGACAATTGCAACACTATTCTGATCTGCTTTTCCTAAAATTGTGTTTACCGCTGCCAGAGTTGGTTCTGTCACAAGGATTTTTGAAAATCCTTGTATCGAATTTTGTTCCCCTTGCCAGAGAGCGCTTAAATTATCAAATGAAATATTGTCTGTAATTGTGTAGAAGGGTGCAGCCAGAACGTATAACCATTTGCTTGCAAGGTTCGCGTTTGGTGACTTTTCTTCAGGATTTATTAAAATTTGAACGTCCGAATCAGTCATGGAGTCGGAAATTGAATAATCTGTGTTATCAATCAAAATCTGGAGGCTTTCAGGCAGACCATTCTGGATGAATATTAAATTGGATGTATCATCCTCTTCTTCATTGCGAGGTCGGTCTGTGGTTTGGAAAGGTGTACTCACTATGGCAGGATTATCGCCTGATCCTGAATGTGCCAAAGTACGTTGGATTTGTACATACATTTCTTGATAGGGGGATGGATCTTCGACACCAATTAAAGGCATACGACATCCGCTCAATAAAACCACGCCTAACAGGGTGATCAACATTAGTTTTTGTTTGTTTTTTCGCATTTTTCCTGTTCTTTAACAATTTTTCAAAGCTTATTTGATTATACTTTAGTCCTATTTGTGAAAGCTGATAGGACTTGATAGAGAAATTCGATATAATCATTATGAATGATTTTCTGTGAAAGGACTGTTATTTTATGCGCGAAGTTGCTGTAATTGGTATTGGGCAAACAAAAGTTGATGAACATTGGGACAAGTCATTACGAGAACTTGCCGGTAATGCTGCTCTGGCAGCCATGGTTGAAGCACAGGTTGACCACGTTGACAGCGTCTATATCGGAAATATGATGTCGGGGGCGGCAAACCAGCAAGTGCAGCTTGGAAGTTTGATCGCAGATTGGATTGGCCAACGCTATACCGATGCCGTGAAGGTTGAGTCTGCTTGCAGTTCTGGCAGTGCTGCTTTCCGGATGGGGTATTTAGCGGTCGCTTCTGGCGAGGTGGACGCAGTGCTTGTTGTGGGTGTTGAAAAAATGACAGATTCTCCAGGTGATGAAATTACTGCAGCTTTAGCAACAGCAGCGGATGCAGATTGGGAAGTTGACCAGGGAGTTTCATTTGTGGGTTTAAATGCCTTAATCATGCAGCGATATATGTACGAATACGGTTGGAAGGGAATCGATTTTGCAGGTTTCTCTATCAATGCACATGCTAATGCTGTTCATAATCCTTTTGCCAGATTTCGGACGAAGTTGACTGAAGAAAGATTTATCAATTCTCCGATGATTTGTGATCCGATCAATTTAATGGACGCATCACCAATCGGGGATGGCGCTGCAGCAGCAGTGCTTGTTGATGCAAACTGTCTGGCAAAGGGTGCCCCCAAAATTATCGTAGCGGGTTCGTCGGCGGCGACAGACACAATCTCAATACATGATCGGAAAACCCCTTTGTGGCTTTACGCAGCAGAGAAATCGGCAAAAAAAGCTTACCAACAAGCAATGATAAGCCATAAGGATATTGATTTATTTGAATATCACGATGCTTTCACAATTATGGCAGCTTTATCATTGGAAGCCTGCGGCTTTGCAGCACCTGGAAAGGGACCAAGTCTGGCTAAAGAAGGAGCAATTAAGCTTGATGGAGAAATTCCCGTAGCGACTCGCGGTGGACTAAAGGCACGCGGGCATCCTGTGGGCGCAACTGGTATGTATCAGCTTGTTGAGCTTGTGCAGCAATTGCGCGGTCAAGCTGGAGAGACTCAGGTCGAGAATGCGACATTTGGTTTAGCGCAAAATATTGGGGGCAGCGGTTCCAATATTGTCACTCACATTTTAAAAAGAGAAAATTAACCCCAAAAAGCCACCGAAAGGTGGTTTTTTCATATTTATTGATTCAGTCAGTGTATAATAAATTCATTGATCTATCATTATGAGGAGAGAAGAAATGTATGAATTTCATGTTTCCCGTTTAGCAAGAGATAAATATGATTTTGACCTTTCAATGTTCAGTTTTGATGGCAATGTCGTATTCACAAATTTTTATGCTGCAAGAACCTTCTCTCAAAAAATAAACCAGCAAAGAGACCTGGTTAACTTCCCTGAGGGGGCGGTGAGTGCTGGCGATATCAACGCAATCGGGTTAATTGATGAAATCATGCATCTTGTTTTCTCACTCTATCGAAAAACAGAAGCGCCAAATGTTATTGGCGAAGCGATAGATACGCTGATTGAGCAGCATGGGGAAGAGAAACTTGAAAAGGCTTTTGTGAGATTTACCGAAACATTTCCACCGCTTGCTGTATACAAGGGTGAGATGAATGCTGAAGATTACCTGGGTTCAGAATCCAAAGGGACGCCAAACACCCATCTCGTTCTTGAAGAAATGCTGATGTTGTGGCTGACGAATAAGAATCCAGCCGTTTCATCCTTTTCGGAATTGTTTGATGATTCTGAATTGACAAAATCCATAATTTATCGGGAAATTATTGAAACCTTAAGCAATTATTTCAAACAAAAGCCTTATTTTGGACCTGATAACCAGGATTTGATCAGCATGCTGCGAAGCCCGGCTGTTGAAGAACCCCATTCTTTAGCGGGACAGCTTGAGTACATTCGTCGAAAATGGGGTTCGTTGATCGGGGATTATCTTTATCGTTTATTAAATTCTCTCGATTTAATAAAGGAAGAAACAAAACTGATCTTTGGAGGACCTGGACCAGCTGAAGTGCCAAGTTTTGATTCGATGACGGATGAAGAAAACTTCAGTCCTGACAGCGATTGGATGCCAAAAACGGTGATGATTGCTAAGAATAGTTATGTCTGGCTTTATCAATTATCACAGGCTTATAATCGCGAAATCAAACACCTAGACCAGATCCCGGATGAAGAGCTGGATAGATTAGCCCAGTGGGGATTTAATGGACTCTGGTTGATTGGCTTGTGGGAACGCAGCGATGCTTCCAAACGGATCAAACAACTTTGCGGCAATCCAGAAGCGGTTGCATCTGCCTATTCTTTAAAAAACTATTCGATATCATGGGATTTGGGGGGTGAGAGTGCTTATGAAAACCTGAGAAATCGGGCAGCACAACGCGGCATACGGTTGGCAAGTGATATGGTACCAAATCACATGGGAATTGATTCGGATTGGGTGCTTAATCATCCCGAATGGTTTGTTTCCTTACCTTACAGTCCCTTTCCGTCCTATTCCTTTAACGGACCCAACCTTAGCCCGACTGACCGGGTGGCGATCTTAATTGAGGACCATTATTACGACCGAACGGATGCAGCGGTTGTATTTAAACATGTTGATCACAGCACAGGTATAACCCGGTACATATATCACGGTAATGATGGCACCAGTATGCCCTGGAATGATACTGCCCAATTGGATTATCTCAATTCAGAGGTCAGAGAAGCGGTTATCCAAACGATTTTGCATGTGGCTCGAAAATTTCCCATCATCCGATTTGATGCTGCGATGACACTGGCAAAGAAACACTATCAACGTTTGTGGTTTCCACAACCGGGCAGCGGCGGCGCTATACCCAGTCGGGCAGAACATGGGCTGACGAGGGACGACTTTGACCGCGTTTTTCCCAAGGAATTTTGGAGAGAGGTGGTCGATCGAGTAGCTGAAGAAGTACCAGAAACGCTTTTGTTGGCTGAGGCTTTTTGGCTCATGGAAGGTTATTTTGTCCGCACACTGGGGATGCATCGCGTCTACAACAGCGCTTTTATGAATATGCTTCGGAATGAAGAAAATTCGAAGTATCGTAATCTAATTAAGAATACACTGGAATTTGATCCTGAAATTCTCAAACGTTATGTCAACTTCATGAATAATCCTGATGAAAAAACCGCTGTTGAGCAATTTGGTAAGGGCGAGAAGTATTTTGGCATATGCACGATGATGGCGACCATGCCCGGCTTACCGATGTTTGGCCATGGGCAAATTGAAGGTTATGCCGAAAAATATGGGATGGAATATTATCGACCTTACTGGGATGAGGAACCCGATAAATATTTAATCCATCGTCATCAGCAAGCTGTTTTTCCCTTATTGAAACGACGGGATTTATTCTCAGGTGTAAATAATTTCTTATTGTATGATTTTTACACTGGTGACGGGCACGTGAACGAAGATGTATTTGCTTATTCGAACGGCAATGGTCGCCAAAATGGTTTGGTGGTGTTTCATAATCGCTTTGGTTCAACAAGCGGATGGATTCGGACTTCTGCAAGTTACTTGAACAAAAATTCCGGAAATTTTGAAAACCGTATGCTTCACGAGGGATTAAATATTTCAGGTTCGTCGAACCGGTTCACTATTTTTAGAGACAGTGATTCTGGCATGGAATTTATTCGATCAAGCAGGGAGATAAAGGAAAAAGGCTTGTTCTTTAATCTCAGCGCTTACGAATGTCATGTATTTTTAGATTTTAGAGAAGTTGAAGAGAATGGTTACGGACAATACAGTCAATTGAATGATTACCTGGATGGCAGAGGGGTTCCGAGCATTGATATTGCTCTCAAGGAATTGATGTTGGCACCAATACTCAATCCACTTCATGCTTTGATCAATGTGGAAAGGCTGCGAAAGATATTCCTCGAAAGGGTTATTGATGAGAAAGGGAGAATAGACTCCAATCTTTTATTGCAAAATAAGGAAGCTTACACTAATTTTATTGAGAGTCTCAAGGGTTTTGTGAGTGTTGATACCAATACAGAACCTTTGGTAAAAAGCCAGCAAAGAGGTTTTGAGGCGATTTTACAACTGCCCATATTTGATGATCGTTATCCATTCCCTGGATCAAGGAAGTACCAGGAGGTTCTTGAATATATTTCGAAGAATTTGGATGCATATCCATATGTGTGGCACATACTCACGATGTGGAATGATTTGCGCTTAATTGGAAAAGTAATCACACCCGAACCTCAATATGCTGAGATTAGCAGAAGCTGGATCGATGAATGGGGTATCTCAAGGTTGATTCAACAACGGTTAGAAGAGCTTGGCTTTGAAACTGAACAGGCGAAAAGCGGCGTGAAAATTTTGAAGCTGCTTGTGATCCAGCAAAATTGGGTCAATGAGATTGAACAAAAAACGCCGCTAATGCTCATAGAAGCGTGGATCTTAAAAGAAGTTGTTCGGGACTTTTTGAAAATTAACCGCTATCGCGATAAATTATGGTTCAATAAAGAGGCTTTTGAGTCGTTAATGTGGTGGATGATGACAGCTGGATTGCTGCAATTAACCGCTGACCCGGAAAAGAGTTTGACAAGTACTCTTGAAAATTTGTTTGGCGCCTGGGTTCTGGTCAAAACCATTCTCAAGGCTGAGACCAACTCAGAATATCAACTTGAAAAATTACTGGAGGGATTGAAGTAAGATACTTTATCCTCAGAAAAATTTTCTGATCGCAGATATTTTTCCATAAATACAGTATCACCGCGTAATCCAGTTTTTGGATCTCTGACGTTTTTTAGCAAGGCAATGGCTTTGGTCTTAAGATCTGCGCCAGTCACTTGTTTTGTTAACCACACAGCCTGGGCAGCGTAGGCAATGTTGTTCTGCGGTTCAATGCGGTGGAAATTATCAAAGAACCATCCACATGAAGTGAAGACGCGTTGCCGTTCATATTGGGCTGCCAAAATCATGCCGATACCGCTAATTTGATCAGGAGATAGAGGTTGAGCAATGTGATCTTCAAGGAGGTTCTCTAAACTTCTCTTTCCTAAGAATACATCGATGTAGTCATTTCGAACTTCCCATACTTCTTCAGTAAATTGTTTCATATAGCTGATATATTCTTGATCAATTTCTTCCGCTAATTTTTCAAGGCTATATCTCAGGGGTGCTTTCCAACTGGCGCCAGGTGTACAACCGCATTCGCCCATCCATCGCACGATGCCGTGGTGACAGCTCCAGGATGTGTTTTCGTTGAGTTTGATAAATTTCTGGGGTTGATGGGTTTGAAGCCAAAGCCCGGGATAAGTGATTTGCAAGTTTCGTTGTTTAAGTGCACCATTAAGGATATGTGCAAGAAATTTATCCCTGAAAGACCGATGGTGACCATAGAGTTCGCCATCTGAAGCTATGAGGGTTATTCGATCGCTTGTGGTTTTTGATGAAATAAAAGATGGTATGAGGTATTGATCAATGAAGAATTCGGCATTGCGGGTCGTTTCAGGTCGGAAGCTTACTGCAGTGCTCAGATTTCGTTCATAAAGAAAAACAATCATTGGGTCCCTGTTGCCAGGAAGGGCAATTAAGTAAGCCTGATCATTTTCCAGTTTTTCGGCGGATTGAATTTGCCAGGGTGCTAATAAGGTGAACTTGATCTGGTTGTCAGCGAGTATTGACAGGGTTTCCAGGTCAACGGCTGTCTCAGGCAGCCATATCCCCCTTGGCTCATGTCCAAAACGATGTTTGAAATCTGCAATTCCCCACTTTATCTGCGTGATCTTGTCCTGTTTTTTTGCAAGCGGCAAAATGATATGGTTGTAGGCTTGAGCCATGCCATTTCCTACACCATGGGTCTGGTAGTTTTTTCGTTCCTGCGCAATGATTAAATCATAGGTTTCTTTATCATGGTATTCCATCCAGCCAAACAGGGTGGGTCCAATATTGAAGCTTATCTTTTCAAAGTTTCCCAAAAGCGCATTGGGTCGGTAACACTCTGCGTGGATGCGTTCGTTCCAATTTCGATAGGGTTCTGCGCCAATTTCATCTGGGATAAGCCCGGAAAGCGGGTCTTCGCGAGGTGGTTGGTAGAAGTGAGCATGGACGCAAACGGCATTTAATTCCATTGTGTGGTTATTCGCTTTCTTTTCAGGATTATCCGCGATAAATTTTTGCGGAAGTTGGCGTTTTTTAAGTGATTCACTTGCTGGCTCATTCGAGCTGGCAAGAGGTTGAACTGCCTTGGAAGCACATCTAGATCCGCAGTATGATCAACAGCGAGTTGATCCAGCCAAAATACCGATGTTGGAAAATTTGGCATAAAAATTTCTAATAATTCCGTTAAAACATTTAAAAAAACGGGTGAGACATTGACGAATTGCCGTCGAATTTCTAAAACCCGAATAATTATTTCACAAATTTCCTTAAAGCTCAAGTATTCAGGACCACCCAATTTAATTGTTTTATTGATGGTTCCTGGCATCTCCAGGGACCATGTCAACACCCTTGCAAGATCTTCAACCCAAATTGGTTGAAAGAGTGTTTTCCCTTCGTTTGATAGCATAACAAAGTATGGTGACAATCTTAAGAGAATGGCAAGGTTGTTGCTGAAATGATCGTTCTCACCGTATGCAAGAGAAGACTGGAAAATCGTATACGGAACCTTTGATGCTTTGATAGCTTGCTCGGCAATGCCCTTAGCTTTTAGCAGTGGATAGGCTGATGCTCGATCTGCACCAAGATGACTCAAATAGAATATTTGCTTAATATTTGCTTTAGATGCAGCTTCAACCAGGGATTGCGTACCTTTTATGTCCACCTCTGCAAGGTCGGCTTTTCGACTAAGGGATTCAGCGGTTGCCAGGTGATAGATAATATCAACATCTTTCAGGGCTGCTTGCAGACCTCTTACATCGTTTAAACTTGTAACAGCGGCCTCTAAGGCTAATCCCTTAGGAAGATTTGGCGTTATTTTTGATGGCCGGATGAGTAATTTTACAGGGTGTCCAAGATCAACAAGGTGCCTGATTAATACGTTCCCAATAAAGCCAGTGCCACCGGTAATTAAAATCATAGCAGAGGAATTATAGCAGAAATGAGAAATAAAAGTTGGCATGACCCTTGCACAGATAAGTGCACGATTATTGTCGCTAATAAAAGGTTTCACATGAGAGAAAAGTTGCAAAATTTAGGATTTACATATTTTTCAACACCAAAGTCCTATTTAAACACGCAATTAACCGAATGGCTCCATGCCATCAGAAATTTAGGCGCTTCTTCAATCATTTTCCAAAGTGATTTTACGCGAGCCATTCCAGAAGACCCCTTCCTGATTGCTAATGAATATGGTTTGAGTCCAATCGTGCATTTTGTTTCAGAACTTCCAAAGGCAAAAGATTTCAACAATGCATCCATTTTGCTTGATGTTTACGCAAAAAGGGGTGCCAATAAGGTAATATTGGGGAGCAAACCGAATGTTAGAAGCGCATGGCCGTCCAGCGGCTGGCAATTCGAGAATTTGGTTGATCAATTTCTTGACCGCTTTATCCCTTTAGCTCATTATGCTGTCCAAATCGGTATGAAACCTATTCTGCCCCCATTGCAACCAGGTGGTGATTACTGGGACACTTCATTCATAGCCCGGGTTTTTTCTGGATTGAAAAGCCGACAGGTTGACAATGTTCTTAACCAGTTAATCATTTCCAGTTTTGGTCATACTTTTGGTAAACCCTTATCATGGGGAAAAGGTGGGCCCGAACGCTGGTCAGGATCGAAACCCTATAACACACCCGAAGGCCAGGAAGATCAAAAGGGATTTAATAATTTTGAGTGGTATCAATCGATTGCTGAGCGTGCGTTAATGCGCCCTGTTCCTGCGATCATATTAGAAGCAGGTTTCACTGGTTCTACTACAAAACAGGAATCACCTGAAAGAACAATCGAAACGATAAGAATTATTTTGCAGGCTTTGTCCAAGGACCAGCACAAGAGAAATTCTATTGATGAAATCAAATTTAACAGATTGTTACAAGGTTGCTTTTTTTCTCTGGATAAATTAAAAACATCTATGCAAGGTGAATTGTCTGTCCAAGGTTTTTATAAACTTTTTGGCGCACCTGAAACTGAAAAAAGTGCTCAAATTTTTGATCTTGATAAACAAAAAATTATTTCACATTATCTGCTGCTGCCAACCCATGCAAACAGCATTTCAGACGCAATTCTCAATAAAGTCAGGCCGGTAATTAAGAAGTATAGACCAACCGTTGGTTTTTCCCTGGTTGAAGCTTCATTTGCTGAAAAAGTAAGCATTTACCCGGATCCGATTTTGTTTCCCGAGGAAGTCATTAACCAATTGAGAAGAGCAGGGTGCAAAGTTGAGATATTACCTGATTCCGGAATAGAAATTGCAACTATGTTACAAGGATCATGAGTTAGAGGATAGAGGTTATTATGGATTACTTACCAAATTCTGAACCCATCAAACGTACACCAATCAACGCCAATATGCCCGTTATTAAAGTCGTAGGTTTGGGCGGTGGCGGCTGTAATGCGGTTAATCGGATGATTGATTTTGGCATGAAGGGCGTGGAATTCATCGCTTGCAATACAGATCAACAAGCGCTTCAGAATTCTCTTGCCGATGTCAAAATCCAGCTGGGACCCAGAAGTACGCGTGGACTTGGCGCAGGAGGGATACCCACCGTTGGTGAAAAAGCTGCTGAAGAAAGTTTTCAATCTTTGGCCGAAGCTCTTGAAGGGGCGGATATGGTCTTTTTGACAGCGGGTATGGGCGGGGGCACTGGCACAGGCGCTATTCCAGTTGCTGCAAGAGTGTCTAAAACAATTGGTGCGGTTACAATAGCTGTTGTCACAACCCCTTTCTCTTTTGAGATGGGAAGGCGGCAAAAAAATGCGGCAATTGGGCTGCAAAAATTACGTCAATACACCGATACGATGATCACAGTTCCGAATGATAAATTACTGGAAGTTGCTCCTCATGACCTTCCCCTCGAGATGGCCTTCAAATTGGCGGATGATGTGCTCAGACAGGGCGTCAGCGGAATTTCTGAATTGTTAACAGAAACCGGTTTGATCAATGTTGATTTTGCGCATATACGTCATGTGATGGCACTGGGAGGGGGTGCGTTAATGTCCATCGGTACAGGAGAAGGTGAAAACAAAGCCAGGAAAGCCCTTGATCAAGCACTGCATCATCCATTACTGGACGATGTAAATATTGATTCAGCAGCTGGAATCATTGCGAATTTCAGCGGTGGGGATGATCTGACTTTCTCAGAGGTTGCAGACACATTAACCTATTTGCACGATCAATCCGGTGAAAACACAGAGATTATTCCTGGTGTGATTAATGACCCAAATTTATCCGATCGTACACAGGTAATATTGATCGTGACCGGCCTGGGTGCGGTTCCGATTGAACAGGCCATTCCAGGAGCAGAGAAATTCCTTGCGGAATTAAACCCGGAGAATGAGAAAGACAAAGAAAGGAATAAACCTCAAAGGCCAAATCCGAATAATCGTTTTGAAAAAGACCAGTACCCAACGAAGTCTTATTCTTTTTCAACGGAGCGACACACATTGACATCTGCAGATCTGGATGTTCCTGCCTTCTTGAGAAAACGGATCAGGGGTTAATATGGAAAAGAAAGCTTTAGATAAAGTTTGCAATAATATATATCGGCGTTTTCCACCGCTAAAGGATAAACGACCCCGAGTAAGCAAGCAAGGTGAGAACCATTACTTATTGATTTTCTCTGGTTCTGGAGAAAGTCCTGATGGAAAGACCATTCAGCAAACAATACGGGTTGTTGCAACGGAAGATGGCAAGATTGTAAAAACATCGATGAGTCGGTAGGGAGACATTAATGATTTTTGATAAATTTACCCAGCAGTGTGAAATTCGGTTTTGGGATATCGTAATAATGATTGCACAAGAGGAAGGACCGGTTATGAAACTCATTAAAAAATCCAGGGAAAGCAACGGCTCTCGACTTGGAACTTTTCTTCTATTGATACTGATTTGGGCAGCTGTCGGTTTTACCGTTGGAATGATATTTGGAAGATTGATGGCGCTTTTCCAATATTTTTAAAATTAAACGGCTGTTAATTAATTCAACAATCATCGTGTTGGGAAAAAACCAGCACGATGATTGTTTTAATATTCTGTAATTTTTATAGAAATTGTGAGGTGGCTTCAATAATGTCCGCTTCAGATTTTGGTTCAGATACTTTGGGGACCAGGGTCCAGTGTTCCATGTGGTCGATTTTCCCTTTTGGCGGGATGGATTCGAGAGGACCTAAAGCTTCCAATTCCAGCATTTCATTATCTGTAAAAACCTCAAAATTAGTACCCAAGTCAGGATAAATACCATCAAATTGTATGGGTACCTGCTTGACAAAATATATGTCATAATTTGCGTAGGCAGCCCATCCATCTGAGGTAAAGATACCAATTTTCTGAGGTAATTTGCAATTTGAATCTTGCTTGACCATGATAAAATGCTCGCCCAATTGGAGGCGTGAGTCCTTCAGGTTGGTATAAGGCCAAATGGATATGGTGCTTGTCGGCAATAGAAAATCGGGGTGGGGTCCGCGCGGCGGTAAGGGAAGGATGGCGGTACCACCTGGCGCCATCACAGAAATTGACCAGGGCGCTGTTTCTATAGCCCATAGATTATGATTTATCAGGTGATGTGTCAGCTGGACTTCAGGTTTGGTCGGAGAAAGAACTATCCGGATTTGTTTTTGGATTCCTGTGGTGGGTTCAGGCTTTTGTGTAAGAATGAGACCATTTTCAATTTCCTGGACAAGAACAGGCTCAAGATCAGGATAATAAGTTCTCTCTACAGATTCGGGTGCATGCCAGAGTCTGTGTCCGCCAAAGTTGAGCCACTCGTCAGATGCAGTAATCCCAATTTGATGTGGATATTCATGGAAGACGTTTTTACCACCAACAAAACCAAAACGAATGATGCGGGGACCAACATCAGCTGTAACAATCAAATCTATTTGATTGTTGGCTAATCGATAGCAATTTTCCCAGCTGCCATATGCAATCTTTTCCATGTGGATTCCTTTCAGCTTATGCGTCATGACAGAATATACTGAAAATTATAATCTAATCAGAGGATCATGCAGGGTTCTGATTATTGATTTTGAATATTTGTATCTTTGATATTAATGAGAAAATGAAAGGACCTGAAATTGCAAAGCTTGTAAATTATTATGGTTAGGTTCGTATAGCGTTAGGCTATTCAAAGCGAAAAGCCCGCTGCAACGGGCTTTCCCTGGATTTCCCTACAATTTACTAGTGGTTGTAGGTGGTTTCGTGAAAATTATTTCACTAAGGAAATTTTACATGATATCTATGTGTGAGTCAAGGTAGAGGAAATTAGTTGCTAATGTTTCTTGAATGTTTGAAGGCTCAAGTATTTTTCAGAATTTTCGCATATCAATAAAATTTAAGACAAAAAGTTCAGCGGTCAATTGCGTGAATATATTACTTTCGGAATGTGATTTATTAAAGATTTTTCCAGACATCATAAAATGGTAATATTTTGATTTTGAATTATTGGTTGGCTATTTACTTTGGTGAGTGTAAGAAAAGTTGTCATAAGAAGCTATTCCATGATAGAATAGCAATATGAGAAGACCTGTACCTGACGAAGTTATCCTTGGATTGCTGCGATATAAGCCTGCCCATGGCTATGATTTACTGGAAAGTTTTAGATCACCAAATCAGCTTGGGCGAATGTGGTCGTTAAGCACAAGTCAGCTTTATGCTGTGTTAAAACGATTGGAAGAAGCAGGCGAGATAACTGGCGAGCAAGTTAATTCTGAGGATGCACCAGCTAAGGTCGTTTATACAGTTACCTGTAAAGGATTGTCTAAGTTAAACAATTGGTTGTACGATCCTGAACCTTCAGCGAGTATACACCGTATCCGAGTTTTATTCTTAAGCCGTCTTTATATCGCTGAATTACTGAAGGTAGAAACAGAAAAAATAATTAATAATCAAAAAAAAGCATGTGTAAGTCAGCTAAAGGTACTTTTGGATGAGCGTGAAAAAACAAGCAACACTTTTGAAAATTTAGCCATTGATTTTATTGTTGGTCAGCTGGAAGCAGCCATTACCTGGTTAGATCAAATACGTATCCAACCTTCTACCGTCAAAGAGAGCGAGTAATCACATTATGGTCGTAAATATATTATTCAAAAAGAAAGAGGCATCATGAAAAAAATTAAGTATTCAATCATTTTGTTGGTGATCATTTCAAGCCTTGTTATTACGGCATGTACAAATGGCGATTTAGAAACACCAAACCCGGAAAGCACTATAACCGATGCTGAAGTTGACCCTGATTTTGAAAGTACAGAGCCGATTGAGGAACAAGCCCGCTTATTGATCAAGGCTGAGCCTGATTTGATTGAACCTGTGACAGTGCTTTACAAGGCATTTTTCAATGGCGAATCGCCATCTTTTGTTCAGAATGACCCAGATTTACTGGTTGCGCCGCCAGGAGAAATTGTGGACCTTCATCATGAGTTACCAGCGGTCTTTTTGAATGACGGCGCTATGTATCCGCAAAATGATAATGAAGAAATCGAAGCTTTTATTCAATTCGCTGTGTCAGTTGATGGACAGCAAGCCTTAATAAACGCTGGTTTACTACCTGAAAGTATCGACCTAACAGACCAGGCTGGAAATATTGTGAGTATAAATTTGCCGGTACGCCGTGTGCTCTCAGCATATGGACCGGTAACAGCAATGATCTACAGTGTGGATGCTGAGAATCGTTTTGTTTCGGCGAGTTATCTTGGGGCAAGAGACCCACTGGGTTCATCCGTTATGGAAAAGGTGGACTCTCGTTTTCCTGACATTCAAGGTAATGAGTCGTTTTCACAAAGTGAGTTCAATATTGAAGAAGCCGCAATGCTTGAGCCGGACTTGATTATTGGTAATGCTCGCTCTGGGTGGCTTGAGACAGTTGCTGCGTTAGATGTTCCAGTATTTTTGTATGATGCAGAAACATCTGAAGCTTTGAAAGAAGCTGTTTTATTAACAGGACAAATATTTGGTCCCCATTCGACATACCAGGCAGACGCGTGGGTTCGCTATTATGAAAGTATTGTTGGAAGCATTGAAGAAAAAATGGCAGAAATCCCGGTTGAAGATCGGGTAGAGGTGCTTTTTACAGGCACAGAACCTTTGCGTGTCGCAAGTGGGGATATGTTCCAATCGTATATCATCGAGACTGCTGGTGGGATTTCTGCAAGTTCAGAACTGGAAGGTTACTGGAATAATATAAACCTCGAACAGGTCGTGATCTGGGACCCCGATGTAATTATTGTCCCACCTTATGGCGGAGCAAGTGTGGAGGCAATCACTGAAAGCGACGAGTGGCAAATTTTGGATGCTGTTAAGGATGGCAAAGTTTACAGAATGCCAAAATTAGTTGCACCATGGGATACCCCTGCTCCCGATGCAGTTTTGGGAATAATATGGATGGCGCAGCAGCTTTATCCGGAGCAAATAGATCTGGATTGCTCAACTGAAGCAGAATTTTTCTATAATACATTCTTTGATTATGAGATAACGGATGAAGAGATTGCAAAAATCTGCAGCATCAATTAAAGAGGAATACTCAATTCGAAAAGTACCCTTATATCTAATTCTTATCGGATTGCCTCTGGGTTTATTTGTCCTGTCGCTAACATTAGGACGTTATCAGATCGGTCCAATAGATGTGTTAAAAGTGATGCTTTCCCCGATATTCCCATCCATTGCGGAGGGTATTCCAGATATTGCAATACAGCTAATTTTGCGTGTTCGCTTACCCCGCATTCTGGCGGCTTTATTGATAGGTGCCAGTTATGGTGCAACAGGGACGGCTTTTCAAGCGATTTTTAAGAATCCCCTTGTCGATTCAAATATTCTTGGAGTTACATCTGGGGCGGGTTTTGGCGCTGCTTTAGCACTGCTGTTTTTTGGCGATCAATGGCTGGTGCAGGTATCTGCTTTTGTTTTTGGATTGCTGGCTGTATTTTTATCTTTCTTCGGCAGTCGATTGTACCGGTCGAGCCCTTTACTCATTTTAACTTTGATGGGAATCCTTGTAGGTTCTTTTTTCGGTTCATTGACTTCTTTGTTGAAGTACGCGGCTGATCCATTGGACAGCTTGCCGGCAATAACTTTTTGGCTATTAGGCAGTTTGAACGGCATCACCTGGCAAAACTTACTGCCATTAATCATCCTGACAATCCTTGGTCTAATTTACTTATGGGTTTTACGTTGGCGTCTGAATATCCTGTCGTTAGGTGATGCTGAAGCTTCCGCTTTGGGGGTTGATCCAACAAGGATGAAGCTCGGTATTATCCTTTTTTCGACTTTGATGACGGCAGTGGCGGTTTCAGCGAGCGGTGTGATTGGATGGGTTGGTCTGGTAATTCCACACGCAGGGCGATTGATCGTTGGACCAGAGCACAAACGCTTGCTACCGGTGTCAATCAGCCTTGGTGCGGCTTTTTTGATGATCATTGACGATCTGGCACGAACGCTGCTGCCTGGTGAAATCCCCTTGGGCGTATTAACTGGCTTGATTGGTGTACCAATTTTGGTGCTTCTAATGAGAAGAAGCAGGACAGGCTGGTAACCATGCTTTTAGAAGCCGCTAATATTAGCTATGCTTATCTGCCCGGGAAAACAGTATTACATGATGTTTCTCTCCAATTAAATGCAGGAGAAACCTTATATGTTTTGGGAAAGAACGGCTGCGGGAAGACCACATTGCTTTCATGCCTTGGGGGACTGCTCAAGCCAAATGCTGGGCGTGTGTTTTTAGATAGTACATTGATAGCAGATTTTTCAGCTTCAGAACGTGCAAAAAGGATTGGTCTGATTCCACAGATGCACACCCCTGCATTTGCATATACGGTCAGACAAATGGTAATGATGGGGCGTGCGCCGCATTTACCCTGGTTGGGATCGCCAACCGAAAAAGATCACTTAATCGTTGAAGAAGCACTTGAACAGATCGGTTTACTTGAATTGCAGGATCGCCCATACACGGAGGTGAGCGGTGGGGAACAGCAATTGGTCTTGATTGCCAGGGGTTTAGCTCAGAAATGTCCCATTTTGTTGATGGATGAACCAACAGCCCATCTTGATCTCAGCAATCAGCACAGAGTCATGGAGATTGTCCACCAATTAGGGCAGCAAGGTTTATCTTTCATCATTTCTTCTCATGAACCCAACGATGCCCTTGCTTATGCTGATAATGTCCTTTTGTTGAGCGGTGGTTGGGTTACAGAAGTAGGCAAACCTCAAGATGTGTTAACAGAGACTTTACTGTCATCAGTATATGACATCCAGACGGAAGTGATTTACCAGCATGAAAATGGGGCTAAAAAAGCCAGGGCAGTATTACCTCGCAGACCCCTGGTTGTTAAGCCTGATTCACTGCAAGCAGAGGGCAGCTTCTTAAACAAGATTTTTAAGAAACGCATAGAAAAACCTCAAATAATTTTAGTAACTGGATTGAGCGGCAGTGGAAAGACAAGCTGGTGTACACAAATGATCAAAGAAGCTGTAGAATCAGGACACTCTGTTGAAGGGATTCTTTCGCCAGGAATATTTGAGGGAAATAAGAAAACGGGAATCGAAGTTATTGATTTAACAAGCGGAGAGCGAAAGCGTTTAGCCAGGTTGCGTGAGGAGGGACGAGGCGAAATTTCAACACCAAGATGGGTATTTGATCCAAATGTGTTAGATTGGGCTAACCAGAGGCTTCAGAACAGCACAGGGAGGGATCTGTTGATCATTGATGAGCTGGGACCTCTGGAATTCTTGCGAAATAAGGGTCTGTTAGCTGGTTTGGAAAGGCTTGATCAGGGGCAGTTCGAGGTTGCTTGCGTCGTGGTTCGTTCCTCTTTGCTCCCAAAAGCACTTCAGCGCTGGCCAGACGCTCAAGTTGTCAGGGGGCAATTGTAATAGTCTTTGTATTAGCACCTAAAAATTTAATTTTTAATCAAACAAGCCTAAAAAATTCAGGGCTTGTATACGTTTTATTTGATGGGCTTTTATTTCCAAAGGTAAATTTTCATAAAGTGGTTGGCAAACACGTGAAAGTCCTTGATCACTTCCATGTTGTTTGTTCGTGTCACAAGTTAGCGATCAACGAGTTTTGTTAGTTTTTGTGGGTTAGCAAGTACTTACCGAACACAATTTCAGATATTTCAAATCTTTAACACAAGTTGGCATTATGTACAGACGTATTGTGGGTTGTATAATGTTGTTATAACCACTCAAATGAAGATCTCAATTTGGTAATAAATATGGTAAATTTTTAAGGTGTTTGTTTTCGAAACAATAAATTCAAAAATTGTGCCATCGAGAATAACAAATGATCACAAGGAGCAAATAATGGTTAAAAAATTTAGAGTAGGCGTTATCGGAGTAGGCTTTATTGGTCCAGCGCACATGGAAGCGATTCGTCGGCAGGGGTTTGAAGTGCTGGCGCTTGCGGAAAGCAACCAGGAATTAGCTGATCAGGCGGCTGAACGATTATTAATTCCGAGGGCATATGGCGACTGGAAGGATTTAGTTGCTGATCCTGATATTGATGTTGTTCATGTTTCCTCACCAAATTTCTTGCATTTTGAGCATGCGAAAGGTGCTCTTGAAGCCGGTAAACATGTCATCTGTGAGAAACCATTAGCGATGACTGCGAAAGAATCCGCGTTGCTTGTGAAAATCGCCGAAGAAAAAAAACTGGTCAATGCGGTTAACTTTAATTTGCGGTTTTATCCTCTGATTCAGGATGCCAAAGCTCGCATTGATGCTGGAGAACTGGGGGAGCAAATTTATATCATTCAGGGGTCTTATTTGCAGGATTGGTTATTATTAGAGACGGATTGGAATTGGCGCTTAGAGCCAGAATATGGCGGAGAATTGCGTGCAATTGCTGACATTGGGTCTCATTGGATGGATTTGGTAACTTTCATTACCGGCAAAAAAATCACCTCTGTATTTGCAGATTTTGAGACGTTTCTTCCGATACGCAAGAAGCCAACAAAAAAGATTGATACTTACGGCGGAAAGATGCAAATGGATGTGCAATATGAGGAGAAGAAAATCACAACCGAAGATTATGCAGCGGTTCTCTTCAAATTTGAGGGCGGAACGCGTGGTGTGATGAGTGTCTCCCAGGTTTCAAGCGGCCGCAAGAATCGCCTGTTCTTTGAAGTTAACGGGTCAGATTCTTCATTAATCTGGGATTCTGAAATGCCAAACCAGATGATGATTGGACATCGCCCTGAACCGAACCAGTACCTGATCAAGGACCCTTCTTTAATGATGAAGTCAGCGCAGTGGACGGCTTCATATCCTGGCGGCCATGCAGAGGGTTTCCCGGACACCTTTAAGCAGCTGCAAACTGCTTTTTACAGCTACATTTCACAAGGAGATTTCGAAAAAGCACCGAATTTCCCAACTTTCAGAGATGGGCATAATACCATCCTGGTTGATGAAGCGATATTGCAAAGCGCAAAAGAAAACAAATGGGTTGACGTAAATTATTAATTCTTAGTGCAAAGAATCAACTGGTGATTATTGTTTTCCGTTAGCCAAATGTAAAGTCAAAGGATGTATAAACATGAATGTGTTTGTGGGATGCGATTTGGGTGGGACCAATATCAAAGCCGGGTTGGTTGATATTGATAATGGCGAGGTTCTGGTATCGAATTCGATCTCAACTGCTTCAAGGAAAGGGCCGGAATCTGTTCTTAAGCGTATGTCGCAGTTGATTTCAGATATGATCATCGAAGGCGGATTTTCAAAAAGTGACATCGGTGGTGTTGGTATCAGTGCACCCGGATTGATTGATTTGGATACCAGCACGACTTTGTTTTTACCCAACCTTTATGGGGAATGGCGTGGGATTCCCGTAGGGGAAAGGATGTTCTCTTATCTAGGTTTAGATATCTCAATGCTGAACGATGTTCGGGCAATTACCTTTGGAGAATGGGCATTCGGTGCGGGTAGGGGCGTCGATTCAATGGCTTGCTTTGCTATTGGCACGGGTGTAGGCGGCGGACTGGTTGTTAATAATCAATTAGTTTTGGGGATTGACGGGGCTGCTGGCGAACTTGGTCACCAGACTGTGGATATCAACGGGCCTATTTGTGGCTGTGGAAATCACGGCTGTATCGAGGTTTATGCTTCAGGACCAGCAATAGCAGCCGAAGCAGCAAGGGGTGTTCGGCAAGGCTGGGCTACAAAAATTGTTGATTTAATTGATGGCGATTTAAACAAGCTTACACCGGAAGTTGTCGCTAAAGCGGCGAATATGGGAGATGAATTTGCCCTGGGGGTTTGGGAAAGGGCAGGGACATATTTGGGTATTGGTGTTGCGAATATTTTGATATCCGTGGGCGTAAAACGTATTGTTATTGGCGGAGGTGTTGGCAAGGCAGGTAATTTACTGCTAGATCCGATCAAGGGAGTGGTGAAAGAGCGTGTATTTCTGATGCCAGTTGAAGAAGTAGAGATCTTAAGTGCCAGACTCGGCACAAAGGCAGGCATTGTCGGTATGGCAGCCTGGAGTGCTTACAAAAAGGGACAATTAATTGGCGCTTAATTTTGAGGTTTATGAAGTTGGAAATTATTTTGCATAAAGTATTAAAACCTGAAATAATCTACATTTGTAAAACAAAAACCACAACTTCGTATAGTCAATTATCTAATTAATTATTTGTAGTTGCGTTTTCTTAAATACAAAAGGGAAATAACCATGTCAGATTATTATCCGTTGCTATTTGAACCAGTACTGAAATATTATTTATGGGGCGGTAGAAATTTTCAAAAACTGGGGCGTGAACTTCCCGAAAACACTGAGGTAGCGGAAAGTTGGGAGATTGCTGCTCATAAGGACGGAATGTCGATTGTATTGAATGGAAAATATAAAGGACAGACCTTGGGTGATTTATTCTCAGAGCTTGGTGAATGCCTTGTAGGGTTCAATAATCAATGGGCATTGGACCGTGGCAAATTCCCCCTAATGGTTAAGTTGATTGACGCCAATCAGTCATTATCTGTTCAAGTACATCCTGATGACACGTATGCGATGGCGCATGAGGGCAATGAACTTGGGAAATTTGAAATGTGGGTAATAATTGATGCGGAACCCGGGGCAGAGATCATTTACGGCTTTCGTGAGCAAATTGATAAAGAAACATTTCGTGAGGCTGTTGAAAAAGGCACCTTGGGGAAATTTCTTCATCATATTCCTATAAAAAAGGGCGATCACATCTGTGTACCGTCGAGAACAATTCATGCCATTTTAGAAGGTGCGCTAATTGCAGAAATTCAACAAAATTCAAACACGACCTATCGTGTTTTTGATTGGAATCGCCTTGGAGATGACGGCAAACCCCGTGCATTGCACCTGGAAAAAGCGTTGGATGTAATCGATTTTGCACAGGTCGGCGCTTCTTTACCGGATGTGAAAATTTCAAATGCCGGTGATGGTTGGACTGCGGAAAGATTATGTGAGAACCGTTATTTTACGACTGAACGCATAAGGATTTCAAACGGCGGTGCTTATTCTGGTTTTTGTGATGGATCGACGCTTGAGATATGGGGAGTCTTAAGCGGAAGCGTAAAAGTCAATGAAATCGATCTTTATCCGGTCACTTTTGTCTTGATGCCTGCTGCTCTGGGAGCTTTCACTGTTGCTGCTCGTGATGACGCAGTCCTTTTACGAACCTTTGTTAGATAATCAGAAAATCTATGAGTGTGCAAGAAAAAATTTTCCTTGAATCTTGCATGAAAGCATAAAATGGAAACAAACCACAAGGCATCAACAATTAATATGTTTTGGACGGGGGGTTGGGATTCGACATTTCGATTGTTGCAGATCCTGCTAAAAGAAAAGAAAATTGTTCAAACTTATTACATAATCGATCCAAATCGTCCATCTCATGGGCTTGAAATGGACAGGATGGATAAGATTCGAAAATTGATTTACAAAAAATACCCATCTACAAAGGGTCAATTTTTACAAACAATTAGAACTGAATTATCTGATGTTAAAAAAGATGCAGTTATTGAGAAAGCATTCAAACAAGCAAATGAGAAGGAACATTTAGGTAGCCAATATGATTGGTTGGCAAGGTTCTGCAACCAATTTGAAATTGATAATATGGAATTATGCGTTCAAAAAATGGATAGTCCCGCCCATCATTTCAGGTTTTCTCCTTTTCTTGAAAGGGATGAAAAAAGTGGGAAACTTGTCTTTAAAAAGTCCTTATCAAATGAGCCTGAATATATTCTTTTCAAGCGCTTTGAATTTCCAATTCTCCACATGACCAAGCAAGATATGTTAAATGCTGCCAGGCAAAATGGTTGGCTTGGCATCATGAAAAAGACCTGGTTCTGTCACCAGCCGATTTTTGGGGAAATTCCATGTGGAAAATGCGATCCCTGTCAGCAAACGATGAACGAGTGTGGTATGAGGAAACGGTTTCCCTTGTTTGTCAGATTAATGGCGAAGCGTCCTTTATCAAAAATATTAACTTATTTTCGTCAATAATTTAGGTTTAAATCTAAGAATTATTCATCAAAGTGAATGTTTAGCTAATATTTTATCCAGTTGATTTAGGGTACAACAAATTAGTTTTTTTGTTCATTCGTGTTTTCAATCCATCCAATACGCATTTTCTACTATATGTTAAATGTTGGATCCAGCCTAAGAAATACCAGCCAGGATGACAGTCAAAGTAAAGCTTCCTAATCGGATCAAAACCAAAAAGTGCTGAGAAAAGCTCAAACCTTTTCATTGGATTTCTTAGGCGAGGCCTTTGTTGACATAAACAACCAACAAAGAGATTTCACACGATAAGCGGGAAAACTCGAATCAATGATCTACAGAATACAGTTGTAACCAGGCAATTAATGTATAATCTATGGTCAGCGTATCCTACAGATGAGATGGGTGATTATAATGCAATTTGATTTTGAATTTCGTTCTCGTCGCAGCAATGTGTTAGCTACGAACGGCATGGTAGCTTCAAGCCAACCTTTGGCAAGCCTTGCAGGACTTGATATCCTTCGTAGTGGGGGCAATGCTGCTGATGCGGCGATTGCCATTGCTGCCGCTCTTAATGTTGTTGAACCCTTTGCTAACGGTGTGGGTGGCGATTGTTTTGCACTTTATTGGGATGCGAAAGCCAAAAAGGTGTTTGCCTTAAATGGGAGCGGCCCAAGTGCTATGGGGGCATCGATTGATGAATTAAAGCAAGCAGGATATGAGAAAGTACCTCTTTTCAACGGTCAAGCAGTAAGCGTCCCGGGCGCTGTTGCTGGATGGCAAGCACTGCGAGATCGTTTTGGCACGATGTCCTTCGATGAATTGCTCGCCCCAGCGATACGTTATGCTTTTGAAGGTTATCCTGTTACAGAGTGGATTGGGGCAACCTGGAAGATAAGCGCCCCTCGATTGCTGCGTGAAAATTTGGACAAGTCCAAACCGAAACATCTACAAGTCACTGGTCCAGCTCAACCTTCCGGAAATGAATTCCTTATCAACGGGAGAGCCCCGGAGGTGGGTGAAATCATCACTTTGCCAACACTTGGTGAAACTCTGACAAATGTTGCAGAATTTGGAAAAGATTATATCTACACCGGTGATTTTGCTAAAAAATTATGCGAGCATGTGCAGAAATATGATGGATGGCTGGAGCCATCGGATCTGGAGGGTTTTAAAGCCGAATGGGTGGATCCGATTTTCGCTGATTATCATGGTGTTCGATTGTACGAGTGCCCCCCAAACGGGCAGGGTTTAGCAGCAATTGTAGCAGCAAAAATCGCAAGTGGATTTGACATTGCCAAAATGGACAACTTGGAACGGACACATACATTAATTGAATGCTTACGTTTGGGTTTTTTGGAGGCTTTCAACTGGGTCTCAGATCCAAAATTTGGTGATGTTCCTTATGGGGAACTATTTTCTGAGACTTATATCCAAAACCTCAGGCAGACGATTCATTCAGAGCACGCCATCAAGCACTTGCAATCAGGTATTCATGCTGTAGGGGATGATACTGTCTATTTAAGTGTTGTGGATGGCGAAGGTAATGCATGCTCTCTCATTGCCAGCCTTTACACAGGCCCGGGAACAGGTCTGGTCGTCCCAGGCACAGGTGTTTTGCTTCAAAATCGTGGGGCTTTATTCAGCCTGGACCACAAACATCCTAATGCTTTAGAGGGCGGAAAACGCCCGTATCACACAATTATCCCAGGGATGATTACAAAGGATGACGAATTATTTGCAAGTTTTGGCATCATGGGTGGTTTTATGCAGCCCCAGGCGCATCTTCAAGTATTATCAAACCTGGTTGATTTCAAACACAATCCGCAGCAAGCACTGGATATGCCTCGTTTCAACATTGATGTTCATCCGGGAGAAGGCATCGGGTCCGAAGATCCTGGTGGGAATGTTTTGTTGGAAAGAGGTTTTAGTTTTGATGAGATGGCTGCTCTGTCCCGCAAGGGTCATCACGTGACGCCCATCAGCGGACTGGAACGGATAATTTTTGGCGGCGGTCAGGTTATTCAACGTGATCCAATAAGCGGCGTCCTAACCGCAGGTTCCGACCCCCGAAAAGATGGCTGTGCAATGGGATATTGATGGACATATTCAATTAAAAGATAAAACTGCCGCATTCACTCACGGCAGTTTTGTTGTTTTTTATTGGGTTTTATGCGTTTGGGTTTAAGGCGTTGAGATCATCGCGATGCCTGACCAACTTGTTCAGTCCAGCAATCAAGTCATCCACGCCCCGCTTCCCTGAACGGAATATGGATTCGCCCATCCACACCGATTCTTTCCAACTTGCGCGTTCAGCCACTGGAAACGACATGGATTTAAAATCAAAATATTCTGGGAATGCAGAGGGTACAGGTAATTTTGAGAGTCCTGGCTGGAATAATTCGTAATGGTTCATTGGGGGATAACCCGTGTCAACAGGAATACCTTCCGCTGTCAGCGCCTTGCAAAATGTGTCGTTATTACATCCAAAAAATTCCGGATCAATTTTTATGATATAGCGGTATAAACTTCGCCTTGTAAGACGCAAATCACGCTTTAACATTTTGATACCGGGCACCTCACTTAAAGATTCCTCAAGATAATCAGCCATTGACTCACGTTCCTTAAATTGGTCAGGAAAACGTTCGAGGGCGACCAATCCCAGTGCCGCATGCAATTCTGACCAGCGATAGTTAACGCCCATGGTGTATTCTAATCCCTCAGGGTCTTTGGGGCGACCGCAATCAATGATGCTTGATGCTCTCTGCGCCATTTCAGGATCTTTACACAATAAAACGCCGCCTTCTCCTGTGGTAAGGCTCTTCGCTGATTGGAGGCTGAAGGAGCCGAAATCTCCAATGGTCCCTGCACCCATACCACGCCATTTTGCCCCGTGTGCGTGGGCACTATCTTCAATTACAAGCAATTTGTGGTTCCTTGCTATCTCCATAATTGCATCCATATCCACCATTTGGGCGGCAATATGGACTACAATAATTGCTTTGGTCTTCTCGGTTATGGCTTCTTCAACTTTATGGGGATCGATACAATAGGTATCTGGATCGATATCAACCAGCACAGGCAGGGCTCCTGCAACCATTGGCGCATATGCCGTCGCTTGAAAAGTGTAAGCCGGCACGATAACTTCAACACCCCAACCAATGCCTGCTGCCCTCAATGCGACTTCCATTGTGATGGTGCCATTCAGCATGGGTACTGCAAAACCACCCCCCTGCATTTCTGCAAATTTAACTGCGAATTCAGCAGTATTTGGGCCAGGATACGGAAAGCCTCCCCAACGTCCTGATTTTACAGTCCTTGTGACAACCTCAATATCGCGCTCGTCGAAAATCGGCCAGGCGGGATATTTTTCTCTTCGGATTGGGTCACCGCCAAGCACTGCCAACTTGTCCATTATTTCTCTCCTGATCATTAGAAATTTACAAAGCTACCTCGCCAACCCGTTGGAAGGGAGGATTAATTTGGATTGGACAGATTTCACTGCAAGTATACAGCAAATTCATGTTCCCTGTTGATTAGGAATGGTTTAATTGCCATTACGATAAAACATCCCCGACAGATCGGAATAATTGTTCTCGTAATGGATTGGAGGGCAGCCCTGATTCCTCAGCAGCCAAGAGCACTGCTCCGACAACTGGCGAGCCAAGCAGTTGGACGAACTTCGCCTTTGGGGCAAATTTCAGAATGGTTTCTTGAAATGGCTTGATATAAATATCCCCGGCTTTGAAGACACTTCCCATCATAACAACTTCGAATTCGATGGTTTCAAATCTTAACTGCCGGATTACAGCGTTTACATTCAAAGCTAGCTCACAGGCAGAAAATCTTACTGTTTCCAGCGCTTGCGCATCTCCTTCGTGAGCAAGTTGAATAATGTTTATTGCCAATGCTGGATCAAGTTGGATTTTTTCCATGGCAAGTGCTTCAATTAACTCAAATTCACTTTCGACCCGGGCATGATCAATGAATAACTGTGTAAGGCATGTTTCTGGTCCACGTTTTGACCAGGCATAGGTTACAGCGAGCATTGCTCGCCAAACCATTTCACTTGCCCCTCCAAATTCACCAAAGCGAATACTATCACCGGTGATGCGGCCGATCTTGCCAGCCTTATCCCGGCCAATAATATTGTTACCTGTACCGGCATCTGCAGCAACCCCCCAGCCTTCTGTGGACCCGGCGATTAAACCAAGCATGACATCGTTCACGAATTTAAAAGGGCTGTTGATTTGGATGGAGCGAATAGCCTCGACCATAATAGGTGCTTCAGAAGGCCAATCGTATCCAGAGAAGCCAAAACCCATCGAAGCAATTTCTGATTTACAAACACCTGCGAACGAAAAAGCTTTATTTACAGCATCATTTACAGCCTCAATAAACCCATCTACACCGACCACTTCATAATTGCCGGATCCTGATTCGCCAAACCCAATGATCCTCCCTAACTTATCAGATATCAGAGCATGGGTTTTGCTGGAGCCAGTATCCACACCCAGAAGGTATGGTTTTTCCTGATTATTGTGCTGGAAATCTCTACCCAATTTTAATCACTCCTTAAAAAAATTTGGCAGGTATCGTCGATTTGTTTCGAGCATGTCATTCAATACTGTTGTGATTTTATCCGCTGAAGGGCCGAGAGGGTGGATTAATAGCGCTTTGTAGGCTGCGTCACGATCACCCTCCACTGCAGCCTGTGCGGTTAGGATTTCGTAAGCTTTGACAGTGTTTATCAAGCTTTCACATTCCAGGGGCAGCGGTGAAGTTGGTATCGGGAAGACACCTTTCGCATTGATGCGGCAGGGCATCTCCAACACCCAATCTTTGTCCCAGGAAGGAACAGCACCGTTATTTCGAGTATTGACGATGTGAACTTCGTCCAGGTCATTATAGTGAGCGTTTAGGAGCTGGGCTGCAACGGTTGAATAATAAGCACCACCGCGTTTCATTAAATTCTCAGGTGGTTCGGCCAGTGTTTCGTCCTTGTAGCTTTCAAGCAAATCCCTTTCAATTTCCATGACCTCTTCCGCCCTGGAAGGCGGCCAGTTCTCCTGTATTTTAAGCATTTTTGAGGTGTAATAGTAATAGCGCAAGTATGAATTCGGGAGCATTTGAAGGTTTTCCAGTGTGTGTGGATCGAAGTAAGGGTCTTCTTGATAGCGCATTTGTTTGACGAGTTCTGACATGATTTGCAGCCAATAATCCTGACCTTCAATTTCAAACCCGGAATACCAGGTGAGGTGATTTAAACCCAGGGTCTCAATTTTTGCTTCCGATGGTGAAAAATTGGTCCCCAATTGTTCGTTTATAATTTCTAGCATCTCCATTTTTGTTGTCAGTGCAGAATTACACACGCCAACTGAAGTGACCCCCGATGCATACCTGAATAAGGCTTCAGTCACCAAGCCTGATGGATTGGCGAAGTTTACCAATAATGCGCCTGGCGCATATTTTTCAATGTCATTGGCGACTTTTAAAATAATCGGAATTGTTCGTAATGCCTTTGCCATACCGCCAACCCCGGTTGTTTCCTGTCCAATTAAGCCATGTCGTTTTCCAAGATATTCGTCTTCGCGGCGCGCTTCCATCTGACCGACACGCAATTGTGTGATGACGTAGGATGCATTTTCTATCGCTTCTTTTTGATTGTTACTCAAAACAATTGTAAATTTGGCATGTTTGGATCTGGCCATTCTTTTTGCAAAACGGCCGACGATATCCAATCTTTCATTATTGATATCCATCAACCACAATTGATCGAGAGGAAATTCATCTTGCCTTTCGATAAAACCGTTGATAAGTTCTGGGGTGTAAGTCGATCCGCCGCCAATCACTGCAACTTTCAACATAAATCCTCCTTATTCGTATTCATCTTTTATAATTATAACAAGCTTGTAGAATAAATAATTTTGCGACGAAGAATGCGTTCTGGTCGTATAAGAACAGGTAAAATTTTAAACATGCATCAAACAAAAAAAGGAGGTGCTTTGTTTAATCGAATTTCAGTTATCATATTGGATGGCGTCGGCATTGGGGCTGCACCTGATGCTGCGGATTATGGCGATGAAGGTTCAAACTCCATTGGCAATGTTGCCAAAGTTTTAGGCGGGATTGATTTACCAAACATGGAAAAGCTAGGTTTAGGCAATGTTGAAAAAATAGAAGGGGTTCCACCAACAGAACACCCAAAAGGTGGTTATGGAAAAATGCAGCCTTTGTCTGCTGGTAAAGATACAATTCAAGGACATTGGGAGATGATGGGGATTTACCTCCCTGAGCCTTCTCCGACTTATCCCAATGGTTTTCCAGATGAGGTTATGACGGTCTTTGAGGAGGAAATTGGTCGAGGAACTTTAGCTAATCGACCTGCTTCAGGGACAGAAATTATCAAGGAATTGGGTGAGGAGCACATTCGTACCGGCAAACCGATTGTATACACGTCAGCGGACAGCGTTTTTCAAATAGCAGCACATGAAGACATCATCCCGGTTGATGAATTGTATGAAATGTGCTTGATTGCACGGAATATTTTGAAGGGAAAACATGCAGTTGGTCGAGTAATTGCCAGACCATTTGTTGGCACAAACCCTGAGAATTTCAAAAGGACGGATCGCAGGCGAGATTTTTCCAGAACACCGGAATCGGACACCGTCCTTGACAAATGTTACGCTGCTGGGTTAGATGTCTGGTCGGTCGGGAAAATTGATGACATTTTTGTTCACCGTGGAATTACACGAAAGAATCACACATTAAACAATAAGGAGAGCATAAAAGCGACGATTGATCTTGTAGAAGAGCCTTTTAAAGGTTTGCTCTTTGTGAACTTAATTGAATTTGACATGAATTTTGGACACCGTAATGATCCACATGGTTATTACGAGGCACTTAAAACATTTGACGACGCAATCCCTGAAATACAAAAGCGGCTGTCGGATGATGATTTGCTGATTGTTTCGGCGGATCATGGCGTTGATCCGACCACTAAGAGTACAGACCATTCCAGGGAATACGTCCCACTGCTTGTATTCGGACCCCGTGTCGGCGGTGTTGATCTTGGAATCAGACAAACCTTTGCGGATGTTGGCGCGACGATCACCGAAAACTTTGGTTTGACACCGCCAATGATCGGCACCAGTTTCTTAAGCGACCTGGAAGAATCTAAAGGATGATCAATGCGCGTTCGCTGTAACGAATGTGGAACTGAGGGTGAATTCCAGCTGGCAGTGTGGCGATGTTCTTGCGGTGGCGCCTGGGAACCGGTAGGACTTCCAGAATTTGATCCTTCAAATATATTTGCACAGGATTTTTCAATTTGGCGTTATGGCAGAATGCTTGGTTTGGATATAGATCGTCCACTCAAAAGGATGGGGGTGGGTTGGACACCACTAGTTCCTATTGAATTTTTGGGGCAAAAAATCCATCTAAAATTGGAGTATCTTTCTCCTTCCGGGTCATTTAAGGACCGCGGCGTCAATGCGATGGTCAATCAACTGGTCCATATGAGGGCAAATTTATTGGTTGAGGATTCTTCCGGGAATGCCGGTGCGTCCCTGGCCGCACATTCTGCTCGATTTGGGATAAAGTCAATAATATTTGTTCCAGCCTATGCTTCACCAAGTAAACTTGCACAAATAAGCATTTATGGTGTTGACGTTGTGCCCATTGAAGGACCGCGCAGTGCAGCAGAAAAGGCTGCGCAAGCTATCGTTGGAAAAGATAGTGTGTATGCTTCCCATGCCCATAATCCTGCTTACCTAGCAGGGCAAATGACGGCAGCATGGGAATTGTGGGAACAACTCGATCGACACGTCCCTGATTGGGTGATTAGCCCTGTTGCACAGGGAGGGCAATTTCTTGGTCTTTGGTTTGGTTTCAAGCACTTACAAGACGCGGGTTTGGTTGATAGAATTCCCAGGATGGTTGCCGTCCAACCTGCCCGGATAGCGCCGTTGTTCAATGCCTGGCACCAGGGTTTGGAAGAAGTAAAACCCATTGATGCATCCGGTCCTACCGTTGCTGAGGGAGTTGCTATCTCTCAACCAGTAAGGGGGAAAAGGTTGTTGCAGGTAATAAAGGATACCAACGGTATGGTTTTAGCAATCGATGAGGATGCGATCTTAATGGCTCAGCAAGATATTGCTCGCCATGGATATTATATCGAACCGACCAGTGCATTAGTTATTGCTGCGATTAAAAATCTTGCTGAACATTTCAAGCCTTCGGATATTGTCGTTGTCCCATTGACAGGCAATGGGCTAAAAGGAAAACCAAAATATGATTATGGATCAAAAGATTGAATTCTTTCCAATCCTTATCATTCATGGCCGGTTTTTCTGAATGGAGAATTCGTAATCCATATTGAATTGTAATAAAAAACTAATCTCCATAAAGTATTAAAAATCACGTGAAAAATTGACAAAAATGTTGTATGCTCTACGTAACAACCATTGTTTCCGCGGAGGTCTTGATGAGAGCAGAGTCATTTCGTGATTTTTTATCATCGAGGGGTGTGAATGATAAAGAAATACAAGCAAGGAATAATTTCATCGAGAAGATTGAGGATGCGTAGGAAGCGAAGGTTCCAATCTGGACCCTGGAGGACGTAAACTGTGCATCTTCGCAATCAATTGTTGAAGATATGATCGATAGGGGAGAGAACACCATTGAAAATCTACAGACTTTGCTGCTTTATGCGATTTCAATTGACAACAAAGCCTTGTATATCCTGCTGCTGCAGCATTTGGATGGGTATGAAGCATTTAACAATCTGCATTCAAAATTAGCAGAGGTTGTTGGTGAAGACCTGCGGGATATTATCTTTGACGAAATGCCGCTGCTGCCCTTAGGAATGTCTGCACGAGAGAAATCATTATATGCGTACCGGATCATGAACCGTCTAGAAGAAATTTTTGAGGAAAATACATGCCGGGATGTATTAAAAGACTGCTTGCGTGATTTGCCTGAACCGATGTACCAGGGGCATCAAAAAATCTTCAACGAAGAATGTAATTTTGACATTGATTGTTATTTGGTAAAAAAGGGCCAAAAATTTATAGAAACTTTACGTCAATACCAGGAAGCTGAAAAATTATTCTTTGGACAGGAAATTAATGATGATGTGATTGCTTTTGTTGAGGCAAATAAGGAAATTAGCCAGGGGGTCAGGGAAGGAATTATTGTTTATGAAACGAAAATCCCGTACAACACAATAGCATTTCTGGCGGAGAAGGATCCAGCTAAGAGGGCATATTATTATTGCCACTGCCCCTGGGCGCGAGAATCTTTAAGAAACAGCGCCTTCAAAGTGAGTGCAACTTTCTGTCAATGTTCTGCAGGATTTCACAAAAAACCCTATGAAATGATTTTTGGTCAAAGCATAAAAGCAGAAGTGCTGCAAAGCGTGCTCAATGGGGATGAGGTATGCCGATTTGCGATTCATCTACCCCAGACAGCGGATTAAGTCTTATTTCTCGCGATTAATTAGAACCTTCCAACGCGGATCATTTTTCATGTGGGTCATATGCTCGCTATTTTGGATGTAATCAAAATTGTCGAAACCGAGATTGATTGTAAGTTCCAGGAACTTAAAAGCTGCGTCAAGCCGGTTTAAATGCGATGCCGCGCATGCTGCATTCGATGCCATCCAGGCCTGTCTGTTTTTCTGCGACAAAGCCCTTTCGTACCAGTTTATTGCTTCTTGATAATCCTGGTTTTCAAAATATATGTTGCCATGGACAGCAAGACCCAGGGTTCTGTCCCAAAACAGCATCAATACATCGTGATGATCCATGAGTTCGAAACCTGCGCTAAGAGCAGTACGGCAGGAAGGCTGGTTTGATTCAGCACAATGCCAGAGAAGGTTCGAAATACCAATTTCAAGGGCTTGAGTTTGGAATTTCTGTGTCATGGCTTTTGCCAGGCCAATTTTTCTATGTGCTGGCAGCGAGGCTATCCCAATCTCGCACTGATCTTGGAAATTGTATTCTGAAAGGCACCATCCTGCCAACGAACTGTCCTTGAATGCTGCAAGGCCAAAACTATTCTGAAGAAATGCATCCACCGATTCACGTTCGGAGCACATTTCTTCAAGGAGGTCGTCTTTCTCTGGAAAGGATTTCTGAATTAGAGAACGATTTACAGGCAGAAGTTGATAGCCGTCAGGTGTCGGCACGTTTCTTATCGGGATATTTGATTGCTTTTGGTAAATATGATACGCCATTTGAATGGGTTCTTTGTTTTCAAGAGACTTGCCTAAGATGTCAAGCCAGCGGGAATCATTAACTGTTAATCTGAAGAAATCCACATTTGATTTTTCGCAATTGTTCTTAACTTCGGTGAGAAAAAATTTGTGCCAGGAATATTCCAAATTGGCATCAGGGTTACCAGATAAAAACACTCGCTGTTTAAATTGGGCTAATGCAATTTTCGGTTCTCGGATGTTATCAACGTAAATCCATCCAGGGGTTTGCCCGGAAAAAATTGTATGAAGGACGGTTTGGTATTTAATTTGATCCAATAGCTCCTTGGCGACATCGTAACTATCGATTTTCAGTTTTTCCATGCGCAAGCCTATCCTTTTAGTTGTGCGTTTCTTCTTTCACGTCCAAATTATTTGATACAATCAGTGTGATGTAACTTTTGATTATATCAAAGGAGTATAAATGCCAAAAGGAAAACATGCTGTCGCTAATCTGTCAAAGGCTTCTATTGAAGCGAATCTTCTTACCCCAAAAATAGCTGAAAAGGAGACAATTGAAGCCTGTGAAGCGGCAAAAAGCCATGAATTTGCGGCTGTTTGTGTAAAGCCATGTTATGTGCACCAAGCCGTTTTTGCTTTGAGGGGATCAGACACAAAACCAGCGACGGTCATTGGTTTCCCGTTTGGTTATCAATCAAAAGCAGTAAAAGTCGCCGCTGCAAAGCGAGCTCTGACAGAAGGTGTTCTAGAACTAAATCTTGTTGCAAATTCAGCGTACCTTTTTGATGGAAAATATGATTTATTTGAGGATGATATTCGAGCGATTTGTTGTTTAGCTCGTATGAATTACGCACTTGTAAACATCATATTGAATTGTCAGTATCTTCCAGATGATTTGATTGTTAATGGGGTAAAAATCATCGCCGAAACCGAGGCGCATTGGATATCACCCTCATCCGGTTTGGGAAAAGCGGAAGATGATGAGGCTTATTTTTCCCTGTTGAAGCAAACCCTGGGAGAGAGCATTAAATTAAAATCAATGGGAAAAGTCAAAAATCAGGAAACTTACATAAAACTTCAAGAATTGGGTTGTGATCGTATTGCACTTAATCATCCTGAGGCATATCGAAAATTTGTTACGGATGAGGGCAGATAAGGGTAAGCATAAAGAGGTGTAGAAAAGGGAATAAGACAAAACAGTATCGTTAAATTTGTCCGCTGTTCACCAACCGAGCAAAGTTTTCAAAAGAACGGTTGTAAGTCGCTTCTGCATCCTTTGGAAATGCGCAGCCAGGTAATTCACGCATTTTCAGGTGATAACTGATGCATTCACAGCAAATTCCCTTGCGAGAGCATGGGTTGTAGGAGCAATTACAATGGCGCAGGTTTTGTTCTTTTTTACATTCCATGGACAATCCTTTCAATAATCTTCTTTTGAATTCACAAGCAGTATTTTATTATTTTATGGGTTATCCTGCAAATGCATCTCATCTGCAAGGTCGATATGAAATCATAAATCGAGTTAATTAAGGTATAGTTACTTCTGAAAAATCATTAATGAGGTGAAAAATGGATACATTCAAAATTCTTTTGTTGATTGCAAGACCAGCAGCAGGCAAAAGTGAAGTGATCAATTATTTAAAAAACATACCATTAAAAAGCAGAAAAGAGCTGTTTCACATTGGTGAATTTGCGGAAATTGATGATTTCCCAATGCTGTGGACCTGGTTTGAAGAAGATGCACTGCTTGAGAAGATGGGGCACCCGAGGCTGCACACAACTCCTGACGGCTATTTTAGGTACCGCTATTTGTGGGATTTGTTAATCGAACGGATCAGTCTTGAGTATCAAAAAATGATGCGTGATTTTGAGGGGGATACCATTATTTTAGAATTTTCACGCGGTTCTGAGCATGGTGGTTACCGCAGCGCTTTTGAGCACCTCTCTGAGGATATTTTGAAAAAATTAGCCATTCTTTACCTCGATGTTCCCTGGGAAGAATCCCTGAGAAAAAATCGCAGACGCTTTAATCCGGATCGTCCTGATAGTATCTTGGAGCATGGCCTGCCGGATGAGAAACTAGAAAAACTGTATCGTGAGACAGACTGGCAAGATCTGGTAAAAAACCAAAAAGACACTATGGTTATTAAGGGTTTGGAGGTCCCTTATGCTGTATTTGACAATACAGATGATGTGACAACCGCCCAGGGAGACGCTTTAGGAGAGCGCTTATTATCTGTTTTGGATGAGCTGTGGGCGAATTACAAAGAATTACACTCATAAATATTGGCCTTTTGTATCGATTGATATCATTTTGGCAGAGTAAATTTTCTGTGATCGTAATAAATAATGGGTTTCGCATAGTAATTGATTTTTAATCGTAACAGCCATTTGCCAATAGTCATATTCTTAACAACGCCACAATAATCTTGGGGATTAAATCGATTTAAAACCAATTTGTAAGGGATAAGTATTTCATGTCACGAAAAACTTTTCGGATCATCATTAGCCTTGTTGGATTGGTGGTGATTGCCGCCGTTTTGACACCTAAACTGCTGGATTATTTCAATCAACCAGTGGTAGAAGAAACGGTCGTTGGTTACGGATCGGACGCAGTATTTGCGATTGTTGACAGCATCATCGAAGAAGGGCAAATCACTCTCGGGGATGTAAGGCACCCGTATCAAATTTTACCAATCATTCCAGAAGAAGGAAAATATTCTGGGATACCCTTTAAGATTGATTACGGTACACGACAGATACGAAACAATATGATTATGATGCAAGATGGCGATAAGATTTTAGTCAATATTTCATCAACGCCTGATGGCATTCTTTCAGCGCATTTTAGTGATTTTTATCGTCGAAGCAGTTTAATATGGCTGCTGGTTATATTTGTTCTTGCCAGTGTGATCATTAGCGGCTGGAAAGGAATCCGTTCTTTGTTAGGGATTTTACTCAGTTTAGCTGTCATCATTCTAATTATTTTGCCAGGAATTCAAAGCGGCAAAGATCCCCTTTCTATAAGCATTCTTGGGGCTTTCTTTTTTGTCGCTTTCAGTTTGTATATCATTTATGGCTGGAATGTTAAAACACATACTGCAGTTCTGGGCTCATTTTTAGCGCTCATTATCACGGGTGTGTTAGCCATGATATTTGTCAATAATACGAGATTGACGGGTTATGGCGATGAGAATATGTTTTACATCTCTCAACTGACTCAAAACACGATGAATGTTCGCAGTTTGCTGTTGGCAGGCATTCTTATCGGCACTTTGGGTGTGCTGGATGACCTGGTGATCTCGCAAGCATCAGCGGTTTTCGAACTATTTCGGAACCAGCCGACTCAAAATTTTAAACGATTGTACAAATCTGCCATGAACATTGGTCAGGATCATATCGCAGCAACCGTAAACACACTGGTACTGGCATATGCAGGCGCATCATTGCCGATGTTATTGTTATTTTCTTTCAGAAACGTAAATTATAGCCTGGCAATCAACCAGGAGTATATTGCTGAAGAAATTGTTCGAACAATTGTGGGTTCTTTAGGCCTTTTTGCTGCTGTTCCGATCACAACAGCGCTAGCAGCTCTAGTTGCAGTAAAATACTGGGACTTAGGAAAAATCAAACTATATCTGGGACCATTAAATGAATGAGCAAAACATGTATGATAAATTCAGTCAGAATTACGATCGATTTGTAAATTGGGACGCCCGATTATCTTCTGAAATCCCTTTTCTCCTTACAAAATTATCTGCATTAGCGCGAGAAAATTCTCAGAAGCCATGGATATTGGATACTGCCTGTGGTACTGGTCACCATGCAATTGCTCTTGCAAAACAAGGTTTTAACTGTATTGGGGCAGATGTAAGCGCTGGCATGATTGACATCGCAAGAGAAAATGCAATAAACCAGGATGTTCAGGTTGTTTTCAAAAGGGTAGGGTTTGGTGATTTGGATGCGGCATTTGGAAGTGCGAAATTCGATGGCTTGTTATGTCTGGGGAATTCATTGCCGCATGTATTAGGAGAAGAGAATTTGCTAAAAGCTTTGGCGGATTTCCGAACGGTTTTGAAAAAAAACGGTCTTCTCATAATTCAAAATCGCAATTTTGACAAAGTGATGGCAGAAAAAAATCGCTGGATGGAACCTCAAACCTATCGCGAAGCAGATCATACCTGGATTTTCTCTCGGTTTTATGATTTTGAGGATGATGAACAGCTAACTTTCAATATCCAAATCTTGACCAGCCAGGCAGGTGAAGATTTTACACAAGAAATTATCAGTACGTCACTCTGGCCTATCAGAAAAGAAACGATATTAAAGACATTGAAAAAATCAGGATTCAAAAGCCTTCAGTTTTATGGAAATCTTGAAGGAGCAGAATTTAATGGACTTTCATCTCCTAATTTAGTTGTTGTAACAAAAGCTGGATAGAAAAATGAATTTTAATTACCATGCCAGATTTAAGTGTTAGGATTGAGTAATATTCAAAGCACTCATGGGAGAAATCATGCAAAAAGCGCTGCAGCCAGGATCCACACAAAAGAAAAAGGAAATCTATTACTTTCTTACCTATGGCCTTTGTTTTGTCGCGTTGGGATTGGGAAGTGCATCCCTGGGACCATTATTACCGACGTTGGCTGTTACCACAGAGACCTCATTGGCACAGATTAGTTTTCTATTCACTGCTTCCAGCCTTGGGTACCTGGTGGGTTCAACGGGTGGGGGTCGTTTATACGATCAAGTGAATGGTCATAAGTTAATGATCATCGCCCTTGGATTGATGTTTTTTATAAATCTATTAATTCCAATGCTGCCGGTGTTTAATTTGCTTCTTATTGCGATGTTTATTGCAGGCCTAGGCAGCGGTTCCGTGGATATTGGGGGCAACGTCAATCTCTTATGGGTGTTTGAATCGCGGGTTGGACCTTTTATGAACGGTTTGCATTTCTGCTTTGGACTTGGAGCGTTTTTATCACCAATGATCATTCATAATGTCATGAAGCTCACCAACGGTGGATTGACCTGGCCGTATAGGGTCTTAGCTTTAGCCTTCATCCCAGGAATAATTGGCTTGTCGTTATTAAGGGCACCTGAAAACCCTGAAATAGACCATGATTCTAAAAAATCTGGAAAATCAAACACATTGCTTGTTGTTTTGATGCTGGCTTTATTTTTCCTGTATGTTGCAGTAGAAGGCGGCTTTGGGGGTTGGATTTATACATACGCAACTGAAGTTAATGTCGCCAGTGAGACATCCGCATCCTATATGAATTCGTTTTTTTGGGGGGCATTAACCCTCGGACGTTTGCTGTCGGTCTACCTGGCAAAGAAATTAAAGCCTGCAAAAATATTACTTGGAAATTTCAGCTTAGCGATTATGTCCTTGGGATTAATTCTAATTTGGCCTACCAGTAATAATATTGTTTGGTTAGTTTCTATCAGCCTGGGTTTTGCACTTTCATCTGTTTTCCCGACCCTCATGGCTTTATCTGAGACAAGGATGAAAGTTACTGGAACCGTCACCAGTATGTTTTTTCTTGGCGTGAGTCTCGGCGGGATAATTATGCCCATGCTATTAGGACAGATATTTGACTTTGTAGGCGGCTATTACATCATGGTAGCTTTGTTCTCGACTGCTTGCTTAGGGCTGCTTGTGCTTATTTCTGTATTACTCACATCAAATCGAGTTGGAGAAAAGACTCGCGTTTGATTTGTCCGTCAATATCTTGAATATATTATTTTGTGAAAGCTGTATTTTGAGAGCCATTAGTAACTAAAAGAGGTTCCCGGATGATTGGGAACCTCTTGAATATCAGATCTGATTTAGTCTCTAAATAAATCGTTCTCGAATCTCAGCACTGATGTAGTCCAGTAAAGCCACGGTGATTGCAATGAACCACACAGCAATACCAGCCGCACTGTAATCGAGCATACGGATCCATTGGGTCAGAAGGTAGCCAATACCACCGCCGCCAACCAGACCGATGACCGTAGACATGCGAATGTTGATATCCCACCGGTAAATCGTGAATGATACGAAAGGTGGAATAATCTGGGGTATAACGCCGTACATGATGGTTTGCAGCCAGTTGGCACCTGTTGCTGTTACAGCCTCAATTGGACCGGAATCGATGGATTCGATTGCCTCAGAATAAAGTTTACCGAGGGCAGCAATTGAGTGAACAACCAGCGCCAGGATACCGGCAAATGGGCCTAAACCAACGATAATAATGGCGATGATGGCCCAAATCAAGGGCTCAATAGAGCGGATAATGTTAAGAACACCGCGCACAAGGTAGTAGATGCCAAGAGTGAAGGCATTTGCCCTCATCAAATTACGCGCAGCCAGGAAGCTGAACGGCAGCGCAAGGATGATGCCGAAGAAGGTTGCCATCATACCAATAAAGATGGTTTCAATCATCTTTTCAATGGCCATCTTTAACTCTGCACTGAATTCCCAATCGCCGATAGTCGTGACCTGTCTGCCTTGAAGTTCCCAGTTTGCACCGCCTTCAAGATAAGAATCTGGAATCAGACGGTACGGCCAGGTGATTTCTTCCTCGAAGTATCCATTTTCATCCGGAATCACGCGGAGAATATCACCACCTTCTCGGTGTCGGAATTGAGAAATTGCAGGGTCCTTCCACCAAATTTCAACTTCTTTTTCTGGTGTAAAGTTGTATCCTTCAACGTGCAACTTTGTACCTGGCATGACTTCGATTGTACCGTCCTCCTGGTCAATTTGCTCCGACGGCGTGCCGCATGTTGGATCGACAATAAGATAGGGTTTATCCTCCAACGGTTCCGTAGGCGGCGGTGGGGTGTCGTCACAGGGTGTTTCTAAACCTGCTGTGCCCATCCATGTCTCTTCAGGATAGGTTATGGCTCTTTCCCAAGGCCAAAGCACTCTGGAGATCGCTGGTAAGGCGTCCCCAAACTTGGTAACGAATGCGTAAAGATCAATCTGCCCAATTTGCCATCCGATGACAAAAAAGACCAGGATCAACAACACCATCACAACGATAGGTTTTCTTTTGTCAGGCTTACCAGCAATTTTTGCCATTTGATAGGCGTCAATAATGATCCAGATGTAAAAAATGACGAAAAGAATACTGATTAATACGAATATCGGTTCAAGTCTGAATGCTTTTCGAACGATGTCAACCACACCTTCGTCTCTGGGAGCAGCGTCTTTAAATCGCCAAACCAACAATCCAATTATTGAGATAAAGCTAAAAAAAATGACGAGTCCTCGTTGAACAGCTCGTGCAAGGGCTTGACCTAAACCCGGTACAATTGCAGAAAGGACAGCCGCTAGCCAGGGTGGTACAATGCTTGGAAGGGTGGACGCTTCTTTGTAAATTTGACTTTTCTTTGATTTCATTGTTCCACCACCTCTCCAAGGCTGCCTTCAAGTGATGTGTCGCTTATTCGAATAGCTTCTTCGCCGTAGATCGTCTTGAATTCATCATCGGTCATATTTCGAATATCCTTCTTAGATCCCTGGTAAACTAATTTGCCTGCCTTTAGGCCAATGACAGATGTTGAATACCGTTGAACAAGATCAAGATAATGCAAACTGCAAATAATGGTCAATCCATCTTCTTGATTGAGGTCTTCAAGGTGCTGCAGGATGGAATGCGCCAGAACCGGGTCAAGGCTGGCGACAGGTTCATCTGCCAGCATTAATTCTGGATCCTGCATCAGCGCACGGGCAATGCCGACACGCTGCTGTTGGCCGCCAGATAGTTCCCTCGCCAACTTGTGAGCCTGGTCTTCAATCCCCAATCTTTCAAGGGTTTGCCACGCTTTTTCTCTATCCTCTATGGGGAATCGATGAAGCATGGTTGGCCATGTTTTTGAGTAACCCAGGCGTCCGGTAAGAATGTTTGTCAATACAGAAGACCGATCAACCAGGTTAAAATGCTGAAAGACCATGCCAATCTTTCGCCTTGCATGACGCAACTCATCACCTTCGAGTTTAGCCAGGTCTATACCATTCCAGATAATTTCCCCTTCTGTCGGATCAATTAAGCGGTTGATGCAGCGCAAAAGGGTGGATTTTCCAGAACCAGATAAACCTATTACAACTAAAAATTCACCATCGGGAACGGTGAAACTTACATCATCGACAGCTAAGGTTCCGTCTTCATATATTTTTGTCAAATTGCGAATTTCAAGCATTTCCTTAGTATCCTCGCTTCTTTTTAATCGTCCCCTGACTATCAGAATTTACATAGATGGGGGCTGGCAATGCCAGCCCCCATTTGGGGTATTGATCAACGAATGGAATTACTGTCCCATGAAGTCTTCAATATTAACACCTGCCGCATCGAGGACCTGGCGGAAGGGATCATAGAAATCATCGGTTCGTGGAGAAAGTTCACTCCACTCATAAGCGAGATCAAGGGCTTCAGCGCCTTCTTCGGTCTCAGGCATTGCAACCAGGGCTGCATTGATCTGATCGCGAATTTCTCGTGGAACGCTGGGATGATATTGGACACCATCATTGGGGATTTCAACAGAAATGTTGATAACCTTGATGACTTCCATGATATCAGGATAGTCTTCTTCAAGTGATGAACGAGCATCAACGAAGGAGGAACCTGCATCACAATCACCGTTGTAAACACCAGCAACAGAAGCATCGTGTGAACCTGCATCGACAACTTCGGCGAGGTCGGTCTCAGGATTGACGCCAGCAGCCTGAAGTTCGATGGAGGGGATAATCCAGCCTGATGTGCTCAATGGGTCAGGGCGGCAGAAGGTCTTGCCAGCAAGTTCTTCTAATGAATTGATACCGCTGTCAGCACGGACAAAAATTTGGCCGTTGTAGGATGGGCTGCCGTATCGTACGGAAACCAATTCTGCTTCTGCAACGCCACGTTCCGCAGCAACCAGGTAAGCAAAAGTCGCCAGGGAGGAGATGTGGGCTTTTGGTGGATCTGCTGAGAGGGCTTCAATCACACCGGCATACTCCGTTGCAACAAATGGGTCAATGACAAGGCCGGTTTCATCATAGATGATGTCAGCGACAGCATCAAAACTTGCCAGAACCGTGTCAGACTCACTTGACGGTACGAGTGCCCAGATCAGTGGGTTCTCTTCAGTACCGAGTTCAGCCTCTTTTTGACCACAACCAGCTAAAGCTAAACTGGCGATGACAAATAAGGCTATCAAAAAATAAGCTTTACTTTTCATTTTTACTCCTTCTAAAAGATATTAGGGTTGAATGTGGTAATTCCATTTATAAGTATAGTCTAAAATCGATGATTCGTACAAATGAAACCACCCGAGTCATGCAAAATTATTGATTAGAAACAGCAAATTGTCAAGAGAAAATACCTATTCTATGCTATGACGTTTGTCCTGGTTTGACCTATTGTTTGAAGATAAAACCTTTTGGCTGATGATGCC
>JARGGB010000019.1 GCA_029210815.1 Candidatus Brevefilum sp.
GTCACGCTTTTAATACCGGCTTCTTCACCCGCAGTTCGATCTAAAACATCAGTTTTATAATTATGCGATTCAGCCCATCGAAGGTACATTCGTTCCAGCATTTCTGCCCAATCCTGTGAATCCGTACCACCTGCCCCAGCATGTATGGCTAAAATTGCATTTCCACGGTCATACTTCCCGGACAGCAGTGTCTTCAATTCAAGCCGATCAACCGCAGTTTCAATCATTTCTATCTCATGGACTAATTCAGCTTCCATGGAGTTATCAGCAATTTGTGTTAACTCACGGGTATCTTCAGTTCGCTTTTTTAATACCTCAAAGGATTCAATTTCATCCCGAAGTGCAGATTGTCTGATCATTATTCCCTGGGCACGCTCCCTGTTGTCCCACAAATCCGGGTTCTGTGCTTCTTTCTCTAAATTTGCCAGTTCATCTTTCTTTTTAGCTAGGTCAAAGATGCTCCTGTAAGTTTAGGATCTTTTCATAGGTCTCATTTAATCGTTCTGTTAAATCAATAGCCATTAGTCCTCCATTGTCCCTTCGAGAATGCCTCGTACAAAAGCAGTCCGGTCAAATCGCTGTAAATCCTCAACACCCTCACCTAAACCTGCATAAAGTATGGGTAAGTCCAGTTGTTCTTTGATTGCAAATGCCATCCCACCTTTGGCAGACGAATCCAGTTTCGCCAATATGACTCCGTCAATGTGGATGGCTTCCTGAAAGGCTTTAGCCTGTTGAAGGGCATTCTGCCCCGTAGTTGCATCCAAAACGAGCCACGTGGCGTGTGGAGCGCCCTGAAGGGCTTTCCTGCTCACCCTGTGAACCTTCTTGATTTCTTCCATTAAGTTATAACGGTTATGCAAGCGTCCAGCTGTATCGATTATCGCAATATCCTTATGCCTTGTTACTGCAGCTGTAATGCCATCATAAGCAGCCGCGCCTGGATCTCCGCCCTCCTGGCCTGCAACCATTGGGATATTAACCCGATCTGCCCAAATCTTAAGTTGATCAATTGCCGCTGCTCGGTACGTATCAGCTGCTACTAAAAGGACGGACCTGCCATCTTGTTCGTATGAATATGCCAATTTCGCAGCAGATGTTGTTTTTCCGGATCCATTTACGCCGACCAACATAATCACAATTGGTTTTGTTGAAAAGTCTGGATAAATGGGTTTAGCTAATCGGTCAACCAGCTCATTCGCTAAAGCAACAATAAGTTCAGCAGATTGTGTGATCCCTTCCTGGTTAACTTTCTCACGCAATGATTCGATGACATCCATGGTGGTTGTCATTCCCATATCCGCCTGGATTAAAAGGGTTTCAAGTTCCTCCCAGGTTTCCTCATCCAATTCTGAGGTGCCAAGGAAATTTGCAATCCTCCCAAATGCAACTTTTCTTGTCTTTTCTAAGCCTTTACGCCATTTTCCAAGAATATTCTCTGTCATAACCGCTCGATTATATCATTTCTATACCAATTATTAATTCGATTCACCTTCTGTCGCCAACTGACCACAGCCCGCTTGAATTTCAATGCCACGGCGAAGCCTGACCGTACAGGAAATATTATGCGCTTCCAATGTATCACAAAAAATCTTTGCCTGATCTGCGCTGGTCGCCTGTTCACCAAACTTCTTGGTAGGATTTAATGGGATCAGGTTTACATGGCATATCATACCGCTGATCTTTTTCGACAGCGCAAGTGCATCTTCTACAGAATCATTCACACCTTGAATCAATGCGTATTCAAAAGTAATTCGCCTGCTGGTTTGATGAACATAATACCGACAAGCTGAAATCAATTCATCGACAGGATACTTCTTATTGATCGGTATCAACTTTGATCTTAAAGTATCATCAACTGTGTGCAAACTGATTGCCAGGTTGTATTGGTATCCCTCATCTGCGAATTGAATGATCTTTGGAACCAGTCCCACGGTACTGATTGTAAAACGGCGAGCACCCAGGCCAAAAGCCCTGGGGTCGTTCAAGCGGTTGATTGCTGCCATCACATTATCATAATTCTGGAAAGGTTCGCCCATCCCCATCACCACAACATTGGTGACATGGTCACCCATCTCATCAAGCATACGGGCGAAATAAAGAACTTGCGCTACGATCTCACCAGAACTCAGGTTGCGTCTGAAGCCCATTTGACCAGTTGCACAAAACGAGCACCCAATCCCACATCCAGATTGAGTAGAGATGCACAAAGTGCGTCTTTCATCATAGTACATCAAAACTGCTTCTATATAATTACCATCATTGAGTTTAAATAAGGTTTTTATTGTACGGCCATCCCTTGATTCGATGGCTTTCACCGGGTCTAACGCCTGGAATGAATAGGATTGACTCAATTTTTCCCTGAAATCTTTAGGCAAGGTTGTGATTTCATCCGGCGAAACACGAAATGTTTGGTAAAGCGCTGTCCAAATTTGTTTCGCTCGAAACCCTGGTTGACCTAATGCATTTATTTGCGATTCAAGCGTTTCAAAATCAAGGTCATAAATAAGCGTGTGATTTGTTTCCATCTAAAAAACCAATTCTGATAAATCCTGAGCAATGATCTCAGGCGGCGGGTTGTAATTTTTCACGTCTTCAATACGAGATGCGCCTGATAATACCAATGCGGTGTGAATGCCGGCAGCTTGCGCACCAGCAATGTCGGTTTCTAATCGATCACCAATCGCAAGCGTTTCTTCAGGTGAAGTCCCCAATCTTTTTAAAGCCATATCATAAAGCAAAGTTTCCGGTTTTCCAATCATCGTTGCCTTTTTTCCACTCGCTATCTCCAAAGCCCCGATAAGGGTTCCTGACCCAGGAATAAAGCCTTCAGGTGTGGGCAGAGTAGGATCTGAATTCGTACCAATAAAATCACAACCGGATTGGAGCAGTAGGGAGGCAATTTTCAACTTTTCATAAGATAATTGAAAATCCAGTGAAACAACGACAGCCTCAATGTTATCATTAACCGTATCACAGACTTTCATCCCGAAGCTTTCAAGGGTTTTTTTCAAACTTGGCTGACCTATGACATACAAGTCTGCTCCTAAAGGGTATTTACTCTGCAAAAAGATACCTGTCGCCTGAGCCGAGTTGATCACCTTATCATATGATAAACGCACCCCAAACTTAGCCACCTTTTCAATATATTCATTTATGGTTTTTGTCGCGTTATTCGTTGCAAGAATATACTGTAAACCTAACTCGTCAATCCGATCGAAAATTGAGGCTAGATCACCTATGGGGATTGTATCGTGCCACAAAACACCATCCATATCGATAATCAAACCTTGAATATTTGGGAGTTGATCAAATAACATAATTTCTACCTGTTAAAAAATGCCGGAAAGCATGCTGCAATCCGGCATTAATATCTGCTTTGGTTGGATCTATTTCTCTGGGACTGCTAATACTTTATCAACTAGGCCGTATTTAACTGCGTCTTCAGCACTCATATAGAAGTCTCGTTCTGTGTCTTTGATAATTGTATCCACAGTTTGCCCGGTTGCATCTGCCAGAATTTGGTTGATGCGTTCCTTCAAGCGCAAAATTTCTTTTGCCTGGATTTCAATATCTGATGCCTGCCCCTGTGCACCGCCTAAAGGTTGGTGCATATGGATCGTTGCGTGCGGTAAAGCATAACGCTGACCTTTGGTACCGGCAGCAAGCAGGACTGTCCCAAAACTGGCCGCAACACCAACGGCAACCGTGCTGATCTTATTCGGGATCATACGCATTGTGTCATATATTGCCATTCCTGAATATACCTGCCCCCCGGGAGAGTTGATATACATTTGAATACCGCTCTCAGGATCTTCCCTGCTCAGGTAAAGAAGCTGGGCAACGATCAGGTTAGCAACCTGGTCATTTATGCCTGAACCTAAAAATATAATGCGGTTTTTCAGCAGTAGTGAGTAAATATCGTAGGCTCGTTCACCACGCCCCGAGGTTTCAATAACCATCGGAATAACTGAGGATATTTCATTATTAAACATTTTCACCTTCTTTTTTCTTTTAATTATCGATCTTTAATTATTTGTATTCTCGCCTTCTTCTGACGATTCTTCTTCAACTTCATTAATCTCTTCACTAAGAGGAGTTTCTTCGGTTTCTTCCGATTCTTCTTCAACAACTGCATCGCTTGCTTCGGAAACGGAATCTTCTTGAGCATCTTCAACATCTTCAGAGATTTCCGTTAGTTCTTCAACCGATTCTGCTTCCTCCGAATCCTGAGAATCATCATCGCTTTCCTCAGGGATTGGCTGTCCTGTGGCAATCAACTTCAAACGCTCTTGAATTTGAGTGTTCATCGTACGATTGAAACCTTCCATGCTGATCGCCCGGGAAAATTCTTCCTTTCCCATTTGCTTTTGCATATCCTCAAGATTTCCAGAATAGTAGATTTCTGTCATGACTTGCTTGATGTGGTTATTAAACATTTCCTCATCAAGCTTTAAGCCTTCTGCATCAATCAGCTTATCCACAATCAAGGAACGCTCTAATCTCTGTTTCGCAGCAGGTCGGATTTCTTGCTCAATAAAGGCGTCCTCATCAGTGCCCCTGAGCTTTAGATAGGTTTCATAATCCATTTTCTGCTCTTCCAACCTGGACTTGATATCCTCAAGAACATGTTCCTCTTCATGCTCAAGCATTTGTGGAGGATAATTGATGCTTGCATTTTCAGTAATCTCTTCAAGAATAGCGTTGACGTAATCCTGATTGTAAGATTCTTCATGGTCATCACGCATACGCTCTTCCACAGACTTACGAAAATCTTCAGCCGTTTCATAATCGCCCAGTGTTTGAACAAATTCCTCATCTAACTCGGGCAGCTCCAATTCCTTCACGGATTGAACTTCTACCGTAAAAACTGCCGTTTTACCCTGGAAATCCTCATCATCGTAATCTTCAGGATATTGATTTTGAAGTTCTTTAGTATCCCCTGCTTCAACGCCAATCAATTCTCGTGAGAAACCCGGGTATGGCCACTCATTCTCTGAGGCTTCACCCTCTTCTGCAATAACAACCTGTTGTGGAGTCTTGTCTGTGATTGTGGCATCTTCGCCTTCTTCAAGATTTAAGAATTCTCCGCTCAAATTAAAGTAAACCAGGTCGCCTTCGCCTGCAGGATGATCTGCAGGGACGATCGTTGCAGCGTTGCGCCGCATTTTATCAATGAATGCATCCACCTGTTTTGTATCAAATTCCTCAAGTTCAAAATCCTTGCGAATTTCTCGATACTCACCAAGGTCGACCTCCGGTTCAAGTGGGATTATAAAAACCAATTTTGGCGGGTCATAAGACTCGATGGTTTCAAGATTGCCAGATCCAGAGGGTTGGATCTCTGCTTCATCCAGCATTTTTGCATAATCATCATCAAGCAAAATATCAAGGGCTTCCTGAATGATCGCACCTTCACCATAATGATTTAAGATCACATTATACGGGGCTTTACCAGGGCGAAATCCTGGAATTTTGGAATTCTTTGATATTTTCTTAGCTGCCCGTCGTTTGTAAGCTTCAAATTCTTGCTGGGTGTATTCAACTTCGAGCTTCGCTTGTCGATCCTCTTGGATGGTTTTTTCAATTTTCAATGTTAAGTCCTTTAAAATAAAAATTTTTTGTTATGGGGAAGGAGAGGGTCGAACTCTCACGCGTTGCCGCACGTGATCCTAAGTCACGCCTGTCTGCCAATTCCAGCACTTCCCCTGAGATAAAATGCACTGAAATTATACGCGAGCGATATTTTATCGTCAATAAGATCATCCTATTAAATTGTAAGAATCCCATTAATGACCGAGTATAATAATCAACCGTGAAATATTCAGATAACAAGGAGAATTTGTGACCCGGATTATTGCGACATCGACACCAGGAAAAGAAAGAGCGCAGCTTAGCAAAGCAATTGTCATAACCATTCGCGAATTTATGCAGCAAAAAGAGCCTGATAAAAGCACTCATGACATGGTCGCCTTCATTGTTCTCGCTTTAGATGAAGTTGCTGAAGGGATCGACAAATCTGTCGCTGCTTGGGAAAAACGAGGCTACTGGGTAAAGGCTGATAAATATCGGATGGAGTGGCAGTGGGCTGGAATCACAGCTAAGAAATTGAGAATTTCATTTCAGAAGAATAATTGGGGTGAGATAGCAAATAGCTTATTGGAAATCATGGGAAAATTTCAGGATATTAAAGTTAGCAGCAGGCACCGCATGGGAAAACCCTGGCAAGGAGCACTGAAAACATTTAAAAAATTGAATCAATAAGGTCAAAATTTTCAACCCAACGATCCCTCAGTTTTATTTTTTCTAAAATTTAGAATGATGATTGATGGTACTATTGGGAAGGGATGAAAGGCATTGGAAAGACTAAGGAAGCTTCAGTATAAATACTATTGGTATAATTTCGGGAGACCTTACTCACCCAAAAAGCAAAGGAAGCATCCTCACCTATGCCGCAGAATCGAATAAATTCTCATCCGATATTAGATATTCCAGAATCGAAAACAATTGAGTTTTTTTGGCAGAGTAAACCATTTCAAGCCAAAGAAGGAGAGACAATTGCTTCAGCCCTGATTGCGAATGGGGTCAATATTTTTGGTCATCATCCAAAGGATGACGAACCATTGGGCATATTTTGTGCAAACGGCCAATGTTCACAGTGTATGGTATTGGTTGATGGCAAGCCCATCAAATCTTGCATGACAAAAGTAGAGCCAGGGATGTCTGTTATGCCAGCGGATGGTTTGCCAGATATCTCATCCTTACCAATTGAAAAAACAACATCCCCATATGATCATAAATCAACCGAAATCATCAAAATCCCTGTCTTAATTATCGGCGGTGGTCCTGCCGGACTTTCCGCGGCCATTGAATTAGGAAACCTGGGGATTGATGTCTTGCTTGTGGATGATAAATCGCAGTTGGGCGGTAAGCTTGTCCTCCAAACACATCGCTTCTTCGGCTCTACAAATGCAGTCTATGCCGGAACAAGGGGTGTGGACATTGCCAAAATATTAACCGGACAGATAGAAGCCCTGGACTCTGTAGAGGTTTGGTTAGAAACAACAGCTGTTGCTATCTTTGAGGAAAAAACAGTTGGTTTATGGCGGGTAGACCAGAACGAATATGTCCTGGTTAAGCCAGATGTGCTGCTGGTTGCTACGGGTGCTCGTGAGCGAAGTTTGCCCTTTAAAGGCAACACTTTTCCGGGAATATTTGGTGCCGGCGCTTTCCAAACATTGGTCAATCGTGATTTGGTGAAACCCACAGATAATTTATTTATTATTGGTGGCGGCAATGTCGGTTTAATTGCCGGTTATCATGCCCTCCAGGCTGGCATTAATGTCGTCGGACTTGTTGAAGCCATGCCGCAATGCGGTGGTTACAAAGTTCATGAAGATAAATTAGCACGGTTTGGTGTTCCCATCCTCACTTCTCACACAATATTGGAAGCAAAGGGCAAGGATCATGTGAAAAGTGTTATCATCGCAGAGATTGATGAAAATTTCCTACCCATCCAGGGTACAGAAAAAGAAATCCCCTGTGATTGTGTCTTAATTGCGGTTGGGCTCAATCCAGTGGATGAATTTATTCAAAAAGCAAAAGAAGTAAAAATGCCAGTTTTTGCTGCAGGCGATGCAGAAGAAATCGCAGAAGCTTCCGCAGCGATGTATGCCGGGAAAATCAATGGGTTAGAAATCGCGCAGCACCTGGGATTTGAAATTCCTGAAGTTCCTGAACAATGGCGAGAATTTGAAACCATCTTAAAATCACACCCCGGCGAAGTCATTTCGATCGATGAAGATATTCATCATGGTGATGTTTTTCCTGTGATGCATTGCCGACAGGAGATTCCCTGTGATCCCTGCGCCTCAGTTTGTCCAAACAATCTCATCCACATCAATCCGAATGACATTCGGGGAATCCCAGAATTTTGTTCTCTGGATGGGAAAAATTGCATCGCTTGTGAGCGCTGCGTTGCAATTTGCCCCGGTTTAGCAATAACATTGGTTGATTTTCGAAAGGATCCTCTGCATCCAATTGTTTCGATACCCCTGGAATTTTCTCAGGACAACATAAGTGTCGCCGACACCGTTTCAGTCACGGATGTAGATGGCAATATCCTGGCCCATGTACCGGTGACACATATCCGCACGCTCCGGCAGTTCTCGCACACCTTAATTGTTCGCGTCCAGGCACCAGCTGAAGTAGCCACAAAGGTCGCCGGTATCAGGATTACCACAGGTTGGAACCAGGAAGAAGACACCCTTGATAAATATCATCAATTGACTCAACAGGAAAATATCGTTTGCCGCTGTGAGCATGTTTCCATCGATACCATAAGAGATTTAGTAAGGAGTGGCGTCAGAGATATAAACCAGATCAAAGCTGTTACAAAAGCAACAATGGGAGCATGTGGTGGAAAAACCTGTTTATCCCTCATCAAAAAAATATTCAGAGAAGAGGGTGTTTCCATTGATGAAATTACAGATCCCACACAGCGACCGGTCTTTGTAGAGATTTCTTTGGACACCCTGGCGAAAAATTACCAGGAGGGGCAGCGATGATGGCTATTGAAAACAAGAAAATCTATGACGTCATTATCATTGGTGCTGGGTCAATTGGCACACCAACTGCATATTTCACGGCAAAAGCCGGCTTGAAAGTTCTCGTCATTGAGATGTATCCCAGCGTTGGGCAAGCATCGAATAAACATGCCATCGGTGGTATTCGGGCAACACACTCCGATCCCGCCAAAATTAACCTTGGCAAACGCAGTATTGATGTTTTTTCAAACTGGCAAAACCTTCATGGTGATGATATTGAATGGCGGCAGGGTGGTTACTCTTATGTCGCTTATCAAGAGGAGCATGCCAGGCTTCTTAAGAACCTGATCACCTGGCAGCAAGAACACAACCTCAATATCTCCTGGCTCAAGAAACATGACCTGCTTGAAGTATTGCCAAACCTCAATCCTGACCAATTGATTGGCGGCACCTTTTCTCCCGGGGATGGCAGTGCTTCACCCCTGATTTCTGCTTTTGCATTTCATAAACGGGCTGTCGAGGCTGGGGCTGCCTTTCATTTCAATGAGTCAGTTTTGGATTTTATTTTTGATAGCAGCCGAGTGTCCGGGATTATCACTGACAAAGAAAAGTACCACAGCAAGGTTGTTATCAATGCCGCCGGCGGATGGGCAAAGCCTTTATCAGCAAAAATTGGGCTGGAAGTTCCCGTTGAACCTGATTCACATGAAGCGGCGATCACAGAGCCAGTTATGCAAATGTTTGAACCAATGATCGTTGATATGCGAGCTTACCCCGGATCAGCGAACTTCTATTTCTATCAACATCCAACTGGTAAAATCATCTTTTGTATGACCCCTGATCCACCCATTTGGGGAACCTATACGATTGCTTCCAGTGAGTTTTTACCCAGGGCAGCACGACGGCTGATTGAATTGATGCCGGTTTTACAATACATCAGGGTTCGTAGAGTGTGGCGAGGGACTTATCCTATGACGCCAGATGGGTCGCCCATTATTGGAAATGTTGATGGATTGGATGGCTACCTATTAGCTGCTGGCATGTGCGGCCAGGGTTTTATGTTCGGCCCAGGTGTAGGGCAGCTTCTGACAAATATGGTATTGGATAATCTCGATGAATCCGATCGGGTGATTTTAGACAACCTTTCATTCCATCGGAATTTTGACGTTGTAGAAAGGCTAAAATAATGGTAGAGGCAATTGTGCTTGATTTTGGCGGCGTAATCATACGCACAGAAGACCATACAGGTCGTAGAGAACTTGAGAAGAAATACGGACTACCAGAAGGCAGCATTCACAATCTGGTTTTCGAATCCGTAGTTTCACAGTCCGCAAGCGTTGGTGAGACTGATGCCAGTAAAATATGGAATTTTATTGCCGATGAACTGTCGCTTTCTGACGATGAGCTAAATCAATTTAAAGGCAAGTTTTGGGCTGGCGATTATATTGACCATGAATTGATTGAATTTATGAAGTCATGCAGACCAAACTATAAAACCGCAATTCTGAGCAACGCCTGGAATAACCTGAGAAGCACACTGGATGAAGCATATAATATAAAAGAAGGTGAAACTGTAGACCATATCCTGGTATCCGCAGAACTTGGTGTTGTGAAACCGGATCCAAAGATTTATCAAATTTTAGCTGAAACAATCGACTGCGATTTTAATGGTATTCTCTTTGTTGATGATTATATCGAAAATATTGAAGGTGCAAATTCATTGGGAATTCAAACAATTCATTATAGACCAGGTTTAGACTTGATTAATGAGATAAAATCAAGGTTGGTATAACTCAAATTTTTACGCGATGAAAGAAGACACGCGATGCAACTTGAACAATTTCTGGAGAAATTACCAGAAAATTATTCGGTTTTAGATATTGAACAAATAAAAAAAGCCTATCAGATTGCGCATAAAGCGCACGAAGGTCAAACCCTCCCGAGCGGATTGCCGTATATCTCCCATTGTGTTGCTGTTGCGACAATTCTGGCAGAAATGACAGTGCCCCCTGAGTTAATCATTACAGCCTTATTACATGACGCTGTCGAAGACACAAACATCACCCTTGAGGATATTCGAAAAGAATTCAACCAGGAAGTTGCCACGCTTGTTGACGGGGTTACAAAATTAACGCACTTACCTAATCTTTTACGTGGGGACCAGCACAAAGACATCCCTGGAAAAGAAAAAGCGCAAACACCCCATCGAAAAGTACGCGAAGATGAAATTGCAGAAACCTTAAGAAAAACTTTTCTCGCAATGAGCGATGATATTCGGGTGGTATTGGTTAAACTTGCCGATCGCCTCCATAATATGCGGACGCTCTCTTATCTTGAAGAAGACATTCAGAAACGCATCGCCCAGGAAACCCTCGATATTTTTGCACCATTAGCAAATCGATTGGGGATTTGGCAAATAAAGTGGGAATTAGAGGATCTCGCCTTTAGATATGTTTCCCCGAATGAATACAAAAGTATTGCTGAAAAATTAGCTAATCGACGAGCTGATCGAGAAAAACAGATCCAGGAAATCATTAACCGGTTGCACAAAGAACTCGGAGCAGAAGGCATCAAGGCTAAGATTTCAGGAAGACCCAAACACATCTATTCCATTTATCAGAAAATGGTCCAAAAAGAAAAACCATTTGAGATGTTAATGGACTTAAGGGGTGTTCGATTAATTGTTGAGGATGTTGCAGCTTGTTACAAAGCTTTGGGTGTGGTTCACATGAAATGGCGTCCGATTCCCGGCGAATTCGACGACTACATCGCATCGAAAAAAGACAATAATTATCAGTCCTTACACACCGCTGTCATTTTTGATGACGGCAAGCCCCTTGAAGTTCAAATTCGAACCCAGGATATGCATGAAAGTGCTGAATTTGGAATTGCTGCTCACTGGCGTTACAAAGAAGACCAGAGCAATATTAAAGAATCTTACCAACAAAAAATTAGCTGGTTGAGAAGTCTATTTGCATGGCAGCAAGATGAAGAAAACGCTGACGAACTTGTTGACAGCTGGAAATCTGACGTTTTTAAAGATCGAGTCTACGTTCTCACACCCCAGGGGGACATCATCGATTTGCCTGCGGGTTCAACACCAATCGATTTTGCTTATCATGTCCATACCGAAATTGGTCATCGGTGCCGTGGTGCGAAAATCAATGGTAAGCTGGTCTCATTGGACTATTTATTACAAACGGGAGATCAGGTTGAAGTTCTGACGGCTAAACGCGGCGGTCCATCACGCGATTGGTTAAATACAACCCTGGGATTGGTACACACAAGCCGCGCACGTTCAAAAATTAAACAGTGGTTCAAAAAACAAGACCGGGACTCAAATTTAGCCCAGGGGAAAGCCATCCTTGAAAAAGAATTTAAGCGCCTGGGTCTCAAATCTGTAAATTTTGATGAGATTCTGTCGGAGCTAAATGTCAAAACAATTGATGACCTTTATGTTGCGATAGGATGCGGCGATATCGGCTCTGGACGAGTGATAAACAAGCTTGCTGAGATAGAAGATGAGGAACTTGAACCAGAACTGGAATTTGATCTGGTTGAAGCGCCCTCCACAATTGTTCCATCGGATGCAGTTAAAGTGATGGGACTTAAGGGCATCGCGACCACCATGGCGAAATGCTGCAACCCGATGCCAGGGGATGAAATTATTGGCTACATCACCCGTGGAAGAGGAGCGACCATCCACCGGGCAGATTGCCCTAATATTTTGCGTGTAACTGAAAAAGAACGCCTTGTGGAAGTTTCTTGGGGACAACCTGGGAAAACATTCACAGTACCCATTCAAATCAAAGCTTACGATCGCCAGGGTTTAATGGGAGATATCTCCAATGTCATCGCTGACGAATCCATTAACCTGATTGACATGAGCCTGAAAATGAATCAACATTTGGCTGTAATAAAAATAGTGCTCGGCGTGCAGGGAATTTCTCAACTCAGCAGGGTTTTAACAAAGCTTGAAAACTTGCCTAATGTATTTGAAGCCAAACGGCAGCGCCCTGGCTAAACCGAAATATGAAATTCGGACCAATGATTTTTTTGCCCTTTACTATTTAAAATTTATAGTGTAAAATCTCGACCGAGCAACCACTATGAAATCTTAATCAGGAGGAATTATGCCTCGAATTCATTGCCATTATCTTGATTGTGTTTTCCTTGATGAAAAGTATTGCAGTGCAGCTGCAATTGAATTAGATCCGGATACCGGATGTAAAACCTACCAGCCCAATGAGGATGTTGATATTGAGGACTGGGACGAACCAGAAGACATCGATGAGTGGGATGAAATGGAAGACGACGAAGATGAAGATCTCTGGTTAGACGACGATGACGATCTGCTTGATCTCGAATTAGATGATGAGGACGACTTCTAACAAAAATCTCCAAGCCAAAACGACTTCATAATTAACATCAAAAGTGCTAATGTTGATTATGAAATTCATTAAATAAAAACAGGAGGCTTTATTGAGCCTTTTGTTGTTTAAATCACCTGCAAACCACCAACAGCATCATATTGAGTATAATTCAACATGTAAAATCAAAACTGCGTTATCCTTAACATTAATAGAGAAAGCAGAAAAATATGACTGAAAATGAATATCTCCCATATAAAGCAATAAATGTTTACATCGAAAGCGATTTCTTACGAAAAACCCTCGAGTTTATATTAAAAAACTTCAACACATTACCAAAAGAAGACCAAATTTCGTTTGTGAAGTTTTTCAGAGAATATGTCAATATACTTGGATTTCGCAATCCAATGCGAGCACCCCTCACACTCCAGGTAAACGCTTATATTAAGGCGTTTGAAGAAAAAGACGAGGTCATTCCATTTACACTTTCCACCTGGTCTAAAATCAAATCGGATTTTGCGTCTATAGTGAAATCCTGGCTTGAATCTGAAGGTTGGGATCAATTAAGCACAGAGAAGAATTTCAACGAGAACGAGGGATTTCTCAACAAATGGCTGGAGGGATTATCTTTCGAAAAAATTATTGATGGCTTTAAAAAAGCGCATCCCAAGCTCGACTTGGACGAGGATGACTTAATCCTGATGGTTTTATGGATTTCAGGAAGATTACCCCAGGAAGATTCTGGTTTATAATTTTAGCTGCACACACTTTCAACCGTTTGACGGGAGTAATTATGGATACCTCTGCGACACAAGAAGACGTCGGAAAGACAACAATATCAACTGAAGTACTGCACAAAATTGCCAGACTCACCACACTCAGTGTTGATGGTGTTTGTCGTATGGCAAGTTTTAAGGGCAGCTTTGAAAAAATTTTAGGTAAAGAAGAATACGAGGGGGTTAAGGTACAAATCAGGGATAATATGGTATTTGCAGAGATATTTGTTGTTCTAATTAGCGGTTTGAATGTTCGTGATATTTCAAGAGAGATACAATCACGGGTTTCAAGAGCGATATCGGAGATCGTAGGTATGGAAGTTGGTGGTGTCAACATTCATATTATGGATATCGATTTCAGCTCATAAATAACAATCAAAAAGAAGACATCTAATATGAAATCACGCACAAAAGCCCGAAGTATCGCCTTACAGGTGCTTTACGAAGTGGATATCAGCGGGCACAAACCCGGGAAAGTCCTTGAAGAACATTTCCTGCGTCTAAAAATGGACAATGCTTATAAAAAATTTATCAGTGAGATTGTCTCTGGCGTGACTTCCTATAAAGAAGTTCTTGATGAATTTATCGCTGATTTTGCGCCAGAGTGGCCGCTGGACCAGGTCGCATTTATTGATCGCAACCTGTTAAGGATTGCGTTATGGGAAATGGGGGTCTACAAAAGTACACCTGTTAAAGTTGTGATTAATGAAGCTGTGGAGCTGGCTAAATTATATGGTGCTGAGGGATCACCAAGATTTATAAATGGTGTTTTGGGGGGATTTATTGATAACCTTCAAGAAATCAAATTTAACATGGAGATCGTTCAGGACAATGACGAAGAGCAATAAGGGCTCATTTCACAAAAAAAGAAATTTCAAAAGAATAATTCTTTTATTGATTCTGCCTGTTGTGCTTTTTGGTTGTAATCTCCCAACGACAGAAAATACACTCCTTCAGGATCGCTCGCAAAGTTTGGAAGCTTATGCAACCCCATTTGTAAAAGTTCAATTCACCGTAAGCTTGCCAACGCCTCTATCGGAGGGAGAAACCGTCACCATAGTTATTCTCGATGAGGTCACCGGATTACCTTACAACCGTCAGACTTACGAGATGAAGGAAGTCGATTCCCTATCCTACACAGCCGCACTATCCATTCCAATGCAATCAGTTGTCAAGTATCGCTATGAGAAAATCGGAACGGAAAACATGCTCGAAATCAGTCCAAATGGGAGGCATGTTCGTTACCGTATGTATTATGTGGAAGGTAATGCTGAGCACTCTGATGAGATCTTTTCCTGGAAAAACGATAAGAGGGATTTTGAAGTGGGACGTTTTGAAGGCGTCGTTCTCGATCAAAACACAGGTTTACCCATCCCGGATATTTTAATCAACGTTGGCGGTATAACGCGATTTACAGATACAAAAGGTCTTTTTGTTTTTAACAATTTACCCGCAGGAACCCACAATACCGTCTTCTTTGCCATCGATGGAAAATATAGAGTCCATCAACAAGGCGCAGTGATCGCCACAGGCAAAACAACACCTGCAAATATTAAATTGATCCCAAACACCGCTGTTGAGGTCACATTTCTTGTATCTCCTCCTGATGATGCCCTGGGTGCACCAGTTTATATAGCGGGAAACCTGGTGCAATTTGGAAACACCTTTTCTGATTTGATGGGCTCAATGAGTATTGAAACCAGTCGAATGCCATTGTTGGAACCGCAAGCTGATGGAAAATTAAGTAAAACGATGAATTTATACACAGGCACAGATCTTCGGTTTAAGTTCACCCTTGGAGACGGTTATTGGAATACAGAACAAAAGGCTGAAGGCGGAAATTTTACCAGGCAGTTGATCGTGCCTGATCAAAATGTTACGTTGGAACTTCAAATTGAATCATGGCGCTCATCGGTTTTTGAACCAATTTCATTCAGCACATTTATTCATCCGAGCTTTGGTTACGCAGGTGAAAGGTATATCCAATTCAAGGTCAATGATTGGACCGAACCACTACGGATGTGGCCAATTGGGAATGGGAATTATCTGTATATTTTATTCTCACCATTTGAGATGGCTTCGCCAATCACCTATCGAGTATGTCTCAATACTGTCTGCAATTCTCCAAAAACAAATTCGCTGATCAGCAAGGAAGAACAGGTTGAACCAAGCGACCAGCCATTAACCCGTTCGATCACGGTTGACTCCTGGTTGAGCGAATTAACCCAGGAAACCTTCCCGGATATTTACCGCATTCCTTTCCCATACAAATCACAGGATTATAAAACAATTATTGAATTGAGCCCGCGAATAAGACCAAGCGAATCCGCCCTCATCTCTATAGCTATAGAGGAAATTAGCCAAATGAATGCCAACACGGTGATCCTGACGCCGCAGTGGTTCCAAAATGGTGCTGAGGATTTGTTACATCCTGAAATCGGAAAAACACCTTTTTACTTTGAGTTGTATAACTATATAAATACCATCAAAGAAAATGGTTTTGCAGTAGGTATTTATCCCCAAATGGAAATATTGACTGCCGTTGATGGGTTAACTTTCTCAGGTCAAAACAAATCCTGGCGGCAATCATGGTTCGATTCATATCGACAATTCGTTCTCAACTATGCGAAGTTAGCAGAAATTACAAACGCGGAATACCTTCTTATTGGCGATAAAATTCTTCTTGAAAGCTTGCCAGACCAAAATTCTTATAGCGCTGACCAGGTCAAAGATCAATGGCTGAATTTAATTTCCGATATCCGAAGTGAATATGATGGCAAGCTTGTATGGGCAGCGAATGCAGGGACCGAAATGGACCCATTGCCTGAATTTATCGACTCTTTTGACGAAATTTACGTCAGCATGGACAGCCCTCTTTCTGATGGAACGAGTGCTTCATTTGATCAAATTGCGTATGGTTTTACAAGAACTTTGGATAATTTTCTTTACGAAGTTTACAGAAGCACATTAAAACCTGTCACTCTTGCTTTTGCTTACCCCTCTATTGATGGCGCTGTACAGGGCTGTCAGCTCCTCAATAATGATTGTAATAACGATGGTTTATTTGTTGAAGAAGAAGTCTCAGATCAAACCCTCGATCTTTTTGAGCAAGCAGAAATTTACAATGCTATTTTCCCCACAGCCGCAAGCCGGGAATGGATTACAGGTATTTCCATACGCGGTTACATCCCCGGCGGCACATCTGATGACCTGACTTCATCAATTTCCGGAAAACCCGCAAAAGATGTCATTCAGCACTGGTTTTCAGGCCTCAATCAATAATAATTAAATTTAATCTATGCGAATACTACTAATATTATTAGAAGGAAACAGGATTTGCTCATGTCTCACCCACTGGAAAACTGGCTTACAGAAATTGGCATCACCCATCAATCGAAGATTTTTCACAATCCTTCACGATCAGAGTTGGTTACCCAGGCGCTGCTCAACAACGAAGGTATGCTCTCCAATGATGGTGCATTAAGGGTTCTCACCGGTGCATACACGGGTCGCTCACCTAACGACAAGTACATTGTTAACCATCAAAACAGATCAGATCTTTGGTGGGGAGACGTCAATCAGCAGATCACACCCACGCTATTCAATCAACTCCAAAACCGCATGACCGCCTACCTCAACAATCGGACAATATATGTCGTCGATTGTTTTATTGGTGCAGACCCTAACTATCGCCTTTCAGTTCGTGTTGTCTCTGAGTTAGCATGGCTTTCCCTTGCTTCGCAAAATATGTTTATTTACGACGAACAATGTCATACCAACAAACCAGACATGACAATAATCGCTGCACCTGATTTTCACACCCAGCCGGAGATTGATCATGTTCGCTCCAAAGCAGCAATTTGCATCGACCTCAGTCAGAAGCTTGTTCTCATTGCTGGATCAAAATACGCTGGCGAAGTAAAAAAATCCGCCTTCACAGTAATGAACGCAATTTTGCCAGATTTGGGCGTTCTACCAATGCATTGCTCAGCCAACGTCGGTGAAAAAGGTGATGTTGCGCTTTACTTTGGTCTTTCTGGAACTGGTAAAACGACCCTGTCATCCACCCCTGACCGCAAACTGGTTGGTGATGATGAACATGGATGGGGAAATAATGGTGTCTTTAACTTTGAGGGAGGATGTTACGCAAAAACAATACGTCTCAAACCTGAATTAGAGCCTGTGATTTGGAAGGCTGCCAATCAATATGGAAGCATCCTTGAAAACGTGGTGCTATCAGAAGATAATCAAATCCCGGACTTTGATGATGCCGCGTATACAGAAAACACACGCGCATCCTATTCCATTGAAAAGGTTGATAACATCATACCGGACGCCATGGCAGGCCATCCATCAAATGTTTTTTTCCTTACAGCAGATGCCTTTGGCGTGATGCCGCCGATTGCAAGGCTGACTCAAGATCAGGCGGTTTATTACTTCCTCTCTGGATACACCTCCAAAGTGGCAGGAACAGAACGCGGCCTGGGACAAATGCCTTCCGCCACCTTCTCTACAGGGTTTGCCGAACCCTTCCTGCCCCTGACCCCCGATGTTTATGCCGACCTGCTAAAAAATAAAATCAAGTTGCACAATACTAATATTTGGCTAATCAACACTGGTTGGACCGGCGGAGATTATAGCAGTGGTTACAGAATGCCGCTGCCCCATACACGGCGGATGATCAACTGGATCCTGAACAACGAACATATCAATGCTTCCTTCCATATGGATCCGGTCTTCAATATTTCAGTTCCTGATCAAATTGAAGGGGTTCCGGCAGATATCCTGTATCCTGAACGGACCTGGGAAGACAAAAACGCTTTCCATGAAATTGCCAATAAGCTGTTAGCTGATTTTGTTGAAAATGCAAAGAAATTTGAGTCTTATCTGAGTAAAGAAGGTTGAATTAGTAAAAATTCAATCGGTCCTGCATAATAATATTTGTCCTAAGTGTCGTTGCATTGATAACTGGTTTTACTAAATGAGCATTGCAGGAAATTGCTCTTTCAGTGCTCAGGATGCAGGCGCTTATGATAAACTTATATAAATGATTGATTCATTAACACTATCATCCAAAAAATGACATTGGATAGAAAATCCAACTTGCAGAGAACTTAACTTGCTAACACATTCTATGTCAGCAATCTTTATTCAAATAAATTGAGGAGTTCAAATGGAAGAATTCATCATTCAAGGCGGAATCCCTTTACACGGGGAACTCATTCCCTCCGGAAATAAAAATTCTGCTCTACCACTTCTCGCATCATCATTATTAACTGCTGAGCCAGTCATCTTTCACAACGTCCCGAACATTTTGGATGTGCAGACAATGATCAGGCTTCTGAGAAGCCTTAACGTAGACATTAAAGAAATTGGCGAAAATTCAATCCGCATCGACGCCAGCGACATTCGCCCTGCGGATCTTAATCCAGACCTTTGCAGAAAGATCAGGGCCTCCATTCTTTTAGCTGGCCCCTTGATAAGCCGTGTTGGTGAAATTTATTTACCTCCACCTGGCGGCGATGTGATCGGCAGGCGTCGTGTGGACACCCATATTTTAGCTTTTTCAAACCTTGGTGTTGAAACAAGGTATGCCGACAATCAATTCCATATGCAAACAACTGGTTTAACCGGCGCTGAGATTCTGATGGACGAGGCTTCCGTTACCGCTACAGAAAATGCAATCATGGCTTCAGTTTTAGCTAAAGGTCACAGCGTAATAAAAAATGCCGCAAGTGAACCACATATCCAGCAGTTATGCCACTTTTTAAACAGCCTGGGAGCAAAAATCGAAAACATCGGTTCCAACACACTGCATATTGAGGGCGTTGATTATCTCACCGGCGGTGAATTCACGATTGGCCCGGACTATCTTGAGGTTGTAAGTTATATCGGAGCAGCAGTGGTAACCAGGGGTTCTATCAGGGTCAAAAATGCGGGAGTTGAACATTTGGATATGATCCGTCTTGTGATGAAAAGATTAGGCGTAAGTTGGGAAGTGGAGGGAAATGACATTATCGTTCCAGAAAATCAGGTTCTCGAAATTGAGCCGGATTTAGGGAATGCCATTCCAGAAATTTCAGTGATGCCATGGCCTGCATTCCCAACAGACTTAATGAGCATTGCAATCATTATCGCGACACAATCAAAGGGAAGCATCCTCTTCCACGATTGGATGTACCCATCTCGAATGTATTTTACAGATAAACTGGTTGGCATGGGTGCTCAAATTGTCCTCTGCGATCCCCATCGCTGTATTGTTCAGGGACCTACCCGTCTTAATGGCGAACACCTTGAAAGCCCGGATATTCGAGCCGGCATGGCTTTGCTAATTGCTGCACTATCAGCAAAGGGTGAAAGTGTGATTCGCAATGTGGGGCAAATTGACCGCGGCTACCAGGAAGTGGATAAAAAATTAAAATCCCTGGGGGCACAAATAGAACGAAGAACTGTCTGAATCAAAAAAGAGACTGTCTAAAAAAGGCAGTCTCTTTGGTTTTGAAACTACAGGAAAATTAATTATTGTGGTCGTTTACAGCTTCAATAAATTCGTCAACAATGTCTCGAAGCATCGGCTCGGGTAATGCACCAACCTGACGATTCACAATCTTTCCATCATAAATTAACAACATCGTGGGGATACCCTGAACGCCATATTTCATTGCCCATTGAGGATTTTCATCCGTATTAACCTTGGCAACCAGCAGCTTTCCAGCATACTCCTTAGCAAGTTTCTCCAAAGTGGGTGCTACCATTTTGCATGGTCCACACCAGGGTGCCCAAAAATCAACTATGACAGGTAATGATGATTCCAATACTGTTTTTTCAAATGCTGCATCTGTAACCTTCAAAGGTTCATTGACCATATCTAACTCCTCATAAATATTTGATATCTTTGTTTTCTTATTCTAACCAATATTATTAACTTAACATATATAATCGGAAATATCTAACAATTTTCATATAATTCCTGCTAAAATAATCCCAAAGTGATCCCAAGGTCATGCAGTCTGTTTATCAAAGGTGGACCTAAAATAATAATGCCAATGATCACAGCAGAACTTGCAGCGATCAACACGGCAGCAGCACCGACATCCTTCCCTGCTCGTGCAAGGGGGTGCAAATCAGGACTGGCTAAATCAACCACGATTTCAAGGGCTGTATTCAAGAATTCTGCGGTCCAGACCATGGCAATTGTCGTTGATAATACTGCCCAATCACGCAATGGTAACCCCAACCATAAGCCAAGAATAATAACTGTGATTGTCGCAACAGTATGAATCCAGGCGTTTTGTTGAGATCGGATGACATGCCATAATCCAACAAATGCATTTTTAAAGCTCTTTAATCTTGACTTTATGAATTTCAGAATTCTTCACTTCCCTTCAACTAAGAAGATTATTATCTGCCTAATAGCAAATTATTCAAAATTCCAACATACCCACATATTATAATCTTCATTTTTCGGCGGCTGAAAATGCAATTCCTAGCGGATACGGACCTGAGTGAGACGCCAAAACGCATCCAATTTTCGTAATAAGGATTTCCTTTTTATAGCCAAGCGCGTTAATCTTATCCTTCAATAGTTCTGCTTCCTCAATACAATCAAGATGACCGATGCTGATATGGTCAATTTCATAATTCAAATATTGGTCTGTAAAATAATTAAATAATTCTTTTACAGCTTTATTTCTTGAGCCACGCACTTTTTTCAAAACGCCCAAAGTGCCATCAGGTTTAATATTCAGAAAGGGGCGAATTTTCAATAAGCTCGAAGCAAAGTGGTCAATAGCTGAGCATCGACCGCCATGATAAAGATATTCCAGGGAGTTTAAAATAAAAATGCCTCTAGATGCAGTGACAAGGTCCCTGATCTTTTGAACCAGCTCGTCAAAAGCAAAGTCCTCATCGCGCCATTTTGCTGCTTGCAAAACAACATTGCCGTATCCAATTGAGATACTCCGTGAATCGATTATTTCGATATCCTTTTTGCCCAATTCCTGTTTGCCTGCCAAAGCATTTTTAATGGTTGCGGAAAGCTGTCCGGAAACCCCGATGAATATTGATGGCTCATTACAATCAAAATATTCAAGGAAATCGGATGGCGGCGGCGCAGATGTGGTGGGATACTTGCCTGTTTTCTCAACGTTTTTAAAAATTTCATCCGGGGTTATGGTCTCACCGTCTGAATAAACACTGCCATTCAATTGCACATACATTGGGATGGCCTTGATAAAATATTTCGCAAGGAGGTCTTTGGGAATGTCAGCAATGGAGTCGGTCAGGATATTGATCATATTTCAGTAATGTTTCATTGATGTTTTGAAAAAACCTTCCTTGATTATACCAATGATTATGATTTGAATATTACAAGAGTTTTTTTAAATTTTGCCAATTAAGGTATAATCTTTATTCGCTAATAAATTATATTTAATCAAACTGGTCGAGGCAAGAAAATGGTTTTTGTTGAAATAGAATTAAGTGAATCGTATTGGAATTTGCTGGAAATCACCCAGAAAGATATTGAATATATTTATTCTTATCTACTGGAAAAAGAAACACCACTTCCATCAGATAGTTTAGCTGAAGCGCTTATCAATCAAAGGATTCGGTTGGAGAAAAAGAGGCTTCAGGAAAAACAGCGGCAAAATGGCGAAATTTATTTACCGAAGTCAAATTTTAAGGTTGGGGACAAGGTCCAATTTCCTGCTGTTAATTGGATCAGCGGGGTTGTTAAGCAGGTTCGTGAAGGTCACAATCCCGAGCTCCCTGAGTTCAATGTCATGACTGTAGAATTAGAAAACGGACGTCAGCGTCAGTTTGCAGCTAATCTTGAAGATCATCAGCTAAATCAGGTGACTACAACAATAGATAGCAGCGACGAACAAGATGCCAAAGCAATTATCAAGGAATTCGGTCCTGAAATCACTGAGAAATTGCTTGAGAAGCTTGATGAAAACAAAGATCTCGTCCGCATTGGGGCAAATTGGTTTCCAAAATCCCTTTTGATTGAATTCAATGTAGGTCATTTGAACCTTGCTGAAGCTGTTTTAGATATGCATCAAGGTGGTCCCTTGGGTGTTGACGCACTCCTCAAAGAAATTGATGTCGACACAGATGATCCGCAAGACCTCGTCCGCTTCTCATTGAATTACGCCCTTGATGAAGATCCACGTTTCGATGAAGTGGGACCAAGTGGTCATGTTCAGTGGTTCCTGAATAGACTTGAACCAGAATATGTAAGAGAAAAACCAATCCAGCTTATGCCCGTTTCTTCCGATTACGATCCATCTTCAATGACCGAAGAAATGAGAAATACTGAACAACGTCTTGATGACGAACTGGTTGAGCCATTTGAAGAATATAAGACCAAATCACAGCCAAAAGAAGTTGCAATCGCTTTAAATTATCCTCATTGGCGAGTTGGCAGCATTCCAATAACATCCTTAACTCGTCCATTTTTCCCCACTGCGCTCGAATCCCCACGGGTGAAATTTAAAGTCATTGCCCCTGATGGACAGGAAATATCCGCCTGGGTTGTTCGCCCTTTCAACTACATTTACGGGCTTAAAGATTACTTTGAGGAATTCGAATTGATGCCTGGCAGCATAATCACCATTAAACCAGGTAAGGAACCCGGGGAAGTCCTCATCCAGCCAAAAAAGAAGCGGTCGAATCGTGAATGGATTCGCACTTTATTAATTGGTGCTGATGGCGGTGTTGTTTTTGCAATGCTTAAACAAACAATAACAGCCGATTACAATGAACGCATGGCGATCGCTGTTCCATCAACAGATGCCCTGGATGAATTGTGGGAAAAAAGATCAAAGAACCCCCATCCACTCAAAAAAGTGATGGTTACAACCATGAGAGAATTAGCGAAATTAAATCCACAAGGGCATGTTCACAGTGTTGAATTATATTCAGCAGTGAATTGTATTCAGCGTTTTGCACCTGGTGCAATCTTCAGCACCCTTGCGACAGATCCAGATTTCACTTCTGTTGGAGACCTTTATTATCGCCTAAGCGAAAATTCTTAAGGGAGATCGTTTAAATGAATTTGAAGCGCAGCAGTCTGATCAAACCAAAAATCACAACACCTTTCAAAATTGATTTTGATTGGTGGAAGAAACATGACCGGGACTGGCGTGTTTATTTAAGAAGTTTTTTATGTGAAGAACACCAATCCATGTTTGAAACAATGGACAATGATGAGATAATTGATTGGGTTGAACCAGTAACCGGCGAAGTGACCCAGGTAGATGGACTGTTTCACATTTTGATGACCCACTGCGCAAAACAAGAAGATTTTCTAAACAGCCGGATGGCACTTGTCGATTCCGTATTTAGAATTTTACTGGCAAATGGGAATCGCCCTATGTCACCGGAAGAATTGGGGGAACGCCTAAATCGCCCAGCAACCACCATCCTAAGAACTTTATCGGGTATTCGAGTTTATAAGGGAATCCGACCTATTTCAGAAGAATAAAAGTGGTAAAATTAGTGCGTTATATTTGCCCCTGTAGCTCAAATGGACAGAGCACTGGACTTCTAATCCAACGGTTACAGGTTCGAGTCCTGTCAGGGGCGCTATTTAACCCCTCGAAAATATTTCACAAAAATTTTATTAATGACCATGCGTTTGGTACAATACTAATAGTTGTTAAAAATATAAGAGAAAGGCAATCTGATGAAATTCATACTTCGTTGGCTCATTATCGCCATTTCCCTTTACATCGCCGTCATGGTCGTACCTGGTATTCGGGTTGAAGGAGATGCATGGGTTGTATTTTCAGTGATGGCAATCATTCTTGCACTTGTTAATGCCACCATTCGCCCCATCTTAAAATTCTTATCATGCGGCTTGATCATCCTCACCCTGGGACTGTTTGCCCTCGTTATAAATGCGGGGACATTCTTGCTTGCATCAAATATTGCCCAAAACTGGTTCAATGTTGGTTTTTATGTCGACGGTTTTGTTCCAGCCCTCTTAGGCTCAATCATTGTGAGCGTTGTTTCCGTTGTTTTATCCAAGATTTTAATTGATGAAGAAAAATAGTAATTTTTAATTTTGAAAGCAACAAGAGGTGAGAAGCCAGCCTTCTCATCTCAAAGACACCAACAAAAACAAGATTTTTTATTTTCATCTTGCACATTGTTTCAAAGTCGAGTATACTTTCACGCTGTGTTGGTGAGGAAACATCAACATATGCAAAGAAGCCAAATACAAATAATCCGGTTTCTTTCCGCTGCCCAGCTATCAAAGATGGTCAAGAGCAGCTATCCCGAGGAAAGGAGAATCCAAATGCGACAGTATGAATTAATACTCATTGTCCAACCCGATCTGGACGAAGAGGCCACAAATGCAGTCATTGATCGCGTCAAAGACATGATCACTGCAAACAACGGCCAAACTCTAAAGACAGATGTCTGGGGTTCTAAGCGTCTTGCTTACGAAATCCAGGACTTCAGGGAAGGCTTTTATGTTTATATGGATGTTGAGTTCGCGCCTGAGTTTGGGTCTGAATTAAAACAAAACCTGCGCTACATTGAACCCATCATTCGCTACATGCTTACGAAAAAAGAAGCATAAATTTCTTAATCACTTAAAGAGAAAATTTCAATGGCTCGTGGATTAAATAAAGTCATGGTAATTGGAAAACTTCCCAGGGAGCCTGAAATGCGATTCACGCCGACCGGCAAATCCGTCTCAAGTTTCTGTGTGGGTTGCGATCGAACATGGCGTGATTCAGAAAACCGGGCACACTCAGAGACAGATTGGTTTAATGTGGTTTCTTGGGGTAACCTGGCGGAGTTTTCAAAACAATCATTGCATAAGGGCAACCTTGTTTATGTTGAAGGTCGCTTAAAGACACGAACCTGGCAAGATAGTGAAGGTAAACTGCAAAAATCCATTGAAATTATTGCCAGGGAGATTCTAATGCTCAGTGATAAAAACAATAAAAATAACGAAGAGGATTTTGATTTTGATAATGAAGGACATGATCATTACTGATCAAGATACCTAAAATATAGGAGAAAAAATGGCAAATTACAGATCTAATCATTATTACACACGTTCAAAAGTCTGCCAATTTTGTACGGATAAAAGCATTGAAATTGATTATAAAAACACTGAACTTCTTCAACGCTATATTGATGAGACAGGCAAAATCCGACCGCGACGTCAGACTGGGACATGTGCAAAGCATCAGCGTGCAGTGGCAAAAGCAATCAAGAATGCCCGGCATATTGCCTTGTTGCCCTTCGTCGGCAATTAATAAATTCATTGTCATCAAAATAAGCCGGAATACATATGCCAAACACAAATAAAAAAATTAAAACTAAAAAACACCTGGCAAGAGAACAAAGAGAAGCAAAACAAACAAGACTTATTATCATTGGAACAATTGCTATTGGTGTGGCAATTTTAGGGCTTGTGGTCTACGGAGCAATTTCTCAATTTATCATTCAACCTAACGTGAAAATAGCGCAAGTTGGTGATACTGAGATTAATGTCAGGGAATTTGAAAAACGAGTTGAATACAGCCGAGTTCAAATGCTCAATCAAGCATATCAGTATTACACCTACTATCAACAGTTTGGACAAATGGGACAAAGCTTTTTAGAAACTTCCCAACAGATCGTTTCTGAACTCATGAGTCCAACAACGCTGGGCAGTGATGTATTGGATGGGATGATTTATGATATCATAATCCGAGATGAAGCAAGTGCTCACGGTATTACCGTTAGTGAACAAGAAATTGATGAAGGCGTTCAAATGGCATTTGGCTTTTACCCGGATGGCACACCAACCCCAACGGTAACTGCCACAATTCAATCAACACCTACGCTTTCTGAGACACAACTTTCACTGGTCACATCAACAAGCACCCCAACAGAAACCAGCGTCCCGACAGAAACACCAGAGATATCACCGACACCATCCGAAGAAACACAAACCGAAGACAGCGAACAGCAAAATCCTGACGAAACAGAAGTCGAAGAACCATCGGAAAGTGAAACCGAGGATCAAAACGCGACCCCTGGACCTGAGCTTTCACCAACGATCACACTGACCCCCACCATAACCTCAACACCTACGCCATATACTACGCAGGTGTTTGCAGAAAACATCAACGATTTCCAGGATGTTTACAAAGAATTCAACTTTGGTTTAAAGGATTTACGTGAATTAATTGAAGTTCAGTTATTACGTGAAAAATTGCTTGCGGAAGTGACTGCAGACCTTCAACCTGTCAAAGACGAGGTTTGGGCACGACACATCTTAGTTGAGACAGAAGAAGAAGCACTTCAAATCCTCACTGAACTCGAAGAAGGCGGTGATTTTGCACTTCTTGCTGCCAAACATTCAACTGATGAATCTAACAAAGATTCTGGTGGCGATTTAGGATGGTTTGACCGCGAAAGAATGGTAGAGGAATTTTCTGAAGCTGCATTCAACCTTGAAATCGGCGAAATTAGTGATCCAATTGAAACTTCCTTTGGCTATCACATTATCCAGGTCCTGGGAAAACGGGAAAGCCAGATTCTTCCAAACGAGTTCGAAGCTGATAAACAAGAAGCATTCGATGCCTGGCTGTCCGAAATTCGCAGCGAACGAGATGATATTGAAATCTATGACGTTTGGGAAGAGTACGTGTCCACAAAACCTGAGGTGCCGCAAGAATTGTTATTTGCACTATATCAACAAAATGAGTAGTTCCAAAGGAATGAACAGAAATAGAAAAAGGCGCCGAAATGGCGCCTTTTATTTTTCATTTACAATCAATTTGATTATTCACTGCCCGATTTAATTCCGAGAGTTACTAATTATTCAAGGAAAGTTTCATCAACATCTTCAAGCTTCAGGCTTATCATTTGACTTGCTGAATCACGTCCCATCGTCACACCATAAATGACATCCGCTGCTTGAACAGTGTTTCGGTTGTGAGTGATAATCACAAATTGCGTTTTCTTTGAGAGCTCCCTCAAAAGATCGATAAAACGCCCAACATTGGACTCATCCAACATTGCATCAACCTCATCAAGAATACAGAAGGGCGTCGGTGAGACTTTCAACAAAGCGAAAATCAAGGCAACGGCTGTAAGGCTCCGTTCACCACCAGATAACAAAGCTAAGCCTTGCTGCCGACGGCCTGGCAGCCTTGCAATGATATCTACGCCGCCTTCAACCGGATTTTCCTCGTCGATAAAGACCAGTTTCGCTTCTCCCCCATTGAACAAAGCTGAAAAATATTCTGAAAATTCATGATCAACAGCCTTGAAGGTTTTAATGAAATCCTGTTCCATCAAATGATCTAAAGTTCCTATTACTTCCTTCAAATTTGCGCTGGCTTTTTCAAGATCGTCAATTTGTTGTGTTAGGAATTCATAACGTTCTTTGACTTCCAGATATTCTCGTTGCGCTTCCGGATTGATTGCGCCAATTCTACGAATCTGGCTCTTCAGCCTTTTAATATTTTCTTCACAATCTTTTGACAGTGTTTGCTGCCGAGGTAAATTTTCTACAAAATCGCCATCAAAAGGCAGCGGTTTTGGTCCATCAACATTTTCCTCATATTCAAAAGAAACCAGGCCAAAATCATCCTCAATTCTTTCTCGTAAGTTATTTAATTGGTCTTTTCTGCGGCTTAATTCAAGCTCTAATTGTGCAAATTGCCGCTCAGCAATTACCACTTGTTTATGAGAATGATCTTGCATTTTTTCTAAAGCAGATAATTCTTTCTCGTTTTGTGTCGTGCTCTCACTTAAAGGTTTGATCTTTTCTGAATCAACCTGTTCAATTCTTGTTTCGATTTGGCTTACCTGGTTTTTCAGAACTTCTGTTTGTTCTCTTGTTTCAAACAGGCCATCTTCAATCCCTTGAAGACGCACTTGGTAGGTTTCAAACCGCTGAGACGTTTCTTGAAGACGAGATTTATGTTCATCGTAACGCTGCTGGGCTGACGCTAAGGTATTTTTTGTGACAATTCGATGTGTCTGCCAGTGGTTTAAGGATTGCTGCGTCTCAAAAAGAGGAATGGATTTGATGCTTTCACGGATGCTTCTTTCTTCCTGGTAGAAACTTTCTATCCGCCCATCGAATTCTGCCAGCTTTACCTCCGCAGCGGAAATCTCTGAACTCGTATTATGGATATTTTCTTCAATTTCATGCAGCCTTTGATGATGCCAGGATAACTGCTCATTGATCCTTGTTATGCCATCTTTCAAGCCCTGGAGCTGCTGCTTAGCCCGATCCGCTTCTTCCTCAGCAAGGGCTAATTTTTCTTGAAGTCCCTGGTAATCGATTTGTTCTGATTCCAGTGTTCCTGAGAGATCATTCCTTTGTGTTTTCAGGGCATTGATATTTTGGTCAAGCTGGCTTAATTCTTGGGTCATTTCATTTTTTTGGCGTGTTCTGCCAATACGTTTGCCAGAAATATGATTGCCAGAAATCATGACGCCATTCGCATGAAAAACCATGCCTTTTAATGTAACAGCTTTCATTGTGCCAACGAGTGAAGATTGAATAGATTGCGCGCGCTTTCGGTCACTTACAATCAAAATATCAGAGAAAAGTTCATCAACCAAATGACGGTATTTGCTGTCCACCTGGATCAACTCATTAGCAAATCCAAAGATCCCATCTTTCATGGAAATTTGGCTCTTATTTTGTGTCCTGATACGATCCAAAGCAACAAGGGCTACCCGATCCCGATCTTTTGATTCAAGATATTCGATGACGAGTTCACTTTCACCTGAGGGGACCACCAGGAGATCTGCCAGTTCTCCTAATGCTGCACTGATCGCAATTTCGTACTTTTCGTCCACAACAATATGCTTTGAGAGAGGTTCAATGCCGCCTGGCAGCCGTCCCTTTCTCGAATCTTCGACGACGGACTTTGAACCCTCTGAATAACCAGCCAGCGCAGCTTCAGCTTGATTGAGCACATCCAATTGTGCGGCAAGCTTTGATCCCTTTGTTTCCTCTTCTGAGATCTTGATCTCAAGATTCCGCAGATCCATCCGGAGTTGATCGATTTCTTTTTGTTTATTTATAACGCTTTCTTTGATTTGTTCTTTACTACCAATTAATTTGTTCAGCGATTGGCCAATAACTTCAACCTGATTTTTAATTGGATTTTCTTCATCCTGTAATTTTCTGATAGCGGATTGAACTTTATTCTTTTCTTCGTTTAACGAGCCCATCCGTGAGCGCCATTCTTCCAAATGCGCTAAAATCTGGACCTTGTCTGTCTCAATACCGACGCGTGCCTGACGCAATTGAGTCAGTCTCGAATCCTGTGTTTCCTTTTGGGCTGATATCGTATCGAATTCTTCCTGCGCATCCGTAAACGCTTTTTCAGCAGCTTCGAATTCTGAATCGTTTCGTTCAATTTCCGCTTTATATGCCGCTTCTTGCGATTTTAATTGGGAAATTTCTTCCTGAAGATGAGCAATATCAATTTCGAGATTGCTTTTTTGCTGATTATGAGACCGTTGTCGCTCCTCAATAATAGCCAGCTGACGGGTTGCCTTTTCCAATTGGTGATGATATTCAGCCGATTCCCGATGTGCTTCTTCCAATGCTTTACGATTCAATTGAAGAGTCTTTCGAGCTTCCTCAACACTAAGTTCAGATTCTGAATGTTTTTGTCTTAAGGTATTAAGTCGCTTTTCCTGGTCATGGTAATCAATGCTCACAATCCTAATATCATGCTGCCGTTGATACCAATGATAGCCATACCACTCCAGGAGAAGTGCTTCTAATTCTGTACGTAAACTTTGAAATTCCTCAAACCTTTTTGATTGTCGCTCCAAGCTGCGTAAGCGAGGACGAATTTCTGTCATAATGTCCAGAATACGATCCAGGTTTTTCCGGGTGCTTTCTAACCGGCGAAGCGCATCTTCCTTTCGTGATCGATAAAGACCGATTCCTGCCGCTTCTTCAAACAATTGCCGCCGCTCATCAGGCTTTTGCGCAAGGGCAACGTCCACCAGGCCTTGCCCGATGATTGTATAATTCCTTTCAGATAAACCTGTCTGAGAAAGCAGTTCAGAAATATCCTTCAACCGTACTTTTTGCCCGTTCAAAAGATATTCATTTTGCCCATCTCTGTAAGCACGACGAGAGATTGCGACTTCTGAATAATCTATCGGCAGCCATCCATCCACATTGTTAAAGGTTATCGTAGATAAAGCCATCCCTGATCGTGACCGCTGTTGTGAACCTGAGAAGATCATATCCTCAGTCCTTTTTGCCCTCAACAAGGAAAAGGATTGTTCGCCGAGAACCCAGCGTACGCTGTCGGCAATGTTTGATTTCCCCGATCCATTCGGTCCAACGATTGCCGTGACCTGGCCGGGGAATTCCAGGTGGGTCAGGGTGGCAAAGGTTTTGTACCCCTGCATTTCCAGTGATTTAAGGCGTCGTATCATTGATCAGTTAAGCTCCAATACCCCAAGTTTTTGCAATGCTTCCTTTGCTGCTGCCTTTTCTGCCGATTGTTTACTTGAACCCAATCCACTGCCGTATGATTGTTGGCCAATCCTGACCTCCATTTCAAAAATTTTATTATGATCAGGTCCCTTTTCTGAGATTAAAACATACTTTGGCGAGTTGAAGTCGTGCCCCTGTGCCCATTCTTGAAGACGGCTCTTTGTGTCTTCATCCAGGTGATTCATAAAAATGAATTCAATCACATCTTGAAGCAAAGGAAAGAGAAAACCATTGACAGCCGGAATGCCGCCATCCAGATACAGGGCACCAATCAAGGCTTCAAAGGCGTCACAGAGTAATGTTGACCGTTCTCTTCCTCCTGCCTGAACCTCTCCCCTTCCCAAACGCAATGCCTGGCCGAGGTCAATTTCCCTCGCAAAACTTGCCAACTGGTCAGTGTGCACCAGTGCAGCTCGCAATCGTGTTAGGTCACCTTCTGGCTTTTCCGGATAATGGTTATACAACCAATCTGCGACAACAAAATCAAGGACGGCATCACCTAAAAATTCCAGGCGTTCATTATCTTCTATAGCATCCTTATATTCATTCAAATAGGAACGATGTGTTAGCGCCCTGGACAGCAAGAAATAATTCGTAATGGGCAGTTCTAATCGTTTAGAAAAATGTTCAGGGGATTCTGTCGTAAAATCATCCACCATTGTTCTGGATCCTTTCTCCAGAACTATCGATGCGCGAGCCATTCTCGAGAAATGGCTTGCGCATCAACAGTTCAACTAACTTCATTAACCTGTTGATTATCCGAACATGATTGTAACTGATTTCATCAAAAATGACAAAATATTGGTCCTTGTGCCTCGATGTGAAAGTCTGAATATGCAACTGCTTAATATTTTCATTTTTCATTTTAGTAAACCAACTTCTCATGAATCAAAATCGCAAGGGTATAATGGATGTCAGGAAATATATATGGAATATGTCAATACACCTGGTGCCAGCTATACAATACATACGGATGTCTATGAGGGACCTCTGGATCTGCTTCTGGATCTGATAACAAAAGCAGAACTTGAGATCACTCGCCTTGCCCTGGCAAAAGTGACAGACCAATACCTCTTGCACCTCGAGACAATACCGGAAAAATCTGCCGTTGAGGTTTCGGGGTTTTTAATCGTCGCTGCGAAGCTGATCCAAATCAAATCAGAAGCACTTTTACCCAGGCCGCCCGTCAGAGAAGAGGGTGAGGAAGACCCGGCTGAAAGCCTTGCAAGACAGCTCAGGATCTATCGCGAGATCAAAAACGCCGCCAATTGGCTCCAAAAAATGGAGGAAAAAGGACAGCATACTTACATTCGCTTAGCGCCCCCACCCGTCATCGATGAACAGCTTGACCTCAAGGGGACCTCAATTGGTGATCTTGTAGAAATGCTGAAAACCTTGTATCGCTACGAAGAGGAGGCTGCATCCTTAACCTCCGTTGTGACAATTCCACGAAGGACGATTAAAAACAAAATACGCGAGCTGATTAATCATCTTAGAAAGGCGGATAGGCTGTCCTATCGTAATCTCCTGAATAAGAATGCAGATAGAATTGATGCCATTATTCTTTTCCTGGCAATCCTTGAAATGATAAAACAGAATTATGCTTTCGCTGAACAAGAGAGTCTCTTTTCAGATATTAATATAAAAGCAACGGAGAATACTTTTCTTGAAGATGAGTTGCAATTGGCACTCGATGATTAAATCCGTTATAATTAACTTCAAATGGTAACCCTAAATAATTGAATATTATTAGAATTTGATCAGGTAATATCTATGACAGATGAAATGAAAGCTAAACAACTGCAAGAAGAAATCAGCATCGAACAAAAGGCTGAGCCTAAAAATAATAAGTACCTGATTATTGGCATTATTGCAGGAATATTGATCCTTGCCGCAGTCGTTGTTGCGACAATTTTTTTGGTCAGAGCTAACAAGGAAGTGACAGCCCAGATCAGGGACATCTTCATAATTTTTATGGCATTAGCATCCCTGGTCCTTGGGATCGCATTGGTTGTTCTGATCACACAACTTGCCATCCTGATCAACCTCCTTCAGAACGAAATCCGTCCCATCCTGGATTCGACGACTGAAACCGTCAACACCCTCAAAGGGACAACACAATTTCTCAGCAACAATCTGACAGAACCGGTGATCAAGCTCAACGAGTATTTAGCAATGTTTAAAAGGATCATCAAACCATCAAAGAAATAGTGCAATAATTAGTTATTATAATTAAACTAAATTAGTCATAAAGGAGAAAGACATGTCAGAAAATAATGATTTTGGTGCATTCTTAATAGGTTTCCTTGTTGGAGGTCTTACCGGCGCTGCGGTGTCACTGCTGTTTGCCCCCCAGGCTGGTGAAGAGACCCGCACTTTAATTCACGATAAAGCAATTGAACTTCGCGATCGTGCTTCTGAATCTGTTGAAGAAGCAAGGTTGAAGGCAGAAGAAGCCCTCAAAGAAGCAAAAGTAAAAACCGATGAATGGACAAGGCTTGCTAAACAACAAGCAGATGAATTGAAGGTTAAAGGGGAAAAAACATTAGAAGAAAGTCGTGAAAAAATCGCAGGGGCAGTCAAACCCAAAGAACAAAAAGTCAGCGAATCAGAAATCTAAACGCAAAAGAGGCTGGCAAACACCAGCCTCTTTTTTTTGCTTATTTTTATTTGATGAGCTTTTTTAATGTACTTTCATATATTAAGCCAAAAGCTTCGGGAGTAGCATTCAAAATATCCACTGCAGTTACACATCTATCCGTACCGAGTTCCACCTTTGCTAAAATACCAGCCTGACCGTGCAGCCAAACGCTTGCAACAGCTGCCTTATTCTTTAATGTGCCTTGAGCTAACAAGCCGCCAATTAACCCTGAGAGAACGTCGCCGCTGCCGGCAGTAGCTAAAGCCGGTTCACTGATCGGATTAACCCAGATACTGCCTTCATGATCAGCCACAACAGTTTCAGCGCCCTTTAAGACAAGACATACACCCCATTTCTCAGCATACTTCCTGGCAATTTCCCAACGATTGGATTGAATCTCGCTTGTTTCAAAACCTGTAAGAATTGACATTTCCCCTGGATGCGGCGTGAGTACCGATCGTTCAGGTAACTTTTTCCACCATTCGGGAATTTGCCGCAATAATTTCAAGCCATCCGCATCAAAAACCGTGGAAAGATCGCTCGGGATGCTTTCTAACAAGGCTGTGAGAAAAGGTATATTACTATCCTCCAGACCCCACCCGGGTCCAATGACCACAGAATCAGCCTTTGAAATCGTCTTCACCAGGTTCTCAATACCCTTTGCCCCGTAACCGCCGTCACAATCTGGCAGAATAGTCCACACTGCCTCTGGCAGATGTCCTGCAAGGCTTTGGTGTACTATTGCTGTTGTTGCAATGTGAACCAACCCGCAGCCTGCGCGATAAGCTGCTTTTCCAGTTAAATAAGCTGCACCTGTGTAAGATTGCGTACCCGCAATCACTAAACACGTGCCAAAGGTTCCTTTATGAGATTCGAAGGGTCTTTCAGGAAGATATTTCTTAACACTATCACAGGTGATCATTTCTGGTAATCGCTCAGGGATATAATTTGATATTTCACCAATGCCAATATCAATTGGATGCAATTCGCCAGCTTTTTCTCTCGCAGGATGTTTCAATAAACCTTGCTTCATTGCTGCCATATACAGCGTATCATCGGCAGTTAAAGTGACCTCTGATACCTCTCCTGTATCGCAATCAACCCCTGAAGGGCAGTCTACGGCAACCAGGCGCACCCCAGCACGATTTTCAAGCAAAGCATACACACTACCCATAACATTACGTAAAGCGCCCTTGAGGGGCAGTTTCAGCCCTGTTCCCAAAATACCATCCAAAACAATCGTTCCGGGTTCAATTGCGGCTTCCAGATAATCAAGGTTTTCACTTTTTGAAATGTCTACGATGCTGCCGCCTGTATGTAGATAGGACGCTGCAAGCCTATCGCTTTCCCTTTTTTTTGCCAGGAAGGCAGTCGTTCTTAAACCCCAACTCGACAACCACGTCAGGGCAATCAGCGTATCGCCGCCGTTATTTCCTGATCCCACCAAGCCCACAACGCTCGCAGCTGTCGGATAAGATTCATGGATCCATGTTGCAACCCTTCGTCCGGCTGTTTCCATCATTTTAAGGTAAGATGTACCAGATTCATCAGCGGCTTTTTCAATAGATTGCATTTGATGGACTGAAACGATTTTCATGGCTTCCCTTTCATTGTTATTTATATATCTATTATAAGAGATTCTCAAATTTCTCTTGACTTTTAATATCCCATGTGATAAGATATCTTTCGCTTGGGGGCGTGGTGTAGTGGTTCAACATGCGGCCCTGTCAAGGCCGAGACCGCGGGTTCGAATCCCGTCGCTCCCGCTAAAAGTGCAAGGTTTTTCTTGCACTTTTTGCATTTAAATCAGCAGATATCTAAGCATAAAAAAAAGAGGCGATTAGAACTCCGCCTCTTTGATGTTCTTCTAGAATCCTGTTTTAATCATGCATTCCATTGATGATTTTCGCTCTTTCTGCCATCATATTTCTTAATTTCTCAGAGTCTTTAGGATAGGTAAGATAAAACAAACTGAACAATGCCGCACAAATAATCCAGGGAAAGGGCACTGTCCAAAGTAATGCCTGGGTTAAACCCATCCGGTCTGCCAGTGACCCGGCAATTACACCAGCAACAGCCGCAAAACCACTTTCAATGAAAGTTGTCATTGAAAAAGCCGTGCCGCGCAATTCTGGTGGGACAACACCCTGCATCATCGGTTCTTTCGCACCCTTTCCTGGCCAACTGATCATCAAAGCTGTAAAGAAGCTCAGGGCAATGATCCCCCATAAAGACCAGTTTTCTGTTCGTGTGAAAAGAATAAAAGTCAGGGGGATGCCGCTGACAATCGAGATTTGCCCAATGATGGTTCTGCCGTATTTAGGATTGACCTGTTCAGCCCAATCGCCTAAGTACCCACCAATAATGTTTGAGATGACCGTCCCTACCACAATCCCAGCGAAAACCATGGTCGCATTCTCCGCCGGAATATTCCGATCGTTTACAAGCCAGGTGATCAAGAAAGACCCCATCACAACCCAGGGCATCGATCCCGCCAAACCCTGCCCGATAGCCACCCAAATCGTCGGGATCTTTAACACCTTTGGGAGGTCAGAAAGCTGCAAACCAAATTTTTTGGCATCCTCACGGGTGATCTTTCCTGCCAGCTCGGGTTCTGCTTCACCTCGAACGGGTTCTTCCACCAGAAACCAGACCATCAAACCACTCAGTACGCTGAACGCACCTAACAAGAAGAAACCCCAGCGCCACAAATCTGGTGTCGCTAAAAAGCCCAAGCCAAGTGTGGCAATAATGATTCCGAAAACACCTGTTGCCTCCATCAAGCCCAGGGCTTTCCCTCGATCTTTTGGTGGAAATGTGTCAGACATAATCGAAAAGGTTGCCGGCATCAGGCATCCTAAACCGACACCGGAAATTGCTCTGATAGTCAGCAGCTGCCCAAAGTTTTGTGTAAAACCGACAGCGACTGTCCATAAACCCCATATCCCGGTCCCGAAAAGAATGACGGTTTTTCGTGAGACTTTATCAGAAATAAATCCCCAGAACGGTGATGAGATAGATTGAAGTAAATTCCTGATGGTGCTGATAACCCCTAAATTGCTGTAAGATAATCCCCAGATTGCCTGCAAAGTAGGGAATAAAACTGATAATGCCTGCCCTTCTCCATTGTCAATAAAATAACCAAAGGAAAGCGCAAATAGAGTCCGACGCCTTTGTTTCTTCTTCTGATCTGTAATCATTACCTTTTCAATTTTTCTTTCCATTTCGACAATTTTTTCCATTTTCTCTCCTTATTTGGGCTAAATACCAGAACGTCTAATTACATTCGCTCTTCTGTGGATAAAATTTGAACTGTTTTTTACAGATCCTCAACCATAATAAACATAAATATTTTTTATATACGAATGGTTAATAATAATCTATACGCAATTTTCTCATGATACATTTATTCCCGGTCCATTGTCTTTTCTACATGATTTTGAATCCACCGCGGTTCCAACACCCATCGATTCAAGAGTACCAAGCCAGCCAAAGTGATGACAACACAAACCCCAAATAAGATATCGTAATTGGTACTCGATGCGATAAGGGATGCCAACAAAGGTGCTGCCAAACCGGTAATCCCTTTCGCAGTATTCGACAGACCCGCATATGTCGGGACCCGAGAAATTGGACAAAATTCCCAAACCACAAGCATGCTTGAAACAATGCCGGAGCTTATGTAAATCCCATAAAGAAAAAACACAAGGAAATAAAATTCTGGTGAAGGCATCACAACGGCAATAATGAAAGCCAGTATATTTGCAAGGATCCCAATTTCCATCGATTGTTTGTGCCCATGTTTGTCAGCCAATTTTCCTAAAACCAAATTGCCAATGGATTGTCCGAATAATAATGCAAATGTGTACAAACCAACGGTTGAGTCTGGAATATTAAATCGCTTAATCGAACTAATCGTAAGAAATCCGCCGCCCATCGCACCTAAAGTAATGATCACATTAGCTATGACATATCTTCGGAAGTTTTGGTCAGAATGAAAGATCTGCCATAGATCCTTACGGTAGCTTTTCCAATCCTGCTCAACAATATCTGCTTCAGAAGTCGGCTCACGAGTTAATCCCAAAAAAATCCAGCTCAAAAAGAAAAAGGCAGCCGCAATAAGAAAGTGAATAACGAATGAATTGGGAAAAGCAAAGCTTCTTAAAAACCAGGCGCTTAACAGAGAGCCGAAAATACCCATGCCATTACCGATGAACATCGTCAACCCCATAAAGGAGCCGCGTTTTTCTGCTGAGAATAATTTCGCGATCAGCACCATCCATGCAGGGGCAACGACGCCAGCGCCAATCGCATTCCACAACACGCATAAAAAGAACAATGATAACGCCAGGACCGGGTTCGATCGTGCCAATATACCGCTGAATACTAGCAAAAATATTGGCAGTCTTTCAAGGAAAAACCCCCAGCCTACTGCAATTTTCTTCACGCGCAATTGTGCCTCAGTGATCCTTGCTGAAAACAATTGAGGTAAAAACCAACCTGCAGAAATTACAACGCTGACAAGTGCGATAGGGAACAGTGAGGATGTCAATTTGCTGATAAATAAGGGGTAAATTGTTGCAGCAGAAATGAAACTGCTGCCAAACCAGTAAGACGCGCCATCTAATAAATTTACAGTAAAATTCCAGCGGTAATTTTTACTTTGGGACCGATGCGGCATGAATGTTGACCCAGTGACCTTCTAACTTTTTTGAATATTCTCAGACTTCTAAACCTCGAACTTTTGAGGTAACGCTAAGAATTATAGTAGAAGTTATTCAAAGATGGTAGGCCAAATTTCACCATTCTTTTTCGAACTCATATATTAACTAAAAAGAACCATTTACAGAAATTATAAATGGTTCTCTTAATCGTTAATTCTTCTGAAGTAGTAAAGCTTACCCCTTAACCGCGCCAGCCAGCATGCCGCGAACGAAGAAACGCTGCAGCGAGAAGAAAATGATCATCGGCAGCAGCATTGAAAGGAATGCCGCCGCAGTCAAAAGATGCCAACCGGCACCTAGTGAGGTGACCATATTGCTGATCTGGTATGTCATCACCGGGGTTGTTCCGCCCAGGAAAACAAGGGAGACCAACAGGTCATTCCATACCCACAAAAATTGGAAAATCGCAAGCGAAGCAATCGCAGGTGTCGCCAGCGGGATGACCAATTTCGTAAAGGCGGTCCAGTGTGACGCGCCATCCAGATATGCAGACTCAAACAAGTCCTTTGGCAAACCGCCCAGGAAATTGCGCATCAAATAGATAGCATAGGGCATCCCAAAACCAGTATGAAACAACCATACGCCAAGAAAAGTACCATTCAAGCCCAATTCTTTATAAAACCTTAAGATTGGAACCAGAGTCATTTGCAATGGCACAACTTGCAAGCCTACAAGAATCGCAAAAAGAAGATAACGTCCTCGGAAATCCATCCATGCAAAAGCATAACCAGCAAAGGCTGCAAACAAAATTGGTAATATTGTCGCAGGGATGGTAACGATAAGGCTGTTCAAAAAAGCTCTACCCATGCCTCTTGGATTGAGAAAATCAGAAATATTACATCTGAGCTCGAATAAGGAAAATAATAAATCAAATAAAAAGATTAAAGGCAAGGGGATTGCCACGGAAAATTGTGCCAATTTAAAAATTATCAATTGAAATACCATAACTTAAAACGAACCAGACCCTTTATTGTTCTCAAGGGTCTGGTAATTTCGCTCATTGTAAATGATGTAATAAATTAACCTTTTACAGATCCAGCCATCAAACCACGAACAAAATAACGTTGTAGGCTTAAAAATACAATCAATGGAAGGATCATGCTGATAAAAGCCGCTGATGTCATCAGATGCCAGTCCTGACCTTTTTCACCCACAAGTTCTGCAACAGCTATGGTGACCGTCTTGTTCTTTTCACCCAGGAAGACCAGAGCTACAAGGTAATCATTCCATAACCATAAGAATTGGAAAATCGCAAAAGAAGCCAACGCTGGTACAGACAACGGCAAGATTAACTTGGTAAAAATCGTAAAGTTTGAAGCACCATCAATAAAAGCAGATTCCAAAATTTCTCTTGGCAATGTGCTAATGTAGTTGAATAGCAGGTATGTCGCCAAAGGCAAACCAAAACCAGCATGCGCTAGCCAAATACCAAGAAAGGTACCATTGAGACCCATTTTCACATAGTCTTGTAAGATTGGAACCAAAGCAATCTGCAAAGGCACAACAAGCAATGCGACAATAATGGTAAAGAGGATATTCCGACCCGGGAAATTCAACCAGGCAAATCCATAGGCAGCAAAGGCTGCAATTAGAATGGGGATAATCGTTCCCGGAATCGCTACTGCCAGGGAATTCAAGAATGCGCCGCCAAGATTGTTCCCATACCGTGTAATGGTATTTCCCTGTCCGTCTTTATAGGTTATCGTTTTTCCACCTAACACATCAGAATAGTTCTTTAAGGTTAAGTCAGTGGCAAAGCCAACCCACTGCTTATCATAAACGATCAGTTCTCGTGTCCGCTTATTTCCGTACCATTGGATCATTCGTCCATCTTCAAATTGAATTCCTGTGCGCCATTCATCAAAGGTTGCCGTTTTGCCTTCGATTGTTATTGGGCCATCCACGTCGACAGATTCATCAAGTTTAAATCTATCGACTTCGACTTGTTCCCTGTGTGGAAAAATAGTCCACCAACCTGAATTAAAAACATCCTGGCTTGGTCGGAATGAGGTGATTAAAATGCCCATTATTGGCACTAACCAAAGGATGCAAATAACGATCAAAATAAAATTTGTCCAAAATTGTTGAGAGCGTTTTTGGGTTTTTGCACTTTTAGCCATCAGAACCCCTTTCTTTCCTTGTTGAATTGACGCAAGTTATAAATAATAACTGGTGTAACCAGGACTAAAAGCACTATGGCAATTGCTGAAGCACGACCTTGATGTGTGTAAGTGAAACTCTGCAAATAAAATTCATTGGCAATCACGTTCGTTCCGTTGTTTCCACCAGTCATCACCCGTACAATATCAAATGTCTTCAAACTAAATATAACGATGGTTGTTACAACCGTGATGATTGTCCCTCTGATATATGGAACAGTGATTTTGAAAAATGCTCTTACTTCAGATGCGCCATCAATTCTTGCCGCTTCAAGCAATTCTGCAGGAACACCCTTGATCGCAGAGGAAAGGATTACCATTGCATACCCTGTTTGCAGCCAAATCATGATCACGATTAAGAAGAAGTTGTTCCAGGGCGTGATATTCAGCCATGGTTGAGGTGTACCGCCCAAACCAGTCACAATCGCATTGAGTAAGCCAATTTCCTGGATATTAAGTCCAATGCCTTTATATGTGTAAATAAATTTCCAAATCACACCGGCACCAACAAATGAAAGCGCATAAGGTGTGAATATGATCGATTTGTAAATAACCTCTGCTCTTGAACGGTCCGCTAAAACAGCAATCAACAATCCAAATGCCACGCTGAAGAAAGTACCAAAAACCATCCAGAGAAGGTTATTTCGGAACGTCTCAAGCATTCTCGGGTTTGTAAAAGCAAAGATGTAATTATCAAGGCCTGCCCACCCCCCGCCGAGACGATTTCTAAAGCTCCCAATCAGGGATCGAAAAACCGGTACTGCCAAGAACCAACCCATAATTGCAATTGCTGGTCCCACAAAAACAAAGGGCTGCAATCGGCTTGACCATGGTTTCGGCAATTTTAAAACCAACCAGTTGGCGACCACATACAATAAAGCAACACCACCTACACCCCAAATAATTGCCACGATCACTTGAACAATTTGCGGTGCTTGAGCTCTTTGTAAGAAAAGATATCCCTGCCAAAGGACCAAAAAAGTAACTATCGGTACAAACAATGAAATCAATATTTGGCCCAAAGTAGAACTGAACCAACTTATGATTCCACCCGGTTCGTTATCGGTGTTATGTGTTTTGAGCATGCACGCACCTCCTAACTTATGTGTTCATGGGACGGGCATAAAATCTTTACTGCCCGTCCCGATTGATTTTGTTACGTCCCCCCTAAACCACTCTTCCTGTCTGACTTAATTTAGGAAAAGTGATCGAAAAAACTGCATCTCAGAATATTTGTATGCTGCTTAGTCTTGCGGCCAGGAAGCATCAATTTGCTGCAGAGCTTCTTCGCGGGTGATGGTACCGCTTACGTAATCGGTCATGTACTTCCAGAAGGTCCCTGCACCAACTTCGCCGGGCATCAAGTCAGACGCATCAAAACGGAAGGTGGTTGCATTGCGAAGGGTTTCAGCTACTCCACGGGTGACGGGATCTTTATACCAATTAAGATCAGCGTCATTATGTGTCAAAATAGCACCACCCTGTTCAACCCACGCCTTCAGGGATTCACCGGTTGAGAAGTATTGGATTACAGCACGCACTTCAGGTCGATCATTGAAGACACCGTAAATGTCACCAGCACCAAGTACAGGCTTTCCGTATTCTTCCTTGATGGGTGGGAAATAGAAGAAGTCATAATCCACACCTGAAACAGCTTCTTCAGGGAAGAAAGTGGTTACAAAGTTGCCCTGCCGGTTGAACCAGCATTGTGGCGGATCTTCAAACATCGGTTTGGGAGCATCACCAAAGTTAATGGTGGGAATTGCAGCACGGCCGCCATAGACATAATCATCATTGAACCAAATGGCTTCAATGTAATCTAAGGCTTCATTGACCTGGGGAGAATCAAAGGGCAGTTCGCCAGCAATCCAGGCATCATAATCTTCTGGTGGTGCAACACGCAATAGTGTATCTTCTATCCAGTCAGTCATCGTCCAGCCAGTTGCTGCGCCAGATTCAATACCGATGCACCAGGGAGTGTCACCATCAGATGCAATTTGTTCTGTCAGCGTCATCATCTCATCCCAGGTGGTCGGAACTGTATAACCAGCTTCATCAAATTTCGCTTTTGGATAAAAGACAAAGGATTTTCCGTTTGCACGAGCCCAAATACCAGCAACAATTGGGCCATTAGGACCTTCCATGGTTGCAAGATTCTGCAATCCCTCGCTGTAGTTCTCCTGGATCCAGTCGGGGTCGATGAGTGTTTCCATGTCGATCGCATAACCTTTTTCGACTGCGTATTGGAGTAAGCCAGGCTGCGGGTAGTCAACAATATCGGGTCGATCGCCACCATCCAAACGGATGTTAATGTTGGCTTCAAATTCTTTGGAGCCTTCATACTGGATATCGATTCCGGTTGCTTCTTCAAAACCAGCGATCGAATCATTAAACAACACCTCATCCTGATCTGTGAAAGGACCAGCCATGGTCACAACAGTGCCGTTGTACATACCTGCGTATGCATTGGCAAGTTCCTGACCTTGGGGTAAAGCTTCAACAGCCGGTTCTTGTACCTCAGGGGGTTCTGTTGGTTCCGCTTCAGGTGTACATGCACCTAAAATTAGCGAAAAAACAACCAGAACTGCGACTAATAGAAATTTCTTTTTCATGTTAAATCAAACTCCTTCTTTTATCAGTGTATAGGGTAAACATTTGTGCTTACTTTGCATTAACTTCTTTTTAACAGAACACCTCCTTTAGAATAAAAATTCGATAATACCAAAAAACGGAAAATTAATAATCCAAATCAAAAAATGATTCATGCCGCAAGCCTCACCAGCCAACCGAATCTCGCCCTAACCTATTTGACTTATAAAACCCACAAATCAAAAATGATCAATAAATTAATCTCCATTTTAATGTCGATATTAAAAACCTGTCAAGTGTTAAACGCTTCATAACATTCTAATAATAAAACTGCTTCTATGGAAGCACTTTCATATAATGCCAACTTAACACGTCTTTTCACCTAGACAGTTTCCATTATAAATATGCTTTTGTTTTATGTCAAATGAAATTTTCTGAAATAATTGTTGTTAATGGATTGTTTCGTCAATTACCCCAGACTAACGGTAGGAAATATTCAAATAAGCCAGTTGGCGGAAAAGGCATTGGGGTTGCTGTTGGGTAAATGCCGCTTTCATAAATCGCTTGATAGGATTGATTTACATCCACCCTGCCATATCTGCGCTGATATTCCAATTTAGCGATTTCCAATTATACTTAATGGCATCATCTACTATAATTTTATAAAAATGAGGGTTCATGTTTGAATTCTTAAAAATTAACTTCGAATCAAAAGCAAATGCTGATGCAATCATTCAAAACGGTCCGGTCAGATTCACTGTTCTGACCCCAAATCTGATTCGCCTGGAATATGATCTGTCCTGCACCTTTGAAGATCGCCCAACCCAGGTCATCTGGCATCGTCAATTCCCAACACCGAAATTCAATAAAACTGTCGATGAAAGTACGATTCTCATCGAAACCAGCGACCTGGTTATAAGGTATGAAATCAATGAATTTGGTTTTCACGCGGATTTCCTACAAATCACATTAAAAGAAAATCAACAAACATGGTTTTATGGGCAAGAAAATAACACCAATTTAAAGGGCACAGTTCGAACTTTGGATCGGGTTAACGGCGCGATTCCCCTGAACCCGGGACTGATCTCAAGATCAGGATGGGCGCTTGTCGATGACAGCAATTCCCTGGTCATCAATCGTGAAGGATGGATCGAGTGTCGTTCATCACCCCCAGGAACAAAAGATTTATATTTTTTGGGATATGGCAGTAATTTCACGCAATGTATCATAGATTTTCAAAAGCTTTCCGGTCGAGTACCCATCCTCCCCCGTTTTGCCCTTGGCAATTGGTGGAGCAGATACTGGGCTTATCACCAGGATGAATTGCTTGAGCTGATGTACGACTTTAAAGAACGAGATATTCCCCTGTCTGTATGCATTGTTGATATGGATTGGCATATTGTCGACACAGGAAACGAAAGCTCGGGATGGACCGGTTACTCCTGGAATCCAGAGCTCTTCCCTGACCCCGAAAGCTTCATCAAAGAACTTCATCAAATGGGTTTAAAGACTGCCCTCAACCTGCATCCTGCCCTGGGTGTCTATCCCCATGAAACAGGATATGAGGAAATGGCGAGAAGGATGGGTATTGATCCCAAATCACAAGAATCGATCCCATTTGATATTGCAGACCCTGAGTTTACAAAAGCTTATTTCGAGGTTCTCCATTATCCTCTTGAAGATATGGGGGTGGATTTTTGGTGGCTGGATTGGCAGCAAGGGACTCAGACGGCAATTCAAGGGTTGGATCCCTTATTCTGGTTAAACCACCTCCACTTCTTTAATCGTGCAAGAGATGGGGCAACAAGACCCTTCATATTTTCACGTTGGGGCGGCCTGGGAAGCCAGAGATACCCGATTGGCTTCTCCGGGGATACTTATGTCACGTGGGACACCCTTCAATTTCAACCCTATTTCACAGCAACCGCAGCAAACGTCGGTTACGGTTGGTGGAGCCATGATATCGGCGGACATATGGGTGGTGTTGAAGAGCCAGAGCTTTTCACACGCTGGGTTCAATATGGCGTTTTCAGTCCAATATTCAGAATGCACTGCACGAACAACCCCTACCACGAACGTCGACCATGGGGATATGATGCCGAAACAGAACGTATCACCACCCAAGCCATGCAATTAAGACACGCCCTAATTCCTTACCTTTACACGGCGGCATGGAAAAATTACAAAGAAGGCATTTTACCCATTCGCCCTATGTACCATCCGTATCCTCACGATGAGAGCGCTTATCAATGCCCAAACCAGTACACCTTTGGAAGTGAACTCATTGCAGCACCATTCACCACACCCCGTGATGAGGATACACGTCTCAGCCGCAATATTGTCTGGCTACCTGAAGGAGATTGGTTTGACTTTTTCACCGATGAATACTTCTCGGGCGGTGGTTGGTATGCAGTTTATGGTGATTTACATAGAATTCCCGTTTTTGCAAAAGCAGGAGCCATTATCCCCTTATGCCCTAGCCTTGGGAGGGCGAGCATCGAACTGCCTGACACCCTGACGATCAACATTTTCCCTGGCGCAGATAACAACTTCACGCTTTATGAAGATGACGGCGAAACACTGGCATATCAGGATGGCAAATATGCATTAACCAACTTCATGTTGCAATGGGAAGATAATGAAAGCGTGTTCACCATTGATCCTGTTATTGGTGAAAAAGATCTCCTGTCTTCAAATAGGATTTTTAAATTAATTTTTCATGCAATCAAAGCGCCTGATAACATTCAAGTACGCATTAACGGCAAAGATATTGAGATTTCTAAGAACTACAATTATGAAACCGAGCAGTTAATTCTTTCGGACATTGTTTTATCTGTAGATGAACAATTGAAGGTCGGGATTAGAGGACCTAATCGATTCTGTTCAAAGGGCAATCGCAAAAAAGAAAGCATCTTAAATATGCTGAAAACATTTAAGATGAATTCCTATATCAAACAAGCATTGGACTTTCGGATCGACCAATTAATTAACAATCCTGGGATCCTTCTTGAATTTGCAGACCGTATGTCAGACAGCCACATCCTTGCACTCGTTGAAACATGGTTGGGCAGACAGGATGAAAAAATAATTTCTGATCCAGAAGAAGCCTTACAGAAGATCATAAACACACTTTACCACTCTAAATAATTTAAGAAGTCAAGACCACCCGCAAAGCGGGTGGCTTGACCCAGCCCTAGAAGGGCTTGTTACTGGCAGCACCTAAAAGTGCTGCTTTCACTTTGTTCAAGCCGTGTGCATTGATTACCTAGCTAACCCCTAAAGGGGTCTTCATTCTCTTTGA
>JARGGB010000001.1:0-76208 GCA_029210815.1 Candidatus Brevefilum sp.
TCAGCAATAGAAGATGGCGCAAAACGGCTTTTATTACCTACCATCAGCAGGGATACTCGGCGTGATATCAATAAAAAAGCAGAAGAGCACGCAATTCAAGTATTTGCCAAAAATTTAAGAGCACTTCTAACGCAACCTCCTATTAGCGATCGCACCATCTTAGGGATAGACCCGGGATTTCGAACAGGCTCTAAGGTCGTTGTGATTGATCCTAACGGGAAATTCCTTGCTGCTGATACCATTTACCCTCACCCGCCTCACAACAAGCTTGAACAGGCTTATAGCGTATTACTAACTTTGATAAAGCAATTTAAGGTTTCACTGATCGTCATTGGGAACGGGACCGCTTCCCGGGAAACAGAACAGCTGATCGCTGAAATCACAAAACAAGAGAAGTCTTTGCATTACCTTATTACTAATGAAGCTGGGGCATCCGTTTACAGTGCCAGTTCGGTAGCAAGGAAAGAATTTCCCGATTTGGATGTAAGTATGCGAGGTGCTGTCTCAATAGCACGTCGAGTCCAGGACCCGCTTGCAGAACTTGTGAAAATAGATCCGAGATCAGTGGGTGTTGGCCTTTATCAACATGATTTAAATCAATCTAAACTGTCCGATGCGCTTGACCAGGTCGTTGAATCCGTTGTCAATTCTGTCGGCGTGGAAATTAACACAGCATCTGCAGAACTTCTATCCCATGTAGCTGGCATCGGACCAACGCTTGCTGAAAAAATCGTTTCCTTTCGAGAGGAAAATGGACCATTCCTGAACAGGCAGGCTTTATTAAAAATCTCAGGCTTGGGACCGAAAACTTTTGAACAAGCAGCCGGTTTTTTAAGAATCAGGAATAGCGACAACACATTGGATGCGACAGCAATTCATCCTGAAAGTTATAAATTAGCGTACCGGATAATCGACCAGTTTGGTTTGTCAGATGAAATTACAATGGAGGAAAAAGTAAAAAGGATTAACGCCATTAAAACATCCAAAGATCTCGATACGCTGGCAAGATCCTTAAATTCTGGTCTTGTCACCCTTACGGATATCCTTGATGAGCTTTCTCATCCGGGGCGTGATCCTCGTGAAAACCTACCAAAACCAATTCTGCGCAGTGACGTTCTCAGCATGGATGATTTATCCCCGGGAATGCAATTAAAGGGTACAATTCGAAATGTTGTAGACTTTGGTGCATTTGTCGACATCGGTGTCAAAATCGATGGATTGCTTCATCGCTCAAAGATCCATGCGAATGTATCGCTAAAAGTGGGAGATATTGTCGAAGTAATTATCGTATCTATTGAAGAAGAAAGAAATCGGATAGCCCTGTCCATGAAAGAAAATTCGGATAAATGACCCAAGAAAACGTTGAAAACATTTCTGAATTCAGTTTTGATACAAAATATTCTACAAACAGAAAAACAAAAATTCTCTGGATTTTATCCCATACAATTCACCAATGGGCTTGGATTCTTATCGCACTGATTGGTGCGACCAGCAATGCAGCCCTTGCAGGTGTCGTCCCTGTTTATATTGGTCGGGCTTTTAACGAAATATTGACTCCCAATCCTAGCATGGCAACAATAGGACGATTTGCTTTGATTGTTGGTCTCTCACAAACATTAAGAGGCTTTCTTCAATTCAGCCGTAATTTTGGTTTTGAGGTCATTGCTCAAAATATCGAAAGATATGTTCGGCAAGAATTATATGTCAACCTCCTGGGCAAAAGCATGACGTTCCATAACCTCCAATCGGTTGGGGATCTTATGGCGAGGGCAACAAACGATGTTCGGGAAGTTAATTATATGTTCAGCCCAGGACTCAATCTCGTTATTGGCTCCTTAAATTTCTTATTCATCCCCTTATTCGTCGCGCCAACATATCATATGGCATTAATTGCAACCCCAACAGCATTCATCATTCTTTACGCCCTGGCTTTATGGCATTATTTAACAATTCTCAACCCGGTCACAAGTAGAGTTCGTCAAACTTTTGGGGCTATGAACAGCCGCCTTGCTGAAGCCATCGACGGCGTTGAAATTGTGAAAGGCTCGGCTCAAGAAGATAGTGAAATCGAAAATTTTCGCCAAAATGCTATCGATTATCGTGATGTCTCGGTCGAACAAGGTGATATTGAGAGTCGTTTCTTACCTATGCTGATATTAGCAATAACAATGGCTGTAGGCTTGATGCATGCGCTGCTTTTACTCAAACAAGGTCAGATCAACATTGGAGACGTTATCGGTTATTTTGGTATATTGTCCTTATTGGGGTTCCCTACTTTTATCTCCCTTTTTGCTTATTCTCAAATTTCTCTCGGTTTAGCAGGCGCTGAAAGAATATTAGAATTATTAAAAACAGAAAACAATCTTGATCAGAACCTCAAAGGTTATGCCGAGGCAATTGAAGGTGCAGTTGAGTTTAAGAATGTTGAATTTGGTTATGATAGCAGCGATCTAGTTTTAAGAGATATCACACTGAAAATTGAACCCGGGCAAACTGTCGCAATTGTAGGTCAAACCGGGTCTGGAAAAACTTCTTTAGTAAAGCTAATTAATCGCACATTTGATGTCCAAAAAGGCGCAGTGCTGGTGGATGGTGTTGATGTTCGAGACTGGTATCTTGAGGAACTAAGGAACCAAATCTCTATCATTGAACAGGATGTCTTCTTATTTTCTCGCTCTATTGCTGAAAACATTGCCTTTGGAAAACAAGACGCAACAAGAGAAGAAGTGATCCGGGCATCCAAAGAAGCACAGGCACACGACTTTATCACCAGTTTTGGGGATGGTTATGAAACCATCATTGGCGAAAGAGGTGCAACATTATCTGGTGGACAAAGGCAGAGATTAGCCCTTGCAAGAGCATTTTTAACTTCTCCAAGAATTTTGGTTCTGGATGACTCCACGAGTGCTATTGATAGTGAAACCGAAGATCAAATTCAAAAAGCGATTTTTAGAGCAGCAGAAGGACGAACCACATTAATCATTACACACCGCCTGTCTCAAATTCGATGGGCAAATCAAATCGTGGTGATGCGTCAGGGTGAAGTGGTAGCAGTTGGCACCCACGAAGAATTGATGGAGAAGTCAAAATCTTATCAGAGAATCTTTAGCGAGTAATTATGGGTTTCTTTTCAGGTTTAGCCGCAGAAAAATATGATCGACAGTATTCTGACAGGAAGCTGATCAGTAGAATTTTTGATTATTTCAAGAATCAATCTAAAAGGTTGATCATTATTGGGATTTCAATTGTCCTTCATTCTGTGATCGAAGCATATATGCCCGTGATTGTCGCCAATGGTTTGGATCGTGTAACGCAGGAGACAATTACAAACAATTATGTCTTAACTTTGTCAGGCATTATTCTTCTCTTGGGTGTGCTGAGCTGGTTCACAAACCTGCTACGGAGACGATATTCTGCAAGAACCATCGCTGAACTCATTCGGGAACTCGCCACAGATGCCTTTCAAGCGTCGGTCAGGCAGGATCTTTCCTTCCATGACCACTTTCAATCCGGGAAGATTGTTTCGAGGATCACTTCCGATACACGTGAATTTGGTCAGTTAATCACCCTTTCAACAGATGTTTTCATGCAGTTGATTACATCTGTCATCCTGGCGGTTGTCTTGCTGCAAACCGAGTGGCGGTTAGCCTTAGCAGTTTTTCTGCTAATCCCAATCATTTTCTTCCTTGTAATGAAATATCGGCATGCCGCTCGCCAGGTGACCAGAGATGGCATGCGTGCTATGGCAAATGTCAACTCGACCATCAAAGAAACTGTCAGTGGAATTGCTATCGCCAAGAATTTTCGACAAGAAGATAAAATTTTCGAGGAGTTTGATGAAGCTAATCAGACTTCATACAAGGTAAATATCAAGCGGGGTTTAATTCTATCTGTCGTTTTCCCAGTACTGCGGACGATCGGCGGTATTGCGACTTCATTAATGATCTACTTTGGCGCAATGACTGTTCTTGAAGGGTTCGTTTCAGCTGGTGCATGGTATCTCTTCCTTTCGACACTCGACCGGTTTTTAATGCCAGTGATGAGCATTTCTTCTTTCTGGACAAACGTTCAGACCGGATTTTCTGCAGCTGAACGTATTTTTGCACTGATCGATGCGGAACACTCTGTTATTCAAAACAACTCAATCGTTCCTGAAGATTTGCAGGGTCGAATTGATATGATCAATGTCGACTTCAGTTATACATCTGAAGAAGCAGTATTGAAAGATTTCACACTCCAAATTGTACCAGGTGAAACCTTAGCCCTTGTCGGACATACTGGGGCTGGAAAAACATCGATTGGCAGGCTTATTGCGAGATTTTACGAGTTTCAAAACGGTAAAATCTACATTGATAATGTGGACATTCGTGACTTTGATCTCATATCTCTTCGGAGACATATGGGCATTGTTTCCCAGGTGCCTTTTTTATTTTCAGGGACAGTTCAAGAAAATATCCAATACGGCTGCCCGAGATGCAGCCGTGAAGAAATTCTAAATATCGGAAGGAAAATTGGCGATGGCGAATGGCTTGATACTTTACCCAATGGCCTGGATACTCAGGTTGGCGAACGCGGTTCACAACTGTCAATGGGGCAGCGGCAGCTTGTGGCATTAATGCGCGTTTTAATTCAAAAACCCTCCATCTTCATCCTTGATGAAGCCACAGCAAGTATAGACCCTTTCACTGAAACCCAAATTCAAACTGCCCTGGACATGATCCTTTCAGAAACAACCAGCATATTAATTGCCCATCGCCTATCAACGGTCCGTTCTGCTGATCGAATATTGGTGATGAGCAACGGTGAAATCATTGAAGAGGGCAGTCATGATTTCTTAATGGAGCAGGGTGCACACTATGCTGAGTTATATAACACTTACTTCCGCCACCAGTCCCTTGAATATGTCGAAGAAACAAGAAAATATGTAAAAAAATGAGCTCTATTTTAGTAGTGACTCTCTTTGATCAAAGTTCCTTGACAATTAATAGGGGTGGTTTTAAAATCAAATTATAAAAGTTAGATGTTAATGGGAAGAGACCGAATTTTTAAACGGCACCGAAGGGGCAAGGCAAATTTGCTGAAACTCTCAGGTAAAGGAGACCCATTAAACAGACACCTCTGAAATTGCAAATATAATTGCGTCTGACAGAGGACCCCATTTTTACTGTCAAATTAATTTAATATATGGAGGCCTTTATGAAAACCCCCGAAGGATTAAAGTACGCAAAAACTGATGAATGGGTCAAGTTAGTTGGCGATGAAGCAACCATTGGGATTTCTGATTTTGCTCAGGACCAGTTGTCAGATGTTGTTTATGTCGAATTCATGATTGATGAAGGTGATGCAGTCAACAAAGGTGACACCGTTGCAACTGTAGAGTCCGTGAAAGCGGCTGCGGATGTCATATTTCCTGCTTCAGGCGAAATCCTTGCAGTGAATGAAGATCTGGCTGACGCCCCAGAACTCTTAAACAGCGATCCTTATGAAAAATCCTGGCTCGTCAAGATAAAACTGGATGATCCATCTGAGCTGGACGATCTCATGACCGCATCCGAATACGAAGCTTACAACGCAGATCGCGAGTAACCATGTATACACCTCATACCCCCCAAGAAATTGAGGAGATGCTGAGGGTGATCGGGGTCAATACAATTGAAGACCTATTTTTAAAAGTTCCGGAGCGTCATCGTTTTCCGGAACTTGATCTTCCCGAACCATTGACTGAGATGGAAGCATCTGCTGAATTACAAGAAATAGCCTCAGCAAATGCATCGACAGATGATTTTGTATCCTTCTTAGGTGCAGGCGCTTATAATCACTATATTCCAGCTGCTGTAGATATGCTGCTAAGACGTGGTGAATTTTACACTGCTTATACCCCCTACCAACCCGAAGTTTCTCAAGGCACGCTTCAGGCCACATTCGAATATCAATCGCTGATGGCAGAATTAACAGGCATGGACATCAGCAATGCCTCTCATTACGATGGTGCAACGGCTGCTGCAGAGGCTGCAAACCTTGCATACCATTTCTTCAGAGGAAAAAGTAAGAAAGTCCTTGTCTCGAGAGCAGTCAACCCACAATATAGAGAGACCATCCGCACTTATATGCAAGGTTTGGATGATGTGCTGGTTGAAGGCGACGACGCTGAGACAGGCTTTGATCCGGACATGCAAAGTTTTATCGATAAAATTGACAATAACACGGCAATTGTTATTGTCCAATATCCTGATTTCTTTGGTAGAACAATTGACTATACGAATTTAGTGGAATTCTCACATCAAAAAGGAGCACTTGTTGCTTTTGTCTTCAATCCCACTGCCCTTGGTTTATTGAAACCACCAGGAGAATTTGATGTCGACATTGCTGTTGGCGATGGTCAGCCTTTAGGAATCCCCCTCTCCTATGGCGGTCCATATTTGGGCATCTTTACAACCAAGCAAAAATACGTCAGGAAATTAGCCGGTCGTTTGGTAGGCGAAACAGAGGATGAAGAAGGTCAGCGCGCTTATGTCCTGACGCTGACTGCCAGAGAACAGCACATTCGCAGAGAAAAATCAACTTCAAATATTTGTACAAACCAGGGCTTGATGGCGCTGGCTGCAACTGTTTACTTAAGCCTGCTTGGAAAATCCGGGTTCAAACAAGTCGCAAATCTCTGCTATCAAAAAGCCCACTATGCGGCTGAGCAGATTGCGGATTTGCCCGGATATGAATTAGCTTTTCCAGAAACACCTTTCTTCCACGAATTTGTCATAAAAACGCCAAAACCAGCGGATGAAATAATTCATCACCTGCAGGAACATTGGATACTCGCAGGTTATGATCTTAGCCAAACTTACTCAGAAATGAAAAATCATATACTGGTCGCCGTTACTGAAAAAATCTCAAAATTTGAAATTGATGAATTTGTTGAAGCCCTGAAAGAGGTGAATCATGACTGAGAAGACGATTTATGAATTATCCCAGCCTGGTCGCCAAGGGGTCCGATTCCCCGAATCGGATGTGCCTGAACAAGCGCTTCCAGATGCCTTTCTACGAACAGAGATTAATTTGCCAGAGCTGTCAGAATTGGATGTTGTCCGACATTTCACAAATCTCTCAAAATTGAACTACTCAATTGATGGCGGATTTTATCCTTTGGGTTCCTGCACTATGAAATACAACCCAAAAATCAACGAGGAAGTTGCACGCCTGCCAGGATTAGCCCATACACACCCTCTTCAGCCAAGCGTCACCGTGCAGGGAAATCTGTACTTAATGCATACGCTTCAGGAGTATTTACAAGAAATCAGTGGTTTTTATCGTGTGAGTTTATCACCTGCAGCAGGTGCACAAGGTGAGCTTGTTGGTGCGTTGATCATCAAGAAATTTCATCAAATTAATGAGAATTACAAACGTGTTAAGATCTTGATACCTGACTCAGCTCATGGAACAAATCCCGCGACCTCATCGATGAGTGGTTTTAATGTTGTCCCCTTGCCTTCGGATGAACGCGGCAATGTCGATATTGAGGCCTTAAAAACCGAATGTGATGAGACTTTGGCAGGCTTGATGCTGACCAATCCGAACACTCTCGGGTTGTTTGATGAGAATGTTGAAGAAGTTATCCGCCTGGTACACGAGGCCGGTGGATTGGTTTATGGTGATGGCGCCAACCTTAATGCTTTGCTTGGCATTCTCAGGCCAGGTGATGTCGGGTTTGACATCATGCACTTTAATTTACATAAGACCTTTTCGACGCCTCACGGCGGCGGCGGACCGGGGTCCGGGCCAGTCGGGGTGGCAGAACACTTAGCTGAATATCTCCCAAGCCCAATTGTAACAATTATCGATGAAGGAGACGATGAAACGCCGCCTTTGTTTGATTTTTATGAGCCAACGCTTTCGATAGGTCGAATGAAATCTTTTTACGGGCACTTTGGGGTGCACATTCGGGCATATACCTATATTGCCATGCATGGCATCAAAGGTCTACGTGACATCGCTGAAAAAGCAGTCTTGAACGCCAACTATTTGATGACTAAAGTCAAGCAGGACTACAAACTGCCTTATGATCGCACTTGCATGCATGAATTTGTTGTTGAAGGTGCCTGGGAGGATATCCCAGAGGTCCATGCGCTGGACATTAGCAAACGGTTGATGGATTATGGCTTCCACCCACCGACAAACTATTTCCCGTTGATTGTTCATGAAGCACTGATGATAGAGCCAACCGAGACCGAAAATAAAGACACTTTGGATTCTTTTGCTTCCGCATTAAAAGCAATTGCAAAAGAAGCTCGGGAAAAACCAGAACTGCTTCATGGCGCACCTTTCACAACCCCCATCCGTCGCTGTGACGAGGTCAAGGCTGCCCGAGATTTGGTCTTGTGCTGTTGGATACCTGAATAAACCCGAATTATGTATCAAAATAGGCGTTGGCAATTTCGACCAACGCCTTTTGTTTCTTAATGACTAACCTAAAAGACTCAAGCTCACCGGGCAGTGGTCAGAGCCCATGATTTCATTGTGAATGACCACATCTTCAACCCTGTTCATCAATTGTTGAGAAACCAGGAAATAATCCAATCGCCAACCAATATCCTTTGACCGAGCATTATAACGGTAACTCCACCAGGTATAATCTTCACGTTCCGGGTAAAGTTCGCGGAATGCATCAACAAAATTATGCTCCAGATATTTGTCAATCCATACCCTTTCCTCCGGAAGGAAACCGGTATTCTTTTCATTTGATTTTGGGTTTTTCAGGTCAATTTCATTGTGAGCTGTATTAAAATCACCGGTGATGATAATGTTTTCACCCTTATCGTGTAAATCATCACAAATATTCAGCAGCTTCTCGTAGAATTCCAGTTTATATGGCACCCGATTGTTATCCTGCCCGCCATTAGGGAAATAAATATTGAATAAGGTGAAATCCTCAAATATCGTTCGAATTACCCGACCTTCATTATCAAATTTTTCAAAGCCTAATCCTTTTTCAACAGATACTGGTGCTTTTTTATGAAAAGTTACAACCCCGCTGTAACCCTTTCTTTCGGCAGAGTTCCATACTGCCTCATACCCTTCCAAACTAGCTTCATCATCGTTAATTTGGTCCAATTGCAATTTTGTTTCTTGCAAACATAGAACATCGGGTTTAACGCTTTCCACCCATGTCAGTGCCTCTTTCCTCAGTACTGCACGATAACCGTTGACATTCCAGGTTGTGATTTTCACGTCGTGATTCCTTTCCCTTCTTAATGTGGCTATGGTAAACTTGTTACTTGGCTATTGCTAAATACTCCCTTATTCTAATTCACCTTCAGGCGAATCATAAAGGGTTTTTATGAGATTTTTGATGGAAAGTAATAAAAATTATTTAAAGTACATTGCAATTGTAATTCTATTTGTTCTCTTTTTTGGTCCTTCAACATTTCCGGCTTCTGCAAGTGGGCAGTATCAAGAGGATGGTCCTGTGTATATTGTCCAGCCAGGAGACACACTGAATACCATTGCCCTCAGGTTTGGCGTTTCGTCTGAGGATATCCAATCAGCGAATGGCATTACTGATCCAAATGCAATAAACATAAACCAACAGCTAATCATCCCCGGTCTAGAGGGTATTACCGGATTATTAACCTCGGAAGTCCTTCAATATGGTACCTCCCTGCTTGGTTTATCCCGGCAATATGGAAGTAAAGCAGCGGATCTTATTTATCTCAACAAGCTTTCCAGTCCCTCAGAAACAATTGCTGGGCAGACATTTATCATCCCTATCGACGAAACCAAACCAACAAAATCTTCAGCTCACACTGCCGCTTTGCGTGAAACAATACTTGAATACGCAATCCGAACTGGCATTTCTCAATGGGAGACTCTGTCGAATAACCAGTTATCTGGCAGTTGGGATATTCTTCCTGGTGAAGAATTGTTTATTACTTCAGAAATTTCAGGAAACCAAAGCCCTATACCAAATGTGTCTGCTATTTCTTTCAACAACCTCCCCATTATCCAGGGTGAGACCTTAGAACTGGAAATAATTTCCAGCACACCAGGTCAATTTTCAGGCACCTTCAATGATAAAGTATTAAATTTCTTTACAGAGGATGGAGAAACTTATTATAGTTTTCTCGGCATTCATGCATTGGAAGAACCTGGAGCCTATCCGCTCAAAATAATGTTAACCTCAGAAGATGGGAGCGCAGATGTATTTGAGCAGCTTGTCCTCCTTGAAACCGGTGGATATGGTAATGAATGGGTAAATGTTCCTGAGGATTACCTGGATGAAACCGTTATACAAAAAGAAGATGAATACCTTTCTCCAATACTCAACCAGTTCACACCTGAAAGATATTGGGATGGACGCTTTCAATATCCGGTGAACGAGCCCTGCATAAACAGTCAATTTGGCCAGCGTCGAGATTATAATAATGGAGGTTTATTCTTCTACCACACAGGTATGGATTTTGGCGTTTGTACCCCTAACTTGAACATCTACGCACCTGCTGCCGGGAAAGTTGTGTTAGCCGAGGAATTAACTATCAAAGGTAAAGCAATAATGATTGATCATGGCTGGGGTGTATTTTCTGGATACTGGCATATGTCGGAATTCAATGTTTCAGTGGGCGACTTCGTCGAATCGGGCGATTTGCTCGGTCAGATTGGCAATACTGGGCGCTCTGCAGGACCGCACCTTCACTTTGAAATAGATATTACGGGAACACCTGTGAATCCCATGACCTGGCTTTCACAAGAATTCCCCTAAAACTATTAAAATAAAAACAAGCACAGCGATTTGTGCTTGTTCGTCAATGCGCTGGGAGGGAGTCGAACCCTCACGCCTTTCGGCACGTGGCCCTCAACCACGCCTGTCTGCCAGTTCCAGCACCAGCGCTTGAGCAGAAGTAATTATATCCTGCTCAGGTTCGTTGTCAAGCAAAATTGAGGGTAAAAAGGAGAGAAATTATGACAATCATATTAGATGCAATGGGCAGCGATGATCGTCCCGATCCTGAAGTTCAGGGTGCTGTCATTGCCGCCAATGAACTCAATGAAGAAATTGTTCTGGTTGGGAATAAAAATGAACTTGAGTCATTGCTTAAGAATGTCCCGGGGGATAAATCGCGGGTGCATATTGCCCATGCCCCCGAAGCTTTGGATATGAGTGATCATATTGTTGAGGCGCGTGCGAAAAAACAAAACTCCATGAAAATCGGTATGGAATTGGTGAAGGAAGGTCGAGGTGATGCCTTTGTAACTGCCGGAAACACCGGTATGGCAATGTATTTTGCGAAGAAAACCTTTGGAGATATTGAAGGCGTCATCCGCCCGTGTCTCTGCGGCGTCTTCCCTGTTCGAAATGGAAAGGCTGTTGTTCTTGATATAGGTGCGAATGCAGAATGCCGCCCAGAATTTCTTGTTCAGTTTTCAATTATGGGCAAGATTTATGCACAAACCATGCTCAAGATTGCTGCTCCTCGGGTGGGTTTGCTCTCAAATGGAGAGGAGGAAGGCAAAGGCAATAATCTTGTCAGAGAAACATTCCCCCTTCTCGAAAACGTAGAGCAAATTAACTTTGTTGGCAATGTGGAGGGTAAGGAGCTTTTTGGCGGCGATGTTGATGTTGTAGTTACGGATGGTTTTACTGGAAATGTCGTACTGAAATCAACTGAAGCCGTGGCAAAATTGATTGTTGATATTCTCAAAGAAGAATTGATGTCCTCTTTCCGTACAAAGATGGGTGGCTTACTCGCAAAACCAGCCTTTGGTAAACTTAGAAGCATGCTGGATCCTTCGGAAGTCGGTGCAGCACCTTTATTAGGGATCGATGCACTCGTATTCGTCGGGCATGGACGTTCGGACACGAAAGCAATTGTCAGCGCAATTCGCGAAGCAAAGCAAGCTGTGGACAATCATCTTCTCGAAGAATTACGTATTGCAATTACAGAATCGCTATCATAACATTAAGGAATATGAATGAATCAAATAACAAATGACAAACTTATTACCCGAAATAAGAAAATTGGAAATATAACATCTATTTTGGGAATTGCTATTCTTATTGGCGGCTTGATTTTAAACATTAAACCTGATCCAACACGGACCATATTATCCCTTGGGGCATTGATTGTTGGCTTTGTTATTGCGCAGATCAGCACTTTCTTTGTAACTCGATTTGGTCGATCTCCGCGTTATGACGAAATTATTACCAGCAACCTGTCCAAATTAAATAATGAATACACTTTCTTTGTTTATACAAGTCCTGTACCGATGCTTCTGACAAGTCCCCATGGAATATGGATACCAGTGCCTGTCGCTGTTGGCGGTGAAATATATTACGATGGTAAATGGAGGCAAAGGGGGGGCAATATCATGTTGAAAATATTTGGCCAGGAAAACTTGAGCAAACCTGAAAAAGATATTGCAGCTCGGGAAGCCCAGGTCCGTAAGTTCCTGGAGGAAAACCTGGGAAAGGATTCAATCCCTCCGATTAACAATATCCTGGTCTCCTTGCATCCAAAAGCAATCATTGGAAATGTTGAAGATGCTCCCACCCCCATTGTCGAAGTTGAGGCCTTAAGAAGGACGATAAGAAAAGTAGATAGAAAGAGAGAAGAGGAAATCTCTCCAGAATTGCTCAACAAAATTAATGATTTATTTAAAACAGAATAATAAAAGCTAGGTTTTCTTAATCTGATAAGCCAGCATATTTTCGTAAGGTTTCTATCTCATCAGGTTTCAAATAACGGAAATTACCTGTTTGCAGCTTGCCCAACTCAATAGGACCAATTCTTACTCTGCGGATCTGGCGGACAGGCAGCCCAATACGCTGACCGGTTCGCCGGATCTGTCTGTTTTTGCCTTCACGTAAGACCACTTTAAGCCATGCGCCGCTTTTTGTGTAAGTTTTTACTTCAATTTCAGCAGGTAAAGTCCGATAGCCATCTTCAAGCACCACTCCCCGTCGCCAGATTGTCAGTTGTTCCTCATCAGGGCGCCGTGTTACCCGAACTTCGTATTCTTTATCATGTTCATAACGAGGATGTGTCAGGCGATTAGCTAAGCGACCGTCGTTTGTTAACAAGACCAAACCTTCACTGTCAAAGTCCAAACGTCCAACGGGGTACAGATGTCGTTCATCCGGGATCAAATCAAAAATTGTAGGCCGTGGATCCTCAGGTGCATTCAAAGACAGCATATTTTTTGGTTTATTTAACGCAATATAAACCTTTTTCTCTGGTTTCCCAATTGAAATACCATCCAATTGAATGTTATCAATTTTAGGGTTAGCTTTTGCACCAAGTTTGATCTTTTGGCCATTGACAGTAACTCGACCTTCCTCAATAAACTTCTCACATCCGCGTCGAGAGCCGTGCCCGGCTTGAGATAATATTTTTTGAACTCGTTCTTCTGCCATCAGGTTTTTAACACTTCCTTTGTCCCATTTTCTGTCATTTGTTCTTCTAATGCACCAAAATCGATATATGGAAGCGCATCCAGACTTTCCAGTCCAAAATATTGCAAGAATTCTGGTGATGTGCCGTAATAAATTGGTCTACCGGGTGTATCTGCACGTCCTAATTCCTCGATTAATCCCTTTGATAATAAAGTTCGCAAAACACCATCGCTGTTGACCCCCCGAATTACATCTACTTCAGGCCTTGTCACCGGTTGTTTATAAACAATGATTGCGAGTGCTTCCAGTGCTGCTTGAGAGAGCGTGGAGGTCGCTTCTAGGCCGAGGAAGGTTTCAACATCCTCGCTTATCGAGGGATCCGTGGTCAATTGCACCTTTGTTTTGACGCGCATCAACCTTAATCCATGCCCATTTTTTTTGTAATGTGTATCCAACTCATTCAAGCCAGTTTCAATTTCACCTTCGCTGACCTGTAGCGCTTGAGAAAGTTGATAGATACTGACCAAACCAGACGAAACAAACAATAATGCTTCGATTTTTCCAAAGAGATAATGTTGATTAGTTTCTTCCATAAAACCTTTTATGTACCTTTGAATTATTAGCTGACTGATTATACTCCATTAAAAAACTCCCATCATATGCTGCTTGCTGGTAAAATTGCAGCAGTAACATGTAAAAAAATTTGGGAAATAATTCTTAAGAGTGGAGTAAAAAACATGCGTATCTTATTAACTGGTGCAGCAGGCTTTTTAGGTTCGCACCTGACAGATCGTTTGATCAAAGAAGGACATGAGGTCATCGGGATGGATAATTTCATCACCGGGAACCAAAATAATTTGGAACACCTTGCAGGTAATAAAAATTTTAGCTTTATTCGGCACGATGTCTCAAATTTCATATTTGTACCTGGAAAGATTGATTATGTTTTGCATTTTGCATCCCCTGCCAGTCCAAACCCTGCATCTCCCCTGGGTTATCCCAACCTCCCCATTCAAACCATGAAAGCCGGAGCTTTAGGGACACATAATTCACTTGGGGTGGCACGAGCGCATAATGCAAAATTTTTATTGGCGTCAACGAGCGAAATATATGGTGATCCACAAGAGCATCCTCAGAAGGAAACCTACAGAGGCCACGTTGATCCGATTGGCGCAAGATCCGTTTATGATGAAGCAAAAAGATTTGCGGAAGCCCTGACGATGGCTTATCATCGATTTCACAACATTGACACCCGCATTGTTCGCATTTTCAATACTTACGGTCCCAGGATGCGCCTGGATGATGGCCGTGTTGTTCCCAATTTTATTCAGCAGTCTTTAAGAGGTGAGCCGCTGACGATCTATGGCGATGGGGAACAAACACGAAGTTTCTGTTACGTAGATGACCTTATTGAGGGCATCTTCCGACTGATGATGAGCGATTTTCATGAACCCGTCAATATCGGCAACCCATCAGAAACCAGCATTCTTGAATTTGCGAATTTAGTAAATGAGCTTATTGGAAATAAGGCAGGAACGATCATCAAAATGGCAAAACGCCTTGGTAACGACCCACAAAGAAGGCAGCCAGATATCACTCGGGCAAAGACGATCCTTCAGTGGGAACCTGGGGTAAGCCTAAAAAATGGCCTGGGCAAGACAATTCCCTATTTTAAAGCAAAATTGAACTTATGAGTTTGATCAATAACAAGCGAGAAAGAATTCGCTTCTTAAAATTTTCCATTGTTGGCATGACAGGCACAATTGTTGACTTTGGCGTAATGAATATTCTACGCCTGGTATTAAACACGCCATTAATTTGGGCACAAGGCATTTCATTTGTTTGTGCTGTGTTCAATAATTTTCTCTGGAATCGTTATTGGACCTACCCGGAATCGCGCTCAAAGGCTGCACCAAAGCAATTATTACAATTCCTTGTAATTAACCTCATAGGCATCCTTATTCGATCACCTTTGGTGCCGTGGTTAGATAAAAACATAATAAATTTTTTAGATGATATGAGCTTGTCATTGCCGCTGAAAAACATGGTTATCAGTCAGAACCTTGCACTAGCCATCAGCATTATCATTGTTTCGTTTTGGAATTTCTTTGCTAACCGCTACTGGACTTACGGGAATGTCCCAGAAAGTGAAATAATAAAATCCGATCATTCGAAACAAGGTTCCATTCAAGAAACCGATTAATTGACGTAAAGGCGGTTGTAAATGCGTGTCATTTCTGGAAGTGCAAAAGGGATAAACTTATCAAGTGTTCCTGGGGATTCAACTCGACCAATCACAGATAGGGTTAAAGAAGCGCTTTTCAACATCATTAGCCTGGATATTTACGACAAGAATTTTTTAGATCTTTTTGGTGGAACAGGCGCAGTTGGTATAGAAGCATTATCACGTGGTGCAGATTATGTCCTTTTCCTGGATACAAACTACCGTGCTTATAAAATAATTCAAAAAAACTTAGCTGCAACACAGCTCGCGCCGTATGCAGATGTTTTAAAAAAGGATGCATTTGCATTTTTACGGGGAGAAATTGATAAGTCTTATGATTTTATTTTTATTGCCCCACCCCAATACAAAGGTCTTTGGCATAAGGCAATGCAAGAACTTGACAAGAATCCCGGATGGTTGGTGGACTCTGGCGTAATTATTGTTCAGATTCACCCAAAAGAAATCGATGAAGATTATGGCTATACGAACTATAGGGAATTTGATAGAAGAGATTACGGCGACACCCTTTTAATATTTTATGAAAAAATTACTGCAGGCTGACGATCAAGTTTCCTTGCTTGTCATAATGGTATTTACCTATGATCAAGGGATCCCCAGGCTGGTGTTTAACCACCTGTGGCATTAATAAGGGTATATCCTCAACTATTTCTTCAAAATTTAAATTGTCAATGGATTTCCATAACAACTTCCCCTCAGAAGAATTGGTTAACACTTCACCAGTATAAGTTCCTCTAAATAAAAAAAGCATCACACCTGCACGTTCACTCACATCGATTGTGATTAGCCCACAAATCCGTAGAAGCACATCCGTAATGCCAGTTTCTTCTTCAAGTTCACGATAAGCGCCTTCAATAACACTTTCGCCGCGTTCAATATGCCCACCAATTGCATTATATAAGCCAGACCATAATTTCTTTTGTGATGACCCTTTGATTAGCAATACACGATCCTTGTCATCAAATAAAAAGATTAATGCCCTGGGAACCAACTTATATCGATTGTCACTAGAGCCCTGGTCAGATACTGGCATAAAGTCAATTCCTATCCAACAAAAAAGCCCGTGAAGAAAATTCCACGGGCTTTTATTACACATTTTAGGTTAAGAACATGGGTACACCAAGGAAATCCTTAACTTTGGGTTTGTAATTTTCCTTGTCGTAATATGCTTCAACATCGACACGCTTTTTGCCGCTCAACACAATGTCAATCGGGACAGTTGTGTATCTGCCGCCTTGAAGCGCTGTCAATTTTCCAAATTCTTCACGTTGAACCAATTGCATGGCTAAATTACCAAAAGACATAGCCACCATCCGGTCAAGTGAGTCAGGTGCACCAGAGCGCATGACATAAGCAAATTTTTGATACATAATATGCTGTTTTGTAATTCTTTTGATTTCATCAGCGACGATTTCTCCAATGCCGCCAAGCTTTCGATGACCAAAAGCATCCTGCGGACCAGATTCAATGATGTCTCCGCCTTTCATAATCGCGCCTTCTGAAATAGTGACAATCGCATAATTCGAAGGATTGTTTCGCTTATCTTCGTGAAGGAAGTAAGCAAGCTTTTCCATATCAAAAGGCACCTCGGAGATTATTGCCCTATCCACATAAGATAAATATGCGCTTAAAAGGCTTGTTTCACCAGAATTACGCCCAAAGAGTTCAAAGACTCCAATACGCTCATGGGATCCTACCGATGTTCGCAATTGGGTGATCAAATCAACAGATCTGGTTACTGCAGTAGAGAAACCAATACAATAATCCGTGCCAAAAACATCGTTGTCCATCGTCTTTGGAATTCCAACCACAGGAAAGCCTTCTCGATTGAGCCGAACAGAATAACTTAGTGTGTCATCGCCGCCAATGGTGACAAGCACCTCAATTCCTAGGTGATCAAGTACCTTTAAAATATGCGCAGAAAAGTCCATTGTTCCTTTGTCATCAATCTCAACGCCAAGGCCTGAATTTTTCAAAAAATCCGGAACATCCTTAGACCGAACATTCTGGGGATTAGTACGCGAGGTATGCAAAAATGTTCCACCAGTACGATCGATACTTCGGACGTCATTTCTGCCTAGTTTTTTTATGTAATAATCATGTGTGGCTGGCTCATCCAAATTATACCAAAGCAGTCCTCCCCATCCTCTTCGGATACCAATTACTTCATAATCGGCATCAAGTGCATTAAGGACAACTTCCTTAATTGCCGGATTCAAACCAGGAACATCACCGCCGCCAGTCAAAACACCAATTCTTTTCTTCATTAATCTTGTTCCTCCAATCAATAAACATTTACTAATGAAACAATAATCTCTTCAAACCTAGTCGAGTTTACTCACCAGGTCAAGAACGCAAATCCATCAAAGTATAGCATAAATTACCAACCATCATACTCAGTTTACTTGAATATCCTAAGAAGATTAAAAGGGTAATTTCGGGATCTTGACTGCCCACCATCGAATCCAATTCATTCCAATAATAACCAGAATCGGAAGCCAAATAACCACTGAGGAAAGTGATGATGATGCTGTAATGAGCTCAACAGGCAGTGATGCGTACCAGGGGATGGCAATCAATAAGCCAATAAAAATCCAGGTAATAATTCTGCCAAACAAGCCCAGGCGTTCTGTTAAAAATCTAAATACCAACAATATTGCCGGAAGTAGAAGAAACAAATATACTACCGAGCCGCGAATATTCAAAAGTGAAGCAACAACGAGCGCTGCAAGAGCGTTCCAAACAAAAACGCGCTCAGATTTTGACCGAAGACGAATAAGCAGGAAAATATAAAATGTACCAAAAATGATATGGAGAAATATCGAAAGAAAATCTTCAATGCCAGGTAGTAATGAGGCAAGTGTCATCAAAGGCGTTTGAACCAGGTTAAGATTTTCATAATTCTCAACAACGATAATGAGCCAATCCCTCGGCCAGGTTGGTAATAGTAATAATGAAACAATTACTAAGAAGACAAGCCCAGCACTATAAGCAGTAACCAAGGACCATCGACGCTTAATAATTGCATAAGTAATAAACAGGATAATTACCAGCCCGGTTATGTAAAAGGAACCTGAAGTCAATGCAAGAATAAAACCTGCAGCATTATCCTGACCCTGCAAAAACAAATAAAGGCTGATCAACAAGAGCAGGATCACAATTGGCGATAGCTGCCCGGTGATGATAGTCGCGATTCCCGGTATCCATAATAAACCTGCAAGCAATATTATTATTTTTGATGTTGTCGTAATCTTCCAATTTGCAATAAGTAGACTCAAGTAACCTATGAGAAGAACCCCAATGGTTAAAGTCATGACCCACAACATACGGCTGATTTGATAAGGGATCAAGCTGAAAGGCAAATAAAAGACCATGTTTAAAAATGGATTTAATTGAACTGTCTCAGCAGGTAATATCGCTAAAAAATCCGATCCTACGATAGCCTCTTCAGCTCTTTGAAGAATTTCTGCCTCATCATACGGGTTGATCCCCTCTAAAAGCCATGCCCTGCCGGCAGCCCAGTTTAGAACAAAATGATCCTCAAAGGGAATGCGCTGCATCACGAACATGCTTGCAAACCCTGCCGCAGCAAGGCTGGCAAGGATCAAGCTCAAAATCAAATATTGTGAAATTTTCGTTTTTTGGTATCTTTTCATAGTTAATTGGAACCCGTGGGAATTTTACCAGCCAGTTTGTAACCGGTCAATTAATGAATTTAACCTGTATATACAATTGAGATTCTGTATGAGATGTTTCCAGAAGAAAACGCCTAATTACTAATTTTAATTCGACTTTCCTTTTCGTTTGAAAACATTTTCCCTTCCCCAGGCTGTTGATTTTTTCGAAAAATAATAGTATTCTCAAGTCTAACTTTTTAACCTAACTCGATAGAACCATAATCTTTACTTTATGTGGGACTTTTCATTCTAATTCTCACAAAATAGAAGAAACCAATGGGTAAATAAGACATGACGAGTGAAAAATCTAATGGTGGTAAAAACACTTCTCCTCTTGCACGACTAATTCAAATAGGTAGAAACAAATCATTTGTAACAATTGACGATATTCTCCAATTTTTTCCAAACGCTGAACAAGACGTTGGTCAACTCGAAAAGGCATTTGCTGCCTTAATTAGTGCCGGCATTCCATATATTGAAGATGCAGAACTTCTTATCGATCCCTCTGATGAAGAACTTAAGAGAGAAGAAGACAAAGATGAAGCCGGAAAGGATGAGAAACCTAAGGCATCAGATGATTTAGCAAACATTGACACAGATGACACCATTGGTCTTTATCTAAAAGAAGTCAGTCGCGTACCGCTGCTAACAGCTGTGGAAGAAGTTGAACTTGCTCAGCGGATTGAAAGCGGACGTATGGCAAGAGAAGAATTAGCTCGGGGAAATGTCACGACCAGGCGGCGAACTGAGCTGCGGCACCTGATTGAAGATGGATGGTCAGCCCGTGAGCACCTGATCACAGCCAACTCAAGGCTTGTTATCAGCGTGGCAAAGAAATACATGGGAAGAGGTGTCCCTTTCCTGGATCTGATCCAGGAAGGCAATATTGGATTAATTCGGGCAACAAAGAAATTCGAATATCGACGAGGCCATAAATTCAGCACCTATGCAACATGGTGGATCAGGCAGGCGGTTACTCGCGCTATTGCGGACCAGGGAAGAACTATCAGGGTGCCTGTTCACATGGGCGACCAAATCAATAAATTGCTGCGAATTCAACATCAGTTAACACAGCGCCTGGGACGAGGGCCAACGGTTGAAGAGCTGGCTGAAACTTTAGAGGTGCCACCCAAAAAAGTAGAAAATATGATCCAGGTCGCCCGTCGGCCATTATCCCTCGAATTGCCGACTGATGATGAAGAAGATTCAATGTTGGGCGATTTCATTGAAGATGACGAAGCACCCCCACCAGACGATACTGCGACTTACAATCTCCTCAAAGAGCATTTAGGTTTGGTATTAGATTCCTTACCGCCAAGAGAAGTCAGGATTTTACAGCTTCGTTATGGTCTTTTAGACGGTCAATCCTACACACTGGAAGAAGTAGGGAGAAAAATGGGGGTAACGCGCGAAAGAGTGCGGCAGATCGAAGCGCAAGCGCTCAGCCGTCTTCGGCACCCATCGATTAAACGTCGCCTCCGTGATTATTTGAACGAATAAGATAATAATAAAAGAACCGTTCCGATTGAGGAACGGTTTTTTCTTGACCATGATAAAATATCAACGTATCATAATTTATTAAGAAAATGACGACATGCCAATCTTGACTAATGCGAATGGACCAACCATGGACGATCAATACGATAAAGATAATTCTGAAAAAGCAAATACTGACTTTGACTCATCCCAGGATGAAGAACACAATGACGAGTTTTCTGAAATGGACGATCTACCCTCAGAAGATGAAACCAGTGAATCCGAATTGAATAATTCTGGACAATGGGTTAAGGAAATTTTAGAGAACACTGATGAGGACGATAATGCCGTTCTACAGGATTTGCAAAACCTTCCAGTGAAACAGGGTGATTTGCCGGATTGGATCAATACCCTCTCCCAGTCTGGTGGAGACGAACAAATCTCAGACGAACATATTGAAGAAGAACAAGAAAAGTCAGATGCCATTCATTTTAAATCACTGGACGATTCCTGGGATACAGAAGAACCCATAGAAGAAAACATTCAAAACGAAGAAACCGAAGCTGTGAATGAGATTGTTCAGCCGGACGAAGGTTTTGTTGAAATTTCTCAATTTGATCTGGAAGCCTCAGATAATCTTGAAAAGAGTGAAGATGAAGTCAATCAGCAAAATGAGGAGCAAGAAGAATTGCCAGACTGGCTTGAAGAGATGATCGAAGAACCAGAAACTGAGAAATCAGAAAAAATGGAATTTGAGGATGAAGCATTCAATCCCGATGAAGCAACAAAGCCCGTCATTGTTACGTCCATTGAAGCTGAAGATGAAATGGTTATTGATGAACAACCCATTGAAGCAGCCCCTTTGACAACTGATCTGCCCGTTGAAGAGTACGAAAAACAATTTACTGAGGATGAGGTGTTCATAGATGATCAAGTTGCAGAAGATTTGTCAATTGCGGAAGAAGAAATTCCTCCAGACAAAGCGCCATTTGAAGGTGAAATGTTAATTGAACAGCTACCGTCTTTGGAAATCGAAAATGTGGAAAAGTTTGATTCTGATGAGGGTGATTGGCATGAAGAAATTCTTCTATCATCAGAATTACCTAAATCCTTGAAATTCGCCAAATACCTGCTTGACCAGGGTGAAATTGAGCCCTCTTTTGAAATTTTCCAGACTTACGTTAGAAAATCCGAACATTTAGAAGAAATTAAAACCTGGGCAAAGGAAGCAGCAGCCGCGGATAAAGAAAAAAGTAATCTCTTGTGGGAATTGATCGGTGACCTTTCGCTAAAACAAAACAAACCCGATGAAGCCTTATCAGCGTACACACTGGCAATTTCAAAATTAATTAGAAAGTAAAAAGGGGTCCTCAAATGAAATTAATTCAAGTTTATACAACAGAAGGACAATTGGAAGCTGAGATGGTCAAAGGTTTTCTTGAAGCACAGGGTTTAAATGTAACTTTGAGTCAGGAAAGCATCGGTCGGACATTAGGACTTTCTGCTGGGCGTTTAGGACAGGTAAAAGTTCTTGTGCCAGAATCGCAGGTAACCGCAGCTGTAGATTTGTTAGAAGCCATGGAAAGGGGCGATTTCGAAGATGAGGACTTTTCCGATTTTATGGACGAGACCTGATCTATCACTTGCGGCGTAATCATGCTTGACGCATATCCCAAGTGCCGGTATAATCCTTTGGCTAAATTGGAATAATCATAGAATTTTAAGGAGTGTAAGATGACCCCTCTTCCAAAACGAAAAATTTCCCCTGGTCGACGTGACCGACGACGTGCCCACGATGCACTCAAAGCTCGTAATGTTGTCATATGCCCTAACTGCGGTGAAACCCGTCTACCGCATCGTGTCTGCCCTAACTGCGGACATTACCAGGGCCGGGAAATTCTGGATATTACCGAACGAGAATAATTCTTAAATAGTATCAATCAAAAAGCTGGGCTCTTGAGCCCGGCTTTTTTATGCTCATAATTCATCGTCAGCAGGATCTGGAATGAAATAAGGCTCAAATTTGTGCATAAACCGTCTTGGTATCAGCCCTTTGATCCTGGTCCCCTCCTCTAAATTTTCAAGTTCATGGACCTGTCCAAATTCATGTAATTTCGAAATCAACTGCCCCTCCTGGTAGGGGATGAAAACATCCAATTCAATGTAAGTTTCAAATAACTCACTTTCGATTGCGGAAAGTAATGCATCTATTCCCTGACCTGTCCGGGCTGAAATCGGGAAAGTGCTTGGAAATTCCTCTAAATTATCAACCGCAGCTTCAGGATCTTTCAGAAGATCAATTTTGTTAAAAGCTGTCACCATAGGGATTTCCCCGGCCCCAATATCGATCAGTGTCTCCTGAACTGATTTTGCCTGCGCACTGGCATTTCTGTGAGTGATATCCACAATATGTAACAGCACATCCGCATCTGAAATCTCTTCCAGGGTTGCACGAAAGGCTGCCACCAATTCCGTTGGCAGTTTTTGTATAAACCCAACAGTATCTGTAAATAAAACTGCCTGACCGCCAGGTAGTTCAACACGCCTTGTTGTAGGGTCCAATGTGGCAAATAACTGGTCTGCGACATAAACATCCGAGCTCGCCAATCTGTTTAGCAAAGTCGATTTGCCAGCGTTGGTATAACCAACCAGGGCAATGACAGGTATTCGGGTCTTCTTGCGGCGCTGACGATAGCGAGAACGATGCGCCCGTACCTTTTCTAACTCTTCTTTCAGAAATTCAATTCGGCGTGAAATTATTCGACGGTCAACCTCAAGCTGCGTTTCACCAGGACCGCGCAAACCAACACCCCCAACACCGCCAGCTCGACCACCGCCGCCACCTGCCTGACGAGCAAGGTGTGTCCAGGCTCGTGTCAACCTGGGCAAGCGATACTCATATTGAGCTAATTCAACCTGCAAACTACCTTCACTTGTGTTTGCGTGTTGTGCAAAAATATCCAGAATTAATGCCGTTCGATCAATAACCCGAATAGACTCTCCAAGCGCTTCCTCCAATTCTCGTTGATGTCTGGGCGATAAAACATTATCAAATATCACCATATCTGCACCCAGCTCTTGAGCTAGAATTTTCACCTCTTCAACTTTTCCAGAACCAATAAAAGTCTTTGGGTTGGGCGTGCTCAGGTTCTGAGTAATGTTCCCAACAACTTCTACACCAGCTGTATCAGCCAACAAGGATAATTCTTCCAGTGAGTCTTCTAATGGTAATAAATTTTCATCAGAAAAAAGGCTGACCCCGATCAAGAGTGCTTTTTCCTGTGGTGCTGTCGTATCAATCAATTTTGTCACTTAGTTTCCTTTCATCCATTTTTTCAAACGACACATTGCTTCTTTTAAAATTCCTTCAGGTGTCACAAGCGATATGCGCACATATCCAGCTCCTGATGGCCCGTACACCTCACCTGGAGTGATGCTCACACCAGTAGCATGTAACAATTCATCACAAAAAGCGATGCTGTCAACAAAAGGCGAAGGGATTCTTGCCCAGACATACAATGATGCTTTTGGCACTTCGAAATCAAAGTCCAATTCCCTTAAGGTGAATACAATAATATCTCGCCTTTTTTGATAAACCAAATTCCGCTCATCTACCCATGATTGATCACCCAAAAGTGCGGCCTTCGCTGCCTCCATGATTGGTTTAAAGTGTGATGAGTCCAGCTGGCTCTTATATACCCTCAGTAAACGGATAATGTCTTGGTTTCCTGCTGCCACCCCTACCCGCCATCCAGCCATATTATATGTCTTTGAAAGCGAATTGAATTCTACCGTTACCTCTTTTGCGCCAGGCACCTGAAGAATGCTTGGTGCTATATAATTGTCAAAACACACATCGACATAGGGTGCATCATGGGCAATAATGATTTCGTTACGTTTTGCAAAGGTGACAACTTTTTCAAAGAATTCGTAGGGTGCAACAGCGCCGGTAGGATTATTGGGATAATTCAGCCATATCAATTTTGCTTGGTTTGCTATTTCGGTAGGAATTGCTTCAAGATCAGGTAGAAAGTCATTTTCAGCTAACAGCGGCATGTAATAAGGTTTCGCTCGCGTGATAACAGCGCCTACCCCATAAACTGGATACCCGGGATCAGGCATCAAAACCAAATCTCCCTTATTCAAAATCACCTGACTGAGGTTAAATAATCCCTCTTTTGATCCAATCAAACCCACAAGTTCTCGATCCGGATCAAGATCAATCCCAAAACGCTGTGCGTAATACGAAGCAAAAGCCTTACGCAAAGAGTCTGAACCGCCAGATTGACCGTAGCCATGCATGTCTGGACGTCTAGCCGCATCAACAAGCGCTTCAATAATAAAATCCTTTGGCGGTAAATCTGGTGATCCAATATCCAGCCGAATGATATTCTTTCCAGATTTTTTTAATGCCTCAATTGTGTCTCCTAATTTTGCGAAGAAATAGGGTTTTACTTGTGAAACTCTTTTGGCTGACTCAATAATCATTTCAAAATTTATCCTTGCTATCTATTGGTGAGTGTAAGGAATTATAAATCATCCTTTTGAATTTCACCCAGGCAAAAAATCCTTGAAACAAGGATAAAAGCCTTAATAGATACAAATAACATCCCTTGAATTAAATTCCTTCTGCTGCCAAGAGATATTGTTCTAAATCAGCTAAAGCCCTTTGCGAATAAAATAAATAACGATCCTTTTTATTTCGACGCTGATCATCTTCAGGTTTGGGAAGCAATCCAAACATTGCTTTCATAGGTTGAAAATCCTTGGCTTCTGCGTGGCTTATATAATGCATTAATGCACCTGTCATTGTTGTGATTGGCAGTTTCAATGGTGCTAATCCCCGAATAAACCTTGCAGCATTAATACCTACCACCAAGCCTGAAACAATATTTCCGGCATAGCCTTCAATACCCGAAAGCTGTCCGGCAGCAAATAAGCCTGCTTGTTGTTTGAAGGCAAGGCTTTCATCGAGTAAGTTTGGTGATGTAATGTAAGCATTGCGGTGCATCTGACCAAAACGCTCAAAGCTCGCATTCTCCAAGCCCGGAATGAGTCTGAAGACACGCTCTTGTTCACTAAAAAGGAGGTTTGTCTGAAAACCTACTATGTTAAACAAATCCGCTGCCAGATTATCCTGCCGTAACTGAACAACAGCATACGGCCAACGCCCAGTTCGGGGGTTTGGTAAACCTGCTGGGCGCATTGGTCCAAAAGCTAATGACTTTTCTCCAGTAGCTGCAATAACCTCGACAGGTTGACAGCCCTGGAAATACTGTCCACTCCCAGCATCTACGCCTTTCTCGATCTCTACTTCAAAGTCCTTCAAAGGTATTCGCTTTGATGAAATTAAAGCCTCTCGAAAACGATGATAAGTTTCTTGATCCAAAGGGCAGTTAATATAGTCGCCATCTTGCGAGTCACTCAAATCATAACGATTTGCCCGATAAGCAACTTCCATATTAATTGAATCAAAATGAACAATCGGAGCAATTGCATCATAAAAAAACAATTGCTTCTCTCCTGAAAAATCCTGCAAAGCCTTTAATAATTTTGGTGATGTTAATGGCCCAGACGCCAAAACGGCAGGGGTTTCAGGGATTTCGGTTATTTCCTCACGGATAAGCCTGATATTGGAGTGATTTTCAATTTTTGCTTGTACACAAGTAGAAAACACTTCACGATCAACTGCCAGAGCTCCCCCTGCTGGTAAGGAACTTGCATCTCCACAAGCAATGAGCAGTGAACCAAGCCTTCTAAGTTCTTCTTTCAATAATCCCGATGCCCTGTTGGGTAGATTTGAACCCAGCGAATTCGAGCAAACCAATTCAGCCAAATTACCAGTTCGATGGGCACCAGTCGTCTGTTCTGGTCGCATCTCGTATAAATCAACGCCAATTCCTCTTTCAGCAGCCTGCCATGCTGCCTCACACCCGGCTAATCCGCCACCCACAATCGTTAATCTCATAAAAAAGCCCTCACAAATTAGAATAGATGCATTTTACCACTCGAAGGATCGTCAATAAACCTGTACCCGAAAACTCCTGGCACACTTCTTGCAACAAATGCATTATTCATTTATAATAATTCCAGGAGCTGAGATTATGAGACTTAACCAGTATCAAGGTCAAAACCAGGTACAGAGCCCGATGACATCAGCGCACATAGCGCAAACGATGACCTTGCTCTATATGACGTCAACTGAATTATTACAAACTATTGACGTTGAATTATCTAAAAACCCGGCACTTGAATTGGTGAACGAACGAAGATGTCCCATGTGCGGCAGGAAATTGCCGCTGCAGGGTCCCTGCCCTATTTGCAGTCAGCCTAAAACTCTCAACCCCGATGAAACTATTGTATTTGTTTCCCCCAGAGATGATTTTTACAACTACAGCGGTTCTGGTAAGTCCTACAGCGATGACATGCCAGAAGATCCTTACTCTTCTATTCCACTTAACCTACCCACCTATGTCTTGCGCCAGGTTGCACCGGAATTAGAAAAAGACGAGCGTGAAATTGCAGCGATGATTCTGACAAATCTCGACGACGATGGATTCTTAGACATTGAAGTTCATGAAATTTGTCGTTTCCATCACACAAGACCCAGCAAAGTCGAGGCGATCCTTAAAAAAATCCAGCGATGTGATCCCCTGGGTGTTTCAGCAAGAAATATCAAGGAAGCTTTGTTAGCACAGGTGGAGTTCTTATCTGAATCTTCAAATATTCCAGAATTTGTTCGTCGAGCAATTTCAGAAGAATTCGAATTATTACAAAAGCGTCAGTACAGCGAACTTGCGAAAAAGCTTGGTACAAGTGTTCAAAAGATTAAACTCGTGTCCCATTACATCAGTGAAAACCTGAATCCCTTTCCTGCTCGAGCAAATTGGGGAACCTTCAGACAGCCCAATGACAATACACCAGATGTGTTTCATCAACCTGATATTCTGATTTATTATCTCGACAACAAACCTGGGAACCCCCTGATCATTGAAATCATCACCCCTTCACGGGGCACCCTTCGATTAAATCCATTATTCAAGAAAGCATTAAAAGAACAATCAGAAGATAAACAAGAGGAATGGAAAAAGGACCTCGATAAAGCATCCCTGCTCATCAAGTGCATCCAGCAGCGCAACAATACCATGCGTCAACTTATGGGAAAAATTGTTGAGGTGCAAAAATCATATATAATTCATGGTGATGTCCATCTTGAACCTTTAACCCGGGCCGAGGTGGCAGAAAATCTGGATGTTCATGAATCAACAATTTCAAGGGCTGTAGCAAATAAGACTGTTCAGCTCCCAAACCGGAAGATCATACCGATGTCTACTTTTTTCGATCGCAGTTTATCTGTCAGAGCAATTATGCGCAACATTATTGAGAACGAAAATCATGCGATGAACGATACGGAAATCCGCAAGAGCCTGGAAAAGCAGGGCATTCAGGTTGCTCGCAGAACAGTCGCAAAATATCGTGCAATGGAAGGCATTTTGCCAGCACACCTACGCCGAATCGAAAAATTTGCAACCGCTTGAGTAAAATGTGACCCAAAATATAATCGAAAACCTGGCAAATGTTGAATTTTCAAAGAATGAAGGGATTCAAGCAATCCTGACCTTGATTGATTTAATTCAGGACCCTGCAATTATTTACAACCAAACAGAAAACAAAATTCTTACAGCCAACAACCCCCTGTTTTTGCTGACAAACCTTGGGGAAAACGATTTCCTCGGTCAGCCGATTGAGATCCTTCTTCCTGACATTTCCGACACCGATCCAATCTCTGGACATGACCAAAAAGCCTTTCTAAAGCACAAGAAACAGCCTTTGATCCCTGTCAGGGTAAAGATCTTTCCCCTCACCCATAAACAGAATTTGCTGCTCCTGACCTTTCAGCCTGAAGGGATAACGACGAGCCAATCAAGGCTCCGTGAACAGGTTAAATTTATCGAGAACCTGAAACGCTTCTTCAAAAATCAAAACAAGAATAATCTCTCTGAAACACTCTCACATATTGTTAAGGAATCAGCGAGAATCTTAGAGTCGGAGTTTATCTCAATCTATAAAGCCAGCGGTGGAAAACCACAGTTGGTGCAATATCAGTCCAATGATGAGCGTTTGGCTTCCGATTACCCAAAGGTTCTATCGGGTGAGGAACTGGTCAACGCATCAGACGCGGTCGAGTGGCGGTCCGAATTTCCACCAAAGACCCATCTTCAAAAGACTGCTGCAAATGCAGGTTATAAGTTTCTGATCACAGCACCTCTGGGAAACGAAGAGTCAAAATTCGGCTTATTAATTGCCGGAAGTAAACAGTCAAATCCAACACAGGTAAGCCTTCCCCTCACAGAACTATTAGCTGTTTACATAACAGAATTAATGGAAGACCAGATTTCCCTTCAAAACTTAAAAAATCTCTCAAGTAAAATCAGGCAAGTCGTAAAAATTCAAAATGAGATAATCGAGAATCTTGACGAAGGTGTTATTATCCTCGCTCCGGATCTGACAATTGCAGAGACCAATCCTGCTATTGAAACAATCCTTGGTTACGCCAATGTTGAAGCGTTGCGGCAGCCAATTGATTCCATATTAATCGGGTCCGAATCGCTTGGTTCTGCACTCTCATCAGCCAGGCAAGGCATCCCAACTCTCACAGGCGGTGACCTGACATTGCACCATCGCAATGGCACGTCCTTCCCTGCTCAAATAATGATGTCCCCGGTCATGCAGAATGGACATGTCCTTTCAATTATTATTTTAATCAAGGACATCAGCCAGCAAGAACAGAACCAGGCAGCCAGAAAACAACTGGAACAGCGCGCCATACTGGGAGAAGTCATGGCAATTTTTGCCCATGAGGTGCGTAACCCTATTAACGCAATCATGCTTTCACTACAAGTCATTGAAGACAATTTATCTGAGGGTGATGAAAATCTTAAATGGATTGATAATATGCGGGATGAATGCAATAAATTGCTGTACTTAATGGAAAGTGTGCTTTCATTTGCCAAGCCCCTGGAATATAAAATGTCTGGTGTGGACCTGGACTTCATGGTAAGGCATATTCTAGACAGATGGCACCCGAGGCTGCTCCGTTTGAACATTTCATCGTATTACGAATCACAGGTTGGTAATCCCATTGTTGAAGGTGATCTGAGAGCGCTTGAACAAGTTTTTACAAATATCATCAGTAATTCCGTCAATTCAATGAGCGAAGAAGGAGGCACCCTGGGCATTCGCATTACCGAACCCGAGCTTGAAGAGGATCGAAAATTTTTCCAGGTGATCCTGACAGATTCGGGGCACGGCATTCCTGATGAAATCAAAGCACATTTATTTAAACCATTTGTTACTGGTTCAGATCATGGAACTGGCCTGGGATTAGCAATAACCCAGAGGATTATTAATGCCCATAAAGGTAAAATTGAGGTGGACAGTTACACAGGAGGCACAATTTTTAGAATTTTCCTGGTGAAAAAGAAAGGCATGCTTGATTAATGAGCGCAACAATACTTGTCGTAGATGATGTCGATACAGCCCGAGAAGCCATCACAGACAGCTTAAGAAAAGATGGCAAAGAAGTTCTTGAAGCCGGCACACTGAAAGAAGCACGAGGATTTTTAGAAATGGGCAAAGTGGATATTTGCGTCCTCGACATTTTACTGCCTGACGGAAATGGATTATCACTTTTAGATGAAGTTGTACAGATGGATGAGCAGCCCAAATTCATCATCATCACAGCCCATGGTCAAATTGATTACGCTGTTGAAGCGATGAAGAAAGGGGCATTGGACTTTATCACCAAGCCCATCGAGATGAAAACACTCAAGAATTCCATTCAAAGGGCTGAGGAATTGGTCGCAATGAAGCGAGAATTGGACCATCTTAGAAGCTCTCAATCTTCAACCTCAAAATTTGTTGTTGGACACCACCCACGCATGAAAGCTCTCATTAACCTTGCCCAGAGGGCTTCTGAAGCCTCTGCTTCCATCTTAATAACAGGTGAATCCGGAACGGGTAAGGAGATTATGGCGACCTTTATTCACCAGGTTGGACCTAGGCAGCAGCACCCATTCATCGCCGTCAACTGCGCAGCAATCGCAAACACTTTGCTCGAATCCGAGTTATTTGGCCACGAAGCTAACGCTTTCACAGGCGCATCCAATAAGAGAAAGAACGGTTTGATGGAAGTCGCTGACGGCGGCATTCTTTTCCTTGATGAAATTTCATCCATGCCCCTGGATATGCAGGCAAAACTTTTACGTGCCATTGAAGAACGAGCCTTCCGCAGAGTCGGAGGGACAACCCTTATCAGAGTTGATGTTCAAATAATCGCAGCCTCAAACCAGGATCTTAAAGAAATGATCAAACGGGGTGAATTCAGAGAAGACCTCTACTATCGGCTCAAGGTTGTTGACCTCGACCTTCCCCCACTCAGAAAACGGAAAGAGGATATTCCGGAATTGGTTGGCTTGCTCTTGAAGCAAAGCAACATGTCCATGGGAATAAACATTCAGGACGTCACACCACGGGCAATGCAAGCCTTAATGGAATACCAATGGCCAGGTAATATTCGAGAATTAAGGAATGCACTGGAGCGCGCCATCATTTTCTGCGATGACCCCGCGATCGACATCCATCATCTGCCTTCTGAAATCAAAGATACCTATGTAAATTAACAAAATTTCCCCTCTATATATTATTTTGGCACAGATATTGCTACAACACCTCCAGAGACATTTATCAGGAGGTGTTTTATGTTTAGTACCGCTTTTGAATTTCAAATCACCATGGCGACTGTTCTATTTCTATTGGGATTGGTCGTCATGGTCATCAGCATATTCATCCTAACCCGCCAAGCAATTGGACGAGATGTCCACACAATTGCCAGTCAAACCTCGAAATTGGCTGAAAAAGGCATAACAGAAAATATTGCCGGCTTGGTCGGGAATGCATCAGCGCTGATCAACGCATTACATGATCTCTCAAAAACAAATACAGGCATTGGCGTATTCTTGGTCTTTCTGGGAATTGCATTGTTGACAACTGCTTATTTCATTTCCAGAAATTTAGGCATCACACCTTATTAAAAACAACGATAACAAGGATAGGAGATCGCCATGCCTTTAGAGGGATTGCTTGATTTAATTAGAACACAGTTTTCACCTGAGCAAAGACAAATGATTGTCAGCAGCCTGCAGCAAGATTCCCTGGTCTGGCAATTCGCGCAGGATGAAGGCACAAGTTTGCCTTACTTTCAATCAAAAGTATCAGACATAGTGTCTTTTTCACCTGGAAGAATTAGCTTATGGCTAATTGGCAACGCAACGGGGCATGATTTAGAAAATCTTGATAACTTAGACAATCAAATTCCAGAAGAAATTTACCAACGGTCTTCTCAATCATTAGAGACTCTTAGCAATACGGGCTTGCCGCCTGCAGATCTTACTTCTGCTGGTTTGTTAGCCCTGTCTGTTCGTGAATCCCGAAGAACTAAAGGTCATTGGCAGGGCATTGCTGGAGAATTATTTGGAAAGTCAAAAATAGTTGATATACAAAAATTCTTTCAAATTTGGCGAACCCCCTTTGCATGTCTATTCTCATACAGCCCGGACTTCAATGATTTAATCCTGGATTTCTTGAATTCCGAAAAAGAATTTTTGGCTAAAGCAATCGTACCCCTAAGCATCCATGCTTACTTAGCCAATCCAATAAAGAGTGAAAATAGATTGGATCAAATATTTCAGCTGTATGTTAATCGTTCACAAGACCTGCAGCTTGACAGCCTAAAATGGCTTGAAATTTTCCACAGGTTTGACTTGCGCAAAATATTAGCTAAAAGTTACCTCGAAACAAAGAAAAATATCGACTTTTCTGCAGGTGTTTATGCCGAGATTGAAGCATTTAAAGCTTTAAATCAAGAAACCGATCCATTAGAAAAACAAATCAGGTATTCTTTGCCTGAAGACCTGAATCGATTAGCCGCTTATTACTACTACAGCGGGGATCAGCAAAGATCATCAGAAACATATCAGCTATCCAGCGATCTGTTGAAATTTCTGGAATCACAAACATTGTTCCAATCGATTAATTCTCAAAAAGGTCAGACCTCCCCAACAAGCTGGATGGGTTTGATGGCTTCGCTTCCAAATTCAAAGACAATAAAACATTTTTACGTCAAAACGCTCATCGAATTGGGAAATTTGGACGAGGCAGAGGAAAAACTTGATTTTTTATCAGACTCTGATGAAAAACATATTCTGAAGACAAAGATTGAACAAAACAAGAACGATGAAGTACGGATCGACACAAATCAAGTCAATATCAAGCAAAAAGAAAATTCCGGGTTCCCATCCTACTACGTCCATAATGCCCAATTTGATAAGGTCGGATATTTACTTCAAATGCTTGAAGCTCAAAAAGATAATCAAGCCATCATCAAATTCGCTGATGATATTCTAAAGAATCAATTCCAAAATTTAGATATCGTCAAAAAAATCAGGGACGTTTACGAGAAATCACAACTGTTTGACAAAGCCCTGACATTAACCTCCTACCTTGAACTTAGGGAACCGGAAAACAAGGATAACCAACGAGCACTTGCCCGACTCTACAGCAAGAACAATCGATGGGAAGATACCTTTGCGACATCACAGTCGTTTATCAAATCAACGCCGACTCCAGCAGTTGAAGATCTTGAAATTTTTGCCGAATCTGCCATAAAAACAAATCGGGTTGACATAGCAATCTCAGTCTGCCAAAACATCCTTAAGAAGGATTCGCACAACACAAAAGCTTTAATCCTTCTTGGTGAAAGTTTTATGCACAAGGGAGACATTATCAAAGCCATACAGCATATGGAAAATGTTGTCGAAATGATCCCTGAAGAACCTGAGACTTGGCTGACACTAGCCCGATTATGGGCCCACAACGGACAAAAGGATCGATCCTTTGAAATCTTGAATAAAGGTGTTTTGGCATTGCCAAACGAGCCAAAACTTCTTCGAGCCTATGGCAAAGCACTGTTGGATCGAAAAGCTCCTGCGGAGGCATTGCCCCACCTGGAGAAAGCGCACGAAATTGACCTCGAAGATTTACAGGGAAGCCTTGTTTTAGCAAACGCACAACATCAATTAGGTCATTTTGATGCAGCATGGCGTTTGTTAGCACCCTTTGAAACGACCTACCCACAATATCCTGCTGTCTCAAAATTACTGGGTAAAGTTATGCTGGACATGGGCAGGGAGAAATCAGCTGAGCCCATACTGATTTTTGCAGCAGAGCAATACCCGGAAGATATCGATATTGTTTTAACAGCAGCAAGATTGATCATCAACAAATTTGAAAACAGTTTTGAAGAAACCCCTGAAGAAAATTTGGTGAGAGTTAATGAAATCCTCAATAAAGCACTCGAGATCAGTCCCAGCCAAATAGTTCTGAAATTACATCTGGCTGATATTGAAAGGCTGAGTGGTAATATTCAAACTGCCCTTGATCAATACAAAGCGCTTTCTGATGAAATTTCCTCTGAAAAGTCTTCTTTAAATTGGCGCCTCAATTATGGCATCGGTAAAACATCGATTGCTCTCGGCGAGTTTGACATGGGATTGGCGGCACTCCAGGATGCGGGTTCAGAACAACCTGAAAATCTGCTCATTATCCACGGATTGGTGGAGGCTTACCAGGCTGCTGATTTACAGTCAAAAGGCAGGGATTTAGCAAACACAGCACTCAGATTAGCGCCACAAGACATAACGAATATTCTCTGGTTTGCGAATTTCAAAACTAAAAACAACGAACCAGAAGAAGCCGTAAATGCCCTGAGAGAGGCATTGCGCATCAATCCTGATAAACATCAACTTAAACTCTGGTTGGCAAAAATCCATTTATCGATTGGCGACCATGAAGAGGCAAAACAAATTCTTTCTGATCTGACAAATCTAGAAAATACTTCCCCTGAAGACCTTCACCAGGCTGCCTATACTTGTGTTCGCATGAATGAATTAGCACTAGCGGTAGAAGCACTTGAAAAAGCGGTTGAGAGATCCACAGCCTTCAGTCCCATTAGGGTTCTCGATTTATCTGCTGCTTATACTTTGGTAGATCAAGAAAAGAAAGCGCTTGATCTATTCAACCAAAATCAGGATTACCATGAGATTTATCCTCAAATTTCTTTGATGAAATCAGACATCCTGACACATTTAGGACAATATCAATCAGCCTTCAACGCACTCAAATCCATTGAAGATTCGGTAATGGAAGGGCTTCGCAATAATGATGAAATCAACAAAGACACCTCCCCTCTCCTTTACACTTATGATTTCAAAATTTCTGGCTATCTCTACCGAATGGGTCAATTGAATCTCGCTTTAGGTGATTTCCATTCAGCATTAGCCTACCTGGCTCAAGCAGCTGAAATTAAACCAGAGGATGAACAAATAAGCCAAACAATCTTCGAAACCCAGCTACAACTGTTCAATTTTGATGAAATACAAAAAGCAAGCTTCGAAAACCAAAACGAAGCTATCAAATCCGATTCATTAGGAGTGAACCAGCTGGACATCATATGCTCAAAGGCTGAAATCCTTGGCCTTCAAGGGCAAATGGAAGATGCAGCAGCCTTGATCAATGGTTTGTCTTCATCAAATCGAAACTATCCTCGATATTTAGCTGTTCAAAGTCAACTTGCAAGCTACCGTGGAGATGTAGACCTCGCGAAAGATTACTTTGATGATGCTGTTATTTCTTATAAGAACACATTGGAGGGAATGCAATCTAAATCACTGCCAATCCTCCTAAGAAAAATAAGAAATTTGATCAGCATTGCAGATGCTGCTTTTGCCCAGGATGACTATATCACTGCAATTCAAACCCATCAACAGGCTTGGCAGGATCTCGACAATCAACCCTTTAATAACTGGCGTTTTGCACAATGCTTGATAAAATCCGCTGAAAATCAGCAAATTGCAAGATCCCTGATGATCACAAATCACTCTCCTGGAGAGTCAGTCCTTTCAAAAGACTACGAAAATATTACCCGGGAAATTGTCAACAGCTTGCAGAAGCACTTGCCAGAAGAAACCTTTGTCTGCAGTCAGGCGAGAATGACTGCTGCTTTCTCAGGTGAATGGCCAATGGGATTGAGCGCCGATGTCTGTTTGAACGCTCCGGAGACTGCCGCTTCTGTCCTGATATTTACTCAAGATGGTAATCTTGCTGACAAAATTGCAGATATTTATCCAAACAATGCGAATGTACTCCAGGCATATGCTATCTATGCTCTGAAAACCAAAAAACGTAATGGGCATCGATTTGCAGCCAGGGTGCTTGAATTTGACACATCCAATCCAGCCAATCACGCATTGTTGGCAATGCTCAATAAGGACCAACCAGAACAAGCATTGAAATCTATTGAAACTGCTTTGTCATTCTGGCCTGACGAGTCAAAATGGCACGCTTTTGCTGCTGAATTGTACAAACAAATCGAAAAACATGACCTGGCATCCAAACATATTTCTGAAGCAATAAAAATCCAGCCTGAAAATGCTGACTTTTGGCGAAAAAGTGCGGAAATAAACCTGCAAATGAACAACTTAAGACATGCAAAATATGATTTGGAGCGAAGTGCCGCCTTAACTGAAAAGGACACTGAAATCTGGGTCAGCATGGCAGATGTCAATCGTCGATTAGGGTTCGTACAGGAAGCGACGCACAATATTGAAACCGCTTCGAAACTAAACCCCAAGGACAGAACTATTGCCTTTAAGGAAGCAAAATTCCTGTTCGATACCAAACAATATGAGCAGGCTGAAATAAAGTCCGAAGAAATCCTTAACACCGAGACCAACAACATTGACGCATTTATCATCCTTGCTCAATCACAGGCTAAACAAGGCAAATTCACACAAGCAATCGCGACGATAAACAAAGCAGAGAACCAGAACCCTGGGAATGTTGAAATTGCATTGGAGACTATCAAAATCAAAAAGGACTATGAGGGCATTGAAACTGTATTACCGCAGCTTGTTGAGCTTGCACAAAAGGAGCCTGAGAATCCCGCTGTCCTTACAACTTTGACGGATTGGCTCATCCAAACAAACAGGCTCAAGCAAGCAAAAGAAACTGCCCAAATGGTTTTGAAAATCATGCCCCATCAAGCTGAAGTTCACCTGATGCTGGGTCGATTACAACGTCTTGATGGGCAGCTTGATCAGGCAATCGCACAATTTTCAGAAGCAATCACCCTAGAGCCAAACAAAGTGGATGCGTACATAGAATTAGGAAAAACTTATCAGGATCGCCGTGACCTTGAAAAAGCCATTGAAATTTATCAGAAGGGTTCACTGGCAGATGCATCAGACCCACGACCCTATTATCATGCAGGGATGGCACTCAAAGAACGGAAAGATTATCCCGGTGCAGAAGCAATGCTTAAACAGGCGAAGAAATATGCACCGGATGACCCAAATATTGTTCGCCAGCTTGGCATGGTTACTGCACTAAACCTGATAAATAATTTACGAGAGGCAAGTTAACAATGACAGACGCCAACAATCAACTGGACTATCTACGAGCAATTGATCGCTATCGTTTTCTGACCATCCTCAATGCCGCAGACCACTGTGAGGAATATCAGTTTGCCAAACAGGCAACAATGTTATGGCTCGCCAATTTCCCCGGTGATTTGTATGTAAAATATTACCAGGCAAAAACATTCATAAAAACTGGTAAAAACGATCAGGGAAGATTGCTGTATGAAAATCTGATAGAACTGGACCCATTGTTCGTCGAACCTGTAAAAGATATGAGTGAATTGACCGCCAAAAAAGACCTTCAAAGTCGGTACCGATCAATTTATCAGTATCTTGTAAAAAATAAGGCATCCAATCAAACTCAGGAAGCCTGGCTGTCACCGCTGTGGGAAGCTCGATCGAAGTTTGAGCAAGGGGATTTCTCAAATGCAATGCAATATGTACATCAATCGCTCCTCAAAGCACCACAATCACCCATCCCAGCAGTATTGCATTTGCAAATTGCCAATAACCTGGAAAACCAGGAAATGGTCAGCAACCTGAGCGAAATTTATTATGACGCCTGGCCAAAGTGTTTGCAAATCAATGTGGTAAAAGCAATTTCTGAAATTGAGCAAGGATTGGAAGCCAGGGCTGTAGAGCGCTTGCATTGGGTTGAATCTCAGGATAACGCAGGTCAGGTGATAACGAGAATGTTGGGGAATAATCACCAATTTAAGGACATGTGGCCTGAATACTTACAAGCTCATTTCGACCTGCCAATACCTGCCTCTGTCAGTGCGTATCTGGGATGGAATCAACTCAATCCTGGTTCTTTCAATTTTCCGACATTTTCTCAAAGCCCATTTTTCAGACGTGTAACCCACACACCGTCAATCAGTGAAACACATGAAATCAGGGTGGCACAAGCATCAACCAGGTCTGTTAAAAATATGCCTGCATCTCACGCTGATGACAGTTCAAAACAAAAAGTAAAAAAAGGTGCAAATAGCAAAGATATTGAAAAAGTCCAAACAGCTTTTGCAAAGATCGCCAAGCGATTAAAGAAGCTTGACTTAGAACGAACGGACACCCGCTTCCCAGTATATGTCATTTTATCTTCGAGAAAACAACTGGAGAAAATATACGGACCAAATACCGCGGATGTCATTGATAAACTTCTCCAAGAACTAATGGGGCATATCCAGGGACTGCCGGATTGGGATGCAAAAATTTACTATCCAGATGATTCAGCCTCAATGGCAAGGTTAGGGCTCAAGCCCTTCATTGCTAATGACCCATGGCAGGTAAAATTAGCCCTTGCGGACCTCGATGATCATCTTGAAAAGCAAGGGGAAATGATCGGCGCGCTACTGATCGTTGGCGGTCCTGAAATCGTACCCTTCCATCACCTGCCAAATCCCACAAGCGATAATGATTTAGATGTGCCTTCAGATAACCCATATGGAACAATTGATGAAAATTACTTCATCCCGCAATGGCCTGTTGGGCGTCTCCCCGGTGAAACTGGCTCAGACGCAGGTTTGTTACTCTCGCAGATCAGAGGTTTGATCTATCAATACAAGCAAAAATCAAAGAAATCCAAATCAAGTGTGCAGAAATTCGCCTCAATTTTCACATGGATCCTGGATCTCTTCTCCAATTGGAATAGGAATGTTAACTCGAACCAGAGTCTTGGTTACTCTGCAGAAATATGGAAGGAAGCATCTGCTGAGGTTTACAAGACTGCTGGGCAGGGAAAAGAACTGCAGCTTTCACCACCCATTCATTCTGGTTCACTTGCCCTCAACAACAGCCTTGGGCACAAAATCGGTTATTTCAATCTTCACGGCATCAAAGACGGCGCAAACTGGTACGGACAAAAAGACTTCTCATCTCAATCCTCCGGACCAGATTATCCAATTGCCTTGAGCCCAAACATGTTCAGTGAAAAAATCCGTTCGCCTAAGCTTGTTTTTACTGAGGCATGTTACGGTGCAAATGTTTTAGAAAAACGACATGAAGAGGCGATGTCTTTGAAATTCCTTGACACCGGCACCAAATCCTTTGTTGGCTCAACCTGCATCGCTTATGGGTCAGTCATGCCGCCATTAATTGCGGCAGATTACTTAGCAAATGCTTTTTGGAAACAAGTCCTCGATGGACAGCCTGCCGGCTATGCTTTGATGCAAGCCAAGTTAAACCTTGTAGAAGAAATGACAAAAACACAGGGCTTCCTGGATGGTGAAGACCAGAAAACGATCTTATCATTCATTCTTTATGGCGATCCCCTGGCAGTTCACGATGGAATCAGCACGTTACCAAAACCTTTACTAAGGGAAAAAATGCATCCTGAAATAAAAACAATAAGCGACTCAGATTTAGTGCCTGAAAATAATGAAAACGATATGCCTAATAACGTCAGCAAACAGGTAAAGAAAATTGTTGAAAGTTATCTGCCAGGCTTGGAAAATGCACAAATGAAGATGAACAAATCCTATCAGGAATTCAATACAAAGAAAGTGGGCAGATCAAACGACGCACAAAGGTATGTTGTCACACTGCAGAAATCCTTTGATCTTAACCTCGATGCAGAGCATCATCATTATGCACGTATGACCTTCAATGAAAAAGGTAAATTAGTAAAATTCACAACATCTCGGTAAACCTGTGTGGCAAACCATTCAATCTCCTGAATGTCTCTAAATTGCCACATGAGATAACAATGCCCCAGCGCAACTGGGGCATTGGGTTTTTTTAGGCTGGACTTGCTATATTAGTCATTCTCACAAGAATTGTATGATATTCAGCACCTTGACCGAATGTCTGCCTGTGTTAAAATATCAAAAAGCGAATAATTTGTTGTAGTATCTTCGAGTCTGCCTGCCTAAAGCGCTGCAATGGCAATCAGACCGATAGGGTAAGAATGGAAACTTTCTTGCCTCCCGTGTTTGGAAAGGAGATTAACACAACAACACGATAAAGTTAAGATCGTTTTGTTTTGTGCGCTCCTTTTCTGGAAGGAGCTTTTTCTTTGACAATACAAAAGGAAAATAATAAATCCTTATATTTTTCAACTCACGATTTATTAATTATGGCAGTTTTAGCTGCGCTTGGGGGTGTCACCGGCACTTACATCAACGCGCTTGGTGATCTTGTACAGGCTGCCCTTGGTTTTCCGGGCGGGACACAGTGGGCAGCTGGCTTTCATGTCCTGTGGATTGTGATTGCGTATGGGATCGTTCAAAAACCAGGAACCGGCATTGTCATGGGCTTGTTAAAAGGTGCGGTTGAGCTTCTGAGTGGAAACAGCCATGGAATCATTATCTTATTGGTCGATTTGGTTGCTGGAATTTTAGTTGATTTCGGATTTCTCTTGTTTCGCAATAAAAGATCCCTTCTTGCCTATATCCTCGCAGGTGGATTGGCTACCGGGTCCAATGTTCTGGTTTTTCAAATTTTTGCAACCATCCCTTTGAACATTCTTGGTTTGAGTGCAATTGCGATATTGTTTGTACTGGCTACCATTTCAGGTATCGTGTTTGCGAGCTTTCTGCCCTATTGGTTGATCAATGTACTCACAAATGCTGGCGTTGTTAAATTACCTGTACAAAGAGAAAAGAAGCAAAAGTTGGGCTGGATCATCCTGTTAAGCACGTTGATTTTTGCTTTTGTCTTTACATTTGTATTGGTTGGAAAATTGAAAGGCGCAGAAACTATCAAAATTTCTGGCGCAGTAGAAAGCACCTTAGCGTTTCCAAACAACGAGCTTAATATCAAAAAAGTCACTCGACAAATGGAGTATCGCGGCGTCCTCACTTCATACGAAGGCTTCCCATTAAGTAAGATTATAAATTATGCGGAACCCTATAAAGACATGAATACCGTCCTGCTTGAAGCCTCAGATGGTTACGCCTTCATGATTAGCGCTGATGAACTAAATGAAAATGAAAATATTCTTCTTGTTCAACAAGGACGTGGACAAAACGCTTCCTTCGATATCGTTGGACCTGAAAGCAGTAAAGCCTGGGTTCGGAACCTGATAGAAATTCGCTTGATTGCTGCCAAAGGACTTGAAGTCAATAATTTTCAGGGTGAGAAATATTTATTTGAAGCTAAAAACTGGATATCTGAGATGGACAGCACACAAATAGCTCTTCCAGAAGGATCTCAAAAACTGCAAGGTGTGCCTATGTGGAAAGTCATTGAAGCTTCAGAAACAAGAAGTAACATCTCTCAAGTCATTTTTAAATCAGAGGAAGGTCAAGACCTCACGCTTGATTGGGAAACAATCAATCAAAATAACGACATTCGTTTATTCATTTTGATTGAGGATGAAGGTATCAGTTACGTTCTTGCTGAAATGTCCGGTGATGTTCTTGTTTACCCAATATCAAGCATAGAAATTAATTAATCGATGAGCTGGGTCGAAGTAAAGCAATTTTCCTATTCATATCCCGGTGAGAACACACCCGTCTTTCGTGATTTGAATTTTGTAATCAATCGCGGCGATTTTGTAGTGATCACAGGTAAGTCAGGTTGTGGAAAATCCACCTTCGGTAAAGCCCTTGCAGGTTTCTTATTTCAGGATGATACAGCTAATTATTCAGGAAAAATAATTATCAATAGCGAAGATATGACCCAACTGCCCCTTTATGAAGCCAGCAGAAAAGTTGGGTACGTTCAGCAAAATCCTGAAGATCAATTTTGCACACTCAATGTTGACGATGAAATTGCCTTTGGTCTTGAAAACTTGTGTGTTGCGCCAGATGAAATCGAAGACCGAATAAATCAATCACTGATGATTGTTAAAGGCATAGAACTAAGGGGTCGCGACTTAGCTACGCTATCTGGTGGAGAAAAGCAAAAGGTAGCGATTGCATCCATGCTTGCCCTATCTCCTGAACTTTTGATCCTCGATGAACCGACATCGAATTTAGATCCCATTGCCACCCGGAATATATTCCAAACCCTTCACAACTTACGGGAGTCTATGGGTTTGACATTAATCATTTTTGAGCATAAATTATCTCAACTGCTTGATTTAGATCCAAAATTTTTTGTACTTGACCAGGGTGAAATTAAACCCCTAGGAAATAATCAATACCAATCTAAATCTGTAAACAGGATAAATCTTTCGTTTCCTGGAAAGACTTCTCTTCATAATGATCATAAAAACATCATGATCAAAGTTGAGAATCTTAATGTGGCAATTCAGAACAAAATCATTCTTCAGGAAATTAATTTCGCAATTGTTCCCGGCGAGTTTATTGCATTAATGGGACCAAACGGCAGTGGTAAAAGTACTTTATTACAATCATTGGTTGGTTTTCACCCGCCAAGCAGTGGAAACATTCGTTGCTTCGACCAGGCATCCCCTAATATAAAAACATCCAGTCTTGTTATGGATCTTGGATTTATATTCCAAAATCCTGATCATCAATTGTTTACGCAATCTGTTGTGGATGAAGTGATATTCACTTCAGAAAACCTTAAGATTCTCAACGATGAAATGGCTAATCTTGCCCAAAAATGGCTTGATCAAATTGAATTATTGGACCGAGTGGATGATCACCCACAGCGTCTCAGTTATGGTGAAAAACGACGTCTGAATCTTATCGCTGCAATGCTTCACAATCCAAAGCTTCTGATTATCGATGAATTATTGATTGGTCAGGATATGGCGAATGCATTAATGTGGATGAAGATATTACATGACTATACGAAGCTCGGAAATTCAGTCCTGCTGGTAAACCATCACCCCGAACTTACTAAAGAATTTTGCAGTCGCTTGATATTCCTTTATGAGGGAAGAATGTTACTTGATCAGCCTGTAGACTTAGCATTTGAAACGTTAAGAACGGCTGGTTTTGAGCCCTTTGTACCCGGCAAGAGAGTGAGTGAAATTGATGCATAAACTCAGCTACTCACCTGGCAGCAGCCTTATGCATCGCCTCTATCCATTGACAAAATTTGCCTGGCTGCTGCTCACGACAATTTTTGCCTTCATCGTTAACCGTGCAGAGCTGCTCGCCATCACTGCTTTATTTAGTCTTGTCATGCTATTATTGGTCAAGCCCGATATCTCAAAGGTGAGAGGTTTTCGACTGGTATTAGCAACAGGACTCACTCTCTTTGCTCTTTATATTCTTTTTGATAAACAAGGAAAAACTCTTTTGGATCCTGGCATCGGTCTTTTGCGGGTTACATCGAGCGGATTTAATCTGGGCTTACTCATAAGCAGTCGATTTTTGTTGATTATTTTTAGCAGTTACCTCTTTATCTTGACCACAAAACCCAATGACATTGCTTATGCTCTGATGAAAATTGGTTTGCCATACCGATATGGATTTATGCTGGTGACCGCATTAAGATTGGCACCCATCCTCGAAGAAGAGGGGCAAACCATTTATAAGGCACAACTTTTGCGTGGTGTGCGTTATGACCAGGGAAGCGTTTTCAAAATCCTGAATCTCATCAAACAATTCTTGACACCCCTGCTGATAAGCGCCCTTCGTCGGACGGACAAGCTGGTTTTCAGTATGGAAGGTAGAGGTTTTGGAAGGCAAACTGGACGAACATTTCACAGAAGCCCAAAAGCAACTCAACTTGATTTATTTATCAGCCTGATTCTGATAGTTTACTTTGCCAGTTTATTATTTTTGAATTATTGGAGAGCCCTATGAAGAAGCACCAATCAAAACCGATTACGATTTTTCTCATTGTCTTTACCATTGTGCTGCTTGGTGTGATCATTGCACTTGTCATCACTACAAAACCAATGCCAGTTTCTTTACTGCAAGAATATGGCTTGGGTTTGCTCTGGGAAGAGGGTTTGGCGATGAACGAATGTGCAGAATGCCATGATTCAGTGGATTTCCACTCCTGCGTAACCTGTCATGACGATCATGGGGCTGTTGAACTAACAAATATCCCTTTTTCTGAGATCGTCGAATTAACAGGGGACGTCCCAGATCCAAGCTTTGTAAAGATCCATCAGGTAATTCCAGATCAAGAAAATTTAGGAACCCATATCACATTACTCAATTTCTTAGAAATTCACGGTGTCCAGGAGTTTGAAACTGTGACATTCACAACTAATGACGGCGGATTAACCACAATTGAATACCAATATCTCGATGAAACGGCGATGTTAGTTCCTTATATTGATGGCGTTCGTTTCATAACAGAAACCATTCATAATTCAACTTGGCTGAAAGGCATCAACCGGATCACGATTGTTGGGAAAGACAGACCCCTCACGATTGATGGTGAATCGACTTCGATTGGAAGATTGTTATTAGGCGATACAATGCGGTTAACGGTCGAAGGATCAAATGTCATGCTTTCCGATGAGACTGGGAACCTGAGCCGTGCTATGGTTGCAAACTGGGTAGAAGGGCCTCGACTTTTGGACCTATTAAGAACTAAATCTCCAGATGGAATTTTAATTACAGGTGTGAATGGTGATGTCACAGAATTGACAGCTGATGAAATTCAAAATGCAATCATTGCAATTGTGAAAGATGAGGTTACCCTCGTTTTACCAGATCGAGGAAGAAGTGCCTGGCCAACTCAAATTGTAGAAATAGAGTCATATTAGAAATGTTAAAAAACAAAACCAAAATTATTCTATTGCTGTTCTTTGTTTTCTTTCTTTCTTCCTGTGGACCTGCCTGGGAAATTAATGTCATTGAAGATGGACGCAATACTGGCGTAATCAATCAAGAAAGTTTCGAATTCTACGACGATAATTACAAGGATGAGACCAGTGAAATCCCCCTGGGTCAAACGCTATATGACATAGGCTACACGCTCATCGATGAAATCACATTCAAATCGGAAAGCGACTCAAGCGTGACATATGTTTGGGACGAAATGGGCGAGACAGCTGTAATTCAGGGATCCGGTGAGATCACACTGGAAGATGGCACAAAGATATCAGCGGATCAAATTGAAATTGAAACACCTTCAATTTCCAGTTATTACTCCATTATGGATATTGCGCCGACCATCGCCTACGCCTTTAATTTGCCAGAATTACCGGATACCAAAGGCCAGGTCCGTTTGACCGAATCAGGCGTATGGGATCATGCTGTTATGATTTTCCTGGATGGCCTTAATTACGACATCCTCACATCATTAATTGATACAGGGAAATTACCTTTTTTTAAACAATTAAACGGGATTCAACAGGGAATAACAGTATTTCCACCCATTACAACATCCTCATCAGCAGCGCTTCTAACCGGTACACCGCCAAAAGAGAATGGCGTTTATGGTTATGGGTACCGCACAACCACAACTACAACGCTTTTCGACCTTTTTGCAGAACAAGGTAAATCGGTAACTGCCGTAGAAGGACACAGCCTGGCTTTCAATTTGAGAAATGCGGAGACAATTTTGAGCGGTGATCGGGATGAAAATGGCTTCACGAATGACAATGTCTTTGAAAACAGCCTTGAAGTCATCCGCTCGAATATGCCAGATTTGCTTTATATCCATTTTCATGACATCGATGAAATGGGGCATCAATACGGACCTTTTTCTTCAGAATACGAAACAGCCATCATCCAGGTCGACAGCTATTTGGAAGAGATTTTTACAAGGCTGCCAGAAGACACCCTGATCACAATCTTTGGTGACCATGGCATGCACAAAACAGAAGACGGCGGAAACCATGGCACCTTAACAGCCGCCGATCTAATTATTCCCATCATTTTTATCGAAAAGTAAAGGAGTTGATATGGTTAAAGTCAAGCAACAAAAAGTAAATATTCCAAAATGGGTATTACTGATATGCATTTCCATGCTGCTCACCGCCTGCGGTGGAACGCCTAAAGTTGAATGGGAGCTCTCCATTTCAGGCGATGTGAACAATCCAACAACATTTTCATTCGCCCAGTTGGCCGAAATGGAACTGGTTGATTTGAATGAAGTGCTCATGGAAAAATCACGGGGAGAAGACGAAGTCCGTTCTTTTAGCGGTGTTCCCCTTGCCTTACTTTTAGAAAAAGTTGGTGCCCCGGATGATATCAGCACAATTACCGCAATCGCAGCCGACGGTTACGCTATTGAAATCAGCAAAGACGAAATGGTCGATGGCATTGTCGCCCTCAAACAATCCGGCGAATGGATTGTCGATGCTGATCCAGACGCTGGTCCCATTCGATTGGTTTTCCCAACAACACCAGCCAATCGTTGGGTTTTTCAAATAAACGAGATTATTGTCAACAAATAACAACAATCAATATCAAGAAAGGACCATCATGAAAAAATCAATCTTATTCACAAGTCTGTTTATTCTAATTACCTTACTCGCTGCATGCAGTCAAACGCCAGAAGCAGTGGTAACGGAAACCGCCGTCCTGACAGTAGGATCAGAAGAATTTTCGCTGTCAGAATTAGAAGCTTATGAGACGGTGTCCGCCGACTATACTAACAAGGATGGTGAAACATCTACCTTCGAAGGTGTTGCGCTCACTGACATTTTGCAGGACGCCAACCTCATCGATGGAGATACCCTCGTCTTTACAGCTTCAGACGGCTATGAAGCAGAATTGCCGCTTGAAGAAGCCTTGAGCTGTGCAAATTGTATTGTTGCCTTCGATGACGACATTCTACGCATGGTTATGCCTGATATGTCAAGCAAACTTCAGGTCAAAGATGTCATAAAAATCAGCGTGAAATAGCATAAAGTAAAAGGAAGAGATCAGACTGGCTAATATCACCAGTCTGATCTCAATTAATTATGCCAATCATCACACCTTCAAGGCGCTGGCAGCAGGCTTATTATCCCTTTAAAAAACGCAGTCTGCCTGAAAAAATTGAAGAAAACATTGAAAGAACTGTCAAAGGTGTTTTATGGGGATGCCGGATGTGCGGGAATTGCCTGCTCCAGGAAACGGCTTTCATTTGTCCCATGGCATGTCCCAAAGGGCTGCGTAATGGACCTTGCGGCGGTTCATCACCGGACCATTGCTGCGTCGATGAATCTCGACCCTGTATTTGGTATGAAATCTATCGAAGAGCAGAAAACATGGGTCGACTTGACAAACTACTTGAAGTGCTGCCGCCGTTGGACTGGGACAAAACCGGCACATCTGCATTAAGAGATGTTTACGAAAAGGCACATGAAATTGGATTATTAAAAATTGTGTCCAAGACAACGCATTCGTCCTCTGAAGAATGAAAGCGGGGTTGGGATCGTTTCTTCATGGAGATCCGTCAACCGGCTTGGTGGGATGGGGATTCACAATACCACCCCGCACCACACCATGAACCCGTTTCGAAATTTGAGAAAAAGCTTACTGAAGGCAGTTTTGTAGTCACCTGCGAACTCGTCCCCCCCTTATCCAGTGACTATGCATCTCTAAAGAATAAAATCACAAAACTAACAAACATTGTTGATGCAATTAATATTACAGACAGTGCTTCAGCAATACCACGTTTATCACCAATGACGTGCGCCATCGAAATGCTCGAATTAGGCATTGAGCCAATACTGCAAATGGCAGCCAGGGACCGAACACGACTCAGCCTTCAATCCGACCTGATTGGTGCTTCCGCTTCTGGTATTCGCAATATCCTGCTAATTACCGGCGACCATCCTAACAAAGGTAAAAAACCTTTCAGTAAAATGGATATCTGGGATTATGACAGCATCCAGGCAGCATGGATTGCAAGAAAATTGAGAGATGAACAAATCTATTTAGATGGTCGAAAGGTTTCCAATCCACCAAGCTACTTTATTGGTTCAGCCGCATCGCCTAATGCATCGGAGCCGAGGTACCAGGCGATCCGCATGGAGAAAAAGATCAATGCTGGTACACAATTTTTCCAAACAAATTTAATTTTTGACAAAGCAAGATTTGAATCCTACCTGGAAGCACTTGATAAGCGTAATCTCTTGGGCAAAATGCACCTCATTGCTGGTATAACAGCCATTCGAAGTATTAACGCCGCCAAGTTCATGAACGATTTGCCAGGGATCGAAGTGCCTGATAAAATTATTAAGCGACTCTTGAGTGCAAAAGACATCAAAAAAGAAGGCTATCTGATTTGTTTGGAGTTGATTGGAAAAATTAGATCCCTCCCTGGCATTCAGGGTATCCACTTCATGGCAATTGATGATCCTGAAAGCATTAAGAGTTTGATTGTCGACAGCCATTTGAAAAATTAAATCAATTGAACCAGATAAGGTCTAAATCCAGGGCAATCGCAAAGTTGATTATCTAGGAGCCAATCAACAATTTTTCGGTTTATTAGGATGCATTATAACAACAAATATTCTTTCTCCGGCTGCCACAGCGGTCAGCCCCTACAAAGATATCCTATTTAATTCCGAATTAAGTAAATGTAATAAAGTGTTTTACGGGTGGGGCTCTATCCCCACCCATCTTTATTGATAAAAACTAAAAGAAAATTGTATATATTGACTATGCGATCGCCCTAGGTCTAAATCATTTCAGTTTCTTGTTGACAAAAAACGTAGTATCATTAGAATGATTAATAAATAAATAAGCCATAAAGGGTGCACCTCCTGCCCGGATGCAAGGTGCACAATGGGGGAAGCTGGTGAAAGTCCAGCACTGTCCCGCAACGGTAACACCATTGGTGAAGTCCGATAACCCGCCCTTTATGACCCAAAACACTTCGTGGAAAGGCAGTTTGGGTATCGGATTTTATTAAATAGTTCCGACCTCATCCTGTCGCCCAACCTGGGCGTTATGATTTAACGACCTTTTCACGAAAAGGTCGTTTTTAATTAGAAAAGGATTTGCGCTGTGACAAAAACCATTCTTAAAACTGTTTTCATAATTTTTACTGCAGTTACTTTATTGACCGCCACCGTGCCTGGTGTGGTTGCTAATCCCACACAAAAGCATTCTCACCAGGAAAATCTACAAACGCACATTGAAAGGGCATTTACTTACCTCGAAACCCAAATCAATCAAGATGGCGGCCTTCGTTGGATCGAAGAAACATCAAGCGTCCCCGCCACAATTCGCACAATTTTAGCACTGGCCGCAAATCATTACCCACAGGACTATCTAAAATCCCCTTCAGGAAAGCTGCCCATTGATTTCCTGTCGATTTCCATTTACGACTGGGTCAACCAGTCTGACAGTGAATCACATGCTTTTAATGTCGCAAGAGCCGGCCAACTCCTTACTGCAATTGCTGCTGCGAATAAAAATCCGAGGCATTTTGGTCAGGATCCTGTTGATTTTATTTACGAAATCAACAGCCGCTACGATTCAACGACGGGTGTTTATGGTGATGCAGCAGGAGAAAACGTGACGGATCAGGTTTGGGCAATCCTGGGATTGGCCGCCAATAATGCTTCAATTCCAACGGATGCCATTGATTGGCTTGTCCGTGCTCAAAATGAGGACGGCAGCTGGAACGATGGGTTTGGCGGTTTCCTTGATATGACACCTTTAGCAGTTATGGCATTAACCGCATCTGACCATGACAACGCAAACCTACCTGACATTCAAAATGCGATCGGTTTTCTAAAAAACAATCAACAAAACAATGGCGGATGGCAAACACAATGGGATTCGACCACCAATGCCAACACGACAGGTTTGATCCTTCAGGCAATAAGCGCAGTAGGTGATAATCCTCTGGATGAAACCTGGCTAAAAGATGGTGCTGATCCCTTCCAAGCACTTCTCGCATTGCAAAAAGAAGATGGAATGATTGGCGGTGAGTATGGAAACGCATATTCAACAGCCGAAGCTTTGCTTGGTCTGTCAGGGCAACCGCTTTATGCTTTAGGCTATGTCAAACGAGCAAACCATGCATTTGATTACATCATTGAAAGCCAGGGACCAGATGGCGGTTGGGAAACCATTGGGCAAACCATTGATGTCATTTTGGCTTTACGAGCCGCCGGATGGGATCCGAATACCATAACCAAAAACGAAAAAAGCCCTTCGGATTACATTGCCAATAACCTGGAATCTTATCTTGAAAATGGTCCGGATGCACTTGGGAAGCTCAACCTTGGTTTGGTCGCAAGCGGCAAAAATCCAAGGATGTTTGCTGGCAAGAACCCAATAGCAATGCTCCTGGAGACGTATGATCCAAATTTAAATGCCTTTGGTGATGCTAACAACACCTGGCACCAGGCAATGGCTATCCTTGGGCTTGCTGCAGCAGGTGAAGTAATTCCAGATGGTGCAGTTGATACTTTGAATTCACTTCAAACGGAAAACGGCGGCTGGGAATATGCCGCAGGCACTGGCATCTGGTCTGATAATACTGCCTTGGCAATCCAGGCATTATTGGCAGCAAATGTCAGCAAGGAGGACCCAAGTATCAAGATGGGATTAACTTACATCACCGAAATGCAATTAGAGGATGGCAGTTGGGGTGATACAAGCACAACAGCCTTCGTCTTGATGGCACTTAATGCCCTGGATGAATCTAGTTCTGAATGGAAAACCGAGAATAACCTGAGCCCATTGCCAAGTTTACTTTCCTATCAGAAACCAAACGGCGCTTTCGTTTACTCATGGGACTACCCGGACGATAATTTGATGGCGACAACAGCATCTTTGCTGGCTCTGTTTGATGGAAGTTACCTGGTAACGCCTCCTGAAACAAAGCCCTATACTGCTTTGATTATCGACCCAAATCAACAGGGAGAAATCATAACCAAATGCATCCCCCTAAATGAAGACACCACTTCTGGAATGACGCTTTTAGATTCCTCTGGATTGACCGTGGATTCGGAAGGTGGATTTATTAACGCTATTGAAGGATTCAAAAATCCTAAAAATGGTACCCTGTACTGGTCTTACTGGTATTGGGATGGAAGAGAATGGCAGTTTTATGAAACCGGTGCAGCTCAAACAGAAGTTGTTCCTGGCAGCATCCAGGCATGGTTCCTGACGAGTTGGGAACAATTCCCATCCAAACCGCCCACATACGGTACAAACTTAAGTGAAATTTGCGGAACAGATGTATTAAAAAATTATCAAGCCCAAACCTATCTTAACTACGGAGATCTCTTTAAATCTCAAGAAGGTAATTTTATTCAACAAGGTACACCACAATCACCACAAATTAATGAACTCTCTTCAACTGAGAGCTTTGTGACAGAAACGCCAGATTTGATGGGAGAACATACACAAAATGAGGTGAAGCTTGAGGATGAAGAAGCAGAGCAATTTAATACCCTCCCTCTTGTAATCCTTGCAGCCTTCGGAATTCTCCTGGCAGCTTTCCTTTATTTCAAGTACATCCGAAAGACGTCATGAAAAACACGCTAACGGGGATTTTGACAGATATCTTTGTCTTTCTTGTAGGTCTTTCGAGTCTTCTGGCACCCTTTATCCTTCCTCAGTCTCGGAATTCAGAAATACAATCTTCGGCTTTTCCAATTGTGGTCAGCCTGATCATCATTTTGTGCCTGGCAATCGTTTTTATTGAAACACAATCATCTGTACTGGATAATAAAATGATTGCCTTTTTAGGCGTCCTAATTTCAATCAACGCTGGTTTGCGATTTCTTGAGAATGCAATACCTGGTCCTGCAGGTTTCAGCCCGACTTTTTTCCTGATAATATTGGTGGGTTACTTCTTTGGAAGTCGAATCGGTTTCCTGATGGGCGCAATGACCATGTTCGTGTCAGGTTTGATTACCGGCGGCATCGGACCCTGGCTGCCAGGACAGATGATCACAGCAGGCTGGGTGGGTCAAACTGCATCCATTGCATCTTTTATAAGTAAGAAGCTTCACTTCAAAGAAAAGTTTGGTGAAGTTTTAGTATTGACCTTTTTTAGCGCGTTTTGGGGAATGCTTTATGGACTGATTATGAACCTCTGGTTCTGGCCTTTCCTTGCCGGCGGCGCAGGATCATCATGGAGCCAGGATGCCAGCCTGCTGGAAAACCTGGGCAAATACGGTGCATATTATTTGGCGACTTCTGTCATTTGGGATATCACCCGCTCTATTGGCAATATCCTTATCATGCTGACGATGGCACGCCCATTCTTAAAAGTGTTTCAACGCTTTTATCTGCGTTTTTCATTTCACTTCGAAGGGTCAGAATCATGAAAAATGCTTATATTTGGGTTTTGTGGCTCGTTAATGCAATCATCTTTGTACTGTCGACAAGAAATCCAATTTACCTTTTCCTTGTTTTAATTTCCCTGTTTATCCTTGGGAACCGAAAAACAAAACCGCAGCATAGAAAAGCTTGGTTCATCCTTAATCTTCGCTTTCTTATCTCAATGATTTTGATCTCATCACTTGTTAACGGCTTATTTACGCACCTTGGTCAAACCAAATTATTCCACTTCCCATCAAATTGGCTTTTGATTGGTGGAGATATCACCCTTGAATCTCTCATCTATGGTGCCGTTAACGGCTTGATCATTGGTTCGCTTTATCTCAGTTTCAACATTTTCAACTTAGCCTTGAGCGTGAAACAGCTGAGTCGGTTGATACCACGTGCCTTCCATCCAATTGGGATGACTGCAACATTGGCATTGACCTTTTTTCCTTCTATTCAACAAAGAGCCAGGGAAATCAAGGAAGCACAAATGATCCGTGGAAATCCAATGAAAAAGATATCTGATTGGCTGCCAATTCTTTTGCCTTTGATCGTAACCAGCCTTGAAGATGCTATAATCCTTTCAGAATCGATGACATCGAGAGGTTTTCACGCTGTTTCCAACCGAAATCAAGAAAATTTTTCAATTATCAGCCTGGTTATTGGCACTTTTTTAATTTTTTCTGGATGGATATTGAATTTATTTGATTATCCACAAGTCATCAGCATTTTTCTATATGTGGTTGGTGGAAGCCTCATCATCTTCATCCTGTTAAAAAAAGGCTGTGAATTCAGAGTCACACATTATCACCGGGTTTCATGGCAGAAGAAAGATATCATTTTCTGCGCCATTTTTCTAATTGCAATTATTACTCAAATCATTTTTGCTGCGCTCTATGAGAATAATTTTTCCTTTACACCCTATCCACAATTATCCATGCCATCGCTCAATATTGGAGGCTTCCTGCTGAGTGTTGTTCCCCTTATCCCAATACTGGCGTCCAACCATGATTAACATTGAAGCCTTATCCTTTAAATATCCGAATATCTCGCAATACGCTCTCGAAAATGTTGATTGTCAAATCGAACCAGGCACACTGACCCTGATTATCGGCCCATCTGGGAGCGGCAAATCTACTTTCTTACGCTGCATCAACGGTCTTGTACCGCATTTTTCAGGGGGTACAATATCCGGAAAAATTGATGTTTTTGGGTCTGACCCAATCACAGATGGGCCTGAAACGCTTGCTGCAAATGTTGGATTTGTGTTTCAAGAGCCCGAAGCGCAATTCGTTTTTGATATCGTTGAAGATGAAATTGCCTTCTCTCTGGAAAACATGGGGGTTCCAAGGACAGAAATGCACGCTCGTGTTGATGACATTATTGAACGCCTGGAATTATCCTCAATTCGCCATCGATCAATCCATGAAATTTCTGGAGGAGAAAAACAAAAGGTGGCGATTGCCAGTGTGCTTGTGACAAATCCAAAGGTATTGCTTTTGGATGAACCCACATCGCAGCTTGACCCCATTTCCGCTAATCAAATTTTAAAATTATGCGTTCACTTAAAAAACAATTCTGACCTGACCATCATGATCTCAGAGCACAGGCTCGAAAGACTGCTCCCCTATACAGACAAGGTTATAGAAATAAATGATGAGCACAAACTGTTCATTGGCAGCCCGGAACAAATAATCCCACATTTACAAAATGTGCCGCCAGTTGTGGCAATCGGGAAAAAATTAGGACTGAATCCACTGCCCTTAACAGTTGAGGGTTTTCCAGATAATGTAATCAATAACAAAAAACCTGGTGCCAAGTTGGTTCTACCGGTTTTGCAAGAAACAAATTCTGAACCAATTTTAGAAATAAAGCACCTGTCTGCACAAATTAATCAGAAGGCAATCCTTGATGATATATCTTTTAACTTGAAGCAATCAGAAATCCTTGTTCTTCTTGGGAAAAACGGCTCTGGAAAGACAAGTTTGTTAAGATCGATTTTGGGATTAATGGTTTCCATGGGCGAGAAATATTTTAAGGGTCAAAATTTTACAGATTTGCCCATCACCAGGATATTAGACCAAATAGGTTACTTACCACAAAACCCAAGTGATTTGCTTTTTGCTGAAACCATCCTCGACGAATTAAAAATCACCCTTAAGAACCATGGGCTTGAAAAGACGGATCAAGATTTAATCGATTTTCTTCAACAATTCAATCTTGCGGAAAAATCGCACCAATACCCGCGGGATCTATCCGTTGGCGAGAGGCAGCGCATTGCCTTGGCAGCTATCACAGTTCATGACCCTGACATCATTTTTTTGGACGAACCAACCCGCGGCTTGGATTATGCTGCAAAAGATTTACTTTCTATGCTTTTCAAAGATTGGCGAGATTCTGGAAAGGGGATCTTGCTGATCACACACGATGTCGAATTTGCCGCAGATTTGGCTGATCGGGTCACCATACTTGAAGGGGGAAAAATTATCTTCACTGGCTCACCCTCCGCCGCCTTTTCACAGTTTCCTGCTTTCCAAACACAAACTGCCAGGTTATTCAATGCGTTTGGGTGGATCCTGCCTGAACAAGTTTCTTAGACATGTAAATTCACTGCGTCAAAATAAACCTTCACATAAATCAAATTTGAATATTATTGTGAAATTTTTTACGAGTTAATTTATTGATATTACTCACCTCTTAAAATTACATCTTTCACTGTTGAAGAAAAAGAACCAATAGTATAAATAACTTGCGGATTTTTTAGTGTTTTTGATTATCTAATAATTTAATGTCAAATTACTTACGCTTTTCGTTAAAACTGTGATATAAATTTTCAAAACAATCTTTTTTAGTCGAAATTAGGAGAGATCTCATGCACGGATACAGTGGAAAAATTCTGCACATAGACCTGGATGAACGAAAACACTGGTCAGAAGAGAAACCTGAAGAGTGGTACAAAATTTACATCGGTGGTGTTTGCATGGCAACTCGCCTCTGCTGGGAAAACATCAAAGTAGGCTGCGATCCCTACGACCCCGGAAATCCAGTGTGCATTGCCAACGGCATCTTTTCAGGCACACCTGTACCCGTTGGCGGTAAATATGGCCTGGCATCAAAATCACCATTAACCGGTGTCATCGGTGATAGTCTTTCAGGCAGCTGGTTTTCTGTTGCCTTGAAACGGGCACAATGGGACGGCGTTGTTATCCACGGTGCAAGTAAAGAGTGGATTTACTTATTCATCGATGATGATCGTGTGGAGTTTCTACCAGCTGACAAACTCCTGGGTTTGGGCACTTATGAAACAGAAGAAAAAATCCGCGAAATTTTTGGTGATGACCAGGTTCGCTCTGCCACAATTGGCCCAGCTGGTGAAAATATGGTCAGGTACGCAAATGTAACAAATGATGGACGACAGGCTGGCCGCACTGGTCATGGATCGGTTTGGGCGAGCAAAAAACTCAAAGCTGTTGCAATACGTGGAACTTATGGTGTAACAGTTCACGATCCGGAGACTTTATTACAAATGTCTTTTGATATCACTGAACAAGCCCAGGGTCCACATACAGCAAAATACAGGATCTATGGCACATCGACCAACATGCTCAATGCAAGTAAAGAAGGATTTTTACCTACTCACAACTTTCAAGAAGGTGTTTTTGATTTTGTCGAACTGGTCAGCGGGGAATACCTTGACGAGCATCACAAGGTCAAAGTGATTGCCTGTGCACAATGCCCTATTGCCTGCGAACAGATGTCCATGGTTAAAAAAGGGCCGTTCGCCGGATCAATGACTGGAATTGAATATGAGTGTCTGCAAGCTGTCAGTTCAAATTGTGGTATTGGAGACATGACTGCCGCAATCAAAATGGTGGATATCTCAGATAGCAGTGGCATGGACACGATGAGCATGGGGGTTTCAATTTCTTATGCCATGGAGTGCTTTGAAAAAGGAGTCTTGAAAAAAGAAGACTTCAAATGTAAAAAATATCCGGAAGGGTTTGAGCCGAATTTCGGTAATGGAGAAGCTGGTGTTGCACTGGCGGAAATGATTCGCGACAAAGAAGGTATCGGAAAACTCCTTTCTGAAGGTACTCGAATAGCAGCAAAAACGATTGATGAAGAAAGAAATTCAGAAAGCTGGAAATGGGCAATGAATATCAAAGGGCTTGAGTGCCCCGGTTATGACGCCCGATCATTAAAAACTTTTGCAATGGGCTTAGCTGTAGGTACACGCGGCGGTTGCCATAATCGTTCTGCTGCATATGACCCGGATATCAAAGGCCAAACCAACCGCTTTACTGTGGATGATACACGTGGCGTAGTTGCTGCAAGTTCTGAAGAGTATGCTGCTGTTTATGATACTTTACCCATGTGCAAATTCATTCGTCGCTGTTTCACAGGTAAAGCAGATCGTGCGGGTGCCTGGCCAGCGATCGCAAAACTGATCAATGCCACAACTGGATGGAATTTTGATTACGATGATGTTGACTTAATTGGTGTAAGAGCTCATACAATAAAGAAGGCTTTTAATATCAGAGAAGGGTGGAAATCTGAAGATGATGACATTCCTTACCGATGGAAACATGATCCTATGACAAAAGGACCTGGTGCAGGGCATGTCGTCACAGATGAAGAATTAAACTACATGAAACAGCTTTATTACAAAGCAAAGGGATGGACTGAAGAAGGCCTGATCCCCAAGCAATTACTCATTGACCTCGGTATGGACGATGTCGCAGAAGAAATCGGTGTATAAGGAGATAAATAATGGTAGCTTCCACATCAAAGTATAAGTATATTGTTTGTGACCCGGAATTATGCATCGGGTGCCAATTATGTGAATATATTTGTTCCTACACAAAGACAGGAGAATTCAATTCTTATCGCAGTCGTATTCGAACCATACGTGTTGATGAAGTCTTGATTACAGCTGTATCCTGTCGAACTTGTGAAGATGCGCCTTGTGTTAGAGCATGCCCAAGAGATGGCCTCACACAAGATGTTGTAACGGGCATTATTCATATCGATCCACAAAAATGTGATGGATGTGCCTGGTGCGTCGAAGCCTGTGATTTTGGCGCAATCTCCATCAACCATGAAACTAAATTAGCTGAAATCTGTGACCAGTGTGAAGATGTTGAAGGCGGCCCTCAATGTGTATTAATCTGCCCTAAAGACGCACTTGAATATACAACTCCCGATCAACGATCTCAGCGAACACGGAAAAAATTGATCAAGAGCAGCCTTGAATTTCCGCAAATAGCCAGGGACCCTCGATGAGTCAACAACAACCTGAAAACAACAATGAAGAGCTTCGGGTGGGCGTTTACGTGTGCCACTGTGGTACCAACATTGCTGGGGTTATTGACCCAAAAGAAGTTGTTGAATTCGCCAAAGGCTTACCAGATGTTGTTCACGCAACAGACACATTATACGCATGTGCCGATTCTGGACAAAAGCAGATCAAAGAAGACATCAAAAAACACAAACTCAATCGGGTCATTGTTTCAGCATGTTCTGTTAGGATGCATGAAGCTACTTTCAGGGGGGCTGTTTCTGAAGCGGGAATAAATCCCTTCTTGATGGAAATGGCAAATATCCGTGAACAATGTACCTGGGCACATGGACATGACCGGGAAGGTGCACTTGAAAAGGCAAAAGATTTAACTGCCTCCGCAGTTGCAAAATCTCGATTTTTGACCTCGCTTGATATGATCGAAGTCCCGGTGACACAAAAAGCAATGGTCATCGGTGCAGGTGTGGCAGGTATCAGCGCTGCCCTCGACCTGGCAGACCAGGGTATTCAAACAATATTGGTTGAAAAGGAACCGACTATCGGTGGGGTGATGGCGCAGCTTAATAAAACCTTCCCCACCATGGACTGTAGTATATGAATACTCGCACCTAAAATGGTTGACGCGGCGCGTCATCCCCGAATTGATGTGCGAACCTTTACAGAGGTTGAAAAAGTTGAGGGCTTTGTCGGCAACTTCAAAGTCACACTTAGAGAAAAAGCTAAATATGTAATTGCAGATCGCTGCAATGGCTGCGGTGATTGTGCAAGAGTTTGTCCTATTGAAGTTCCAAATTATTTTGATATGAATTTGGCACCGCGCAAAGCGGCTTATGTCCCCATGAGCCAATCGGTGCCCTTAGTATATAATATTGACCTGGATGCTTGCATTCATTGCTATAAATGTGTGGACGCCTGCGGTGCATTGGAAGCCATTGACTTCAGCCAGGAAGATAAACTGGTTGAAGAAGATATTGGCGCGATGATCGTTGCGACGGGATTCAGTCATTTCGATCCCAGTGTCATGGAGGAATACGGCTACAGCCGCTACCCCAATGTAATCACCTCCATGGAAATGGAACGCCTAAATAATTCAGCTGGACCCACAGCAGGCAACCTTATCCGACCAAGTGACAATAAGAATCCCCAAAAATTAGCATTTATCAATTGTGTGGGGTCACGAGATAAACGCTATAACCCTTCCTGTTCGAATTTCTGCTGTATGTATTCGATTAAGAATGCCATACTGCTTAAACAAATGAACCCCAATGTCGATATCACCATTTACTACATTGATATCCGAACGCCTTCGAAGGGCTACGAGGAATTCTATGATCGTGCCCGCGAGATGGGGATACATTTCTCACAGGGTCGACCAAGTTTGATTACTGAAGACCCTGAAACCCACAATTTATTTGTCCATTCTGAAGATGTCACCCTCGGAAAGGTCATGGAAAAAGAATATGATATGGTCATGCTCAACCAGGCGGCTGTTCCCCAGCCCGACCAAAATCATATGAGTTCCGTTTTAAATGTTGCTCAAAGTCCAGGGGGTTGGTTTATGGAATATCATCCTAAGCTAAGGCCTATTGACAGCCCAACAGATGGCGTATTCTTTGCCGGTGCATGCCAGGGTCCTAAAGATATTCCAAGCAGCGTTGCACAGGGTTCGGCTGCATCATCCCGAGCATCGCGAATTTTGCAGTCTGATCACTGGGAAATTGAACCAACCGTTGCCGTTGTTTTCCCTGAAAGATGCTCAGCAACAACCAGGGGACGCGCTTGCGGCATCTGTGCTAAAGCCTGTCCCTACGGTGCAATTAATATCTTCAGCCCAGAAATACCTGCTGAAGTCGTCACTGCAAAATGCCATGGCTGTGGTGCTTGTGTTGCTGAATGTCCTGAGGATGCTATTACCCAACTTCACTTCACGGACGCACAAATTTTAGCACAAATGCGCGCGGTTCTCGCTGACAAACCTGAAGAGAAAATCCTTGCCTTCCGCTGCCACTGGTGCTCGTATGGCGGCGCTGACCTGGCAGGTACCAGCCACTTTGAATATACAGCTAATGAACGCGGTTTACGCGTGATGTGCTCTGCAAGAATGGATACCGATTTTATTTATGAAGCATACCGATTGGGCGCAGGTGCTGTTCTTTATTCTGGCTGCCATCCGCAAGACTGTCATTACATCACAGGTCAATTGATTGGCGCCAAACGTGCCAGCCGACTTGAAAAGATCTTTGAACGGATGAAGATGACCGATGGCAGATTCCGTGTCGAATGGATCAGCGCTGCAGAAGGTGACAAATACGCCCGGGTTCTGAACGAAATGCAAGCGGTTCTTGACGATATCCCAATGGATGATCTGAAAGCTGAAATCGAACAATTAAAACCAGAGATGAGCAAACGCTTAAAGAAATTCCCGGGTGTACCGGGGGTTCAGGAAGCCATGGATTATTCCGATATCCTTGTTGATGCTATTACTAAGCAAAAGGAGGCTGCATGAACCACGAGCCTATTGGATCATTGTTCGTCGATGAGGTCAAAGCAATCCCTGGCGGCGAGTTTGTTGAAATGTGCTATTCCTGCGGAACTTGTGTGAGCAAATGCATGATCCAGCAGAAAGGTGAACCGGAATTTAACCCGCGAAGGCTGCTTCGAATGGTTATGATGGAGATGAAAGACGAATCCTTCGACAGCAAAACAACATGGCTGTGTTCAGCCTGTGATTTGTGCTACCCAGCCTGTCCTCAGAAAATTCACATTTCTGGTGTCATTCATGCTGTTAAATCATTAGCAGTTAAGAATGATAAGAAAACAATCCAAAATACTGCCGTTGTTGACCAACAGACATGTGTCGCATGCGGGCTTTGTGTAGAAGCATGTCCCTACGAGGCAATTAAAATCATTGAAACCAAAGTGCCCTACCGGGGCATAATAAATGTTGCCAGTGTGGACTCAGGGCTTTGCATGGCTTGTGGGACATGTTCCGCGGTTTGCCGCTCAACATCCATCGGGGTGCCGGAAGAATTTACAGATGAATCAGTTGTGGAAGGGCTTTGGACCTGGCTGCAGTCACAGGGAGTAGAAGACTAATGGAAACCAGACCTAAAATTGCGCTATTCCAATGCAAATGGTGTTTATACTCACAACCTGATCAAAACTGGGTGGATAATGATCTTCCTTCATCAATGTACCTTGTTAAACTTCCCTGTACTGGACGAATCAATCCTCTATACATATTGAACGCTGCCCAGGGTGGCGCTGATGGCATTGTGATCAGCGGCTGCCTGCCTGAAAAATGCCATTATAAAGAAGGCAATCTGAGCGCATTGCGACAACATGAAGAATTCTTAAATTTCCTTGATTACATTGGTTATGAGCGTTCCCGGGTTCGCTTTGTCTGGCTGGACTTGCAAGATCGCGGTCGCATTCAAAAAGAACTTGCTGACTTTGAAGCGGAAATAGCCAAACTTGGTAAAGCAAAGGTCTTGGCCACAAGGACCAACGTCTCCCCTGGAGGACAATATGCCTGAGCTTACGACTGAATTACGGAAAAACATTGAACAATTGTTGACTGATCAAGTTGTTGATGTCGTCATTGCTTTCAAAAAAGCAGATGCACCCCTGCGTCCTCAACCAGCGTTTTTTAGAAACCTCGAGGAACTGGAAGACCTTGAATATAATGGATTGTGTCAGAACAATCTGGCAAATTACCTGACACGTTACCCACATGACACCAAAATCGGAATCGTCGTTCGAGGCTGCGAAAGCCGCTCGGTGAATGCCTTGATCGTTGAAAAACAACATCCGAGAGAAAACCTCTACATGATTGGCATTCCATGCCAGGGCATCCTTGATATTCGAAAGATCATCAAAAAAACAGGGGAAGATGTTACTGGTTATTCGGAAGATGGTGATCAGGTTTCTGTCGTATATGAGGGGAAAGAAGTCAATCTTCAACGCAGTGATCTTCTTCACGACTCATGTTTACGCTGTGCACACCCAAATCCGGTCAATGCAGATGTTCTTCTTGGCGAGCCATTGCCTGACGGGGATCCCACAATCGTTCGCCTGGCTATTGAGGAATTCGAAGCTTTAGACCGAGATGAGCGGTATGCCTGGTTCCAAAAAGAAGCAGAACGATGCATAAGGTGTTATGCCTGCAGAGAAGCCTGCCCCATGTGCTACTGCACCGAGTGCTTCGTCGATCACGCCACGCCACGATGGACTGAAAGTGATATTTCTCAGGCAGGTACACAAGCCTGGCATATCATTCGTGCATTCCATCAAGCTGGTCGTTGTACAAGCTGCGGTGCCTGTGAACGAGCATGCCCAATGGATATCAAAATGACATATCTTACCGACAAATTAAATAACGACATGCTTGAGGTCTACCAATTTGAAACGGGTATGGACGACAATACCCAACCTCCCTTTGCTTCATTTAATCTTGACGATAAAAATCGCTTCGTGATTTGAGGAATGACCATATTATGATGTATATTCTTGAGAAGAAAAATGTAGATCAAACATTATCCGAATGGTCTGCAAAGTATGAGGTGTACACGCCGCAAAAAGTAGAGGCTTATTCCCAGTTCCTACCTTTCACTGAATCCAGTGAACTTGCTCTAAACGAACCTCTTAATACACGCTATCCCCCAAAATCTTTATTTCTTCCCCAGTCGGAGGTCATGCTCAAGTACAACAAACGACTGAACAAATTTGATGAGATTAAGATCCTGCCAGAAAAACGGATAATTTTTGGCATTCGTCCTTGCGACGCCAGTGCAATCACCTTATTGGATACCGTTTTTGATACGGATGAATACCAGGACCCCTATTGGACTGAGAGACGTGAGAATACCATCCTGGTTGGATTGGGATGCAGTGAACCGCCTTCTACTTGCTTTTGTACAACCGTTGGTTATGGACCATTCAATCAGGATGGTCTCGATGCCCTCATGACAGAACTCGATGATGTCTATGTGGTTGAAATTCTTTCTGATAAAGGTCAGAAATTATTTTCAAACTTTCCAGCTTCATCCAAAGACCAGGAACAAAGTGTGCTTAACATTCAGTTGAAGGCTAAGGACCTCATGGAACCAGCCTTTGAAACCGAAAATCTTAAACAAACCCTGGATCAACTTTTTGAATCAGATTACTGGTCAGAAATTGCCGAATCCTGTTTGGGATGCGGTATTTGCACTTTCCTTTGCCCAACCTGTTTTTGCTTCGATATCGTTGATGAAGTGCAAAGAAACGAACGCATTCGCAATTGGGACACCTGCATGTTCAGAATTTACTCACAGGAAGCATCCGGACATAATCCCCGCCCCACACGTGCAGAAAGAACACGCCAGCGCTTGATGCACAAATACAGTTACTGGCTTGATCACATCGATAAAATTGGCTGCACAGGATGCGGACGGTGCGTTCGACACTGCCCCGTCGGTTTAGACATTCGTGCAATGCTCAGAGCTGCCAGCAATTTTGAAAGAGAGGTGGTCAATGTCGGATAACGGGCACAATCCATACAATCCTATACCAATGCACATCGTACGTGCATATTACGAATCTAACGATCGCTCTCTGAAAACTTTTGAACTGGTTTTTGATCATCAAAAAGACTGCGACCAATTCTTCAGTAAATATAATCCGGGTCAGTTTTGTCAACTATCCATTTTCGGTAAGGGTGAAGCGCCTTTTGGGATTGCTTCCGCAGCTTGGGAGGGTGAATTCGTCCGATTTACCGTTCAAAAGATGGGATCCTTCACCAAGTACATCCATAATCTTCAAGCAGGCGATCCTATTGGTATGCGCGGACCCTTAGGGAATGGCTTTCTTCTCGACGACTGGAAAGGCAAAAATATTGTCATAATTGGCGGCGGATGCGCATTCTCAACACTTTATGCCTTAACAAAACACGTTCATCATCCAAAACACCGTCCGGACTTTGAAGAATTGATCGTGATTTATGGTGCCAGAACCTCAGGATTATGCATGTACAAACATGATATCGAGACCTGGTACCAGAGAAATGATATGCAAATTCACCAGGCAATCGATGTACCTGAAGAAGACTGGTCACATCATGTAGGCTACGTACCGGATGTCTTAAAAGATGTCGCACCTTCACCGCAAAACGCAGTTGCTGTCGTTTGTGGTCCACCAATCATGACCAAGTACACATTGCCTGTTCTGGTTGATTTAGGATTTGCACCAGAGGATATTTTTACATCACTCGAAAAAAGAATGAAATGCGGCATTGGGAAATGCGGACGCTGCAACATCGGCTCTAAATACATTTGTAAAGACGGCCCAGTATTTAGCCTTGCTGAATTAAACGCGCTTCCTGCTGATATATAAATGGAGTAACAATGAGCCAACGTGGTAAGACGATAAAAACTCGCAATGAACACGAAATGACCCTCGAAAGGCCGATGGTTACCCGTCATTATGTGATGACCTGGGACCTCGACCGCTGCGTCGGCTGCCAGATGGGGCCGACAGTGTGCCCGAAGGACGCATTGACCCACATTGATGGCGAAATTATTGATGGAAGACTGGTTACCCGCCCTTCAGTTGATGTTGATCCTGAAAAATGTATCTTTTGTGGTATTTGTGTTGAAACCTGCTCTGTGCATGCCATAGACATGAAGGTTAATGGCAAGCACGAGATCCCTGTTATTAAATACGAGGCATTCCCTGAAGTTCGTGGACATCTCATCTTCAACAAAGATGCCTTTGATTTTTCGCTCAAAGATTTTGTGATCGACAACTGCCCCACCAACGTGATCAGTTATGATGAAGAACAAGACACCATGGTGATTCGCTACGAAGACTGCATTCGCTGCCGTCAATGTGAAGTTGCCAGCAAGGGGGCTTTTCAGGTAATTCAACGATGGCAGGGCAGCGTAGAACTTCACCGAGAACGCTGTATTGAGGGTTGTTTAGCTTGTACAGATGTCTGCCCGACACGTGCACTGCACATCAATGAAGATGGGGAGTTGGTCCTTGCAGATTATTATTGCATTAAATGCGGTGCCTGTATGCATGCCTGTCCTATCAAACCTGAATTTGAAGATGAAGAATTTTCTTTCGAATCCCAGGGTATGACCATTACAAAAACCAGGCAAAAATTGCTCAACAAAGATCAATTAGCGATTAAAGTTGAAAGATGGCGCGCAAATCACTCACCCGTAAAAAGCGCTTCCTGGATTGAGGCTTTAGGAAAGCTTGCCGATGATAAAGCCAGTGCTGTTGAAATCGATCGAAAACGCGCCCTTAGACGTCGAGACCTGATCCGCGCGCTTCGTGGTCATACGCTCCCTGATCACACTCGAGAAAAAGAATAAGATTTTCAAAAATTAAACTATTGCTGGTCGCAAAAATATTTGCGACCAGCTTTTTTAATGAGCAAACTATTCAAAGTCAACAAAATTTCGGAAAAAAACATTTTATATTGATTTACTATACGAAATTCCCCTGTTTTATTCAGCCATCTGTTCCAGATATTTGTTTTGAATGAATTTCAGCTTGAGTTTGATTTTCTTATAAACGCAGTATTAATCCACTACAAGCAATTTAGCAAGAAATACACCCTGGAATCTTCTGTACGAGTCCAGGGTGTCTTGAGAAAATTTTTATTAGGAAAAGGGAAACATCATAAAGTCTTGATCCTCAATCATCACTTTTGGGATAATTAATAGGATCTGCCTTTTCTTCAGGGATACGCGGTGCAACAATGCGCTTAACCTCGGCTTTTTCCTGGTTCAAACGCTCTTCCAATGGCGGTGCAATATGATAGGACTCTTCGCCGGCAGAGATGAAACCTAATTTGATTACTTTGTACTTGATTAGAATCAGGAATAGACCAGCTATCATCATTAAAATCGCCACAAATCGGGAATAACTGAAAGCAGTACCGGGGAAAGTCGGTTGGTCCGGTCTGAAAAATTCGATGATGTTTCGTCCTAATCCAGCCAAAATTAACCAACCACCAAAAATCACACCCGGTTTCACCTTATCCTTATACCTTCTTCCTAAAATCAACAGAACACCTACGGAAAATAGATTCCACAAAATTTCGTAAGCAAAGGTCGGATGGAAACGTGTCGTATCCAAAGGATATTGCGATAAGTCATTCCAGGGTGCCATTCTGTGGGCAGCATCAATTTTAATTCCCCACGGCAGTTCTGTAGGCTGCCCATAAAGTTCCTGGTTGATAAAATTCGCCGGCCTTGCAATTGCCTGTCCCAATAATAATCCGGGTGAAACTGCATCAAGCGCTAACCACAGGTCAAGCCCCATCTTCTTTGCATAAAAGTAAAAAGCAATTGCGCCGAACAAAATCGCGCCAAAATAATGCAGCCCACCCTGCCGTAAATTGATGATGGAAACCGGGTCCTGTAAGTAACGCAGGTCTCCACCCAGGGTCGTATTTGCGACATACCACAGTCGAGCACCTACAATCCCCGCAGGCAAGATCCATAACAGGCTGTCCCAGATATAAGCTGAATCCTGTCCTCGCCGCTCAAATTCACGCCCGGTTAACCATGTTGCAATCACAACACCCAGCATCACCAACACGCCGTACCAATACAAAGAAAATGAAAATTTCCCAATATTAATAGTGAAAATTACGGGGTCAATCATAAGATTAATTCTCCTTCTCGTTTTTATTCAATATAACCCAGGTCTCGTAACCGCTGCTGAATAATGTCGTCTTTTAGTGAAATTTTCCTTTTTTTTGAGCCTGCACGGTGGGTTTCGCTCACCTCGAGATAAGTATCCAGAATCTGGCTCAGTTTCTTAATTTTTACCTCATTTTGATAGGGATCTTCTTCAAATGGGTCACCAACCAAGTCATAAAGGACCTTTGAATATCCTTCAATTTCCAGCATTTTTTCGGTGTCTTCGTACACGGCACGCTGGGTTGCTTCTGCGCGGTACTGGTCAATCAAGCTCGGTATATGGTTACGCATAATGCTCAAAGCGTTCTCAGGTGCATATGCCTCAGAAATCACATGGCGAGGACTTTTGTACTCTCGCGAAGTTATCTGCAGCAAACTCCGATAGCGAACATCCACCTCTTCGGCGTAAGGCATGGATAATGTGTCAAAACCGAAATAATCCATTATCGTGTAAAACAATTGTGTGATTGACACGCGCTGGTCGACAACCTGGCTGCCAGACAAATTTGGATATCTCATAAAAAGCGGCACCCGGATCAATTCTTCATACACACCAAAACCGTGCCCCATGTAACCATGCTCGCCAAGCATTTCACCGTGATCTGCTAAGAAAACGACCATGGTCTTATCTCGGTGATAGTCAGAATCCAGGGAATCCATTAATTGTGACAATAAATGATCCTGGTAAGCCACTTCTGCATCGTACATATCCGAAAGTGTGTTTGATTCAAGCTCGCTAAAGGGTTCAGGCAACGGGATCAACCACTGCATCGCTTTGCGGTTAAAATTGCGAATGAATTGCTGTGCTTCCGGTGTTTCATGGAAATAGGGCACGAATTTTTTCACAAACGAATCCGGCGGTGCGTAAGGCATATGCGTTTCCATCAAGTTCAGGAAAACAAAATTGCCTTCCTGCTTCTGTTTTTCAATCTGGGCTACAAAATTTGCCGTTTCATTTATCGATCTCGCGGTCATCCCCTTAAAATTACCTGCCCGTGTCCACATAGGCACAAACAATGGGCGCAGGGCTGCCAGGAAGAATTCATTGGGCGATGCAAAGGCATTTTGAATGGGATATGATAATCGGCGCAATAATTGGGTGTATTTTGACCACAAACTTCTAAATGGCTGCCAAATCCCACCCTGATCTTTTTGCGGTGTTGAAGGAACAACGCCGCAGTAATTATAAAATTGATCAAAACCCCGCTTAAATCCATTTTGTAAAACACCGACCAGTGGATTATTACAAAAACCTGTTGTCGTTACGCCAGAATGGGAAAGCCTGTCGGCAAGCGTTTTAAATTCTCTTGGCAAAACATCATCCGCCTGCAGAGTCCTGTGGACAGCCGGCATTTCACCACTGAACAATGAGGCGTGTGATGGGATTGTCCACTGCCCAGGTGCAATTGCTTGCTCAAAAAATAAGCTTTCAGAGGCAAAACTGTCCAAGTTCGGTGTGGTCGGACGCTTGTAACCATAGGCACCAATGCGATCAAAACGATGGGTGTCCAATACAACCATGACCACATTTTTATCTTTGTTTTTCAAAAGCCCTCCTTTTTATCAATCACCATTAATCTTTTCCCGGTAAAGTGCGGGGTCAATTACGCCAGACATCAAAGCAGGATCTACCCTGCCATCCAGGAATGCGGCGACCCGCTGAAATTCGCTAACCAGGTTTTGTAAAATCTCATTATAACTGATAGGCATCACTTTCAGCCATTCACGCGCTAATAATAGGGATTGTACTTCCTCAAGATGCGCCTGGAAATAACGGCGCATATCCTCATCAGGAACTGAAACGCCCTGTTTCGTACCTCTGCTTGCTAACATTCGTTTTTGAGATTTCAATATCTCATCAATTTCACGCTCCATGAATATCACCCGGTAGTCAAAAGCATCAGGAAGATATTCAAGCAGCGCCGATATGATTTTCACAGCCTTGCCCTCAGCTGATTCCAGCCATTCTGTATCACCCACAGGCAGTTTCTTGACTCGCTCATATTCGAAATAACCTTTAGGGTTATTGGCATCTGCTTCACGAATGCCGTCAATCAGCAATGGCATCCCGCCTGCGCGCAAAGCCGACATCATCATGGATGTGCCAGACCTTGGCAGGCCAGATACAACTGTGATAAAAGGTTTTGGTCGCACCAGTTTCTTTAATACAGATCGCAAAGATGTCATATTATTGGAAATTCAAATGACGATGATCGCCGAAACTAACACCGCTCATATAATGGAAAGCCCACTGCCGATTACCTTCAAGCGTTTCGGTTTCACCAGGTTTGAAAATGATAACTTTTGTCAGGGCTTTTAATCGGCCAAAATCTTTGAAGTTTTTGGTGGCAGGGATCACGTTCCGCCATGTACCGGTGTTGATATAATAGCGTTCCTGCCCCTTTTCTGCTGAGATCAAGGTTACTTCTGAGAAGTGAGAGTGTCCGCTTATGACAATCTGACAACCTGATTTCTTATCTCTTATCAATGCTTCTTTCTTTGCCCACTTCGCTTGGGATTTTACTTTGATCGATCTGGCAACAATCTTCATGATTCGCTTAATCAACCAGTATGGAATGCCCTTCTTAAATAAGCCAGATTTCAACAAGCCCATCAACAGCATCCGACCAAATTTACTTATCGTTTGCGATTGTTTCAGGGTTTGATTGAATTGCTCATGATCGCTCAAAGTGTTCACAATTTGTGTGAATAAAGGTTTGATAATTTCCCATGTCTCCTGCTTTTTGACTCCCGGGGTTGAGAATAAGTAGGATAACCAGGCTGTTGTTGGCCGGACATCATCAAATTCCATCAATCGTTTATAAATCGCCAACAAGGTCTGGTCATTCAGGATGGCATTCTCCCCATAGGTTTCAACAAACAACCATGGAAGTGTGGTACCAAACTCGCTGGTTGTGATATCACCAAGGCTGGATTGTCGATAGAATTTATCAGGGATGTGTGTCGGGATTTCTTCCAATTTTTCAACATTCATCGAAAAATTGGTCAGATCATATTCATGACCGTGCCTGATAAGTGCAAATGGCTTTTTTTCAATGTCATAAATTATCAGGTAGTAATCAACTGGCAAATCCGAAAGTTCACAGCCAAACATCTTTTTAAATTTCTGTCGTGTATTCGTCGTTGCATTGATCAGACGATCGTGATTCCCCAAGATGAGGTGCAACTCGACTTCCACGTCAAAATGATCTTTAATATTTCTAAACAATCTGAGGGTTTCAGAGACTTTATCCTCTTTTTCAATCGCCTCCATGATCTTCAAGATTGTTTTTTCTGTCTCAGAGCTAGGTTCGATATCTTCATTATTGAGATAAGGCCGCTGTCCTTCGTCCAACCAGATTTCAGATCTGGAGATTTCTAATATATCTCCCGCCAGAACCAGATCAATTTTTTCAATCGCATTAGCTCTTGCCAGTTGATTAATTTCCTGGAAATAGGATTGATAAGCTTCAGACGGCAGATTCCGATTAAAACGATAAGGCCCAATTTGGGTTGATTGGGCTTCTGAAAAATGTAAATCTGAAAGGACTACTAACATCCATACTCCATAACAAAATTGGACTTTGAAATTTCACAATCCTGGTATAAATATTACCCCCAAATGATGAATTTATTGAGGAAGATTGAGCGCCTTTTCAAAGGCTGAACGTACTTCTCCAATATCCACGTCAGTAATCCAATAATGGCAAACCATGCGAAAATGATGAGGACCTGTGATACCAGCCAGGACGCCCTGTTTCTTTAGGTTCTCCGAGCATGCCTTTGCAGTGATGCCCAACGCAGGATCCAGTTTGATGTAAACCATATTCGTGTTGGGAGACCCCTTATCCAGGGCAACGCCCGGAATGCTTGACAGGGCTTCTGCCAGCATTTCAGCGCGATGATGATCCTCAACCAGCCGATCCACCATTTCTTCCAGTGCAACGATGCCTGCTGCCGCTAAGACGCCTACCTGCCGCATACCGCCCCCTAACTGCTTTCTTATCCTTAGCGCTTCGTGAATAAACGGCTTGCTGCCGCACAAAACAGAGCCAACCGGGGCACATAAGCCCTTGCTTAAACAGAAGGTGACAGAATCGACCATATCTGTTAATTCAAGTGCTGAGACTCCCTGATCTACAGCAGCGTTGAAAATCCGGGCACCGTCAAGATGAATGGATAAGCCGGATTGATGGCCAGCATTTGCTGCTTCGAGCATGTAATCTCGTGACAGGGATATGCCGCCGCATCGATTGTGTGTATTTTCCAGGATCAACAATTTTGATTTTGGAAAGTGAATATCATCCTTACGTACAGCTTTCTGGATATACTGGATTGACAGGGTGCCATCCGGGTGATTAGGAATGAGATGAGGATGAACACCACCCAGAGCCGAGATCCCCCCGGCTTCGTAAAGAAATGTGTGCGCACAATCACCCATAATGACCTCGTCACCACGACCGCAATGCGCCAAAACGGCAATTAAATTTCCCATCGTGCCCGAAGGAACAAACAAGCCAGCTTCTTTGCCTAAACGCTCAGCCGCCATGGCTTGAAGGCGGTTGACGGTTGGATCTTCGCCGTAAACATCATCGCCTAATTCTGCGTTTGCCATCGCTTCACGCATCCTGGGTGTGGGCAAAGTGACCGTATCAGACCTGAGATCAATCCATTTCATTCTTAATTCCTCTCATACTTTCTTAAAGTATCCAAAATATCCAGCAAATCTTTTGACAAGGGAGCTTCAAAGGATTTTTTAGCGCGGTCACCAGGCAGTTTAATGGAAAGAGATTTTGCGTGCAAGAAAAACCGGTCGAGCTCAATGCTTGGTTTTCGCCGCCCATAAATGACATCGCCAACAACGGGTACCCCAAGGTAGCTCAGATGAACCCGAATTTGATGCGTCCTACCAGTAATTGGATGGACTTCTAAATATGTATGTTTTTGGAATGCTTCAAGAGAAAAGTATTCAGTAACGGCATTTTTACCCTGGCCTTGCAATCCCACAGCCATACGCGTTCGGACTTTTGTATCACGAATGATGGGAGCTTCAATCCTGCCGGTTGGTGTGGGCGGTTTGCCGTCAACCAGTGCTAAATAGGCTTTTGTTGTGTCTCGCTTTTTAAATTGGTTGACCAACCATTTATAAGATTGGTTTGTCTTTGCAAAGATCACCACGCCAGAGGTGTCCTTATCCAAACGGTGGACAACTCCGGGACGATCCTCCTCACCAACACTGCGAATTTCAGGGTAATGTGCAAGCAAAGCATTAACCAGGGTGCCGCTGTAATTCCCTGCGCCGGGATGGACAACCTGCCCCGCTTCTTTGTTGATGACAATTACATGCTGATCTTCATAAAGGATATCAAGGGGCATGTTCTCAGGAACCAGCCCATCTGAATCATCCTCTACAAGAGTGAAATCAATAATGCTGCCTGCTTTGGCTTTAGTGCCCGCCTTATCAACCAGCACCCCATCCAGTATGACATACCCCGATTCAATCAATGCTTTGATTTGGGTTCTTGATACATCAGGAAGTTGATCCGATAAATACTTATCAATCCGATCTTCCTCCCCTGGTGCCACTGTAAAGTGAAATTCTGTTTGTTTCATAATTGATCGTCTGCCGGTTCAACAATTTTATTTGATGAAATTGAGTCAGAACCCAATTTCTCCCGGTGTTCGCGCCTTTCAGCCAGCCATAAAGCCAGCAATAATAAGCCCACGCCAACGGTGATGCTCGAATCAGCAATATTAAAAACCGGGAATCGACCTACAGAGATAAAGTCAGTGACAGGCCCAAAGACCAGCCTGTCAATCAAGTTGCCTAATGCACCCCCTAACTGCATCGCAATAGCAACGCGCATCAATTTTTCCTCTTTTGGGATTTGGGGAAAATAAATGATGATAAAAACTGCCACGAGAGCAGCCAGGATGCGAAAAATCCAACCACCGCCCTGAAACATGCCAAAAGCTGCACCGGTATTCTCCCAGTGGACAAACCTGAAGTGAGGCGCGAGCCAGGTCAGGGGCATCCATTGCTCGCCAAAGGGAATGTTTACCCTGACGATCGCCTTGGTGATCTGGTCTAAGACAATAATGATGCTGGCAATCGTAAACAACAGCCAGTATTCTTTAACTATTTTTTTCAAACTTTTCTCCAATAATATTTATATTTTTTCGATGCTGATCCGGACGAATTCATCGTCGAATTCATCCCGGAGCATTGGCAAATTCTCGGGCGTTTCGCCTGAAGTTACCGTTTTTGCCAGCGTTTCTTCCATGATGTAATCCTGGAATGATGAAATCGCTTTAGTCAGACGTTCAGAAGCTGAATAGTAGAGGTGAATCCTATCCGCAATATCAAGATCAGCATCTTTACGCAGTGATTGTACCCGCCTGACAAATTCACGAACAAGTCCTTCGTCCACCAGCTCAGGGGTCAAATCGGTGACCAATGCGGCTAAATAAGCACCTTCCGAAGCCACAGCATAGCCCTCCTTTGCTTCTGCCCGTACTTCCACCTCATCTGGTGTGATCTCAAATTCCTCACCCTCCAAGGTGATTGTCAGGCGCTTGCCATCCAGCAGCTTGCGAGCTGATTGATCCGCAGGCAGCACAAGAAGAGTTTGTCGTACCCTGGGGAACATCGCTTTAAAGCGCTGTCCTAACTGCTTCGGGAGTGGATTAAGGCTGAATTCAACGGCTTCACTGGCACTGCCCAGTAGGCTGACTTCCTTGACATTTAATTCATCCATCAAAAGGTCGGCAAAATCCGCAACCACACTTTGTTCATCGGCATTGCCAACGACAAAGGCAGCTTCTGCCAGTGGCTGCCGAACTTTCAAATTCTCTGAGTTTCGTGCAGCGTGCCCAAGCGAAGCCAGCTTCATCACCGTGACCATGTCCCGGTTCAGTTTTTCATCAATCATACTCGGATCATATTTCGGCCATTCCGCCAGGTGAACCGAAGCGGGTGCCTCAGGTTCTACCTCCAGCACCAGGTTGCGGTACATCTCCTCCGCCATAAAGGGCATGGTTGGGGCAAGCAGGTAAGCAAGTGTTTGTAAAGCCTCATAAAGGGTTGCGTAAGCTGCTGCTTTGTCGGAGTCGGATTCGGTCTTCCAATAGCGCCTTCGTGAGCGCCTCAGGTACCAGTTTGAAAGCTGGTCAACGAATTTCTCAATTGGCCTGGTGGCAGCTGTCACATTATAGGTTTCATAGGCTTCTGTCACATCACGAATAAGGGCATGCAGCGAAGACAGCAGCCAGCGATCCAAATCACTGTATTCTGGCTTAACATCCTGGGATGGGCTCCACTCATCCAAATTAGCATAGGTCGCGAAGAATGAATAGGTATTCCACAGGGTTAGCGTAAAGGTACGCATCACTTCGCCAACCAGGTCTTCAGAGAACCGCCGTTCCTGCCCTGGAGGACCTGCGGTGTAGAGGTACCATCGCAAGGCATCTGCGCCGTGTTTGTCAATCACATCCCAGGGATCAACCACGTTGCCCCGAGATTTGGACATCTTCTGACCGTCCTTATCCAGTATCATTCCCAGGGAGATCACGTTCTTAAAACAGTGGCTGTCAAAAACCAGGGTGCTGATGGCGTGCAAGGTATAAAACCAGCCCCGGGTTTGATCAACAGCTTCACAAATAAAGTCTGCCGGGAATTGTTCCTTAAAAGTGTCGATGTTTTCAAAGGGATAATGCCATTGGGCAACGGGCATCGAACCCGAGTCAAACCAGACATCAATCAATTCCTGTACCCTGCTCATCCGCCCGTTGCATTCGGGACAGACAAGGTGAACATTATCTACATAAGGTCGGTGCAAATCAAGATCAGAGAGATTTCGTCCGGTGAGCTCTTCTAATTCAGCCACAGAACCAACACATAATTGGTGATGACAGGTTTCACACTCCCAAACGGGTAAGGGTGTGCCCCAATAACGTTCCCGTCCGAGTGCCCAGTCAATATTATTCTCCAGCCAGTTCCCAAATCTTCCGTGCTTGATGTACTCCGGATACCAGTTGATATTCTCGTTCAAGGCGACCAGGCGATCTTTCAATGCGCTGGTGCGGATATACCAGGTTGACCTGGCATAATAAAGTAAGGGTGTGTCGCAGCGCCAGCAGAAGGGATAGGTGTGTTCGTAGGAGCCAACCTTGAACATCAGGCCGCGTTGAGCTAAGTCATCAATGATCAATGGATCAGCATCTTTCACCCACATCCCCGCCCAGGGTCGTATGTCGTTGATGAATCTGCCGCTTTCATTCACGGTCATTAAAATGGGAAGGTCATACTCCAGGGACATTTGCATATCATCTGCACCAAAAGCAGGCGCCAGGTGTACCAGACCCGTACCGTCTTCAGTGGTGACAAAATCCGCAAGAACAATAAAATGAGCATCTTTTTCAATCGGCATGAAGGTGAATAAGGGGCGATAATGTTTTCCCTTGAGCTGTTTGCCTTTGAAAGTCTTCACAACCGCATAAGACTGGTCACCCAACACCTTTTCCAGCAGCGGTTTTGCCATGATCAGATATTCCTTGTTTGCACCCTCACCCAGTGCGACCTTCACGTATTCGATATCGGGATGAGCTGCCACAGCAACATTGCCCGGAAGGGTCCAGGGTGTGGTGGTCCAAACCAGCAAAGAGGTATTCTCTTCCTCAACCAGGGGCATTCGAACAAAGATCGAGGGATCTGTTGCCTGGGCATAGCCCTGGGCAACTTCATGATCAGAAAGGGGTGTACCGCAGCGAGGGCAGTATGGCACGACCTTAAAACCCTGGTAAAGCAAGCCCTTATCCCAGATAGATTTCAGCAGCCACCAAACCGACTCGATGTATGAATTTTCATAAGTGATGTAGGCTTCGTCCAGGTCAACCCAGTAACCAATCCGATCCGTCAATTTTTCCCAATCCTGGATATATGTAAAAACGGAATCACGGCAGTGTTCATTGAATTTTGCAATGCCATAATCTTCGATGTCCTGTTTGTTGGAAAATCCTAGCCGTTTCTCCATTTCAATTTCAACAGGCAGTCCGTGAGTATCCCAGCCTCCTCGACGGGAAACATGGTAGCCGTTCATGCTTTTATAACGTGGGAACATATCCTTGAATACCCGCGCTAAAACGTGATGGACACCCGGTTTGCCGTTGGCTGAGGGTGGTCCCTCGTAAAAGACGTATTCGGGTCCGCCTTCCTTGCTGTCCATGGATTGATGAAAGATATCATATTTCTTCCAAAACCTTAAGATTTCAGATTCTAATAAGGTGATATTCAGTCGAGAAGATACTGGTTTGAACATGGAGCCTCCAAAAATTAAAAAATAGCCTTAAAAACAAACTCGTCCCATATCAGGGACGAGTAAATGACCCGCGGTACCACCCTGGTTTTCACACGAAGTGTGAACACCTCGGTCAGCCACATCGATTCGACATCGCTGCATTTTGATAACAGAGCATGACTCCGGCGCACTTACTGATCTTTGTTGGATGTTCGGTTTGCCGCTCCGGAAGGATTTTGGAGGTTCATGACTTCCCGGCTCACACCACCCCGGGATCGCTTACAGCCAGCGGAACCCTTACTCGTTTCCATCAAAGCGTTTGTTTAATTGCCATTTTTATACTAATACATTATCCCACAAGAATGGAATCGGGTCAATAAGACTTATGGACAAGACAGCAATTAGCAAGCCCTCCCGATCTTTCTGGTGTCCTCAGTGCGTAGCCTCCTGTAAGGACCAGAGAGATAACCTCCCGATCTCTCCCGATCTCTCTGGTGTCCCCACCAGAGAGATAACCACAAATGCTTTTTTCTTACTGGATTTTCAATATTGTGTT
>JARGGB010000001.1:76307-226529 GCA_029210815.1 Candidatus Brevefilum sp.
GCGATCATATTGTTTGTCACTGTGAGCGAAGCGTGGCAGTCTATATTTTGATTTATTGTTCGCTGGATGTTGAAATCTCCCGATCTCTCTGGTGTCCTCAGTGCGTAGCCTTCTGTAAGGACCAGGGAGATAACCTCCCGATCTCTCTGGTGTCCCCACCAGAGAGATAACCACAAATGCTTTTTTCTTACTGGATTTTCAATATTGTGTTGTTTGGTTATCTCCACAATTATCATACATTCCACCATATCCGATTTCACCGGTGAGGACACCCGTGCGATCATATTGTTTGTCACTGTGAGCGAAGCGTGGCAGTCTATATTTTGATTTATTGTTCGCTGGATGTTGAAATCTTAATTGATTTTTATTATCATATGTCACTCCGGGATTGCTTCCTATCCTTACAGGTCACTTCGTAGACAGGACACTGCACAGTCACTTTGTTCGCATTGACAAAAATTTAAATAGGATGTGCATAACCTCGATAACATCGGTGAGGACACCGGTGCTATCTTTAAACCCTAAATTTCATTCCTGACCCGGCGCAGCAATTGGACATTAACCGCCACGATCATCGTACTCAGCGACATGATCAGAGCCCCAACCGTCGGCGGCATCAGGATCCCTAAGGGCGCTAAAACGCCAGCAACAAGGGGCAGCGCGATCACGTTGTAACTCGTTACCCAGACTAGGTCTGATTATCCTTATGATAATCCTCATGCGTATGCGGATTGGATGCCATTTTGAGAATTCTTTTTTTCGATTTAATTTTGTCTACTTATTACTTATGATGTATCTTTAATATGAAGCCAAATTCATAAGACGAAAGGCTTTATGAACAAAGATTTCACACTGGGATTGGGAATCATCCACGCAGAGGAGGGAGAGGTGCGGGCTTTCCTTCCGGATTTTGTGCAAAAGATGACCCGAATATTCAAATCGGTGGTTTTAGAAGAGGGATATGGGGAGAAACTCGGCGTTAAAGATAGTTACTATACGAAATCTTATAATATTATCTCCGGCACGGCTGAAGAAGTCTATGCCCAGGATTATATCCTGGTGCTGCGTTATCCTCCACAAAGATATCTTGAGATGATCCAGCCCGGAAGCTGCCTGATTTCAATGTGTCACTTCCCCACTCGCCCAGAGCGGCGTACCTTCTTGAAGGAGCGAGGCATTGAAGCAATCTCTTTAGACACCATCCTTGACGACAATGGGCAAAGGCTGGTGGAAAACCTCCGATCTGTCGCCTGGAACGGATGTGAGGTTGCCTTCCAGGTTTTGCATCAAATCATACCTGGTTTGGACTCCACCAATCGGAACCCTTTACAAATCACCTTACTGGGCTCTGGCGGTGTGGGCACCCATGCCGTTCAGGCCGCCATCCGTTATGGCGATCCCGAAATTTGGTCAGCGTATGCCAACAAGAGTATTCCTGGGAATATCCTCCGGGTCGTCGATTATGACCTCACCGCTCACAAAGAGCATTTAAAGAAATTACTGTCAACCACCAACTTGCTGATTGACGCCACCCAAAGGTCAAATCCCTCGCAAATAATCATTCCAAATAAATATATAGCTTTAATGCCCGAAAACGCTGTGATTCTCGACCTTTCGGTCGATCCATATGATTTCCAAAGAAAACCTTACGAAGTCAAGGGCATCGAAGGCATCCCCCAGGGAAACCTGGACCAGTACATTTTCGCCCCTGATGACCCGGCCTGGGATCATTTGCCCTCAGCCATCAACACAGAATACCGACGTTGGGTCGTCTCCTGTTATTCCTGGCCGGGCATTCACCCGCGTGCCTGCATGCTGCGCTATGGTAACCAGATTTCGCCCTTACTACGGCGATTGGTGTCTGTTGGCGGGATTGATAAAGTCAACCCTGGCGGGGGATTCCATGAACGCGCCCTTTCAAGGGGGATGTTAAAGTATTGGCGTGAGTAAGGGAATAGTCTCAATATATAGCTGAATAATTTTAAATAGAATAATTTTGGAGTGAGGGGATCTCGTCCTGAGCTCAGAGGGCGTAAGACTCAGACCGAAAACCCTCTATATCTATAATAATAAGAAAACTGACCGAAAAAATTTAGTGTCCGGGGCGAAGCGTGGCAATCTCAAATGATTGGTATTTACTAGATTTTGAGTAGGTTGCTGCACGACCGTATTGACCTGCGAACCTCATTTATGTCTCACTACCAGGGAAGAAGTCAGGGTGAGGGTTTCTCATTAGCATTAATAGGAGCGAGCGCTGCGATGGAGGGATAAATATGTCACATAGATCGCTGCGAGAACATACGAGACTATGGGATATCTTCATAACAAGTGACATAACCGAATCAATTATGTATTGATTGGTGCGCACAAGAGAGGTGCACAACTTACTGGGTCGCTCGATTCAGCTTCCTCAGGTTTGCTAAGGCCTCTTCATAACTTGTATCCTGCTCTGACCACTCGACGAGGCGGTCACAGGGAAAATCTGGGCATTCACTGCATTTGTTGAGGCCGTGTTGGTCCTCACAGCATGCCAAGATCCAGCAATCGGTCGACCAGTGTGTCTCACGGTTACCAAGGCAGCCTGTACAAAACATCTTGCGCTTGAGCACTTCAGGCATACCTTCATTTTCATCCAACCAACCCTGACGCTTAAACCAATTCAAGACTGTAGCTGCAGCACCTTGGTCAAAAGGTGCCAGTCTGATCTCACAGGTGTCACAATTCAACCCACAGGCTGCTACCATCGATGTACTCATGGGTGGATCTTTCCAATTTTCATGCAGGACATTTCACTCCTCAGCGTGATTTTTTTAAATATTTCCACTCACGTGTGATGAGGTGGCTCTGCATCCATGCTGTATTTCTCCTGGAACTTGTGCAGCATATGATGTAATTTCTCATGTGTACCTGCCCCCATGACATTTACTTCATGTGCTTCAAACAAGTCGAGTAATTCCAGGTGCCGGTTTGGGGCGATTAGCTGATCTCCCAGGGGAAACAGGATCTCATTTTCCTTTTTGATGTGAGACCGTAATAGCGCGATGTAAGCGGCTGCATTCTCGGAAAAACTGCCAAAGTCTTCCTTTTTAAGTGCTTCTCCTATCATCGCAAGAAATTTTCTTCCCTCAACATGCTCAACGAGCATTTGCCCAATAGGGCTATTTTCTCTGGCCATCCCGCAGTTCTCCAATTCAGGGAACAGCAGACCTTCTTCCTTACCGTGATGGCATTTATCTGCAAAGAGTCTCAGGAAATCAAGGATCCCAAGCAGGTCCTTCCGATCAACAGGTTCTCCTTCTTCCAGGTGATGCACCATTTTTTCAAGGATATCCAAACCAGAAAGGATACCTTCATGTTCAGCTACCAGGTCTTCACTGGCATATTGCATCATGACCTCCTAATTTTTTGGTGAGTAACATAGTAATAATACTATAAAAGATTTCGCCTGTGTCGCTTAGTGAAGCTATGGGATAGCCTATGCTTATACTCTGTGTGGAAAATCCGCTTCCCTCTGTGTCTATAATAATGAGACAACTGACCCCAATAATTTAGTGTATAGGGCGAAGGAGAAAAGAAATGTCTCAAGAAGGAAAAACACAAACCCGCTGGGGATGATATGAAACGAAAAAATTAGCAATGAATAATTTGAGATAGGAAAAAATAAAGGTGGCTCTCACGCTAAGCAAACAAATTCATAAACCACTCAGGGGTCCAGAAACCGCCCAAATCCAGGATGTGGGCAGCAACAATACTGCCAACCAGCATCAAAGCACTGAAACCAATCAGCGCATAATCCCACCAGTGGTATTCCAGCGGGTAAATCCAGGTGCGTTTTGCCTGACCGAAACAGCGCAGGTCCATCGCGTTTGCCACATCCTCGCTTCCGATAATGGCATTCATCGTTACCGGCACCAGCAAGGGCGCGATCCGGGCGATCTTCTTGAATATCCCCCCCTTGACCTTCTCAATTTCATAACCGCGAGCCTTTTGCGCATCCAACGTAACCGACAAATCCCGAGCCAGCGTGGGGATAAAACGGATGGCAAGCTCCATGGTGTAGGCAACATTGTCCGGCATCCCTAATCCGTGAAATGTCGCTCCATACGCCCGCGAATCCATCGTGTAAGGGATCAGCAGAAATATCAGCGAAATCCCGCCAAGTCGCATCAATTGGCATAGGGAAAACCATAAGCGCTCAACAGTCAAACCAAAATTAATCTCCCAATTCACCAATGGGATGGTAAATTTTTGCGGCCATATCACATGCCCACCGGGAGGAACCACCCCACCTGCCCCACCCCCTGTGATAATGGTGTTAATCACGATCATCGAAAAAAGCATGATGCTGATCAAAAACCAGCCGTGGCGCGTTTCCTTCCACTTTGTCTTTCCAAAGTAATACCAGATGATAGCAAGAATAAAAAAGATAAATAAAAATGTGGCATTCCAAAACATGGTTGCAGAAAGCAGGAAGGCAAAGGAGAAAATCCATCGAGCCCGGGGGTCGATTTTATCCATGGTGCTGTTTCGGAATTTATATCGCCAACTGATCAGCATAATAACAATCTATTTCATAAGAAACGCTAATGCAGGCAGGCACTGATAAAAGCTGCCTGCCTGCAATGCAATCAAAAAATTAATTTCTGCCAGATCGCTGTACAACGGCAGCATAAGCCACCATCAAGATTGGCAGCAAGATCAAGCCATTGACAATGTTCGACACAAAGGATGGGATAAAGTTCGCAAAGATGACGGTGTTCATATCCGCACCTGAGACCCACATCTCGGAAAGCGAGGCGACGCCCATGCCAACACCAGAGCCCAGGATAACAGACAGTTCACCAAGCAAGAGTGACTTAACGGCTTTGTAATCCACAATCATGCCTGCAAACAATCCGGGGATCAGCCCCATGATGCCGTTTCCAAGATCCCACCAAAACCAGAACCCCCAGCCGCTCAGCAGGTCAGCCAGGATATTGCCGACAAAACCGGAGATGAAGCCAACGATCGGACCGAAGGCGATCCCGAAGAACATCGGGATAACAACCGCTGGTCGGATGGAGACATTCCCGGCGCCCGGGAGCTGCAGCACGTTGGTTGCATACCCCAGGACAGCGTAAAGCGCTGCGCCAATTGCGGCGAAGACCACTTCACGCGTTCCAAATTTCCAAATTGATTTCTTTTTTTCTGCCATTTCAAACTCCTTTTATTGAAAATAAGATTGGATAAACTAACTGCAATAAATTTAACCGATCCTGTGAGCCAGGGTTTCGGCGCGATAAAAACTGCCAGTTTTTGGCAGGAACTGCTGATTTATCTTTAGTAAAGAAGTTGGTAATATGCGATAATTAATTAATTGGTCTTCGTCTTTTAAAACCTCTGGCGGCGAGCCATCTGCGACAATTTGCCCATCAAATAATATCATTATACGATTGGCGTAGATTAACGCCAGGTCAAGGTCATGGGTGATGAAAACAATGCTGTCAAACCCGGGCATTTGTAGAATTGCATCCATAAATGCCCGATAATTCCAGTAATCCTGCCCTGCGGTTGGCTCATCCATCATTAAGAGCCGTGAACGCATTGAGAGCACTGAAGCAATGCTGATCCGTTTTTGCTGACCAAAGGAGAGGGCAAGCGGCGGCGTATCCAGTTCCTCCTCTAAATGGACAGTTTCAATCGCCCATTTGACGCTCTTTTGAATCTCAGCCTTAGAAAACCCGAGATTCTTAGGACCAAACGCCAGCTCATCCCCAACTGTAGGTGCAAACAACATCTGAGTCGGGCTCTGGAAGACATAACCAACCGACTTCGCTGCAGTTGCAACCGTGATATCCCTTGTATCATTTCCTTCCAGGTAAACATGACCCTGTGAAGGTTTCAACAAACCCAAGGCATGCTTGACCATGGTTGTCTTGCCAGAACCGTTGTGCCCCAATATGGCGATGATATCCCCTTTATTGATCTTAAAATTGATATCATGAAGCACAAAAGGGTAATCTTCATCATACTGAAAATTAACGCCCTCAAATTCAACCAGCAATTCCAAATCCCCTTCTTGCGGCTTTAAGACGGGTTCGAATTCTGGCGGCGGTTCATTTTTTGCTCGTCTGAGCACAACCTCTGCCGGTAGTTTTATTCGTGTGTAATCGACAACCTCCATCATGCCCTGCCGATCACCATCGTAGGTGATCTCACCCTCATCCATATAAATTACCCGCTCAGGCTTAATCGCCAGCACATCCTCAACGCGATGCTCCACAATCATCACCGAGAGACCCTCATCCGCCAACTGCCTGAATATTTTTAGGGCTTCCATAGCAGAAGCCGGGTCAAGGCTTGCCAGGGGCTCATCCAGCAGCAAAATTCTGGGCTTCATCGCCAACACACCAGCCAATGCAATTTTTTGTTTTTCACCGCCGGAGGTGCCAAAGGTTTCTCTGTCCCGAAGATAGAGAATACCCATCTTTTCGAGCGCCTGGTCCACCCGGGGAAAAATTTTCTCGGTCGGCATTCCCAGGCTCTCAAGCCCAAAAGCGACATCGTTTAACACGTAAGTCCCTAAAATTTGGCGTTCCGGGTCTTGAAGAACCGTCCCTACTTCCTGTGAGATCTCTGACATTTCTATGTCAAAGACGGATTTGCCAAATAATTCAATTTCACCTTTGATCTCACCATGATAAGCATTCGGGATCAAGCCGTTGATGCAGCGCATCAATGTCGTTTTTCCGCAGCCGCTAGACCCTGCAATTAACAACACTTCCCCGGGATTGACATCAAAGCTTATGTGTTTGATCGCCGGTGTGGATCGTGAATTATATTGAAAGCTGAGGTCCTTGATGGACAGTGGTAATGGTTTCACCTCACTCATTCAAAATCACCTCAACCTTATCACCAATATTTGCCCCCGTGATTTGAGCAGCGCTGCCGTTCACAGCGCCAATCTCGATGAAATTTTCACTGTCAACCAGGGCTACCAGTTCACCTTCCGGGCGGTGCCCATAAGAAGGGACAAGCCTCTCTATCAAATGATCACCCAAACGAATTTTTACACCACCAGCGCTCAAAACTGCTTCCGCAGGTAAATCTGTTGTCAAATTACCAAAAACATCAATAATCGTGATATGTGCTTCCCAACCATAATCCCTTTTAATCGGGCGGGAGAAATCAATCCGGATTGGGTCCTCAATTGGATCACCCAGTCTTTCTAAAGCCACACCTGCAGCCAAATGCGCACCGGTAGGAGCAAAAATATCCCGTCCGTGAAATGTATGGCTGACATTTTCAAGCCAGTATTTCGGATTATTGAGATGAACCATTTCGATACTTTTCCCTGCGCGCTCCCCCTCTTCTAAAATTGGTGTGATCAAGCCATTATCCGGGACAATGAATTGCTGCTCTCCTATTTTCAATCCTATCGGACGCCTCTGCGTACCCACTCCGGGATCAATCACCGCAATGTGGACACTGCCAGGTGTGAAATAAGGTACAACCCGCCACAGTGCATAAGCGCCCAATCGAATATTTTGCGGCGGAATGTCGTGGGTGATATCTGCGATATGCGAATCAGGTGCAATACCCCAAATCACGCCTTTCATCACGCCTATGAAACCATCCTGGTTGCCAAAATCCGTTGTCAATGAGATCGTTGTTTTCATGCCCCTAGTATCTCATTAGAGAATTTTTTTGTCAACAAAACTTGTTTTCCTCCGATATATCGATCTGGATAAAAGAAATCCTTCTACAACTTGACAGCGTTTTGCTGGCACAGTGTACAATAAATGTATCACTAATAAAACATAAAATTATTCATTTTCGAATTATGGAGAGAAAAAAATGGAAAATTCATCATTACAATCCTTAATAGGATCATTATTAGCAGTACTGGTCGGGGTAGGTGTAGGGATTGCCGGCAGCCAGGGAGGCGCAAAGCTTGGCGGTATTTCCCTTATGCTTTTAGCTGTTGCAGGTGCATATTTGATCCAGTGGATCGCTTTTATTATCGCTTATCGGTTAAAAACAGAAAAGTTTTATGACCTGACCGGCACAATAACCTATGTGAGCCTGACAACATTGCTCGTTCTCATGGTACCAAACATTGATGATCGGGCAGTCTTATTACTCGTTCTGGTGGTTGTTTGGTCCGCTCGTTTGGGCACATTCTTGTTTACCCGCGTTATAGGAGAGGGTAAGGACAGCCGTTTTGACGAAATCAAGGTGTCTTTTGGCAAGTTCCTCCTCACATGGACCCTGCAGGGTTTATGGGTAACATTCACAGCAGCAGCAAGCTGGGCTGCCATCACATCAACCGTTCGCAAAGATTTAGGCTGGCTTGCTGTGATTGGCCTCTTGATCTGGGGCGTCGGATTTTTCTTCGAACTGGTTTCCGATACACAAAAAAGCCGCTTCAAAACCAATCCAGAGAATGAGGGCAAATTCATCCAGGAAGGCTTATGGGCCTGGTCACGCCATCCCAATTATTTTGGTGAAATCGTCATTTGGATTGGTGTCGCATTAATCGCACTGCCTGTTCTCAAAGGTTGGGCATTGCTAACCCTGATCTCACCCATATGGGTCATCATCCAATTGACGGTGATTAGCGGCATCCCTATGTTAGAGAAAAAATCCGATAAACGCTGGGGCGGACAGGAAGCTTACGAAATGTATAAGAAAAATACACCCGTTCTGATTCCACGCTCGCCGAGAAAATAACAATTTTAATCAAAACAAATAAGGTGGTAAGTCTTCACTCTCGAGGTTTGCCACCTTTTTTAACCCTTCTGACTTAAACAAATCCAGACAGCCCAACTTGACAAGTATTTATTCAGATAATAGGATTATCCAATGTTGTACCCAGTCCGTTTGAAAATAAATTTATAAAAAATCCTTGGACGGACAAAGTTAGAGGTAATAAACACAACAGAAAATTATACAGATGATAAAAAAATTGACTGAACGTCACCCCAAAATATTCAACAAGACCAATGTGGCTAAGCTAATAGCACTTTTTGTCGTTCTCGCGATTGCCGTTTGGGGATCCATGAAACTTGATTTCAATGACGTTAAAGCTTTCATCGAGCAGAATCAAAGCCAGGCAATCCTCATCAGCCTTTTGGTTTACATTTTATTCGGGTTCACATTTTTACCATCCATTCCATTAACCTTGTTTATTGCCGCCCTGATCGGTCCGCTTCAAGCAGCGCTGGTAGCTGCATTGGGCAACACAATTGCGTCACTTTTCGAATACCAAATTGGAAAAACCGTTGGCGATGTGATGGCGTTTGAAGATTTTAAGGCCAGTTTGCCGATGGGTCTCGATAAATTACCTGTTGATTCCCCGCTTTTTATGCTTGGGGCACGCAGTATTCCCGCTGGCGCACGAGCATTCAGTGTGGTTTGCGGTGCCTACCAGGTACACATGCCGACCTATTTATGGACAACCTCCCTGATGTATTTTTTAAGCTCTGTCATATTGACCTTTGGTGGCGTCAAATTAATCAATCTTCTTTAAAAATCAAACAAAACAAAATTGAAGGATGGATCGTTTATGATCGAAACAGTATTCACACTCTCGAATCACATTGACCGAACGGTAGAAAAAGTCATCCAGGATGATAATCTTGATTACATTCACATGTTGTTTAACAAAGACGAAGGTTTGCCCCTGCACTATTCAAATTCAAATGTGTACATGACGGTCCTTCGTGGCAATCTCTCCATTGCGCTTGATGACCAGGGAGTGCATGTTTACCCCGGTGGAACCCTTTTAAAAATCCCCTATAAAACCAAAATGAACGTTCAAAATATGCATGATGAGATGCTTGAACTGCTGGCAATCAAAGCACCTGCCCCCAAGAATTACCCAAAAGAATGAATTTTTGTAGATTTAATCCAACCCGAACTATCAGTTAAAGCAAAAAAAAGCCCAAATGGGCTTTTTTTGATGGGGTGCCTTAATCGAGTCGAAGCCTCAACCTCCTCCAAAATATCAAATAACCAATTCATATTTCACATCATGAACATTACAGTTTACTGCGAAATCTGAACGCAAAATTTTACACAAATACCCTTTGCAAATTAAAGGACTTTATCCCCTTTAAATGAATTAGGATTTAAGGTTTCTTATCAACTTTTGATATTCTTCCTCATCAATTTCACCGCGAGCATATCGCTCTTGTAATATATCCAATAAAGAATCCTCTACCTTGGTTGAAGGAGCATCATTGGAGCGCTGTTTGAGGAAATCTGGTCGCCGACCTGAAAAATAAGCGATGACCCCAATTACCAAAACAAGAACGATCAGACCTCCAAAAACAAGGAATATCAGTCCAAAGAACATCATTTTTTACCTTTCTACAGAATTCTTGAAAACATTATTAATACATTTGGATTCTGACATATAATCATCAAGAATTCCTAAAGAAAGTGCAAAGATCAATTAAAGAATGCTTTCAGTGGGACGAAAACCCTGATGGTCACTACAGACCGTTTCCTCACATCTATTCTGGCAGTTCATGTCTGCGAAGCAGTTGTGCGTTAATTGCAACAATGACTGTGCTCATAGACATTAGCAAGGCTCCAACTGCTGGAGAAAGAAGGAAACCAAATGGCGCCAGCACACCAGCCGCCAAAGGAATAGCAAATATATTGTAGCCTGCAGCCCACCAAAGATTCTGAACCATTTTACGATAGCTGGCTTTACTGAGGTCAAAAATTTTCACAACATCCATCGGGTTATCTTTGACCAGGATAATACCAGCTGATTCAATGGCCACATCTGTGCCGCTTCCAATCGCAATGCCGACATCTGCTCTCGTCAATGCTGGTGCATCATTCACCCCGTCACCAACCATAGCGACCTTCAAGCCCTTTTCCTGTAATTCGATCACTTTACGATCTTTGTTCTCTGGCAGCACCTCTGCATAGTATGTATCAATTCCCAGCTCCTCTGCCACTGATTTAGCCACCGCTTCGCTGTCTCCTGTTAGCATGGCAACTTCAATTTTCATTTCGTGGAGGCGCTCAACAACCTCCTTGCTGTTTGCTCGAATAACATCAGCGAGGGAAAACGCAGCAGTCACATGCGGTCCTTCTGGGCCTTCCTGAACAAGATAAACAACACTCTGGCCCTTTTTATTTGCCTCCTCCTCAAATTCTGAAATCTTTTTGGGAAGTTCGATATCCAACATTTCTAATAGACGTGGACCGCCGACATAAACGGTATTGTTCTGGAAACTTGCACGAACACCTCGTCCCTCAAGTGCCTTAAAATCTGACACTTCTGGCAAGTTCAGTTTCTTTTCATCTGCCGATTTTCGAATACCCCTTGCTATAGTATGTTCCGAATCGCCTTCGATGGCTGCGGTTAATGCCAATGCGTCTTCATCGCTTATGCCATCAATCGTTTGAATGCCCACAACGCCAAATTTGCCTTCGGTCAATGTTCCCGTTTTATCAAACACGATAATGTCAATCTCTCGCGATTCTTCTAAAGCAAGCCTGTCTCGCACAAGGATTCCATTTTGAGCGCCCATTGCTGTTGTGATGGCCACAACGAGTGGTACCGCAAGACCTAGTGCATGCGGGCAGGCAATCACCAAAACTGTGGCTACCCTTGCTACGACTGCTACATCAAAACCTACGGCGATTATCCATGCAATAGCAGTAATGACCGCCGAACCAAGCGCAATATAAAACAACCATCCCGCCGCTTTATCCGCCAATATCTGCGTATTGGATTTGCTCTTCTGAGCCTCATTCACCATACGCATGATTCCCGCCAATGCAGTTTCATCACCTGTGGCAGTGACACGAACTCGCAAACTGCCAGACCCATTGATGGTTCCAGCGATTACTTTATCGTTAGGTGATTTTTTCACTGGGCGGGACTCACCTGTAATCATCGCTTCATTTACATCCGAGGTGCCTTCTTCAACTTCACCATCTGCTGGTATACTGGCGCCGGGGCGCACTAAGAGAAGATCCCCACTGGATAAATCGCTGACAGGGACGGTTTCACGATTGCCCGCGTCATCAATGCGTTCTGCGGTATCCGGCAGTAATTTTGCCAGTTCTTGTAAAGCGCCTGAGGCTTGCCGGATGCTCCGCATTTCGATCCAATGACCAAGAAGCATGATGTCGATAAGTGTAACCAATTCCCAAAAAAAGGTTGTGCTTGTTGGCATGAACAGTGCGGCAAGACTGTACACAAAAGCCACGATTATCGCCAGGGATATCAAAGTCATCATTCCCGGTTTTCGGTTTTTAATTTCGGGTACCGCCATTTTTATAAAAGGTAATCCGCCGTAAAAGAAGACAATCACTGAAAATACAGGTGTGATCCATCGAATACCGGGAAAATCTGGCAGATTATATCCCAAGAAATTCGAAATGGTTGGGCTGAAAATTAAAACAGGGATGGAAATTAAAAGAGAAATCCAAAACTTGCGCCGAAACATTTCCTCGTGGCCGGTATGGTCGACATGCTCTCCATGACCTTCGTGCTCTCCGTCACCATTATGCTCCCCATGACTTTCGTGCCCAGCATGACCTTCGTGCTCTACGTGACCATCATGCTCCCCATGACTTTCGTGCCCAGCATAACCTTCGTGCTCTGAAATAGATTCATGATTTTCCATATCATGCCTTGTAATGTCTTTCTCCATATTTTTCGTGGTTTCTTCCCGTTCGTGTTGATGAGAATTATCCATCATATTCACCTTAACTCCTTATTTAGACTATTATTATCTATTATACCGGATTTTTTACCACTTTTATTAAATTAATATAAAAAATCATGTTAATTGATAAAATATTTTGTGTGTTTCGCCGATAATTTTAAATGCTCTCATACAAATAGCAATCATGATCCACCAATCTGGATCTTAAAATTTTACACCAGCCTTACTGTTTAGTAGTCGAAAAATAATGAAATAAAGTCATTTTGATAAAAATGATAAAAAAATGGAAAACAAGGCTCAGCGTCACCAAATAAAGGAAATGAATTGGTTAATTAAAGATATCCTAAAAAAAATGGCTTTGCAACCACAGAAGAGGCTGTCGAACAACGATCGATACAAGATTTTTAGAGTTCCCTGGATTGAGTTGAGCAGGAATTTACTTAAATCAATAAAACCTTACTTCTGATTGGGTAATAATTTGCAGAAATTCCAAGGCTTAGAATTGATTTTTATGATGTGACATGAATGGCACTCAACCAACCCAAATTTCATGATCAGTGTAACCTGCAACTAATTTAACCTCATAAGATATTCCGCCAGATCCTCAAGGTCTTCATCGCCGATATTCCATCTAGGCATATCTTCGCTGAGCGGTTCACCATCAGGGTGTTCACCCTCTACTACTGCCAGCCGGAAAAGTTTAAGATCATACTCACCACCACCATGGCCTTCTTCATCATCACCATGCCCCTCATCTCCTTCACTGGCCAGTGAATCCCAGCGGATATCGGGTGCGTCCATAAACTGCATACCCATCATTGCATGCAATCCCCCTTGTGCATCTGGACCATGACAGGAGGCGCAAGCTAAATACCCACCTCCCATCATCACGCTGGAGGGTGGCCCACCAGAATATGTGATTCTGGCATCTCTCTCACTTGAAGACGTGAAGTAAATCCGCTCGCCATTCGAATCAAAGGCACCTTCTCCCCATCCTGTGCCTGTTCTTCTCTGAAATACCGTACAGGCATCAAGTAAAACAATTAACAAAAGCCCAAAGCCAAATATCAAGGTAATCCTGGTTACTTTTTTCATTTCCTCACTCTCCTAAACAAACTACCGCTTTGTTTTCAATATTAATATTCCAGATCAATTAAAGAGTTCACAATAGGATGCGTGAAAAAGACCGATAATAACATATGTAAAATGCTGAAAAAACCTTAGAAATCATAATGAAAATTCAATTCCAAACGTGAATAATTAATTATAACCGACGGATAAACAATCTCAAAATAATTCTTGAATAACGATCATGACGAAAAATAGTGACATCCGCAAACGAAAGTTTTCAGATTTCCAAATTCCATTTAGAAATCCAGCGAAAATGCAGCCTGTTTGATTTGTATTGAACCATGTGATTATTCAATTCTTTCAATCTTTTCGAATTGATTTAACAAGCGAATTAGGAATTTCTCCATCAAAAAACCCCCCATTTTTGGGAGGTTCGTTGGCTTGACGCGTTTTATTTGTTGTTGGGTGCCTGAAGGGGGTCGAACCCTCAACCTCCTCATCCACAGTGAGGCGCTCTAACCATTGAGCTACAGGCACCATATTCAATCCCTAATTTTATCACATCAAGGAAGGGATGGCAAGAATTTCTCGATCTGCTTTATCAGCTCACTGCGTCCTATCGTCACCTGGTCACGTGTCTTGAGATTCTTAACAGCGACCAGATTCTCATTCAGTTCATCCGGACCTAATATCACTGCCACTGAGATATCCAATTTATCGGCATACTTAAACTGCTTGCCAAGCTTATCTGCCTCAGGGTAAACCGCAGCACGATAACCAGCCATCCTGATTTCTTCAGCAATTTTTAAGGACTCAGGCAACATTGTTTCATCAAATACCGTCACCAGGACTTGCGGCTTGTGACCCAATTTTTCAGGGATCACACCAGCATCTCGCAATACCAGCTCAATAACGACATCGCCCATGGCAAATCCGACGCCAGGCAGGCGATTCCCGCCGACATCCGAAACCAGGTTATCATAACGCCCGCCACCTAAGATCGCCCTGGACGCGCCACCCAGCTCAAATGCCTCAAAAACAGTGCCGGTGTAATAATCCAGGCCACGGATAACCTTTGGACTATAAGTTACGTAGTCCTCAACACCGAAGATTTTAATTAACTCGAAAAATTCGACAAGTTCATCGGATTTCATAAAGAGATCCTGGTCATTGACCAGGTTCAGCAGTCCGTCAACCTGTCCTTCGGTCAAGCCAATTTCAAGGGCATAAGCACGCCATTCCTTCTCGGAAAGCTTATCCAGTTTATCAACAACCTTAAACACATCGTGACGCAATTCTTTTGCAATATTAATCGTTGAAAGGGCGTCATCCATCAAACGCCGGTTATTAACAAAAATCTGCACCTGATCCGATGAAAGCCCGGTTTCTTTCAAAAAACTCGCTGCAACAGCAACGATTTCCGCATCCGCTGCCACCGCTTCTGTTCCTACCAGGTCAATATTCCACTGAAAAAATTCTCTTGTCCTGCCACGCTGCGGGTTTTCATAACGCCAAAAAGGACCAATGGACCACCATCGCAAGGGCATCGGAATTTCATATTGACGCTGCGCCACCATACGAGCCAGTGTCGGTGTAAGCTCAGGACGAAGTGTGAGCATATCATCACCCGGGGATGAAAATACAAAAGCCTGCTCTTTGACCAGTTCTTCACCGGATTTTGCAGCATAAAGATCGATAAATTCTAAACAGGGACCGTCGAATTCCTGGTAACCAAACCGCGTCGAAACATCCCGGATGATGTCAAACATCCATCGCCGAACAGCCATCTCATCAGGGTAAAAATCTCTTGTGCCCTTAACACTTCTAACAATATCTGCCATAAATTCCTCAATATCTTATTTTCATCATTGTTTCGTAGACAATTTTACCCGTTTTTTACCAATTCGCATTTTGAAGACAAACTAATTTCAAATTTTACGATAGAATAAAAGCGTCATTGATATCTATGAGTAAAAGGACATTATGAAATTAACAGAAATAGTCGACTTAATTAACGGCGAATTATTAACACAGGAAGAAGATTACAAAAAAGATATTACCGGTGCAATGGGTGCTGATCTGATGAGTGATGTTTTGGCTTCCATAAAACCAGAAGCAGCATTGCTCACAGGTTTATGTAACCCACAGGTTGTTCGCACAGCTTTAATTGCTGATATTCGAACGATTATCTTTGTGCGCGGGAAAAACCCTGATCGTGAAACAATCAGAATTGCCAATGAAGAACAAATTCCCCTGATAACGACAAGCCTTGGCATGTTTGAAGCCTGCGGAATTCTACACAAAGCGGGTTTACTAAGTTATGAACTGCCTGCCAATGACGACTGCGCGTAAAAGGTAAATATGCCATGACAGACGAACATCCACGGGTTTCAGACGAATTTGCCAAGAGCATTACCAGAACCGAAGAACTCGCATATGAACTTCGTATCCATGAGGTAATGAGCGAGAACGTCCACTGCCTCCCGCCTGACATCAAATTGGAAGAAGCACTGGATATCTTTCAAAAAGAAAGGTTCTCAGGTGCACCGGTTATCACTAATGGTGATTTGGTTGGGCTTATCAGCATAGAAGACCTGATCCGGGCATTACGATCAGGGAACCTGGACGTTAATGTTAGTGAATATATGACGACCAAAGTTGTCACTGTTCACGAATATGACCCGGTTGTTGAGGCGCTAAAAACCTTTTCCAGAACAAATTTTGGCCGCCTTCCCGTACTTGATAAACAAGGCAAACTGGTTGGTATCATCACCAAAGGGGACATATCCAATGGCTTATTAACAGCTTTGCAAAGGGACTACCATGCAGAAGAGCTGATCCGGTATCGCGCCAGTCACTTATTTGAAGATATTGTTTCCCATCGAACAAGTCTCATCCTGAGATACGAGATTCGAAAAGGAGATTTTATTCACGGCGGCAATGCGTCAAGCAATATTAAAAGGGCTTTGTTGAGATTAGGCGCTACGCCACAGATTGCCAGGCGCTGCGGTATTGCAGTTTATGAAGCAGAAATGAACCTGATCATTCACACCAACCACGGCGGCTCCCTTCGTGTTGAGGTCGAACCCCACAAAATCACCATGGAAGCCTATGACGACGGTCCAGGCATTGAGGACGTTGAACAGGCGATGAAGCCAGGTTACTCAACAGCCACCAACGAAATCCGTGAAATGGGTTTTGGCGCCGGGATGGGCTTGGTTAATATTAAGCGCTGTGTGGACGAAATGCGCTTGATCTCTTCAAGAGACCGCGGCACCAATTTATACATGATCATGTACCTTGATGATAAAGATAATACTTTAAATACTGTTAATTGAACCCTCACCATAAAAGAATTGAGACACTATGAACTTGAATGAAATCATCCAAAACCTGAACCTGAAAGTCCTGACCAATTCAAAAGATTTTTCAACAATCAAGGTGAAAAGCGGTTACTGCTCAGATTTACTCAGCTGTGTTATGACCGGCGCCGAACCTGAAGGTATTTGGATCACCCTTATGTCACACAGCAATATCGTTGCCGTTGCTGCACTGCTCGACCTGGCTGCAATAATCATCACAGAAGATGCCCAACCTGATCAGCAGACGATCGATAAAGCTAACGAAAAAGATATCATAATGCTTTCATCACCAGATCCAAACTACGAAGTCATTGGACAATTGTGGGAACTTGGTTTACGAGCAACCAAAAATTAACCCACAAGAAAGTACCTTTGAAAACCTATTTATCTGAATTACACGTCCATACTGTATTATCACCCTGTGCGGGCGTGGAGATGATACCCCCATTAATCGTAAAAAAAGCGCTTGACATTGGCCTTAACCTGATTGCGATAACAGATCATAATGCCAGTGAAAATGTGCCAGCAGTCATAAAAGCTGCAGAAGGGTCCGATTTAACTGTCTTACCCGGCATGGAACTGCAGACAGAAGAAGACGTCCATATCCTTTGCTTGTTTGATACGGTGGAGCAACTAAACAAACTCCAGGAACTCGTTGATAAAACTTTACCTGATATAAAGAACAATGTTGAATTTTTTGGTGAACAATTCATTGTCGACCAGACTGGCGAATTTATTCAACGAAAAGAACGCCTGTTGATCAATTCAACCCAATTAAGCTTTGATGAAGCATTCCGCTCTGTAACAGAATTGGGCGGCTTATTCATCCCTGCCCATGTCAACCGCCAGGCTTTTGGTTTGATTGATCACCTTGGTTTTGTCCCACCTGATTTAGATATTGAGGCTTTGGAGATATCCAGGCATATTTCCCTTGAAGAAGCAAAAAAAAATTTCCCCCAAATTAAGAAGTTCCCGCTCATTCAAAGCGGTGATGTCCATTATATTGATGATTTTTTAGGTGTAAATCAGTTTATAATTGAAAAGCCAACAATAGCCGAACTCAAGCAAGCGTTTAGATCAATTAATGGACGCTGCTTTACGGTCATATCGCACAATTGATGATTCACTAGACTTAATATGACATTTGTGTATTGACCTGCTGGCTGTTGGGTATTACACTGATTTGTGGTAAATTTCACAATCTGTGGGTCATTTCACCCGCACAAAGATATATTAAGGAGTAATCCTTTAGATGCAAAAAACAATGGAAAAAAGTATAGAAGCTAATCCCCTTAATGATCCGGAACAACGATCCATTATCGATCAAATATTAGATGAAAACAAAGATCTTGCTGGGGCGACAATGGTCGTTCTTAACAGCTTGCAGGAGGCTATTGGTTACATCTCTCCGGAAATGCAAGTATATGTTGCAAAAAAATTAGGTGAACCCGTTAGTCGGATCCATGGTGTTGTTTCCTTTTACTCCTTCTTTACAACAACCCCTCGAGGTAAACACACCATAAAATTCTGTATTGGAACCGCTTGTTATGTGAGCGGCATCGAACAGATTATTGAAAAAGCAAAACAAATCCTGGAGATTGAACCTGGAGAGACAACTGATGATGGTTTGATTACTTTAGAGTTTTGCCGTTGTGTTGGTGCATGCAGCCAGGCACCTGTTATGGTTGTGGATGAAGAGGTTCAGGGACGTGTGAAAGCAAATCGCTTCCCAAAGACCATTCAGGACATTAAAAAAATGGAAGCAAACCTTGCGTGAATTGGCTTTGCACATTCTGGACATCGCTGAAAACAGCATTTCAGCAAACGCCGATGAGATAAAAATCATCGTCGAAGAAGATTTGCAAAAAGATATACTCAGGATTCTCATCCAGGATAATGGCAAAGGTATGGACGCTGAAACACTGGCGAAAATCACTGACCCTTTTATCACATCCAGGAAAACACGAAGCGTCGGATTGGGAATTCCATTTTTCAAAGCAGCTGCCGAGGCTTGCCAAGGGTCATTCACAATTCATTCAGTTCCCGGCAAGGGTACAACGGTGGAGGCTGTTTTCAAACACAGCCACATCGACCGAATGCCACTGGGTGACATTGAAAGCACTTTAATAACCTTATTAATGGGTACACCCGAAATTCATTGGATATTTGAATATCGGAATAACGAAAGTTGTTTTATTTTTGACGACAAACCTATCAAAGAAACCCTTGAAGGGATCCCATTATCAGAACCCGCGGTAATGAGATACATCCGCGAGATGATAGAAACCGGCATCCAGGAGGTTCACCTTTCTGGAATAATGGAAGCTACACATTAAGTCAATCGATATAAATTAAACAGGAGAAATAATATGCCCAGTGTAAAATCATTAGATGATCTCAAGAAAATTCGCGAAGATGCACTCAAAAAGCAGCAATTAAAAGAAACCTCAGGTAAAACAGAGGTGATTGTTGGCATGGGAACTGTTGGTATTGCAGCTGGCGCTCGCGAGACTCTGAAAGCAATACTTGACATAATTGAAAAAGATAACCTGAGTGACATCATTATTCGCCAAACAGGCAATATTGGCCTTGACTCATACGAACCCATTGTTCAGGTCATTCTCCCTGGCGAAGAAAAAGTATCCTATGGGAAAGTCAACCCCGAAATGGCTCGCCGTATCATGAAAGAACATGTTTTGGGTGGTGAAATCGTAAAAGATTTTCAAATCGAAGGATAAATTTTCGAGTTAATGATGGTATCTGGAAGGTAATTTATGGCTTATTTCCGTTCACATGTTTTAGTATCTGTTGATCCTGTATGCGTGCAAAAAGGCGCATACGAGTTGATCGAGACTCTTCAGGATGAAATTGTCAAACAGGGACTGGTTGAAGAAGTCCAGGTCCTTGAGACTTCGAGGATCGGTGATCCTGAGACAGAAGGTCTCGATTTAATGGTCTACCCTGAGGCAGTCCATTACACGAAGTTAACCCTCGATGATGTTCCTTTTTTGGTTGAAGAACAATTTTTAAAAGGACGCATCGCTGAACAATACATTCGTGAGACTAAAAAAGTCGTTGATGAAGAATTGTCCGCACCCAAAACCAAAGAGGTCCGGATTGTTTTGAAAAACATTGGAGAAATCGATCCCCTAAATATTGAAGATTACATCGCCCGGGATGGCTACATGGCGCTTGGGAAAGTACTCACAGAGATGACCCCTGAAGAAACAATCCAGGAAGTTTTGGATTCTGGCCTGCGAGGTCGTGGTGGTGCAGGTTTCCCAACAGGTCTCAAATGGCGCTTCATTCGCAATGCGGAAGCCGAACAAAAATACATGATTTGCAACGCCGATGAAGGTGACCCGGGCGCATTTGCAAACCGTCGTGTTCTTGAAGGTGACCCTCATTCTGTTGTTGAGGGGATGATCATCGGCGCTTATGCAGCTGGCGCATCCCAGGGATATATTTACTGCCGTGCAGAGTATCCCATTGCGGTTAGAACAATGAAAACCGCCATTGAGCAAGCACGAAATTTCGGTTTACTCGGTGACAATATCCTTGGCAGCGGTTTTTCATTCGATCTTGAAGTCCGAATGGGTGCAGGCGCATTTGTTTGCGGTGAAGAAACGGCTTTAATGGCTTCTATCGAAGGACTACGCGGCGAACCTCGCCCACGTCCCCCATTCCCGGCGCAAAAAGGTCTTTGGGAACAACCTTCAAACATTAACAATGTTGAAACCTATTCGAATGTCCCACAAATCATCCTCAAAGGTGCGGAATGGTTTTCCAGCCTTGGCTATAAGAAAAGCACTGGAACGAAAACCTTCTCAATGGCAGGCGATGTAAAAAATACAGGTTTAATCGAAGTACCCTTTGGCATTACCCTTCAAGAGATCATCTATGATGTAGGGGGCGGCATTAAAGAAGATAAAAAGTTTAAAGCTGTGCAGACTGGTGGTCCCATGGGCGGCTGTTTGCCTGAAAACCTCCTTGATCTTCATATGGATTATGAAGCCCTGGCAGAAGCAGGCTCAATCTTGGGTTCAGGCGGTCTTGTCGTCATGGATGAGGACACCTGCATGGTGGATATCGCCAGGTTCTTTATGGATTTCACCCAGGATGAAAGCTGCGGTAAATGCACGCCCTGCCGGATTGGTACACGACGCATCCTCGAAATCCTCACCAGAATTTGTGAAGGCAAAGGAAAGCCCGACGACATCGATACCCTGCGTTATCTTTGTGACCAAATCAATGAAAACAGCCTTTGTGGATTAGGCAAAGGTGCGCCGAATCCTGTAAAGAGCACACTCGAACACTTCCTCGATGAATATGAAGCCCATATTTATGAGAAACGCTGTCCTGCAAAGGTCTGCAAATCCTTAATTCGGTTTGAAATTATTGATGGGCTCTGCACGGGATGTACACTCTGCGCCCGGAACTGCCCGGTGGATGCAATTTCAGGTGAGCGCCGCCAAACACACGTGATCGATCCCGATATTTGCATCAAATGCGGTATTTGTGAACAACTATGCCCATACGATGCAATTGAAATAAAATAAAATTGTCAATAGAGACCACCACATAGGAGTAAGAATATGGCAACCGAAGTCAAAGAAGGGCAGGATATCCGCAAATTAGTGCGGACACTTGTCCAAAACCACGGTGATGAAAAGGCTGAACTCATCCCCATCCTTCATGAAATCAATCGTGAATTGGGGTACATCTCCGATGAGGCAATCAAAGAACTCAGCAAAAGGATGAATCTCCCCTCAAGCCACATATACTCTGTCGCAACTTTTTATCGAATGCTTTCAACTGAACCCCGGGGGCGTCACGTCATTCAATTTTGCGAGAGTGCACCCTGTCATGTTACCGGAGGGCGCCTGGTCTGGCAAAAACTCCAAAGAGAGCTGGGTTTACCAAAAGGAGAAACAAGCCAGGATAACAAATGGACCCTGCTCACAACAAGCTGCCTTGGCTTGTGCGGCGTTGGTCCGGTCATGGTTATTGATAACGACATCTATGGAAACGTGACACCCGAACAGGTGCCAGGTATCCTCAAAAATTACGAATAGGAGGCCTTTCATGAAAACAACACGTTCAATGGTATTGGTTTCAAGTGATCCTGAAAGTTTGGATCGTGGCGCTCTGGATGTCTTCAGCTTACTGCAAAAGCAAATTACAAAATTTGGACTTGAGGAAGAAATAGCCCTTTCAATGATCACCGATATCAGTAAACACGCAATGAGCCCGCTTGTATTGGTATATCCTGATGCGGTTATTTACGGTCCTGTCACCACGGATGATGTTCCCCGGATTGTCGAAGAACATCTTTATAAAGGTCGGGTCGTAGAGGAAAAACAAATCTCTGCTTATGATCTTTCAGGACGGGTGGCATGGCTCTCATCCCGAAAAGGGACAATGCCAGCTGAAAATCGCATTGTCCTGAAAAATGTCGGTCTCATTGACCCCGAGAACATTGAAGAATCCATCATCAATGAGGGATATGAGGCTCTTGGAACCGTGCTCAAAGAGATGACGCCTGATGAGACCATTAAAGTGATCAAAGATTCCGGTTTACGAGGACGCGGTGGCGCAGGTTTCCCAACGGGTCTTAAATGGCAATTTGTGAAAGGCGCAAAGGGTAATAAAAAATACGTCATTTGCAATGCCGATGAGAGTGAGCCAGGCACATTCAAGGATCGTCTTGTCCTGGAAGGTGACCCCCACGGCATCATCGAAGCCATGTTGATCGCAGCTTATGCAGTCGGTGCAGATGAGGGTTATGTCTATATTCGTGGTGAATATGGCTTAGCCATCAGCCGAATGCAAAAAGCAATCCAGCAAGCCAGAGACTACAACTTACTCGGAGAAAATATTTTTGGAACAGATTTTTCCTTTGATATCCACATCCATGCGGGTGCTGGAGCATATATCTGTGGGGAAGAGACTGCCTTAATCGAATCAATTGAAGGCAACCGCGGCGAACCTCGCCCAAGGCCGCCCTATCCAACAACCGCAGGACTTTGGCAAAAACCAACCCTGGTCAACAATGTTGAAACCCTTGCAAACATCCCGGCGATTATTCGCAACGGCGCTGCCTGGTACAAAAACATTGGAACACCTTCAAGCCCAGGAACAAAAGTTTACACCGTTCTGGGCAATGTCAATGTTACTGGTCTGATTGAGGTACCAATGGGCATCACCCTGCGCGAGGTGATTTCAATCTATGCAAAAGGCATGAAAGATGGTGCAACCTTTAAATTAGCACAAACAGGTGGCTCAAGCGGCTCAATCATCCCCGCAAGCCTTCAGGATACACCAATGGATTTCGATTCCTACACTAAAGCGGGTGTTTCTTTAGGCTCTGGCGCATTATTGATTTGTAATGAGGACATTTGCGTTGTAGATCTGGCAAAAGTATTGTTGAACTTTTTCAGATTCGAAAGCTGCGGTAAATGTAATCCTTGCCGAATAGGGAACAAAAGAGCCCATGAAACGCTTGTCAACATTTCTGAAGGTGTCGGAACTTTACAGGATTTGAAAGACCTTCAAATGATGAGCGAACAGCTTTACGAAATGTCCAATTGTGGTCTCGGGCAAACAGCCGGTTCCCCCTTAAAAGATATCTTAGCGCACTTTAGAGCAGAAGTTGAAGCGCACATTAAATTAAAAGTTTGTCCTGCAGGCGTTTGCCCAATGAGCGGCCAGCGGATCTACAAGACTATTTGAACACGAAGATAATGGAGAGTCACTATTATGATTAAACTCACAATTGACGGAAAAGAAATCGAAGCCCAGGAAGGTACCACTGTTTTAGAAGCTGCAGAAGCTGCTGGTGTTTTTGTACCAACTTTATGCCATCATCCGCAGCTTACCCCTTATGGCGGTTGCCGGCTGTGCATGGTCGAAGTTGAAGGTGCGGGCACCTTACAGCCTTCCTGCACATTGCCTGCAACGAATGGGATGGCCGTGAAAACGAACACACAAAAGGTGCTTGACGCTCGAAAGTTCGTCTTAACGCTTATTTTCAGTGAACGCAACCACTTCTGCATGTACTGCCAGGTCAGCGGCGGCGATTGCGAACTTCAAAATCGTGCTTATGACGAGGGCATGACCCACTGGGATTTGCAGCCAAACTGGCAGCCCTTTGAGGTTGATGCGTCGCATCCCTTCATGGTGCTCGATAATAACCGCTGTATTTTATGCCGGCGCTGCGTACGGGCATGTGGTGAATTGGTAGGCAACTATACACTGGGCTTTGAAGAGCGCGGTGCAGACAGCTTACTTGTTGCTGATTACAATGTGCCCTTTGGAGAATCCTCCTGCATATCTTGCGGTACCTGTGTCCAAATTTGCCCAACAGGTGCGATCATTGATCGCCAGAGCGCTTACCAGGGCAAGGAGACGGAAGTGGACCATCACATCGGCGTATGTGTTGAATGCTCCGTCGGCTGCCAGAGAGACGTCCTCACACGAGACAATCGACTTATTCGCATCGAAGGCGAATGGGATGCCGTACTGAATCACGGCTTGTTGTGCGATAAAGGTCGCTTCCTCCCCCTGGAAGATGATCGTGCACGCTTGCTCACACCCCTCGTTCGAAAAGACGGGAGTCTCAAAGCTGCAACCTGGGACGATGCCATGAAAGCGATTGCAGAAGGTCTGGGCAAAGGTAAAGGTTTAGCAGCAATTGCTTCAACACGCTTACCCATCGAAGATTTAGCACTTTTTAAATCGGTCTTTGCTGATGCGCTGCAGGCAGGCTTGGTGACAACACTTGAAGAGGGCAAAGCAACAGCCTCCCTTGCAAAAATGGCAGAAAAACTCGGGAAACCATTTGAATCAAATTTGGATGTTTTGAAAGACACAGATGCTGTCCTATCACTTGAACTTGATTTAGTGGACGAGCATCAAGTTGCTGGTTTCTTCGTGAAACGCCAAATAGCAGATGGCACAAAGCTAGTTGTCGCAGACGGTAAAGGCAATAAACTTGCAGAAAATGCCTCCTTCAAACTGGATCTCAAAGCTGGTGATGAGAATGCATTCTTAGCAAAACTATACGAAGCAACCCAAAATGAAACCGGTGATGAGGATTTTGATAAGGCTGCAAAGCTTTTGAAGAATGCTAAGAAACCCGTTATTGTCTATGGCGAAGGTTTTGCTGCACACGCAGATGAAAAAGCTCTTGAAACATTGTTAGAAATTTCAGAATCACTGGGAGCAGAACTTGTTGGTGTCAAAGGCAATGCAAACAGTATGGCAGCATCACAACTGGGACTTGAAGCACCCATCAAAGTAAATGGGCACAAATCTGCATTCGTTATGCTGGGTGATGAAGAACCCTCCCAGAAATTGGTCAAACAGCTTGAGGAAGTTCCCTTTGTGGTTGCACTCTCAGCTTACGGTTCCCAGTTGACCGGAAATGCTGACGTTGTTTTGCCGGTGACAATGTGGGCAGAACAATCCGGAACTTACATGAACATGGATGGGCGTATGCAAAAAGCAGTCCAGGCTTTGGAAATACCGGAAGGCGTCCTCACTTCAAGGGAAACACTCCTTAAGATTTCTGAATCCCTCTCTATTGAGACTGATGCAGATTGGAAAACTAAAGTCACATCACGAACACCAACTGTTGAAATCAAAGAAGTGTAAAACACCTTGTCTTATGATTGGTTGGAGAATTGAAAGGATAATTTAATGTCAAAACCTAAAGTAGCATCGGATTGGTTATGTGGATGCGCAGGATGCCATATGTCACTTCTTGACATCGACGAACGAATTTTACAGGTGGTTGAACTTGTCGACCTGCGCGCAACACCTATCACCGACTTAAAAGAACCGGATGAAGATGGGGTAACCGTAGGTATTCTTGAAGGCGGGATCAATAACACCTATAACGAAGAGATCGCCAAGAAGATGCGTGAACGCTGCAAGATCCTCGTTGCCCTGGGTGATTGTGCTGTATTTGGCGGCGTCCCTGCCATGCGTAACTTTGTTGGAGCAGACGCAGCATTGCAACGGGCTTATGTAGAAGCTGAAAGCAATGATTCCGAAGGAAAAATCCCCTCATCCCCGGAACTTGCTCAAATGACCCGTGTTCGAGCGGTCAGCGAAGTTGTCCCCGTTGATTTATTTATTCCAGGGTGTCCTCCAGATGCAGATGTGATCTTTTATGCGCTGGTAGAACTGGCTCAGGGGCGAATTCCAGAAATTAAAAATAAAAATTTACACTGGCACTAGGAGATAAGAACTATGGCAACAGAAAAAATAACAATTGAACCAGTAACCAGAATTGAAGGTCACGCAAAGGTGACCATACATATGAATGACAATGGCACAGTGGACCATGCATATTTTCATGTCAACGAGTTTCGTGGTTTTGAAAAATTCTGCGAAGGACGCATGGTCTTTGAAATGCCCCAAATTACGCCAAGAATTTGCGGAATCTGCCCGGTAAGCCATCACCTGGCAGCAGCAAAGGCCGGCGATGCCGTTATGGGCGTTGAACCACCACCAACAGCCTCTCTCCTCAGGGAGCTCATGCACATGGGGCAAATCATCCAGAGTCATGGGATGCACTTTTTTGAACTCGCTGGACCAGACCTGATTCTTGGTTTCGACGCAGATCCGGCAATTCGCAATATTGTTGGCTTAATTGGCGCAGACCCTGAATTAACATTACGTGCTGTTGAACTCCGAAAATTCGGACAGGACGTCATCTTCCAGGTCGGTGGCCGACGTATCCACCCCAATTTTGCGGTTCCTGGCGGCGTAAACCATTCGTTAACCCAAGAAAAACGTGACCATATGCTTGCTGGCCTGGATAAAGCCCAGGAAACGACCTTGATTGGCATTCAAATCATCAAGGATTGGGCAGAAGCCAATATGGAAGATATCGAGAAATTTGCTGTATTTCATACCGGTTATTTCGGTTTAGTGACACCGGAGAATGGTCTCGAACTTTATGATGGTAAAATTCGGCTTGTTGATAGAGAAGGAAAACAACTGGAGTGCTTCGATGCTCAGGATTACCTGGATGTCGTTTCAGAGCACGTCGAAGATTGGTCCTATCTCAAGTTCCCCTACTACAAAAAGATGGGTTGGCCAGACGGCGTTTATCGAGTTGGGCCATTAGGCAGGTTGAATGCCATCGACAAGATCGATACGCCCTTAGCCCAAAAGGAATTTGAAGTTTACCGGCAAATCAACCATGGTAAGCCAGTATTTCAAACGCTTTATTATCACTATGCCCGTTTGATTGAAACCTTATTTGCTGTTGAACGAACCCGCGAACTCCTGCATCACCCTGACATTTTAGGGAGAGATATTCTTAACAAGAAATTCAATTTTAAAGGTGAAGGAGTTGGCGTTATTGAAGCTCCTCGCGGTACCCTGTTCCATCACTATAAGGCCAAACCAAGCGGTCAACTTGAAAAAGTTAACTTGATCGTCTCAACGGGACATAACAACTGGGCAATGAGTGAAGCAGTGGACTCGGTTGCAAAAACCTATGTCAAAGGTCCTGATGTGCAAGAAGGTATGCTCAACCGCGTAGAGGCAGCTATTCGTGCTTACGATCCCTGCCTGTCATGCTCAACCCATGCTGTTGGGCAAATGCCGATCAAAATTGATGTACACAATTCACGGGGTGAAATAACCCAAACCCTGAAACGTGACTGATCAAATCATTATGCCCCTTCTTAAGAAAAAGACCTTTCGAAGGGGCATAATTTTCATCTATTGGGGAATTTTCCATGGTTGCTGACACCCTTATCATTGGTTATGGCAATGCAGATCGCCAGGATGATGGTGCTGGCTGGCATATTGTTAGGAACCTTGCAGAACGTCTTGGCTTATCCGTTTCGGATGACCCTGGTGCTTCTATAGAAATTGAACATGATCTCGTTGATCTTATTTTTGACCTCCAAATTTACCCTGAATTGGCGGAGACCATTTCGCAATACAAACGAGTTTGTTTTGTGGATGCCCACACTTCAGATATCCCGGAAGAAATCTCATGGGTTGTTCTTTCACCAGAGTACGAAAAATCACCGTTAACGCACCATATGTCACCAAGAACGGTGCTCTCAATTGCGAAAACAGTTTACGATAAAGTTCCAGAGGCAATTCTTGTTTCGGTACGGGGCTTTAAATTCCAATTTGAACGTGAATTGAGCCCCAAAACTGCACGACTAACGCAGCAAGCTGCTGACAGGATCTGGGATTGGATTCACCAGGGCTGAAGCGCGTGATTCTTGTCACTCAAGCCTGGTGACATACTGCAATATCGAAAATTTACCAATCGCAGTATTTTTAATCTGTGTTCAATGAACTAAACGAAGCAATCAAAGGTTATCATGCTCTCACAGGTCGATATCGCCTCAACAATAAAATCCATTCCCTGGTTTCTCGACTTATCAATCGAAAGCCTCCAAACGTTGACAGGGATCGCAGACGTTCACTCATACAATGCCGGTGATGTCATTTTCTCTGAGGGTGAAAAACATCCTTACCTCTATGTAATTCTTGAGGGCAGCATTCAGCTGGAAAGCTTTGTCCCTGGTCACGGATCGCTCCACTACCTCACTGCAGAGTCGCTCGATGTGATTGGTTGGTCAAGCCTGACACCTGTCGTTCGGCAAAAAACCGGCTCTGCCATCGCTCTTGAACCAACCCGTTTGCTGGCTTTTCATGCCAGCACCTTAATGGAATTATGTGAAAAAGATTGTGATCTTGGCTTTGTGATCATGAAGCGCCTTGCAAACATCATTGCTTCAAGACTTCTAACCCATCGATTACATTTATTGGAATTGATCTCCTGTCAGAATCGATAATCCCAAAGACTACAATTTTTATCAAAAAAGGTCTATAATTAGCTAATGCATGAACTTTCTGTAACCGAAAGCGTACTTGAGATTGCCTGCAAGCATGCTCATAATTCAAAAGCAAAAAAAGTAACGGATATCCACTTAGTGATCGGTCGTCTTTCGAGCATTATCGACGACTCGGTTCAATTCTATTGGGACACAATCAGTAAAGACACAATTTGTGAACAGGCAAAATTACATTTTCGACGGGAACCTGCTGTTTTAGTTTGTCTCGAATGCCAAACTGAATACAATCTGGAAGATGAATTAATGCCCTGCCCAAATTGCGGGAGCGCAAAAATTCGTGTTCTCTCAGGAGACGAGTTTTTTCTTGAAAGTATCGGAATTGAAAGGTAAACAATGTCCGAAAAACGAATCAAAATTGTTGAAAATATCTTAAATGCTAACGATCAAATCGCGCTAAAAAATCGACAACGAATTAATGAGGCTGGCGTTTATTCAATTAATTTGATGGCTTCACCAGGTGCTGGAAAAACCAGCTTTATTTTAGCAACAATCAAATCACTGTTGAATGAAAATATCCAGATTGGCGTCATCGAGGGTGATACAGCACCAGTTACAATTGATTCGGATAAAATCAGCGCAGCAGGGATGCCTGCTGTCCAGGTCAACACAGGCGGACAATGTCACCTGGATTCAGTCATGATCGAAAACGCGTTGGATCAATTGCCCTTGGATGACCTTGATCTCCTGGTCGTTGAAAATGTTGGCAATCTCATCTGCCCGGCGGCTTTCAAGCTTGGCACACACAGCAATGTGCTTATTGCAAGCGTTCCGGAAGGTGATGATAAACCTTATAAATACCCAAACATTTATCGCGGTCTGGATGTCCTGATCATCAATAAGGTTGACCTCCTGCCCTATCTTGATTTTGATATGGATTACTTCAGGAAGGGTGTTGAGATGCTTAATCCAGGTTTGCAAACATTTGCAGTTTCTTGTAAGACCAATCAGGGCATTGAAGATTGGCTGACCTGGCTGCGGTTGAGAATTTCAAAGAAATAATTCAATGCCTCTCGTCAGTTATCATATCCATATCAACGGCATTGTCCAGGGTGTTGGATTTCGTCCATTCATTTACAACCTTGCCGTAAAGAAGGGTTTGAATGGTTGGGTACGAAACTCTGCCAGTGGTGTGGATATTGAGATTTCAGGCAGTGCCGAGGCAATTGAAGATTTCATACAGGAAATTAATCAATCAGCACCGCCCCTAGCACAGATCGATTCAATTGATTCTGAAAAGATTGAAAATACACCATTTGCTGACTTTAAAATCATCACCAGCAAAAACAGGGCGACGGATTTTATCCCGGTCTCGCCAGACGTCGCAACCTGCAGTCAATGCAGGTCGGAGCTGTTTAATCCCCAAGATCGGCGTTATCGGTATCCCTTTATAAACTGCACCAACTGCGGTCCCCGGTTTACAATCATCTACGACATCCCATATGACCGCCCAAAGACAACCATGTCGGGTTTCAATATGTGTGCCGATTGCCAGGCAGAGTATGAAAATCCGCTTGACCGCCGCTTTCATGCCCAGCCTGTCGCTTGTCATGTTTGCGGCCCCCAGGTGTGGTTGGAAGACAACCAGGAAAATGTGATAGCTGAGAAAGAAGAAGCAATTCAAACCACCCGTCGGATGATCAAAGAAGGGAATATCCTGGCAGTAAAAGGTTTGGGGGGATTTCATTTAGCCTGTGACGCAACAAATCTTGAGGCGGTTGCAAAATTGCGAGCGCGTAAAAGACGGCCTGCAAAGCCATTTGCGTTGATGGCTTTTGACTTGGAAACCGTGAAAAAATATGTTATTACAAGTAAAGCATCAGAAAAATTATTAGAAAGCCCGCAAGCACCAATTGTGTTATTGCCCAAAAAACAGGGTGGTGGAATTGCAGAAAATGTTGCACCTGGACAATCGAAATTGGGTTTTATGCTTCCCTACACGCCTTTACATCTGCTCTTGCTAGAACCAGGAGATGATTTCCCACCTGCGTTGGTGATGACCAGCGGCAACCTTTCTGAAGAACCGATTATTCGTGAAAGCCAGGCAGCCAGGGATAGGCTGAAGGAGATTGCAGACGGGTTTTTGCTTCATGATCGTCCTATCCACATGCGAATTGATGATTCTGTTTTCACGATTGTCAACAAAAAACCCTATCCAATTCGCAGAGCGAGAGGCTTCGCACCAAATCCAATACGAGTCTCACAGAAGTTACCGCAAGTCCTGGCGGTAGGACCCCAAATGAAGAATACATTCTGCCTGACTCGGGATAAATACGCTTTCCTCAGTCATTACATCGGTGAAATGGAAAACTGGGAAACTTACCAGGATTTCCAAAAAGCCATACAACATTATCAAACTTTATTCCGGATTGATCCAAAGGCGATTGGTTATGATTTGCACCCTGACTACCTGTCCACAAAGTATGCCCTGGAACAGATCCAATCAAAGAATCTTCCCGGATTCGGTATACAGCATCATCATGCCCACCTTGCTGCGGGGATGATAGAAAATGGGATCGATCCACTTGAAAAAGTTGCCGGATTGATTTTTGATGGTACCGGTTACGGATCCGATGGTGCAATTTGGGGTGGTGAAGTTCTGATAGGTAATTGTCTCGAATTTGAACGCATCTTTCACCTCAAATATGTCCCTCTCCCTGGGGGCGACCTGGCGATTCTCAAACCAGCACGCATGGCTTTGAGCACATTATGGGCTTATGGATTTGATTGGGCTGAGGACATAGCACCAGTCAAATATTTGTCGGACATGGAGAAAAAAGCGCTAAAAAACCAGCTTGAAAAACAGATCAATACGCCACAAACATCCAGTATGGGCAGACTTTTTGATCTTGTTGCTTCATTGCTGAATCTGAGGCATGCTGTCACCTACGAAGCCCAGGCAGCGATTGAGCTTGAATCCTTGGCGGATTTTGACGAGGTGGGGTATTATCCTTGGGAAATTGATAATACTGAAATCAACGTAAAATCCACACTTCAAAGTATCTTATCTGATATTAGAAACGCCGTTGATAAACCAATTGTAGCGGCGCGATTTCATAACACAATCGCCCAAATGGGGTTGGAACTTTCCCGGAAAATCAAACTAAAAACGGGAATTGATCAAATTGTCTTATCTGGCGGCGTATGGCAAAATCATTTATTACTGACAAAAATGATTACTTTACTGGAACAAAATGGATTCAAAGCCCTGGTCCACAAGCAAACACCCCCAAATGATGGGTGTGTTGCATTCGGGCAGGCATTGATAACTTCTTATCGGTATTTTAGCGAGGTGGAATAAATTATGTGTTTAGGCATACCAGGAAAAATAATTACCATTTATGAAAATCACGGCACCAAAATGGCAAAGATTGATTTTGGCGGTATCAGTCGAGAGGCATGTATCGAAGTCATCCCTGAAGCCAAGCCAGGTGATTGGACCATTGTTCATGCAGGGTTTGCCCTGAACCTATTAAGCGAGGATGAAGCGCAAGAAACGCTGGACATCCTGCAGGAAATGGCTGAGCTTGCGGAAGAGGAAAACCCGCTTAATGAGTAATATGGGAACACCGAAATTCTTATCCGGCTATCGCAATGCAGATTTAGTAAAAACTGCTATTGCTGAAATCCACAAGCGGATGACAAAACCCTGGTCCTTGATGGAAATTTGCGGGGGGCAAACCCACGCCATCATGCAGTATGGGTTGGATCAACTTCTGCCTGATTCATTAGAGCTTGTACACGGACCTGGTTGTCCGGTATGCGTTACCTCCCTTGAATTAATTGACCAGGCACTCTGGATTGCGAAGCAGCCCGATGTGATTTTCACTTCCTTTGGAGACATGCTCCGGGTTCCCGGGTCAGACGGTGATTTATTCTCGGTGAGAGCATCCGGCGGCAAGGTGCGGGTGGTTTACTCACCACTGGATGCCGTGGAAATTGCCAATGACAACCCCGAAAAACAAGTCGTCTTTTTTGCCATTGGGTTTGAAACAACGGCACCAGCCAATGCCATGGCTGTTCTGCAGGCAGAAAAAATGGGTTTAAGCAATTTTTCCATTTTAGCTGCCAACGTCCTCGTTCCACCTGCGATGCATGCCATTCTTGGAAGCCCTGGCAATCGCATCCAGGGATTTTTAGCGGCAGGGCATGTGTGTGCGGTTATGGGATATTGGGAATACCCGCCCATTGCAGAACAATACCAAACACCCATCGTGGTCACTGGATTTGAACCCCTTGACCTGGTCAACGGCATCCTTCAAACAATAATAATGTTGGAGGAAGGTCGCGTCGCAGTAGAAAACGCATACACGCGTGCGGTAACTTATCAAGGGAATCAAGCAGCACAGGTGATGATCAAGAGGGTTTTCGAAACTGTCGACCGAAATTGGCGCGGTATTGGCAGCATTCCAAAGAGCGGCTTTGGTTTACGAGAAAATTACAAATACTTTGACGCTGCAGACCGTTTTGATTCAGGTGACATAAAAACTGAAGAGTCTGATATTTGTATTGCCGGCCAGGTCCTTCAAGGACTCAAGAAACCTTCAGACTGCCCTGCCTTTGGCACACTATGCACCCCACAAAATCCGCTGGGTGCACCAATGGTCTCATCAGAAGGTGCCTGTGCAGCCTACTACCGGTATGGAAAAAAATAACGATGACAGAGAAACAAACCTCTCCCGTCAGCATGCAAGGACCAATGTGTCCTATCCCCCATCACCATACAGAAACAGTGGTTATTGGGCACGGCAGCGGCGGGCAAATGACATCTGACCTGATCAAAAACAATTTCCAATCACGCATTGGCAACACTTACCTCGCTGAGGGGAATGACGCTGCCAGATTGGTACTCGACAATTTTAATGGACAAATTGCTGTCTCGACAGACTCGCATGTCGTCTCACCCATTTTCTACCCGGGCGGGGATATTGGACGCTTAGCTGTTTGCGGAACAGTAAATGATGTCGCCATGCTCGGCGCAGAACCAAAATTTCTAACCGCTGGTTTTATTCTTGAAGAAGGATTTCCAATCGAATCTCTTAACAGGGTCATTGACTCAATTGCTGAAGCTTGCATTGAAGCAGGTGTTCAAATTGTCGCCGGTGATACCAAAGTGGTAGAAAAGGGGAAAGCTGACGGTATTTTCATTAACACTGCAGGCTTTGGTGTGATTCCAAATGATCGCCAAATAGGCGGCCAATTTGCTCAACCCGGTGATGCAGTCATCATCTCCGGTACTTTGGGAGACCATGGGATTGCGGTGCTCCAGGCTCGTGGTGAGCTTGGTTTCGAATCAGAGATCACATCGGACGTCGCCCCACTCAATCATATGATCGCTGATCTTCTGGATGCAGTACCAGACGTTCACGTCTTACGAGACCCAACCCGCGGCGGGCTTGGAACCTCCTTAAAGGAAATTGCCTGCCAGAGTGAAGTCAGTATTCACCTCGAAGAAGAAGCCATCCCCGTTTTGCCTGATGTGCGCACAGCATGTGAACTGCTTGGTTTCGACCCTTTATATTTGGCAAACGAAGGTAAACTAATTGTCATTCTTCCTGAAGAAAATACAGAAAAAGCTTTAAACATCATTAAAAGCTCACCTTATGGTGTTAATGCTATGCGAATTGGCACTGTTTTTAGTGAAGATCATGGGATGGTTTTGCTTAATACCGCTTTCGGATCCACGCGAATTATCGATATGCTGTCTGGCGAAATCCTGCCGCGCATTTGTTAATACCTTGACCGTTCTCATACATTCCTAATATACTTATCAGCAGAAAATTTACAGAAAAAAGGAAGCTTATGAAAATCGAATATAAAGAAACAAGCAGTGATTTAATCACCCGCATCAACATCCATGATGCATACGGCGCACGGGATATCGACAAATGGATGCTTGAAGTACTCCCCCTTGAACAGGGAATGTCAATTCTTGATGTGGGCTGCGGTGCTGGAAAACAATGCTTCTCTTACCTGACACACCTCAATGGCAAAGCCAGCATCACAGGCGGTGATGTGTCAGAGGAACTGCTTAGCAAAGCGCAAGAAGAAAACGCAAAATTGGGGAATCGGATTACTTTTCAGGAATTGGATTTCAATAAAATATTTCCTTTTGAAACGAAGACCTTTGATCTTGTCTCCTGCTCCTTCGCCATATATTATGCTGAAGATATGCCATTCACAATCAAAGAAATGCATCGCATATTGAAGACAGGCGGCCACCTCTTCACAACCGGACCAATGCCTGAAAACAAACAAATGTTTTATGACATCATTCAGGAAGCAACAGAGAAAGAAATTCCACCGATGCCTGGCAGCTCTCGCTATGCTTCTGAAATTCTCGACACAATTAAAGCCCAATTTTCCGAAGCCGATGTTATCGTCTTTGAAAATCCCCTTACTTTCCCCACCGTGGACCCCTTCCTCGCCTACACAAGGGCATCACTCTCAGAAGATCGTTTGTTGTGGAATACATTTTTCCAAACGAAAGAAGATTTTGAAAAAATTATGGAAGACATTGCCAGTGTTGCAAAAAAACGTTTTGAGAAAGATGGCAAACTGGTGATGACCAAGGTCGTCGGCGGTTTCTTAGCAACCAAGTAGGTGATGATGAATCACAATATGACTTTTTTTGGCGAAACTGTTTTATGCATTGGCGCACATCCTGATGATATTGAGCTGGGATGCGGGGCATTGATCGCAGATATTGTGGACCAAACCAATGTTGTCTGTGTCACCCTATCTGACAACCAGGAAAATCTCCAATTAAATAATCTTGTGGACGAGCACCGAGAAAGCATGAAAATTCTTGGTGTCAAACCAGGAAACGCAATCCTGCATGATTTCACAACTCGCCGTTTTCAAGCTGCCCGCCAGGAAATTCTTGAGGTGATGATCGGCCTGAAAAAACAATATCACCCTGAGGTTGTCCTTGTACATACCGCGAATGACATTCACCAGGATCATAAAACCATCACCGAAGAAGCCCTGCGAGCGTTTCGCGGAACAACGCTCTTAGGTTTCGATGTGCTGCGATCCAGTTACGGATTCTTCCCCGATTTTTTAGTAGAAGTCTCTGAGGAAGCAGTTAAAACAAAAATCAAGGCATTAAAAGCCTATGGGACATATGCCGATAAGTATTATTTTGATGAAAATATCATCCATTCAACCGCAATTCGCCATGGTGCCCTGGCAGAGAGACCATTCGCTGAAGGCTTTGACATCCTGAGAATTGTCGGCCAATTTGGCGATAAGGAATATTAAACAAAAAAACGGCTGTTGAGAAGCAGCCGTTTTTTTATTTTAATCCATCTATATTTTTACGATTCAATCCCAATTTCAATCATGCCATCAACAACACGAATAGGATAAACAGGTACGTCCTGGACAGCAGGTAAAGCTAAAACCTCGCCAGTGGGAATGTCAAACCGGGCACCATGCCTGGGGCAAATGATCTGATGGTCATCAACTTCACCTTCGCCAAGTGGTCCGTCATCATGTGTGCATACATCTGCAATCGCGTAATAATCGCCAGCCAGGTTAAATAACACAATAGATTTATCGTCAATTTCTATAAAAAGGCGCTCACCTGGTGGTAATTCTTCTTCAGAACATACAGAAATAAAAGATAACGCTGTCATTTAATATTCCTTTGTTCAATATTCTGTTTGCAATTTGTGTGATTTCGGAAATTTCACTTAACTGGTTTGATAGCCTGTCGGTCGGGGTGAATCCTTTTTAGCTTGACGCAGTAATTTTGAGTCAAAAGGAAACCACAATATGTGGTCTGGAACCATCCAACCGTCGGTCAAGTACACGTTTGTACGGAATTGCACCGCTACCATTTTTTCATCCACCTGAACAACAATCCCCCGAGCCCAATCACGAATTCGGTCACCGTTTTTTTCATGATCACAATAAACCTCTACTGGATCCCCAACTTGATAGGTCTGATCCTCGTCGGGTGGTCTCATAAATGGTGATCTTGCCATTAAATAATCCTCCTAAATTTTTTTATCATTTGATCATGCCAAAACAAAATCAACTTACCTATTGTAGCAGAAATGATAACAATTTTCTATTAGATTAGGATATGAATTATTGTTTTGAATTACGCGCCTGACATTTTGTCAATGATGGCATCCTTAAATCGATTTTGAACGCCCTCAAAAGGAATACGATCCATAATGCGTTCAAAAAAGCCCATGACAATTAATTGTCGCGCTTCACCCTCAGGGATTCCGCGACTGTAGAGATAAAAGAGTTCATCTTCGTCAATATTCCCAACGGTTGCACCATGGGTGCAGCGGACATCATCCGCTAAAATCTCCAAACCCGGGATTGAGTCTGCTCGCGCACCTTTGCTCAGGATCAGGTTTCGATTTGCCTGGTAACCATCCGTCCCATCTGCGCCAGGAGCGACATAAATCATCCCCTGCCATACAGAACGGCTTTCATCCATCAAAGCACCTTTATATAAGAGATCGCTGATGGTATTGCCAGCGAGGTGATTCTGCTGCGTGTCATGATCCAGGTGCTGGGTACCATTCGCAAAATAAAAACCGGAAATTCGCCCTTCTGCACCCGGCTCGACCAGGTCAATATCTGAGAAATTCTTGGTCAATTGCGTCCCTATCGCGCCAAAAATCCAATCCAGCTTACCGTCACCCATCACTTTGGCACGCTCACGGGTAAATGACCAAACATTCTGTCCCCAGGATTGTAATTCCACAAAGCTCAAGTGCGCATTCTTGCCGACATAAATTTCCACAATGCCATCATGGAAGACCTGTGAACCCAGGTTACCCTTTGGAGAGGAAGATTCATGAACAAAAGTGACCTGCGCACCGTCCTCAAGCCACACAATAATGTGGTTAATAAAGGCAGTATTTTCTCCAGCACCCCAATAAAGGCTGTGAAGCGGCTGGTCTATCACTACATTTTTGGGAACATATAAAAAGACGCCGTCCCTTGCCAGGGCTGCAGCTAAGGCTGTAAATTTGTCTTCGTCAGGAGAAACGATTTTCCCTAAGAATTTCGATAAGAGTTCAGAATGATTGATTTCAGCTGTATGAAAATCTGTGAATACCACACCTTTTTGAGACAGTTCCTGATCCAAATGGATTTGCGTTTCAATTGCGCCAGAAACAATTTGACCGGAGCGCCCGTCACCCAGGATATTTGGATTTAACAGCTTTTTTGGTGGATCCTGGTAATTAATTTCTTCATCGGGTAATGAAAAAACACCTGAATTTAAATGACGAATATCTGTTCGCCGCCACGCTTCATCCTTCAAATTTGGAAAAGAAAGCTTTTGATAATTTTCCCAGGCATTCTCACGATATTCCATCAACCCTGCCTCTTTAACAAGGGGCATTTGTTGTTTATCAAATTTAAATTCTGTAAGGCTTTCTCGTGTCCGTCCCGATGTTTTCTTAATGATTACTTTAGGTGGCTTAGACGTCATATTTTGTGCTTCTTTCCCGATTATCCTACGGAGCCAATCATTTGCAATTGAATTAAGCGGTTCATTTCTACAGCATATTCCATCGGTAATTCTTTCACCAGAGGTTCAATAAACCCGGACACCACCATCGTTGTTGCCTCTTCTTTGCTGAGCCCGCGGCTCATCAAATAAAACAACTGCTCATCACCCACCTTTGAAACAGTTGCTTCATGACCCAGGCTTACATCCTGAGCATCAACCTCAATGTAGGGATAAGTATCAGACCGTGATTCGGGGTCAAGTAGCAGGGCGTCGCAAACCACGTTCGATTTTGAGCCCTCTGCATTTACATGAATTTTCAGCAATCCACGGTAAGAAGATCGCCCGTTCCCACGGCTGATCGATTTAGATGTAATTTTGCTGCTTGTGTTGGGCGCAAAGTGAATCGCTTTACCGCCTGCATCCTGGTGTTGATTTGGACCGGCAAAAGCAACAGAGAGAATTTCGCCGTGTGCCCCCGGTTCCATCAAATAACATGAAGGATATTTCATCGTAACCTTCGAACCCAGATTTGCATCAACCCATTCCATCGTAGCGTTTTCATACACCTTTGCCCGCTGTGTCACCAGGTTATAAACATTATTAGACCAGTTTTGGATAGTTGAGTAGCGGACGCGTGCGTTCTTCTTTACAATGATCTCAATAACACCGCTGTGGAATGAATTTGTCGAATACGTCGGGGCAGTACAACCCTCAACATAATGGACCTGTGCACCTTCATCCGCGATGATCAATGAACGTTCGAACTGCCCAATGTTAGCGGCATTCAACCTGAAATAAGCCTGCAGGGGAAGGTCAACCTTCACTCCCGGGGGAATATAAACAAATGAGCCGCCGGACCAAACTGCGCTGTTCAGGGCGGCAAATTTATTGTCCTGAATTGGGATGACCGTTGAAAAATATTCTCTAAATAAATCTGGGTGCTGTCTCAATCCCTCTTCAATTGAGAGAAAGATCACACCAATTTCTTCCAATTCTTTTTGGACGCTGTGGTAGATCATCTCAGATTCGTATTGCGCACCGACACCAGCAAGATACTTCTGCTCTGCTTCTGGAATACCAAGCTTGTCAAAAGTGTTTTTTATGGTGTCAGGCACATCATCCCAGGATCTACCTTCACCCTCAGTTGGCTTAAGATAATAGTAGATATCATCTAAATCCAGATCACTCAGGTCAGCACCCCAGGTTGGGATGGGTCTGCTTTGATAAAGTTTCAATGCTTTCAAACGAAATTCCAGCATCCATTCAGGTTCGCTCTTCAGGGCTGAGATTTGCCTGACAACCTCTTCATCCAGACCTTTTCTGCTCTTAAACACAAATGATTCTGGATCACTAAATCCAAACTGATATTCCCCTAAATCACCTAAAAACCCAGTCTCCGGGTTCTTACCCATAGAAGACCTCCAATATCTTCATTTATGATGCTTCTGCCAGTCCATACTTTTCTCGAACCCAATCGTAACCTTCATCCTCTAAAAGGAGAGAGAGTTCCTGGTTACCAGATTCGACAATTCGCCCGTCAAACATGATATGAACAAAATCAGGTTTGATATAATTCAAAATTCGCTGATAATGGGTGATGACCATTACACCCATATTTGGACCCTTGACGGCATTGACACCTTCAGAAACGATCCTGATGGCGTCAATATCGAGGCCTGAATCTGTTTCATCAAGAATGGCAAAAGCAGGCTCCAAAACAGCTAATTGCAAAACCTCTGTACGTTTTTTCTCGCCGCCAGAAAAACCCTCATTCAAATAACGCCCGCCAAAGGCATGATCCATCTCAAGTAAATCCATCTTGGATTTGAGCAGTTTTCTAAATTCTAAAACTGATATATCTCCTTGCGGTGACTCCATATGACGGCGTCGTGCGTTAAGTGCCGTTCGAAGAAAATTTGCCACCGTCACGCCGGGAATGGATACCGGATATTGAAATGCAAGAAAAACGCCTGCCCGTGAGCGTTCGTCAGGAGCCATGTCAAGAATACTCACACCATCGACAAGGATATCGCCATCGGTGATCTCATATTTTGGGTGACCCATCACCGCGTAGGCTAGCGTTGACTTACCTGTCCCATTCGGCCCCATGATGGCGTGCACCTCACCCTGGTTGACCGTAAGATTTAGCCCTTTTATGATGGGCGTACCGTCAATGGAAACATGCAAATTTTTAATTTCTAAGGCTGACATTTAATCTCCTCAAAAGCAAGATTTTTAATTTACCAATTTTATCTGAATTATCATAATAAAATTAAGCATCCGAATTATAGCATGCGTAATTTTAAGTGTCAATATTTAACATAAAAATATAATAAATTATTGATATTCCACAGAGATATAAAACCAATTATTTCAACCCCCGCTAATTTATCTGTTCGTCAATTGATCCACCAAATAGAAACAAATGTCAAATTGAATACGAAATTTAACTTAAATTAGCACACCTTGAAATAACAACCCAAAGTGTGCTAATTTTTGGTCTAGATCACACTAGTTTCGAGTTTTACTTTATCCTCAAAACACCTGCGGATAAGTCTGGGATAATTTACAGGCCTTTTAGATAAGTGGCAAGAATTAATAGTACCCAGCCAATAGCAAGGACCCAAAAATTATTCTCTGTGATTAAGGGCAGCGAAGTAAATCTTGATAATATTGCCAAGAGACCGAGTACCAGTGCAATAATCCATGTAATGTTTTTTGGAGCATTTAGTTTCATCATTCCTCCTAAAGAATAATTTAACTTGGATATATATTTTATAATAAATCTATAAACATTGCAAAAAATCCACATTTCACGTTCAAACAATCCCTATAACGACCAAATTTTTTATGGGAAAAAACCTCTTTGTTCGATGCCACTTAATGTAAGAAGATTTTGCAAGCCTGATCATTTCCTGCTGTAAAAGACAATATAACAATTGTCGAAAACCAAATTCTAATATAATATTAATAAATTGTGAAATTCAATATGGTAAAATAAATTTAGTTCAATATAAAACCAAGGAGTTAAAATGGCTGATAAAGAGAAAAAAGGTATTTTCGGTAAGGTAACCGATGCATTTTCCAGCAAAGATGAAAAAGAGGAAATTGCAAAATTACAAGAAGAATTAGATCAAGCTAAAAAAGACGCTGAAGCATCCAAGAAAGCGATCAAATCACTTTTAGAGCAGAACAGGGACAAATCAGTTGTCTCTGCTGAAGCTGAAACAGCAGAAAAACGCATCAAAGAACTTGAAGCAAAACTCAGAGAAGCAGAACGCGAAAAAATGATTGATGCCCGAAGGAAAATTAAAGAAGAACGGATGGCTGGCTTGGAAAAAGCCAAGGAATCCAAGATTATGACAACCCACAAAGTTGCCGCCGATGAAACCTTAAGCCACCTCGCACTTAAATATTACAAACACGCGACCCCTCCCTACTGGCAGTTGATTCTTGAACAAAACAAGGAAGCACTTCAGGGTAACGAGAGAAATGTCCGCGAAGGCATGGAATTGGAAATCCCGGAATTACCTGAGGATTTAAAAGACTAAGATGGCAAGCTCGATAGACCTCGCGACATTGTTTGGAAGCGTAACCAAACAGCTCGCCCAAAATAAAGAATCACTAAACGAGGCTGATTCATACAATCACAACCATGGCGATAACATGGTCCAAATTTTCAATTTGGTCCAGAATGCTGTTGCAAAACGGTCTGGAAAACCCATGGAAGACCAGCTCGCTTATGCAAGTCAGGTCGTGAAAGAAAAAACCAACAGCGGATCAGCCAACCTGTACGCCCAGGGTTTGGAGAAAGCTGCCAAAAACCTTTCAGGGCAGGAGCTGAATGAAAAATCAATGGGTGTTTTGCTGCAAAGTCTTCTGGGTGTAGATCAGCCAGAACCAAAACCACCAGCCAAAAGTGATAATATTTTAGGCTCATTATTGTCTGGGCTTGCTGGACAATCCAGCGAGCCTGCGCCATCAAACCAATCCTCACAAACTGACAATGTACTTGGCGCATTATTATCTGGCTTAACAGGGCAAACCAGCGAACAATCTGATTCAGATCAGTCTCTGGGACTGGACGACTTAATGCAGGCAGGGATGGCTTATTTCCAATCCAAACAATCGGGTAACAGCAATATGGAAGCAATCATAAGTGCATTGATGGCAGCAAGCCCCATGGGTAAATCAAGTCATCGTGCTCAGTCTGCATCTATAGTTGCTTCAACAATAATGAAGTTTATGGGGAGCAAAAACAAATAGACCCATCTTATCAAACACAAAAGATGCTCATTTCATAAAGGGCATCTTTTTTTGGTTAATTAACCTGATTGTTCATTATATTTAAGATAAATATCTTAAATATTGACAAGCCTGTCCTTCACGTGCTAAAATCACCTTCAAATGAATTCGGAGTATTTCTATCGTTATTTTTAGGTTTAAATTATGAAAAGCACACGCGAAAAAATATTACAAACATTGCTTACTTATCCCGGTTCTACCATAAACGAACTCGCTGATGCGGTTGGTATCAATGGGATATCCATCAGGCACCATCTCACCTCGCTTGAAGCGGGTGATCTGGTCGTTTCTTCTGAGGAGCGTCACGGCGTTGGTCGTCCAAGATTGATTTATTCATTAACGGATAAGGGCGTTGAGAAATTTCCTACCAGTTACCTGCGCCTGACGAAACGCTTAATTGGGACATTAAAAGATAAAATGTCGGATGAGGAAGTGGAATCTCTTTTTACTGAAATTGGGATTGAGATGGCGCAAGCGCATAAAGAAGACCTCGATGGAAAATCTTTGGATGCAAGAATCAAAACGCTTAAACAAGTCCTGACTCGTGAAGGTTTCATTATTGAGTATGAGAAGGGCAATGATTCCTACGTGATTTCATCCTTGTCCTGTCCCTATTACCAGGTCGGTAAAGATTATCCTGAGATTTGCAATTTAGATATGCATCTGATTTCAGAATTTCTTTCAGCACCCGTCAAAAAAGTGACATGTATCCTTGATGGAGATGAGCGCTGCACCTATCAGATTTCAGTGTAAAAAATGGAGAATAACATGAACGACAACAGTATTGATAATATGCCAATCTGGGACATCGAAAACTCACATCCCGATTATGTTCCTGCCCTGGAAGACGGCTTGAGCGAGATAATTGATCCGGAGTTAGGCTTGAACATTTTGGAGCTCGGATTGGTTAGAAATATTGATGTTAAGTCTGACCACGCAGTAATTACCATGATTCTGACCACGCCATTCTGCCCCTATGGTCCTTCGATAATGGAAAGCACCAGGAAAAAGGCGGAAACGATCCTTGAAATGCCAACAAAAATTAACTATGGACGTGAAACCTGGGACCCTACAATGATGGAAGAAGGACTCGCAGACGATTGGGGGTTGTATTAAGAATGGTAAGCCATTGCGTAATAATCGCAATGAAATTAGTCTTAATAAGGACGATCAAATAAATTTAATAATTTCATCCCCAATGCCATATCTCCGCTTACCTTAACTTTTCTTAGTAGAAACGCACGCATAGGGTCAATTTCGCCTGTGAACAACTTAACACCCTCTTCACCATCTGCTTTGATGGTGATGTCAGGATGATCAGCCTGACCCTCTTCAACCTCACATGTTTGGTCTTTGATGACGATAAACCAATCGGATGCCTGTTTCCCTGAAAAGAAACACTGCACGACAGCTTCAATCCCTTTTGCCCTTTCATGATTAAAATATTCCGGAATACTTTCCATAATTTGACTGACATTCAATTCTGCCATTTAATTTCTCTCCTTTTTTATCCTGATCCAGGCGATACCCTTACTGCGATTTATATCGACGGATGCCCTACCATCAAAATTCCCCATTTCTGCGATGCGAGACGGGGATACAAAATGGCTTCGCATCAATAATAATTTTTCCCCCACAGCAATCAACTTGACGTAAAAATTTTCAATATCCGGCTCTTCAATGATGATGAAGCCATCTCTTTTGAGAACGCGCCACATTTCATTCAGTGTATCATGCTGGTTTTTCACATGATGAAAAGCATCTACCATGATTACTCGATGGACCGATTCATCGGGAAAAGGCAAGCATTCAGAGTTGGAGTTGACAATGGTCAAACCTTTATCTTGCGCCTCTTTGAGCATATTAACAGAGGAATCTGCAATTATCAATTTTTTGACTTTCTCTTTGAAGAGCAAACCAACTCTGCCAGTGCCGCCGCCAACATCAAGCAAAATCTGATCTTCAGCAGATTCTGCTAAGTCAACAATTTCATAATCGACTCGCCTGCCAAAAATGAAATCGTAGAGAGGACCGATCAAATCAAAATGGTCAAACTTTGCCATCTTCACCTGCTAAAAAATTATTACTGTTATTCCACGGGCGAATAATGCCGCCAATGTGGCAATAACAATTGTCATTGCTGCAATATACCACATCGCTTTTGTTCCCAATTCTTTTCTTATCACAACCATTGTCGCCAAACACGGAATGTAAAAAACAACAAAAACAGCATAGGTCACCATTTGGACTGGCGTCAGCACATCAGAAAATGACATGCTTCCTAAAGCCTGTCCAAGCATGACCAGGGATAATTCCTTACGCAGCACGCCAAATATCAGGGGAACCCCAACTTCCTGAGGTAAATCTAAAAGCCACGAGAGCGGTCTGACCAGGGTATTCAAATAAACAGCAATATTAAGATGATTCAAAATCGCCAGGACAATGCTGCCGCCAATCAGTAATGGCCATGCTTCAACAATGAATTCTCGAATACGCCACCAGGCTTTATTGAAAACCGTACGCAGGGTTGGCACCCGGTACACAGGCATCTCTAATATCAGACCAGGTGATGTATCCGGAACAAGTCTTGAAAGAATCTTTGCCGTGACTGCAATGACAAAGAGATTGAACAAGTAAATTCCCAGGGCAAGAGCAGGTCCGAGATAGAAAGCGACCAATCCAAATACGACGGATAATCGGGCTGCACAAGGCACCATAGTAGACAGCGCAGCCGAGATAAAACGTTCCCGCTTATCTTCCAAAATCCGTGTGGACATAATCGCCGGAACATTACAGCCAAAACCAAGGATGAAAGGCACAATGGATTTGCCATGCAAACCAATTTTATGCATCAAGGAGTCCATTAAAAAAGCTACTCGAGGAAGATATCCTACATCTTCCAAAACGCCCAAACCTATCAAAAAGGGCACCAGGTACGGCAGGACAATTGCCACACCGCCTGCAAGACCCTGGATCAGGCCAATCACCAGTTCAGTTGTGAAATTTTGTTTACCACCTAATAAACCGATCGCCCAGGTTTCCATTTGCTCAAACAAAACCATCAATGGCGTTTCAATTAAGCCCCCCAGGCTGTACACTGCTTGAAAAAACAAATATAAAATCAGGACTAAAAATGCATAACCCAAAAGCGGATGAAGAAGAATATCATCCAATTTGTCACGAAAAGTGATATTCCGCTTACCTTGTTTGATGATCCTGTTCGCGATCTGTTCCGCCAGGGAACTTCTTTCGCCATTGATCACCCAATCAGAGGATTGACCTCGCGTATGCCGTAAACCTTCTCGAATAGATCTCAAGTCATCCTGGATTTCCGGTTTCTGGTCGAGAACATCCTTCAGGATTGATTCATCACCTTCAATTAATTTGATGGCTAAAGCCCTCGGCTTCAAATAGGTCTTAACATTTTTGAGATTGGTTTCAAGAACAGTTAAATATGTCTCAATTTCCTCGCTGTATCTGGGTTGAACGGGGATTTTGTACTCATTGCCAACCTGAAAAGCTTTGGTGAACAGCGGTTGAATACCCCGACCCTTGGAAGCAATCATTGGAACAACAGGGGCACCCAAAAATTCTTCCAGTGCTCTGACGTCAACATGAATGCTCATCCTGTCGGCTTCATCCATCATATTTAATGCAACAACAATGGGAATTTCAAGCTCAAGTAATTCAACTGTCATTGCTAAACCATGGGACAAACGCGAAGCATCCAGGACATTAACAACAACGTCAACTTCGTTTGACCGTAGATATTTAATGACTTCCCGCTCTGCGGGATTCGTACCAGCTAACGTGTAAGTGCCCGGCAAATCCACAACATCAACAATCTGCCCCAGCAAGCGGACTTTGCTTTCTGTGAAAGTGACAGTGGTACCGCTAAAATTGCCAGTTTCTGCTTTGTAACCTGCAATTTGGTTAAATAACGTACTCTTCCCGCAGTTGGGTTGACCAATTAATCCAATTCGCATCAAATTTTCTCGACTTTAACCCGAGATGCAATCCCCCTGCCCAAGGCTATTGATCGGCCGTCAACATCGACCATGATCGGTCCACCCATCGGTGCATAACGCAGAACTTTGACCTCACGGCCGGGACACAAGCCCAATTGCCGCAACTTAAAGCTTACGCCCTTCCCCCCGGTATAATCAACAACACGCACTGCCTTGCCTTTAGGTGCACCTAATAAATTCATTTAGCCTCTAATAATAATTTCCAGTATTTTATCGTTTTGAGTTGATTCAGTCAAGAATCAACCTATAAAATTTTATCAATCCGATCAATTTGATTTATCAATCAATTTTGGCAGTCAAATGATGATACTTCAAATCATTCTAGAAAAAACAAAAAAAGTCCTGAACCATTGTAGTTTGAAAATAATCGAAGCTTCTGTATAATTATTCAAGCTATCGGACCAGTAGAATTTAAGCCAAAAAGATTATGATAAATACTACTATAATTATAAAAATAACTGCACTCATAAAGTCAGGAGAAATACATGACAGCATTGCCGCCACCAATCATGGCATCAGAGACTGGCTCCTTTGCTCGAAAAACAATTGAAGAATTAAAACCGGGAATAATCGACAATTTATTAAACCAGTACGATTACACCCCACAAATTCAAAAAGCTTTACTCGAGTTCAAATCGGAGATGATAAGCGGGCAGTTAAAACCGCTTCAAGAGAAAACCAGCGATAGACCGATATGGGATCTGGATGTCCACGCTTACATTGGTGAAAGTTGGCTGAATATTCCCTGGATTTTAGCAGAAACCTTCTTTTTCCGCAGGGTCCTTGAGGCAGTACAATACTTTCAACCAGGACCATGGCAGGGAAAAGATCCTTTTCAACACTTAAAAGATTGCGAACTTTTAACCGCACTTCCCGAATTTATTAAAACATTTCAAAACAAAAACGCTTCAAACGATGAATCAGCATTTAAAGAAGCTTGCTATCAATCCCTATGGGGAAATCAAAGTGATTTGAGCAACCTCCAATCCTACGATGAAATTCTAAATCATCCTGCAGAAAAACTTGTTATTGACCACTCGGAGCAAGCATTTAAATTTATCTCTCATCATAACGGTAAACTTGCCTATTTCTTTGATAATGTTGGAAAGGAGATATTTTTTGACCTCGCCTTAATTGACCTATTACTTCAAAGGAATCTTGCACAATCTGTAACTTGCTATCTCAAAAGTCAGCCATTTTTTGTTTCGGATGCCCTGCCAAAAGATCTTTATCAAGCAGTAGATCTTTTGGCATCCTCATCCGATGAAGAATGTGAACATCTGGCGGCTCGCATTACAAACGATCTTAAGTCGGGAAAAATCAGAATCGAAGCACCACCTTTTCTAGCAACAAGCCGAACTTTCCGAGCAATGCCTGATGCCTTGAAACGAGAGATTGGTCAACATGATCTAGCAATACTGAAAGGTGATGTGAATTTTAGAAAGCTTGTTGGTGATCGTCACTGGGACCCAACCACCCCAATCGAAAAAACGGCAGGCTACTTCCCAACAAGCTTATTAAGCCTACGAACATTAAAAGGAGAGCTTATTGTCGGTTTAGAAAAGGATCAATTACATAATTTGGAATCAAACGCTGAAGAAAATTGGATGATAAACGGTAAAAGGGGCACGATCACATTTTTCCAAAATCAAAATTGATGCGTGCCTTTATTACCAAACAAAATAAAACAAATAACAAGCTGACGAAAGGTTATTAATGACATGAGCGAAAACAAAAAAGTTCGAGTTACAATCATTGGCGTGGGCAATTGTGCGTCTGCATTGGTTCAGGGTGTCGAGTTTTACAAAAATGCGAAAAATGACGAGCGTGTTCCCGGACTAATGCATGTTGATTTAGGCGGATACCACATTTCAGATATCGAGTTCAGCGCTGCCTTTGATGTTGTGGATACCAAGGTTGGTAAAGATCTGTCAGAAGCCATTTATGCTTTCCCAAACAACACCTACCACTTTGCAGATGTTCCAAAGCTTGGTATTCCCGTCCATCGCGGGATGACACACGATGGTTTGGGGAAATATTTGAGTCAAATTGTCAAAAAAGCACCGGGACCAACGGATGACATCATTAAAATCCTGCAAGACACAAATACGGATGTCGTTGTCAATTTCTTGCCCGTTGGATCTGAAATGGCAACAAAATGGTATGTTGAACAGGTTCTTGATGCAGGCTGCGGTTTTGTCAACGCCATTCCAGTCTTTATAGCTAGCTCAAAATACTGGGGAAAACGTTTTAGTGAAAAGGGGCTGCCAATCATCGGCGATGACATCAAAAGCCAGGTCGGAGCAACCATTTTGCACCGAGTCCTGACCAGCCTGTTTGTTGACCGCGGCGTCAGACTTGATCACACCTACCAGCTCAATTTTGGCGGTAATACCGACTTCATGAATATGCTCGAACGAGAACGCCTGCAATCTAAGAAGATCAGCAAAACCGGCGCTGTGACAAGCATGCTTCCTTATACCCTCCCCGAAGAGGATATTCATGTCGGTCCAAGTGACTATGTTCCCTGGTTAACTGATAGGAAATTCTGCCACATCAAAATGGAAGGGACAACCTTCGGCAATGTGCCCCTCAATTTAGAAGCCAAATTAGAAGTATGGGATTCCCCCAACTCTGCTGGTGTAATCATAGACGCCGTTCGCTGCTGTAAGCTCGCTCTCGATCGTGGATTGTCAGGCCCCCTATTAGCACCTTCCTCCTATTTCATGAAAACCCCACCTGAGCAGTATGAGGACAGCATAGCACGGGATAAAACCACCGCCTTTATTCAAGGTAAATAATTTTTAAAATTACATGAAGAATCAACGGGAGCATCACATGCTCCCGTTTTTCTTATTCCCTTGTTCATCTAAAACAATTCACAAAAGTTTTTGCTTATTAGCCAACTCATTGATATAATAAAGATATTAGAATAAATGTTCTTTAATCATTACATTTGATCATGAATAATATTCCGTTTTTACGAACCCACTCCTATTACGGATTTCTGGAATCATTGCTTTCTCCAGAAGATCTGATTGCAAATGCAATAAAATATGGCGTGCAGACTTTGGGCATGACAGACCATCGTTACCTCACGGGTTCAATTGCATTCCATGAAGCATGTCTGACTGAAGGAATAAAACCTATCCTCGGTCTTGAAATCGATTTTAATTACAAGGGATTTCAAGGCATTTTATGCCTGATTGCAAAAGATCGTGACGGCTGGACGAATTTATCCCACCTTAGCAGTCTGATGCTGGTCGAAAACATAAGTTTAGAATGTAACGATTTGGCAAATCACCGTGCCGGATTAATTTGCATCATGGGCAGTCCGCAAGGAATCTTAAGAGAATTAGTCTTTAACTGTTCCCAATCCTTGAATTATCCTGAGCAAATAATAAAAAATTTTCAAACCACCTTCCAGGATAATCTCTATATTGAAATTCAACGTTTTGCTGATGGTCCACTCAAAAACGAGAGCAGCCTTCTGCAGCTTGCAAAGAAACATGCAATCCCAATTATCGCAAGCCAGGATATCCGCTATGAAAACGCTGCAGACCAATCGACATACCGAACTTTATCAGCTGTTCGACAAAATAAAAGACTTGATTCAATAAACCAAAAACTTGATCTCATCAAACAAGCCAGCTTTCCAAATCAGGAAGATTTCAAACATAGGTATCAAGATATTCCAGAAGCCATTGAAAACCTGCAAATCCTTACAGAAAAATGCCAATTGAAATTACCAGTAGGTCAGAGGTATTACCCTGACTTCAAAACACCATCGGGCATCTCACAATCAGAATATCTAAAGGAAAAAGCCTATGAAGGTGCCAGGAAAATATATCCAAATATTGACGAGAAGATCACCCATCGTTTGAATTATGAACTGAACATCATTTCTGAGATGGGATATGAACCTATCTTTTTGATTGTTCAGGATGTGATCAACCAGGCTCGAAAATTAGGGATTCCCACTTCATCCAGGGGGTCGGCAGCCTCTTCCCTCGTTGCCCATTGTTTAAATATCACCTCTCCCGACCCAATCGCCCTCAACTTATACTTCGAGCGTTTTCTAAACCCGGCTCGTAAGAAACCGCCGGATATCGACACCGACATTGCCTCTCATCGACGTGATGAAATCATCCAGTATGTTTTTGATACCTACGGGGAAAATCATGTCGCAATGGTCGGGACGATCAATCGCTACAGACCAAAATCAGCTCTGAATGACGTGGCAAAGGTCTATGGACTTTCACCAGAAACTGTTCGCCAACTCTCAAAAAGAGTGCCCTCTTCCTTCAGCTTTCGGCGCAGCGATGATGAAGTGGATCCATTCTCTGGCATCCTTCGTGATCAATCTATCCCAATGATCCACAAAATCATCAACGATGCAAAAGCAATTCTAGACTTACCCCGACATCTTTCTGTCCACCCGGGGGGAATTGTGATAGCGCCCTTCCCAATCAGGGATCTGGTACCACTGGTTCATTCGACTTCCTTAGGGATCAACCACACCCAATTTGATCTTGATGGCGTTGAAGAATTAGGACTTGTCAAAATTGATTTGCTTGGGATTCGTGGATTAACCGTTCTGGGTGAGGTCGCAAATAAAATCAGGTCCTGGCGGCTTAGCGAATTTAATCAAGGATTGGATGTCCTGGAAAGCATCCCGGGAAAGGACCCTGAAACTGAACAAACCATTTCTAAAGCACAAACGATTGGATGCTTCCAAATAGAAAGCCCCGGTATGCGTGCGACTCTAAAAGAGATCAACGCAAAATATGTGGAAGACATCATGGCAGCTCTGGCGCTCTACCGTCCTGGACCATTGAAAGGTGGCTTGAGGGATGCTTTCGTCCGAAGATTTCGAGGTGATGAGCCTATTGAGCATCTCCATCCCTCATTATCAAACCTGCTGGGAGACACCTTCGGCGTCATCCTATACCAGGAGCAAGTTTTGCGCATTGCACATGAATTAGGCGGCCTTACGGTTGCCCAGGCAGATATTCTCAGACGTGCAATGAGTCACTTTGATCCTGGTGGGATCATGGACACTCTGCGCAGGCAATTCATCGAAGGTGCATTAAAAAATAAAGGCGTAAGTATTGAAATTGGGGAAAGAATCTGGGATATGATGTCAGCCTTCGCAGGGTACGGATTTCCCAAAGCCCATGCTGCCTCCTATGCAAGGCTTGCCTGGAACGCAGCCTGGTGCAAAACTCACTTCCCTGCAGAATTTATGGCTGCGGTCCTCAGTTATGGTGGGGGATATTATTCTCAACGGGTTTACTTAATGGAAACACGAAGGCTAGGCTTATCGGTTTCACCACCTCACATCAACCATTCTAACCACCGCTTTAAAGTTGCCTATCCCAATGGAAGACCAAAGCTTTATATGGGCTTGGACCAGGTCAGGGATCTGACTCAGAAAACGATTGATTCAATCATTAAAAATCGACCTTTCCATTCACTTGAGGATTTTATAATTCGGGTGGACCCGCATAAAAAGGAAGCTGAAAACCTGATCATGTGTGATGCTCTTGAGGGTTTGGTTAACATTCCGGAAGCCCTGGAAAGGATTTCACACAAACATCCTGCTGGACAATTATTATTATTTTCCGAAAGAAAACAAATCGAGGATTGGGATGCTGAAAAAAAATATAAAGCACAATTAGAAATTCTTGGTGCAAGCCTGGCTTCCTCTCCGTTGGAACAATTTGCAGGCGAAATTCAATCTTCTGGTGCAATTTCTACCATAGAAGCAGAAAAAAGCGTTGGTGAAAAAGTTAAGATCGCAGGAATGCGTCAAACGTATCGCAGATTTCGAACAAAGTCCAAACAAACAATAGCAGTCCTGACTCTGGAGGATTTAGAGGGGTCTCTTCAAATATTGATTTCTCCTTATCTATATCGGCAAAACCATCTCGTACTTCAAGAAATCGGTCCATTTATCATTGAAGGTGTGATCGAACGCGATTCTGAACGGAAAAATATAAAGATGAATGCAGAGAAAATTGTGCTGCTGAAAAATACCGACAGGTGAACCGGCCAAACCTTGTCGCGGATTTTGGATAAAGCTATACTTGATTCTGATGACAAGTTTAGAGAAAAAATCGAAAAGATAACAAAGCATGTTAGATATTTATGAGCGCTTAGCCAGCTACCTGGATACGCTTCCAGCCGGCTACCCAACAACTGAAGACGGATTAGAGCTGCAAATCCTGCGAAAACTTTTTACTGAAGAAGAAGCCGAATTAGCTTTGCACCTCATGATCCTTGATGAGCCAGTTTCGGTCATAGCCTATAAAGCCGGATTGGAACAGGACTACGCTTCGAAGCTGCTGGAGCGCATGGTTCAAAAGGGTTTGATTTCGGGGTCTTATCCAGAAGGAAAACCACCGGTTTACTCTATCAGCCAATTTGTTGTCGGTTTTTATGAGGATCAGGTCAATCGCCTTGATGCCGAGTTGGTAAACTTGTTTGAAGCCTATGCACCCATTTATTTTGATAAGGGTCCTTGGAAAAAGCAGCCGCAAATACGGACGATTCCAGTAATGGAAGCCATTCCTGTCACCCCTGAAGTTTTACCCTATATGCAAGTTGAAGCCATTCTGCAATCGAAAACAGATTTCGCAGTACGCAATTGCGTCTGTCGTCAGGAGAAGGAGATACTTGATAAGGGGTGCGGTAAGCCAATGGAAACTTGCATGATGTTTGATAGTGCAGCAAGTAACACCGTGAAAACTGGCAAAGGCAGGATGATTTCAATGGAAGAAGCGCAGGGCATCCTCAAACAAGCCCGAGAAGCTGGACTGGTATTGCAGCCATCTAATTCTCAAGATCCAATCTTTCTATGCGCTTGCTGCAGCTGCTGCTGCGGGGTGTTAAGTAATATAAAAAACCATCCAAATCCTGGCGCGCTCGTTGCAAATCCATATTTCGCCGAACATAATCCTGCTTATTGCATAGCCTGTAGTGCTTGTGCTGAAATCTGTCCAATGGCAGCATTGACCATGAACGGTAGTAGCGAGATCGAATTTGATCAAACGCGCTGTATCGGCTGTGGATTATGCATTACTGTTTGTCCAAGCGAGTCCCAAAAATTGGTACTTAAACCAGATTTGGAACAACCAAAAATCCCAAAAAACACCACACAAACCTACTTAAGCATATCAAAAGCGCGAGGTATTGGGAATTTGGTCAGTATGTTGTGGATATTGATAAAAAACTACTTTAAGACCATCAAAATATAAAGGTGAATGCAAGAACCATATCAAATCTAAATAAAAGGATTTACGAGGAGGAAAAATGACAAAAAATAAATTGCACTGGTACATGGATGCCTTGTTTTACGAGGTTCATATCCGGGCTTATTGTGATTCCAACGGCGATGGAAAAGGGGATATCCCCGGTCTGATCAGCAAACTTGATTATATAAAAGACCTGGGTGTCGATTGCATCTGGATTCTTCCAATCTACCCCTCACCCTTAAAAGATGATGGTTATGATATTGCAGATTATTACAGCGTTCACCCGGATTATGGCACCATTGATGACTTTAAGACACTGATCGAAGAAGCGCATAAACGGGGATTAAAGGTCATCGCGGATCTGGTCCTGAATCACACTTCTGACCAGCATCCATGGTTTCAGAAATCACGTTCTGACCCCAATTCTAAATATCGCGATTATTATGTCTGGTCAGAAACAGATGAAAAATATGAGGACGCCCGGATCATCTTCTTAGATACCGAAGAATCAAACTGGACCTACGATGAAGTTGCCGGTATGTATTTTTGGCATCGTTTTTATTCAACGCAGCCTGACTTGAATTATGACAACCCGGGAGTGGTCAAAGAGATGATGAACGTCATGGATTTTTGGCTTGATATGGGCATCGATGGTTTCCGGGCAGATGCAGTCCCCTACTTGATCGAAAGAGAAGGGACCAACTGCGAGAATTTGCCTGAAACACACGAGATTTTGAAGCAATTTCGACAGCACCTTGACGAAAAATATGAAGATAAAATTTTATTAGCCGAAGCTAATCAATGGCCAATGGATGTCAGGCCTTATTTTGGTGAAGGCGATGAATTCCATATGGGATTTCATTTCCCTGTGATGCCTCGCATATATATGGCTATGCGAAATGGCGATGCCAGCCCCATTCATTGGATCATGTCGCAAACCCCAGAGATCCCAGAAAACACCCAGTGGTGCATTTTCCTTCGAAACCATGACGAGCTCACCCTTGAAATGGTAACCGAGGATGAACGGCAATGGATGTGGTCTGAATACGCACCGGATCCACGAATGCGTCTTAACCTGGGTATTCGACGCCGCCTTGCGCCACTCCTCGATAACGACCACCAAAAAATACTGCTGGCGAATGCCTTGTTGTATGCCCTCCCTGGTGCACCCATCATCTACTACGGGGATGAAATCGGAATGGGAGACAATATCTGGTTGTTTGATCGTAACGGCGTCCGAACACCAATGCAGTGGGACGACAGTATCAACGCCGGGTTTTCAAAAGCAAATCCTGAAGACCTTTATGCGTCTGTTATTGATTCTGCAGAATATTCCTATAAAGAGGTCAACGTCGCTTCACAACGCCAGGATCCCGATTCATTATTAAACAAAATGAAGCATCTGATTTCGGTTCGTAAATCGCACCCGATTTTTGCTGTTGGCGATTTTGAGTTCCTCGCCCAGGACCAAACAGCATTTCTTGTCATTCAACGAACCCTTGAAGATCAAACCGTGATATGTATTCATAATCTCACCGGAGAAAAAAAGGATCTTACGCTTGACCTTTCAAATTTCTCTGGAAAACAATCAATCAACCTTCTTGAGGAAGGAAAGCTGGATCCAATCACTAAGGAAAAACAAAGTTTTGATTTAAAACCACACCAATTCTTGTGGATGATGATCACAGATTGACCATATCATTGAATGGTTGAACTCATGAATTTCAAGTAAAATTGATGCCATGGACCAAGAAAATCGACTTCAGACCTGGTTGTCGCAGTACATTAAACCCCTCGATTTTAAGCGGCGGACCGAGATTGTTGAATACATCCGTCAGGCTGCGACACCAGGTTTTGATTATTTTTTCCTTGTGATCCTTTCCGGGGCAATTGCAACAATCGGTTTAATCAACGATTCTCCCGCAGTCATCATCGGTGCAATGCTTGTCGCACCGCTCATGTCTCCAATACTTGGGGTAGGTTTGGGGTCAATCACAGCGGACGCTGCCCTCACCCGTGATTCAGCTGCTGCGCTGATCAGGGGTGCCTTGCTTTCCATATTACTTGCCACACTCATTACCCTATTTAATATTTATCTGCCTTTTGTCCCCTCACTTCTTGATATTCCTGGAGAAGTTTTAGCACGCACACAACCTACGCCCAATGACTTGATGATAGCCCTGGCAGGTGGATTAGCAGCGGCTTATTCATTATCACAGCCACAGCTCTCTGCAGCTTTGCCTGGTGTTGCCATCGCAACTGCCTTAATGCCACCTCTTTCAACAATTGGGATTGGAATTGCCCTTGGTCGTTGGGAAATCGCAGGCGGTGCAGCGCTTCTGTTCCTGACAAACGCAATCACAATTGCTTTTGCAGCAATACTTGTCTTCTTCCTGGAAGGCTTTGTGCCAAGATTTCAAAATAATAACAATAAGATACCCAGGAGCCTCCTTGTGGCGGCACTTCTCACAGCTTTACTGTTAATTCCGCTTACCATCGTAGGCATCAGTTTGGTATCTAATGCACAGGAAAATCGCTTAATCAACAACTTAATTGAAACTGAATTTTCAGAAATTCAGAATGCTGAACTTGTGGAACTGACTATTTTTCGGTCAGAAAAGGAAATTAAGCTTGATATCACAGTGCGATCCAATTCGCCGTTGACATATAACCAGGTCGTTAGCTTACAGGAGATTCTCGTCGCAAGGCTTGATAAACCCGTGTCCTTGAAAGTGGATCATATTAGGTCGGAAACTTTTGATCCCATGGTTCCTCCAACCCAAACGCTATCTCCAACAATAACATTAACCCCAACCCCTGGACCAAGCCCAACTTACACACCGACATCAACACAAACTTCAATGCCGCCGACACAAACACCCTTACCTGCAACGTCTACACCAACGGCAACAATCACACCCATACAAGCAACAGCAACACCAATTGCAGCAATCGTTATCAGTGCAGGCGAATTCCCCCCTTATTATTATCTTTATCAGGAACCCGGGGGACCTGAGATCGCAAGATTAGCGGAATATTCTGTCCTGCTTGACCTGCATGAATCTTTGACTTATGAAGGATTGATTTGGGTCAAAGTCCAGGATGAAGACGGACGTATCGGTTGGTATCCAAAGAGGAATTTAGTATATCCAACAGAAATCTCAACAAATAATTAGTTGCGAATGATAAAGGAGTTAACAAATGTCATCTTACGAATGTATCGCATGTGGGTATATCTATGATCCCGCAGAAGGCGATCCAATGGGCGGGATCGAGCCGGGAACCCCATTCGAGGATTTGCCAGACGATTGGGTTTGCCCTGATTGTGGGTTAGGGAAAGAAGAATTTGAGGAAATTGATTAATGAGGATCATTTTTGAATTGTTAGCCATACTTGGGTATTATTAGTAACGAGGAAACCACAATATTTGAAAGGATGAAAAATGTCATTAGGTGACTATCTCCAGACTGCAGATTGGAAAAGCGAAAAACACGCACCGGTAATTGAATGCCCGGATTCCGTCAAAGCGGATGAAGAATTCCATGTTTCACTGACAATTGGAAAAGAAATTCCACATCCAAATACGACGGAGCATCATATTGCATGGATTTCGTTATTCTTCAAACCAGAAAGTGGGAAATTTCCTTTTGAAGTAGGAAAATTTGATTTCTCAGGCCATGGGCAATCGATAAAAGGTGCAAATCAAGGACCGCTCTACACGGAACCAAAAGTCAAAGTAGCAGTAAAGATTAAGGAACCTGGAACCCTGATAGCGATGTCCTATTGCAATATTCACGGGCTTTGGGAAAGCAATAAAGATATTAAAATCTTATAACAAATTCAATAACCGAAAAGGCATACAGGCTTATCTGTCACGATTTATAAGCCTGTATTCAACGGTTTAATTAGCATGCTTATAAAGAATGATGATTTGACAAGTAATCCTGCTTTATGGATAATTAAGGCTGCTCTTAATTTCATTTTACATTGCTCTTAAACAGTATAAGTTGTAAACATACGAGGGACCATTTTTGAAAACAATAATCCTTGAAAACCTTAATCGCGGCATCATTGTTCGAGCTATGGGTGTTGTTGTCGATGTTGAGTTTGAAACTGGTGACTTACCAAGCATCCACAATGCACTCCGAGTTACCAAAGGACATCAAAAGGACTTGATCCTGGAGGTTCAGGAACACATTGACGCAAACACAGTCCGGACCGTAGCAATGGGCTCAACTGCAGGTCTGCAGCGCGGATTAATGGTTGAGGATACCGGAGGCCCAATCAAGGTTCCGGTTGGGAAAGAAACTTTAGGTCGCATGTTTAATGTTCTTGGTGAGCCCATTGATGATAAAGGCGAGCTTTCTGAAGATGTTCGCACCCACCCAATCCATGTTGCATCTCCCCCTCTTCGTGATCAACGAGTAGTAACCGCCCCATTTATTACAGGGATCAAATCCATTGATTTGCTAACACCTTATCCAAGAGGTGGAAAAATTGGGCTCTTTGGTGGTGCAGGCGTCGGGAAAACGATCCTGATCATTGAGCTGATGAGAAATGCAACTAAAAAATATGCAGGTTATGTTGTTTTTGCCGGCGTTGGAGAAAGAAGCCGAGAAGGGAATGACCTATATCTTGAATTAAATCGGCGAGAAGTGATGAACTCATCCGTCCTCGTTTTCGGACAAATGAATGAACCTCCAGGCGCCCGACTGCGCACACCACTGACTGCCCTCACGATGGCTGAATACTTCAGGGATTACGAAAGCCGGCCAGTTCTTGTATTTATTGACAATATTTTCCGTTACATTCAGGCGGGTTCAGAAGTTTCAGCACTCCTCGGGCGGCTTCCCAGTGAAGTAGGCTATCAACCCACGCTGGAATCGGAGATGGGTGCCCTTCAAGAACGCATTACAACAACCTCCGCAGGGAGTGTTACATCCGTGCAGGCTGTATACGTTCCTGCGGATGACCTTACAGATCCTGCAGTGACAGCAACCTTTGCACATTTAGATGCGTCAACGGTGCTGTCAAGACGTCTTGTCGATCTCGGCATTTACCCTTCGATTGATCCCCTAAACTCTTCCTCGTCGATGTTAGCGCCGCACATAGTTGGCCAGGAGCATTACGATGTTGCAATGGAAGTTAAATCGACACTCTCCCGGTATGAGGATTTGCAGGACGTCATTGCAATATTGGGTATGGAAGAATTGAGTGAGAGAGATCAGAAGACAGTCATCAGGGCAAGAAGACTTCAGCGCTTTTTATCTCAACCCTTTTTTGCAGCAGAAGAATTCACGGATAATCCAGGCAAATTTGTTCCACTGGAAGAAACAATCCGAGGCTTTAAAGAAATTCTGGAAGGAAGACATGATTCGATTCCGGAGCAGGCATTTTACATGGTTGGAACAATTGATGACGCGATGGAAAAGGCAAGACAGATCATGGAGGATATTTCATCATGAGCAGAGAAAGGCTTTTGAGTCTGAAAATCCTAAGTCCGGAAGGGACTATCCTCGAAGCGGATTCCCTCTTCTCTGTCAACATACCACTTGCCGACGATTGTCCTATTGGGATCAAGCCCGGGCACGCGCCGCTGATCGCAGAAACAGCACAAGGGCAAGTACGATTTCGATCAGCTGAGGGTGAAAGTCAAATTGAATTGCATGCCGGCGTATTGGACATCAAGGACGGTCTTGTGATCATCCTCACACCTGGAAAAGTTTCAGCAACACCACTTGAAATTACTGAAAAAATTGAATCGGATTATGATCGCTTAATAGGATCACTGATAGAAAAAATAAACTTGAACCAGGATGCAGAAATTTAAAAATTTTATGACTTCTTTAGAGACTAAGAGTAAAAAACCAAAAAAATCAACAGGCAGTGTCTCTCTTACAACCCTTGGGTGGGAGCTCGCTTTGCCAATCTTTGGCGGTGTTTTACTTGGATATCACATTGACAGCAAAATGCCTGGTTCAGGATATACATATACATTCTTATTATTAATCATTGGTATCTTTGTTGGGTATTACAACCTTTATAAGTATATCCGTTTAGAATTACTGCGAACCAAATTGTCAAATCGCAAATTCAAAAAGGGGGAACATTCATAATGGATAATCTCACCATACCATTGTGGATCATCCTCGGCGCTGGAACAGCTGTGTTTTTCTTAAAATCTCAGTGGTGGTCTGTTATGGCTATCCACCCCGAGAAACCTCACAGCAGCAAATGGTTGATCATGGGTGGAACAATCATCCGGCTGGTTTTCATCGCGCTGATCTTTATTGCTGCGGGATTTTATTCAATTTATGCATTATTAATTGTTTTTTCATCATTTATGGCATCAAGACTATTAATTTTGTTGATCTGGCAAAAAAGATTTGAAGCAGAAAATGAGAAGAGTCACTAAAACAAAGGATTTATGATGGAGGCGATAGCGCCGCAAGTTGTTTTCTATCTTTTTGGATTACCGATTACGGATACGGTTGTTTCAACATGGGTCATGATGGGGATTATAATCATCGCCGCATTTCTTATTCGGAAATACAAACCAACAGCCGGTGAAATGATCGTTGAAATGATCAATAACATTGTCAGCTCTGTGATGCCCGAAGATATCAATGTGTCAAAATACTTAACAATCCTGGGGACCCTGGCAATATTCCTTGTCCTGGCAAACATATTCAGCATATTCCCACTAATGGTTTCACCAACAGCCAATATCAATACCACAATTGCGCTTTCTGTTGTCGTTTTCTTTGCTGTCCACTTCTATGGCATTCGAGAAAAAGGTCTTTGGAAGTATTTGAAAGATTTCGCAAATCCTGTTTTCATTTTACCCTTGGAAATTGTCAGTCAATTCTCCCGCACCTTGTCACTGGCAATTCGTCTTTTTGGCAATATTCTCAGCACGGACTTAATCGTTGCGATCGTATTTTCATTGATCCCATTTCTTGTTCCCCTGCCTTTGGCGGCTTTGGGCATGCTTACAGGTGTACTCCAAGCTTACATCTTCCTGGTTTTAGCATCACTTTACGTTGCTTCCGCCATAGAAGTTGAAGAGATGGAAGAAGAACGACGACAACTCAAACAAGAGCTTTCAAAAAGCTAAAATTAAATATGAAAGGAATAAAAAAATTATGTGGCAACTTGATTCTTCAACCCTCATCACTGTTCTGACAATTATTGTCGCAACAGGTGGAATGGTTCTTGGCGCAATTGTACCGGCTATCATGGAGGGAATTGCAGTAAAGAAGGCGTTGGAAGGAATTACACGCCAACCGGATGCTGCTAATGATCTGCGCACAACTTTGCTTATTTCAATGGCTTTGCTCGAATCAACAGCAATTTACGTCCTTCTTGTTATATTGATATTAATTTTTGCAAACCCCTTGCTCGATCGATTCTTTTAAGAATAAGGAGATTTTAGATGCTGGATATTGAACTTACAACAATTCTGGCCGAAATAATAAATTTCCTGATTACTGCTGTCGCGCTTTACTTTTTGCTTTTCAAACCGACCGTCAAACGCATTGAAACGCGTTCTAAGGAAAAGGAAGAAATGTTATCCAATGCAAAGGCAAAAGAACACGAAGCTGAGGAGAAATTAGCAAGAATTGAAGATCGACTGGCGAGTATCGATAAAGAAATTGAATCTCGTCTTGAGGAGGCTTATCAAAAAGCACAGGCGGAAAGTCAAGCTTTGCTGCAGGAAACCCAAAAAGAAGCTGAGAGAATTATCAGAGACGCAGAAAACGAAGCAGAAAAACGTCAAAGATTGGAAATGGAAGAGTTAGAACAAGAACTTGTCCAAACTATCTTAAGTATTAGCAGCCAGGTACTTTCCAAAACAACGCCTGAAAAAACGCATGAGATGTTGATCGATGAATTAAATAAAGAGATATGGGATATGGGCAAAAGTGACATGCCCCAGGTCAGAACAATCAGAGACTCTCTTGCTGAAAGAACGCCAACTGTTCATGTTGTATCCGCCAAAGAGCTCGCGCCTGAACAACAACGCGCACTTGTTCGCACCTTCAGTGCGCTTGCTGACAGAAACGTGAACATGGAAATCGAAATAAATCCAGAGCTAATTGCGGGGATTAGAATCAGGATGGGTGATCTCGTCGTTGAAAATAACCTTGCCACAGAATTGGCTGAATTAAAATCTGAAGTTATCGAAGCCCTGGAAGAGAGCGTGGATACCCAGGATGGATAAAGAGAACTTCAGCTTACCCGAAGAGCAATTTGGAGATATCTCCGAAAAAATTTCATCGCGAATGAAATTATCTGTCAGTAAAGAGGATTTCCTGGCGATGGTGAAAAAAAATGTCGACCTTGACCGAGAACTTAAACCACAAAAAAGATTCAAGGAAACGGTTGACAAACTTTCGCAGCAATCCAAACAAATTTCAACGCGTGTTCGTTTTAGAGATGTAGGTACAGTTCATCATATTGGTAATGGGGTTGCCACCGTATCCGGGCTGCCTAACGTCAGCATCGATGAAATTGTCGTATTTCCAACCGGCGTTGAAGGCATGGCATTGAACCTCGATAAAAAACGGGTTGATCTGATCATGCTGGGAAGTGAAAATGACATCCGTGGTGGAGACCTGGTTCAGGCAACAGGCAATCGATTAAAAGTTCCTGTTGGCTCACAACTGCTGGGGCGCATCATTGATCCATTGGGTAACCCTCTTGACACTGACGAACCCATTGAAGCAAGTGAATATCGGTATTTATCACGCATTGCACCCGGGGTGATCAAGCGAGCGCCTGTCAATGAATCCATGTTCACCGGCACGAAAATTATTGATACTTTATTCCCGATTGGTCGTGGACAAAGAGAGCTCATTCTTGGAGATCGTCAAACCGGGAAAACCACATTAGCCGTCGATGCGATCATCAGCCAGAAAGACTCCGATGTTCGATGTATCTATGTTGCGATTGGTCAAAAGAAATCCAGTACCCTCGCCATAATAGAAACGCTCAAAAAACATGATGCCCTATCGTACACCTCATTTGTCATCAGCGGTCCGGATGATCAACCTGCATTACGCTATCTTGCCCCTTACACAGGTATGACCATGGCAGAATTCTTCCTGGACCAGGGGCTGGATGTCTTGATAATTTTCGACGATCTAAGCAAACATGCTGATTCATATCGCGAATTAAGCTTGCTCCTGCGGCGGCCGCCAGGACGAGAGGCTTATCCTGGGGACATATTTTACATTCACTCAAGGTTGCTTGAACGGGCTTGCAAACTAAATGAGGAAAATAAAGGCGGGTCAATTACTGCCTTACCAATTGCGACAACCCAAAATGGGAATTTATCGGATTACATTCCTACCAACTTGATTTCTATTACCGATGGGCAGTTAATGCTGGATGCCGATCTTTTCAACCAGGGACAAAAACCTGCGGTTGATATCGGTCGCTCGGTATCACGTGTCGGTGGTGCAGCACAAAGACAGGCTGTTCGAAAACTGGTTGGAAATTTAAAACTTGAATTATCTCAATATGAAGAAGTTGAACATTTCACCAGGTTTGGCACTGAGGTTGACCAGGCAACAAGACAACAAATTGAAAAAGGGAAGCGCATTTTAAATATTCTTAAGCAAAAACCCAATCAGCCCCTTACCTTCCCCCTTACAGTTGTGCTTTTGTTTGGTTTGACAAATGGGTATCTCTATGACATTCCGCTACCTCTTCTGGACGCTTATCAAGATGAATTAAAAAACTACTTTCATGCAAGAGAAAGTAAACTATTGAACGATATCGACAGAGAGGGTGCCCTGACAGATGAAATCACGAAAGACCTGGAAAGAGCATTAACCGACTTCAATGAGGAATGGGTTGAGAAGAAAGGTGCAGCATCATGAAAATGGTAATGGCTGTCGTACCATCCAGCAACGCAGAAGATGTTCTTGACGCTTTAATCAATCGAGGACATACAGCAACATATGCCCACACAAAAGGAGGCATGCTCAGGCAAAGCCAATACTCACTTTTTATTGCAGTCCATAAGGACGAATTAGAAGAAGTGTTGGAAATCATCAAAAGCAGCTGCCGTACACAGGTTGAAATGAGCACCCTGGACTCCCAGGATAAGGACACGATAGGATCAGCGCCGGTCGTTGCCGATTTAGGCGGTGCAATTGCGTTTATCTGGGATATAAACCGGATTGAGACCTTTTAAGAGTTTTGATGTCACAAAATTTTGAACGCGCAAAATCTCGCCTTGAGAATATTTCCACCATTGAACCCTTGCTTGGGGCACTCAGGACCATGTCAATGGGTACATGGCAATTGGCACTGAACAAAATTGACAAAATGAACGCTTATGAAGACAACTATAATCACATCATTACTGAAATCCTTCCTTATATCAACAAGAAAACTTCAAAAGCCAGAGAAAGTAAAGAAAAAGACCAAAAGATAACTGACACAATCATTTTGTTGATCGGGACAGAACGGGGTTTATGCGGCAAATTCAATGAAGCGCTTATTGAACAATCAATAAGCTGGTTAAAAGAAGCGGACCTCCCTTCTTATCAAATTTGGGCAATGGGATCAAGATTAATACGCAAGCTTGAACAAATGAAAATTGATATTTCCTGGCGACAACCAATGTCAGCATCTGATCTGATGACCTACCAAAAAGCCTACCTCACAACTCAAAAGTGGGTTGAACAATACGAGGCATATGCCTTCAATCAATTTTTTGTTTTATTCAACCAGAGTGAAAAGAGCGGACAATACCAGTTCTCATCATCTAAACTGCTTCCGTATGAATTTCAACGCAATGAAGCTAATCAAGAGCAAAAGTCACAACGTTGGCCGCCACCCATCATAGAAACCGACCCAACAGGCATTTATTCAACAATCATTCAGCATCATATTGCTGCAAGCTTTTATAAGATGACTTTAAAATCAGCTGCTGCAGAACACGCAGCGAGATTTAATCTAATGCAAGAAGCAAAAGATAATGCAGAGGAAATCATCGAAGAATTGCGTAGAATCATAAATTCAGAAAGAAAAAGAAAAATCACCCAGGAAATGCAGGAACTTGCAGCTGGTGCAGGTCTCTTACATAATTAGAAATCGAATTTATTAGAATAGACAGTTCTAAACAGGAGAGAATAATTGAGCGCAAAGAAAAAATTCACAATAGGTATCAATTTTGGTGCTGAAACTGTTAGGGCGATCCTTGTAGATGTCAGTAATGGAAGTTTGGCTGCGACAAGCACATATTCGTACTACCATGGAATTATTACAGAAAAATTACCTGGCACAGATATTGAATTGGACGAAGGATGGGCATTGCAGCATCCACAAGATTATATTAATGCACTCAAACGAACCGTTCCCAAGCTTCTCAAAGAAAGTCAAATCGAAGCCTCTCAAGTTATTGGCATTGGAACTTCTTTTGTAGGATCTACGCTTATCCCAGTAACGGCTGATGGCACACCCTTAGCACTTATCGATGATTACGCCCAAGAACCGCATGCCTGGCCAAAACATGTTTATCATCAATCTGCAAAAGAAAAAGCAGACAGGCTCACACAGTTAGCAACAGACCGATTCGAAACCTTTCTGGATCGTTATGGTGGAAAATTAAATCATCAATGGTTCTTCCCAAAAGTTTGGGAATTATATGACGATTCTTCATCAATTTACAATGCTGCCGAAAAATTAATTGAAGCATCAGATTGGATTGTTTGGCAGCTCACAGGCGTTGAAACCCGCAATTTGTGCTCAGCAGGTTATAAAGCACTTTGGTCCAAAAGTGAGGGGTTTCCCCTGGAGACTTTTTTCAGCGCGATGGACCATGATTTGGCGAATATCGTCGACGAAAAAATGAGCCGGGAAATCTCTTCCCTGGGTCAACAGGCTGGCGAACTAACTGAAGAAGCTGCACAATGGATGAAACTTGACCCTGGAATTCCTGTTTCAACAGGGGTTTTGAGCAGTCACGCAGCAGTTCCAGCCGCTACCGTGGTTGAACCCGGGAATATGGCAATTATTATGGATTCCGATTTTCGTCACATGATTTTATCGAAAAAAGAATACCGTGTTCCGGGTATGTGCGGTATGGTTGAAGACGGCATTGTCCCAGGATTATTTGCTTATGAAGCGCGCCAGGCTGGGAGCGGCGACCACTTTTCATGGTTTATAAAGAATGCGGTACCTGAGCATTACTCAAAAGAGGCACGTCAGAAAAAAATCAGTATTTTCCAGCTTCTTGAAGAGAAAGCCGCAGCTTTAAAACCAGCGGAATCAGGTTTAGTGGCTTTGGATTGGTGGCACGGTAACCGCAGCATCCTTGTTGACGAAGACCTCTCCGGTTTGATCCTCGGGTATTCAATGAAAACAAAGCCTGAGGAAGTCTATCGTGCACTTCTTGAAGCGACGACTTTTGGAACTCGTAAGATTTTTGAAACGTTCATTGCGAGCGGTGTACCGATCAATGAAATTATTGTGACAGGTGGAAAACCAACCACAAATAAACTCTTGCTAAATATCTTGGCAAACGTCACCAGAACTGAAATTAAAGTTGCGAAAAGCCCATACACCTCAGCCTTGGGTGCGGCAATGTATGCTGCCGTAGCCGCAGGGGAAGCTCGGGGTGGATATGGGAATATTCAAGAAGCAAGTAAAAAAATGGCACAACTATCAACCAAAAGCTTTGTACCAAATAATAATGACAAGAAAACATACAATCGACTTTATTCTGAATATACGCTGCTCCACGATTATTTCGGTTATGGGCACAATAACGCGATGAAACGACTTAACAATCTGCGAACCAACATTCTTGAAAAGAAACGCCGATAACAAAGCAAATCTCAAATTCAGCACCAGCAGGTCTTTTTGCTGGTGCTTTTTTGTTTAATAAATTAAAGTTGACCAATTTACTCCAATGATTAAACAAAATTTCTTCCAATTTCCCCCTTGACTTTTCGAAAAATCGTTTTTAATCATGGTATAATTTTCTCACTAAACTTTTTAGATAGGAGGAACAAAATTATGGCAAGTGTAACGTACGATCATGTATGGAAGAAGTTTGGTGATTTCGTCGCGCTCAATGATGTTAACCTGGATATTGAAGACAGGGAATTTCTTGTGCTCGTCGGACCATCCGGCTGCGGTAAAACAACAGCTTTACGTTGTCTCGCTGGATTGGAAGATATCACCGACGGTGAAGTTAGGATTGGCGACCAGGTCGTCAACGACGTAGCACCAAAAGACCGGGATATCGCAATGGTATTCCAGAGCTACGCCCTCTACCCCCACATGACAGTTTATGACAATATGGCATTTGGTCTTAAGCTGAGGAAACTCCCAAAAGAGGAGATTCAGAAACGTGTGGAAGACGCAGCAGAAATTCTTGGCATTGGCCAATTATTGCAGCGTAAACCAAGGGAACTCTCAGGTGGTCAACGACAGCGTGTTGCGCTTGGTCGTGCTATCGTTCGCGAGCCAAAAGTGTTCCTCTTTGATGAACCTCTTTCAAACCTGGATGCAAAATTACGCGTTCAGACCCGTGCTCAAATCAGCAAACTGCATCAACGTCTCAACACCACATTTATCTATGTGACCCACGACCAGACTGAGGCTATGACCATGGCTACCAGGATTGCCGTGATCAACAAAGGCATATTACAGCAGGTTGACACACCGCAGCAACTGTATGACTACCCTGACAATATGTTCGTAGCCGGTTTCATTGGCTCCCCATCGATGAACTTCTTCAACGGAAAATTCATCAAAGAAGGTGATGACATGATCATTGACCTTGGAAGCTTCAGAGTCAAAGTTCCAGAAAATCGTAAAGAGCTTTACGAAAGATTGGTGGGTCAGGAGATTATATTCGGTATCCGACCTGAAGATATTCACAACCCTGAATATGCACCGCCTTCCATCATTGCGGAAGAGGTTGAAGTAGATGTGGACGTCACCGAGTTGATGGGTAATGAGATCTTCCTTTACCTCGTCAGCGGTGACCACAACTTCGTTGCCCGCGTAGATCCCCGTACACGCGTTGGAATGGGCGATAAAATGACAGTCACCTTCAACATGGATAATATGCATATCTTTGATCCAGTTGCAGATCCAGATAATCCGGTCGCAATTCGATAATATTTACATTTTCTATAACAAAGGCGATCCGCTTGGATCGCCTTTTCTTTTAAGTAAAGATTTAGAAAAAATATCTACGATTTTTCAATTCTAAAATTTTGATTCATCCTGGTAATTAATATCAATATACCACCCAAAATCAAACTCAATACCCCAACAAAGATAAAAGCGTCCCTCCAAAACCGCATTGGGAACAATCGAATTAAGGTGTCAGACGTGTAAAACTGCCATGTTCCATCCGAAAAAAAGATTTGATGGAACCAGGTGAACAATTGATTGAAACTGATTGCAACCAGCAGCAAAATTGCAGCAATCAGGCCGAAAAGCCCCCACCCACCCATATTAAAAGCTGAAATTAATAAATCCCGGCGCTTATTTTTTAGCAACACCCAAACACAAATAACCAAAATAATCAAAAATATCGCCAAAGCCACCCGCATACCCGTAACAACCCCCTTAACATCTACCATGTGACTTAACTCCCTGTCAGTAAAGATGGGTTCACCATCATCAAATGCAAGCGCTTCCAGGTAATCAATATCTTCATTATTTACCAGATAAAGTATCGAGGGTTCGGACCACCGCAAGCGATCCTGCATTGTAAATCCATAGGGGTCTTCAGGGAAACCCGGAAGCTTGTATTCTATTTTGGCAAAAAGCGGCGTAATTAATATCCTGACAGAAATCATCAGGATCACAAATGGTGTTAATCCCGAAATCAACCATTTGGAGGTTTTCAAATACCAGGCTTGATCATTCATTGCAACTCTTTCGCTCCACCAGATAGGACAAAATCAACAACAATCTTATTTGTTAACCACTCAATTGGCGCACGATCATCAGTATAAACCTGTGTGGATTCAATTGGCGGCATTTTATTCAAGTAAGTCATTGTCATCGCTTCAATTAACAAGGATGGACTTGAGGTCTCTGCCAATATCGCATAATTCTGAAGAAAATTCTCCCAACTTCCAGGCTGTTTGGTTGCAAAAAGCATGGTGTTGAATGATTCGGGGATATCCATGACAAAGGTGCTGGCAAAAACCTGTTCAACAGTTGTACCAAGGTCATTAACCAGTGTCCTGTCCAAAGGACTTCTACCAATGTTAATTACCATTACACCGTCGTCCGTTAAATGCTGATGCACAATCTCGAAAAATTCGATTGTGGTCATATGCCAGGGGATATACGGCGGTCGATAGGCATCAACACTGATAATGTCATAGCTGTACGGAGAATGTGCCAGCCCCCAGCGACCGTCCTGAACAAAGATGTTTAGATTGGACTGCCCCATTTCAAAATACCGCTCCCCAACATCCACAATCTTGGGGTCAATTTCATACCCATCAATTTCGATGTTTTCATAAACAGCATTGGCTTGCCTGGCTGTTGTACCTGCTGCCAGACCAACAATGGCAATGCGTTTAACCGACTTCGGCGAGTGCGGATAAGCATTGAAATAAGGCGCAGCAAGCACTTGTGACCAGGGTCCATAATAATTCAATTGGGTTGGATGATAAACAGAATGCATGCCCTGTCCATCATTCAAGCGCAAGTAGCGAAATTCATCGGATTCGATCACCTGGATGTAATTATAAGAAGACTCCGTCTCATATATCAAATTTTCAGTTGCCTTATCCGCCCCCCTCACACCGAAAATCCACAAAATTACTAAAAAAACTGGCATCCAGCTAAATTTGAGCCATTTCGTAAATCCAACATAGATCAAGAATCCAATAGTCGATATCAGCATTAATACACTGCTGAAGAATAGAAAGGTGCGATAGGTGCCAATTAGAGGAACCAAAATTAATACGGGTAAAAAGGTGCCGATAAACGAGCCAAGGGTTGAAATCGCTGAAAGTAAGCCAGCAGTCCTTCCGACTTCATCCTTATCTCTCAAGGCAAGTTTTAATGCAAATGGTGAAACCATGCCAAGCAATATCACAGGAACGATAAAGAGGATCAATATCGTAACAAAGGATCCAGCAAGAATTGCCACCTGATAGCGGTCAAAGGCATTCGCCGTCAGCCTTAAAATTGGACGAGAAGCCATGGGAACCAGCGCGATGGCAAGGCTTGCCCACATCAGTAACCGATAAAAGAAATGGAAATTCGGAAATTTATCCGCCAGTTTCCCACCAGCCCAGTAACCCACGGCAAGATAAATCAATATCAATCCAATGACACTTGCCCAAACCAGATTACTGCTGCCGTAAACATTGCCAATCAACCGGGATGCGGACATCTCCACAGCTAAGGCGGTCATCCCTGAAAAAAATACGGTGATAAATAGATAATACTTTTTCATATAATTTGACGTGTCTCAAGAATGTCTAAACAGAAATTATAATTGACAATAGTTATACCTTAAACCAATCGGTAATTCTGAAATATGAAAAAACGCACTAATTACGACGAAATTGCCAGCACATACAACCAGCGATACACTGGGAACGCGTATCCGGGCACGCTCAAGGCACTCAGACGCATTCTAAGCGAAGAACGGCATCATAAGGTTCTGGAGGTTGGATGTGGTACAAGCCATTGGCTAAAAGCCCTGAGAACAATTCGAGAGATTTCATATTTCGGAATTGATTCCTCTTTCAACATGCTTAAAAAATCGCAGCATCCCGATGGCATTCACCTCACCCAGGGCATGGCAGAAAATTTGCCTTTCTCAGACAATTTATTCGATTTCATTTTTGTTGTCAATGCTGTACACCACTTTTCAAAGAAAATTGCCTTCCTTAAAGAAGCGTACCGCGTGTTAACCGAAAACGGCAAGCTCTCAATCATCGGTATGGACCCGGCAGATAGTCGGAACAAATGGTACGTTTACCAATTTTTTGAAGGCACCTTCGACCGTGATATCACGAGGTTCCCAACACAAACGCAGCTCGAAAAGTGGTTATTACGAACCGGCTTCAAAATTCTTGGTATTGAAGATGTCGAAATGATACACGATCCTAAAATTGGGAGAAATGTTCTTCAAGACGCTTTCCTTAAGAAAAATGCGTGCTCACAATTAGCAATGTTAAGCGATAAAGAATATAAGGATGGCCTGATTAAAATTAACGACAAACTGAACACCACGGATGGAGAAAATTTTAAATTTGAGAATGATATCGTTTTGAAAATGATCACGGCTGAAAAATAATTGCTGGAATATTTATCAAAAAAGCCCATTTCCTGGGCTTTTTAGCTGGGGGTGAAGGATTCGAACCTCCATATACAGATTCAGAGTCTGCTGTCCTGCCGTTAGACGAACCCCCAATAACTTAATTGGGCTATATTTTACCAAATCCGCTTAAAAGTATCAAGAGGAAACCACAATTTTTTGCATTCATTTTTAGTAACTACTATCAAATCGCATGAAAGTTTAAATTTAAAGTGCCACAAGGTAAAATTTAGATAATGAGAAAAAGGAGAAAATTTATGACCGCGTTCAATGAGTTGAAACCCAGCGAACTATTTCGAAAATGTGATCCTTCCCAACTTGGCTTCGCATCCACCGATGAAATCAAAGAAACTGTGAGCATTTTTGGGCAGGAACGTGCTTCAGAAGCCATTGAATTTGGTATGAACATCGCCTATCCAGGATACAACATATTCGTTTTGGGTCCAACTGGTATGGGGAAACGCGAAGTTGTCCAGAATTTTTTCGAAGAGAAAGCAACAACAGACCCCACCCCTTCTGACTGGATTTTTGTCAACGATTTTGCAAATCCGGACAAACCTGATGCCATCGAACTACCCCCGGGATTAGGTTCACAATATCAACAGGATATCAATAATCTGATTGATGAAATGCAAACAGCCTTATCTGCTGCCTTTGAAAGTGAAGAATATCAAAACCGCAGGCAGACAGTTTTTGAGTCCTTTAAAGATAAACAATCAGAATTATTTACACAATTACAGGAAAACGCAAATAAACATGACCTTGCCATGATCAAAACGCCATCAGGTATCACCTTCGCGCCAAAGGATGAGGAAGGCGTTCTTACGGCAGATGAGGTAAACGAATTAAGTGAAGATGACCGTGATGAAATTAAACAAAACATTGGGGGATTGCAAGAACAGCTTCAAAAGATTCTTCAACAGGTGCCGATATGGCAGCGAGAAGCCCAGGATGAGATAAGAGAATTAAATAAAGAAATGGCAAATTTTGCCATTGGTGGGTTGATAAATGAAATCATTGATAAATATAAAGAACATAAAGAAATTGTTGAGCATATTGAACAAATCCAGGACCAAATTGTAGAAAACGCAGACGCTTATTTATCAGGAAACGGCGGTGAACCAAGCAGTTTTCTCGAAGCAGTATCACAGCATAGCTATAGGCAGACATCATTAATGGATCAATTTAAAGTAAATGTCATTGTTGATAATAAGGATTTGCAAGGCGCGCCAGTTGTTTTTGAAAACAACCCCACCTACGCCAATCTTATCGGTAGAGTTGAACATTATGCACAAATGGGAACCCTGAGTACGGATTTCAGGATGATAAAAGCCGGCGCAATGCACAAAGCCAATGGCGGATATTTGGTCCTTGATGCCCGTAAATTATTATCTCAACCCTATTCATGGGATGGATTAAAAAGAGCGCTGCAATCCAAAGAGATTGAGATTGAATCAATTGGACAAGCGCTCAGCCTGATTTCAACGGTTTCACTCAGACCAGAACCCATTCCACTAAATTTGAAAATTGCCCTGGTTGGTGATCGACTGCTTTATTACCTCTTACTGCAATACGATCCGGAATTTTCCGAACTATTCAAAGTAGAGGCCGATTTTGAAACAGAAATTGAATGGGACAACCACAATCAAGATCTCTATGCGAAATTAATTGCTTCAATTATTGAAAAGGAAAACACAAAACCCTTCAATAATACGGCTGTTGCCAGGTTGATCGAACAGAGCGCACGCCTGGCAAACGATACAGAACGCTTGAATACAAAAGTTCAGGATTTACATGAACTCATTGTTGAGGCTGATTACTGGTCAAAGAAAAACGAACACCTTCATGTTACATATGATGACGTGCAAAAAGCTATTGACTCACAAATAAAAAGGGCTGATCGGCTTAGAGAAAAAATGCAGGAATCAATCCTGCGAGATATCAACTTGATCAGCACTGAAGGCGAAGTAACCGGACAAATCAATGGCCTTTCAGTGTTTTCATTAGGTTCCTTCATGTTCGGTAAGCCAACACGGATAACTTCCCAGGTCAGTCTTGGGAAAGGACAGGTCATCGATATTGAACGAGAAGTTGAAATGGGCGGACCGATTCATTCAAAAGGGGTTCTGATTTTGGAGGGCTTTCTCAGAGGTCGATATGCCCAGGACATCCCATTGAGCCTGTCTGCAAGCCTGGTCTTCGAACAATCTTACGGCGGTGTTGATGGTGACAGTGCTTCATCAACTGAGCTTTACGCTCTTTTGAGCAGTATTGCTGACGTGCCTATTAAACAAAGCATTGCAGCCACTGGATCGGTCAATCAATTTGGACAGGTTCAGGCAATTGGCGGGGTTAATGAAAAGATCGAAGGATTTTTCGATATCTGCGAAAAACGGGGACTGACTTCAGACCAGGGAGTTATCATTCCAAAAGCCAACGTCAAACACCTGATGTTAAGGCAGGATATCATCAATGCTGTTGATGCAGGAAAATTTCACATTTACCCTGTTGAACATGTCGACGAGGGTATTGAAATTCTGACAGGCATACCAGCAGGCAGTAAAGATGAAAATGGCAATTATCCTGAAAGAACAATCAATGCTTTGGTAAAAGATCGACTTGAAGAGTTGGCAAACAGGTTGACACAATTTGGAAAAGACAAAGGCGAAAATAGTGACTGATGATATTCAGCCCATTTGCGTAGAAAGAATACTTGTCTCACTCGACAGCTCAAGCCACAGCTTTTCTGCACTTAAAGCTGCGGTTGAATTGGCACATCATTACAACGCATCCTTAAAAGGTGTGTTTATTCATGACAGTAAATTATTGAACCTCGCAAATATGCCGTTTTTAAGGGAGGTTGGTGAGTATACGGCAATCACACGTGAAATTTCCTCTGATGGGATTACTCGAGGCATGGTTGTGCAATCACGCTGGATCACACAAACCTTTCATAAATTAACCAACCAGACGGGTCTGCACGGTGAATTTGAGATATTGCACGGTAATATTGACCAAATCATTGACCAGGAAGCAGAAAATTGTGATCTTCTGGTCATCGGTAAGAGCGGAACAAATCCCTTTAGAAAACGCCGATTAGGTTCTACAGCAAAGATGGTAATTAAAGAGGGGAAAAAGCCATTATTACTAGTTGAAGAAAATAATCAATTGGGGCACCCAATTTTCGTAATGTTCGATAATTCACCAGTGGGCTGGGTCAGCCTTGAAGCTGGAAGAGATCTTTTGAACATAGGTGAAAATCTCAACATTCTGATCAATGAGGATTCTGCGGAAGAATACAGAAGTGTTCAAAAGAAAATCAGATCATGGGCAGTGGAAAAACAAATAAATATCGCCTTTCAAGCATATAAAACAGAGTCTTTTGATCGGTTTTTAGATAAAATTTTCGATCTCAAGATCGGTTTGTTTATCATGCCGCGCATAATCGAGGACATGAAACAATCGTTAATTGAAAAATGCTTGAGAAGGATCTCACTGCCAATTTTATTAATACAACAACAGGCGTGTGATTGAGTTCGGGCAAGGTAGGAAATAATTTATTCTGTTCGTTTTTCCGAACGCATAGCAACACTTTCGACCAAACCGATACCCAGCATCAAAGAAAGCAAAGAGCTGCCTCCATAACTTACAAAGGGTAAGGTTAAGCCAGTCACAGGCAAGACATTCATATTCACACCAATATTGACAATCGATTGGAAGAATATCAAAACACCAAATCCATAAGCAATTAATGCCCCAAAGGTATCCGTTGCGTTTTGTGCGATTCTAAAACAGCGAACAATCACCACAACCAGCAAAAGAAGGACAAGCACCGTACCAACAAATCCAAATTCAGCAGCAAGCACACTGAAAATGAAATCTGTGTGCCTCACTTTCAAAAACCTTAATTGAACCTGTGTGGACTGGTTGTAACCCTGGCCAAACAAACCACCTGTGCCTATGGTGATTAATGCCTGGTCAACATTATAAGTTTCACCATAGCGGGCGTTCGGGTCCGGGAACAAGAAATTTGTTATGCGTAATTTTTGATAATCTTCTAAGAAGGAAAATCCTGTAATTGCGCCAATCACCAAAACAAATAAGACCAAACCAATGGCGATTAAAATGTATCGAACTCTGATTCCTGTAATCCACAAAAAAGCAGCCCAAATTACCAAAAGCACAATCGTTGTGCTTAAATTTGGTTGAAGGAAAATCCAAATTAACAAACCGCCAACGAGTACAGCACTTCTCAATATCGTTGAAAATTTCAGAATGCGATTATCACGCTTAGCGAAAAAATTCGCCAGGGTTAGAATAATTACAATCTTTGCCAGTTCCGCCGGCTGGATCAGAATTTGTCCCACTTCCAGCCAGCGAACAGAACCAAACCTGGCTTCAGCAGTGAACACAAACAACAAGAACACCATGGTCACCAGGTACATGGGCTGTATCAAGGTCATCCAGTATTTGTAATCAACAGCGGCAACAACAAAAAGCACAACAAGACTGATGGCCAGGAAAGTCGTTTGACGCTGTGGATGGTCAACAAGCTCAAGGTTGCCAGCAATAGAGCTGCGAATCAATGCAATACCTAAAATTGATAGGATCAGAACTGCACTGAACAGCCAGAAATCAAAATTTTGCCAGATATTTCGTAATTGTTTCATAAGAATTTAACTTATGGTTGAACGGGTGTGTCAATCAGTTTGAGTTCAAAATACGCATCAATTACCTGTCGCACAATCGGGGCGGAAAAAGTTGCGCCCTCAGTTCCATTATAGATAAATGCTACAACGGCAATTTCAGCATCATCCCAGGGAGCATACCCAACATACCAGGCATGGGATGGCCAGGCACCGAACTCACATAAACCTTGTGCCTGGGCAACATTGTCGCAATACTCAGCCGTACCGGTCTTTCCCGCTGATCTGCTGGTGTCATTTCTAAACAAGTCATCGTGACGATCGGTCTCATACCGACTGGCGGTACCTTCTGTCACGACCATACGCATTCCCTGGTTAGCCAATTCAATCACCCAGGGTTCAACTGTCTTGGTTTCACTTGTTTCAACATTTCCATCATACATATTGATCACGGGATCTTTGGTGATATCCCATCGAACGCTGGGAGTCATTTGCTGAACAATCTCGCCATCCTGGTCAATCACTTTATCCACAATCGTGACATCCATCAATTTGCCGCCGTTGGCAATCGTGGAAATTGAATTCAACACCTGAAGCGGCGTTGCCAGCACAAATCCCTGGCCAATTGCCGCTGTATAGGTATCCCCTGTCGCCCAGTTTTCACCCAGGGTTAAACGTTTCCATGTAGGGTTAGGAACAAGCCCATCCGATTCACCTGGCAATTCAATACCAGTTACAGACCCATAGCCAAGCGCCTGGGCGTATTCACTCATCAACCAGGGTCCTAAACCACCGTCTGGAACTTCATCACCAAACCCGCCTGCAACTTTATGCCAGTATATATTACAGGATAATGCGACCCCTTCTAAAAAGTTGACCATCCCATGGCCGTTACGGTCCCAACAGACAAATTGACGTGGTACACCCGGATCATTTTCATAAAACCGCTGGATTACCGTAATCATTCCTGGATCTTCGATCTCATATTCCGGGGTAACGACGCCTTCATTCAATACACCAAGGGCAGATGTCATTTTGTACACAGACCCAGGGGGATGCTCGGCTGATATCGCGTGATTAAATAAAGGACGCTGGGGATCATTGCTCAATTGCTCGTAATAATAACCCGGAATGATCCTTTCCATCCGATTGTTTTCATAATTGGGGTAGGACACCAAAGCCAATACTTCGCCGGTTTTTGGATTCATCGCGATCACAACCCCGTTATTAGAAATTGTCCTGCCGGAATAAGTATTCCAATAATTAAGTTCATTGATTAATGCTTCTCGCGCAATCGATTGCAGACGGGAATCAATCGTCAAGTAGACATCCTGACCAGGTGTCGGTTCTACCGGTTCTTCCAAAGTCCGTATGATCTCCCCAGCCACATTGACCTCGACGAGTTCTCTGCCGTTTCTTCCAGCAAGAATATCATTTAGTGATTGTTCAACGCCAGCGTAACCAACCTTATCCCTGTTAGCAACAAATCCCAGGTCGACATAATAATCTTCAAGCACAGCAGGAACCGGACCTAAAAAACCAATAATTTCCGACGTCAATTCGCCGGTTGGATAATGCCTGACTGATGAAATCTCAACATCGATCCCTGGCCAATCTTCACTGTTTTCCATCACAACCATAGCGACATCCTGGGAAACATCACATTTCAAGGCAGTGGACTGAAAAGGCCAGTTCGTGGTGGCAATAAAAACAATTTGGGAAATGCCTAGATCATTGTAGCAGGGTGTAAAATTACGCACCGTTTCTTCATCTGTATCTCCCTGGCTGATAGGCATATCAATCAGTTCCGCAAGTTCCCTGAAGATATCCTGAATATCTCCCTCATCTGCAGGCAGATAACCGGGGGTAACAACCACATTATACGACGGCACATTTTGAGCAAGGATATACCCATTACGATCATAAATGGTGCCTCGAATGGCAGGCTCATAGATCACCTGTATTCGATTGTCATTTGCCTGAGCAATAAAATCTTCCCCCTGGATGATTTGAATATCAAACAAGCGAAGGATATAAAAGCCAAAAATTGTCCCAATTAGAATAAAAAGCACCAAAAAGCGCCAATTTTCAAATTTACTGTTCCGTTGAGGGAAAACACTCATGCCTCCACCTCCAAAGGGTAAATTCGCCCGACCACATCACTAACAACCGCATAAACCGGAAGAGCGAATATTAAATTCAATAATAAGCTTGGCAAAACAATATGATCAACACTTGTGCTGAAAGAAAATACAGCACCGGTCATTCGGAGCACAAAAATATAGACACCATGTTGAAAAATTGTGCCAACCAATGTAACGATAAACATAGCCAGTATTGGATTACGCCACACACGTCTCTGTAATAGTTTTGAGATGCTAACGACTCCCAGGTAAGCAATCAAAGGTGCAAAAAACGGCATTGCAGACGCTAAACTAATCAAAACACCGGCGATAAAAGTCCACAACCAGCTGTTCTTCACCTGTTCATGCAATGACCAGGCAGCCAGGAACAACAAAACAACGTCAGCGGTACCAGAAATTAAGTTAGCCTGGGAGAAAATGGCCGTTTGCAAGCTATAAAATACCACAAGTGACAGTGCACACACAAGGTGGGAAATCAAAATTATGGCTCCGGAATTAGGGGTGAAATGTTGATAGCCTCAAAATTATCAATCACCAACACAGCATTGATACTCTCAAAATTTACAATGGGTTGAACGGAAGCCGTTTGGAATAGGGCATTTTCGCGCTGCTGGGTGGATAAAACCTGCCCCACAAAGATATTCGGGGGATAATTTCCACCTAATCCGGAAGTTAAAACAACATCCCCTGGTTCGACCGTTTCGTCTAAGGGGATCATATCCAATGACAAATCACCGGTTAATGAGCCAATTAATTGCGCTTCTAATGCCGCTGATTGCAAGCGTATGTTTACCACGGAAGTAGAATCAGTAATTAATTTCACACGCGAAGCCCTGGCAATCACAGCATCAATGCGGCCTACCAATCCTTGCTGTGTGACGACAGGCATGCCATAACGAACGCCATTCTCTGTTCCCTTATCAATAATTATATACTGCAGAAATGGGCTGATCTCACGTCCAATGACTGTGGCGGCAATGTAATCATATTGAGGATTTGTACGCCCAAAATCCAATAAAGCAAAACAAACCTGTGCCTCTCCAAGCCGCTCTTCCATTTCAATCAACTGGGTTTGAAGTTGGGTCACCTGCGAATCAAGGATCGCATTTTGTTCACGCAGCTGCACAACATCACTCGGCGTTGTCAAGAAGTCACGTGCTGATAGATATCGGACAGACAGCCATCTTTGGAATGAAACAAGCGGATTCAAGGACAAATTAAATAACGGGGTTAAGTAGCCGCTTAAAGCCAAAAACAATAAGCCGGCAACTACAACAATAATGACGATTGTCTGTGTGTTTTTTGAACTAAGGAATTTCATAGCTAAGCGATCCCCAAATCGAAAGAAGGTTCAAAGAGATCAGAATATTGGAAAAATGAGTCAAAGATCAGGATAAGGTCCGTGTTACAGGTTCTCTCTCAAGACCAACCAGGAAACTAGAGTATTCATCAATATTTTCCAAAATAATGCCACACCCCCGTGCAACGCAAGTCATTGGGTCTTCTGCAACCCAAACACGTACCCTGAGATCTGAAGATAAACGTTGATCCAGGTTTGTTAATTGAGCGCCGCCGCCTGCTAAACAAATGCCGTTATCTATCAAGTCCGATAAAATTTCTGGTGGGGCTTCATCTAATGCGTCACGAATTGTTTTGACAATAACACCGATCGAGCCAGAAATCGCCTCTCGAATTTCAACAGACGAAATCTCTATTGATTCTGGTAAGCCAGTAATTAAATTACGGCCGCGTACATCGATTGTTTTTTCTTCTTTCATCGGGAAAGCAGATCCGATCGCAATTTTTACTTTCTCCGCCATGCGTTCACCAATAAATAAATTGTATTTATTGCGTACGTAATTAATGATATCCTGGTCAATCTCATCACCAGCCACACGTAAAGAACGTGAAACAACGATTCCACCTACTGCAATGGCGGCAACTTCAGTTGTACCGCCGCCAATATCAACGACCATTGTGCCCGAAGGACCATTCACCGGTAATCCAGCACCAATTGCTGCAGCGCTGGGCTCGGGAACCATATTAACCTGTCTTGAACCTGCAGCCATAGCAGCATCAAATACGGCTCTCTTTTCGACTTCCGTTGCACCTGATGGAATACCAACTACAATTCTTGGCTTAGGCAACGGCACAATACTTTGCTGGTGTGCTTTGCCAATAAAATATTCCAACATAGCCTGAGTAATCTCATAATCAGAGATAACACCGTCACGTAAAGGCCTGAGCGCCACTATCGATGCCGGTGTTCGCCCGACCATTGCTCTTGCTTTTGCACCAATCGCAACAGGCTCACGGGTACGTTTATCAATAGCCACCCAGGAGGGCTCGTTAATAACAATGCCCTTACCACGAATATTGATGATTGTATTTGCAGTTCCTAAATCAATGCCGATATCAAGGGAAAATAATCCCCAAAACCAGTTCAGGGGAGAAAACGCCAAGGTAAAACTCCTTATTTATCAAGATTGGTAGTGGTTTCACTACCAATTTATCCTCGCAATTATACCACAGGACGGATTTTTAACATTTAATCAAGAAAAAAGTTTACCTTTGACGATACGACATGTCAATCACCTTACCCCTTCCGCATGAGTGTGAAATTCATTTTCTCAAGCAAAACAGGGATAAAATTATCCACAATTCATCAAAATTATTTATTTCTATACGAAACTCATGCGTTTTTCTTTAGGTTTCTCAATATTCTATACCCTTCGATACATCATTCGAGAGTCGATTGTGAATTTTGATGAACCTAATGCCATTGATAAGTCATCACCATATCGAATAACAAAAGTCATAATTCCCTGAGCAGTGAATTTATCTTTCAGCAAGCTTACACCTTCCTCGCCGCCAAAACTGCTCTGGTCAATTAATATCACCACTGGCATCAACCCCCGCTGGATCAAATCCATCACCACTGTCAATAGTTTTTCATCATTCGAAGGGGTGATCAATATCATCGTGGTTCCCCGAGCCAGGTGACTGATTTGAGAACTGACGAGATGCCAAAATGGAATTTCTCCCTTTGCCTGTACAACAGCCAAAGTCTCCAGGATCTTTCCCAGCTGGCGTTCACCTCGTTCTGCAGGCAAAATTGAGTAATTTTGACCGGCAGAAACCAGGCCCACTTCCCGGCTTTGTTGAATGTAATATTTCGCCAGCGACGCTGCAATAGAAATGGCATACTCTTCAGTATCATCTGGCAAGGCATACTCGGGCGCCTTCTTCATCCATGAGTACTTAACCAACCAGTATTCCCTCGTGCTCTGAAATTCTGGTACCTTTGTTTTAACATGCATTTCCGCCTGGGCATCAATGAAAATCCACACTTCAGCTAGAGGATCCTTTTCAAATTCTTTGACGATTAGTTTTTGCTGTCGAGCTGATGAAGGCCAATGAATGCGTTTTAATGGATCTCCTGGTACAAATTCTCTGACACCAGCAGCATAAGGTGTGACTTCAAGCGTTTTTTGCCTTAAAGCTCTTCCGCCTGGCAAATTACCAAAGGGTGAAGGAAAACCTTTTACATCAAAGGTATGTGGGATGATAAGCAGTCTCGAATATGATTGAAATGTCTTTCGAATAAGAAATAAGCCAAAAATATCCCCCGACTCGACCGTTGTTGGACTCAAAGTGAACCAGCCACGGTTCTCGAGTAAAGAATAAGCTAAATAGGCGTAATTTTGCTGTGATCCAAGCCAGGTGATAATTCGCGACCCTGCAACGCCTGATAAGGCTGCCTGATCCGTGATTTTTAACCAATTTTTTGGGATAATTGATTTGTTGTGCACCTCAAAATTTTCAGTAAAAATCTCTCCAACTTGTTTTCTTGAAATCCTTGATTTCCTTGAAATATTAATGCCAGTAAGTGAAAAACCTGCCCAAATGGCATTGACAAATAAAATGATCAATAATGTGACCAACAAGCGGGTATAGATGGGGTTACTGGCTAATTCAGGTATCCGCGTTAACAAAAAGCTCACACCAATTAATGTCAGCAACCACCAGAAAGACCGCCCAAGCTTGATCACACCCCACCGTCCTCCAAATCACCGCCGGGAACGGGGACGCTCTCTAAAATCTCCCGCACGATTTTTTCAGAACTGATATCTGTTAACCTTGCTGCAGGTCCAACAACAACGCGGTGGGGCAGCACGTAAGGTGCCAAATACTTAATATCATCTGGTAAAACATAATCCCGCCCATCAAGAGCAGCACGAGCCTGTCCCGCACGAAACAAACCTAAACTGCCCCTTGGACTTGCGCCTAAGAATACTTCTGGATGCGTCCTTGTTTTCCGGACTATCTCAACAATATATTTTTTAATTGGGTCAGATACGTGAACCTGTTTTATGGCTTCCTGAGCATAAAGAATTTCTTCAACCTCTAAAACCGGCTGCAATTCTACAATCGGGTGAACCAATCTTTGTTTTTCAAGAATTTTGATCTCATTGCTTGCTGATGTGTAGCCCAGGTCAATTCGCATCAAAAACCGATCCAACTGCGCTTCTGGCAGTGGGAATGTCCCTTCATATTCAATGGGATTCTGTGTAGCCATCACCATAAATGGCGCTGGTAGTTTATAGGTAGTACCATCAACCGTTATTTGGCGTTCTTCCATCGCCTCAAGCAAAGCCGATTGCGTTTTGGGTGTTGCCCTGTTGATCTCATCTGCCAACACAATTTGAACCATGAGCGGACCTGGACGATATTCAAACTCTCGTGTGTTTTGGTTGTAAATCGAGACACCAGTAACATCACTTGGAAGCATATCAGGGGTGAACTGGATACGTTTAAAACTGCATCCAAGGGATTTAGCAAGGCTGCGCGCCAACATCGTTTTTCCAACACCCGGGACATCCTCAATTAAAATATGTCCCTGGCTCAAAACTGCAATCACGGTTAGCGCTACTGTGCGTTCTTTTCCGATAATGACAATGTTGAGATTGGACTTCAACTTATAGCCCAATTTAAGAACTTGCGAGATATCTACAGCCATGTCTTTGCTCCTTGGAATCGATTAATTAATCAAAGGTTTAATAATATCATCCTTATTCTATCTCAATTCCCCAATTTTATCCGAAAATCAAGTCAATCATAAAGTCGATTATCTAGGAGCCAATCAACAAATTTTCGGTTTAATATGGTGCATTATTAAGGCAAATATTCTTTCTAAGGCTGCCACAGAGGGCAGCCCCTACAAAAATAATTAGTAGATTGCGAATTAAGTAAATCTAACAAAAGTTTTGTGTGGGTGGGGCTCTGTCCCCACCCGCTGTTAAAGATAAAAACACAAAGCAAATTGTATATATTGACTTTGCGATCGTCCTAATTCGAAAATATTTCCATTTCTCAAGCATCTTCAGGTTCGGTAAACTTGTTTAGTCTCCCTGATAGTTTGAATCTTAATCCCCAATATCCGAGAATCTAAATAATTATTTCCGACTTGTTGCCACTTTTTAAGTTAATCGGATGAAATAAATAGAAAATCTGATCACGACTTAATGATAGAATTGATTTGAAGCAATTACAATATAACCGTTACACTTTTGAAAGGTTTAATCGATGAGTGAAGCCCTTAACCTTTATCGGTTGCAAAAAATTGATACGCAAATTCACCAGATCACGGCGCGCCTGGGTGAAATTGAGAAAAAACTAAGCGATGATTCCCGTGTAAAACGAACTCAAAAGATTTTAGAAAAAGCGCAAACTCAAGCAAGACAAAAACGCATTGAACTCAATCAAATTGAGGATAAAGTCGAAGCACAAAGAATTAAACGGAAGACAACCCAGGCTGCCCTTTTTGGTGGAAAAATCAAGAACCCAAAAGAATTACAGGACCTGCAAATGGAATCCGAAGCCCTGAAACGGTATATCAGCCAGTTAGAAGATGAACAACTGGATGCAATGATTGCCAATGAAGAGGCTGAAAATGCAGAAAAACAAGCTATTCAAGCACTCAAGCAAATCAAAGGTACTGTTGCAGAAGAAAATGCGTCCATGCTGGGTGAAAAGAATAAACTTGAAACTGATCTTGAAAGGCTCACACGAGAAAGAGATGCTGTATTCCAATCAGTATCTTCTAAAGCGCTTCACCTTTATCAAGAATTACGCAAAAACAAGCACGGCACCGCTGTCGCTGCGGTTTCCGAAGGTGGATGCAGCATCTGCGGTCAGTCCTTAACCCCCTCTGATCTCCAATCGATCAGGGCTTCTAACAGACTTATCTTTTGCCCCACATGTGGAAGAATATCATTTGCTGAATAACATCAACTTATCCCACGCATTAAAGCAACCAAAATCGAACCGAGCACCTGTAATAAAATGATCAAAACCAAAGGGCTCAGGTCGATGCCGCTCATCGGGGGAATGCGGTTTCTGATGGGACTCAACATTGGCTCAACAATTTGAGAGAGCACATTTTGTAACGGGTGGTACGGGTTCAAGAAAAAGCTTAATAATGAATATAAGAATACAAGCAAGCTCAGTACCCTGACGGTAATATTGATGAACGTAATAAGAATTCCCAAAATTGCCTCCAAAATTTATTAAATTTTCAGACTACCGGCCTCGAACCAAATATATCAGTGCCAATCCTGACCATTGTTGCGCCTTCTTCAACAGCTACCGGGTAATCAAAACTGGTGCCAATAGAAAGCTCATCCCAATCCGACTCAGAAACTTTCTTCTTCAAAAAATGCTGCAAGCGCTGCAGTTTTCTGTAAATGGGTCGGCTATCTTGCGGGTCATTAAACATGGGCGGCATGGTCATTAGACCCCGTACTTCAATGTTCTGGTAAGCACAAATCTGCCGAAATTGGTCCGCTAATTTTGGCCAGGAGCTTTCGTCGGATGCATCCCAACCATATTTGCTTGCTTCACCACTCACATTGACCTCAATCAATACTGGCATAACCCTGTTCTGTTCTTTTGCATACCTATCCAGGAACCTGGCAATTTTCATCCGATCAAGGGAATGGACCATGTCAAAATATCGGCTGACCGTTTCTGCTTTTCGACTTTGAATGTGCCCGATCATATGCCACTCAATATCAACTCCTTTTCCAACGAAATCAATTTTTTCAGCTGCCTGTTCAGCATAATTCTCGCCAAACCGACGAATGCCCACCTCTATTGCCGCATTAATCACATCAACCGGCATCATTTTCGTCACAGCAATCAATTTGACTTCATCCGGATCCCTTCCAGCTTTTTCAGCAGCTTCAACAATGCGCTGGTTTACAAGCTCCAGATTCGTCCTGATGTTTTTTCCAATTTGATTAATCTTATCTTCATGCATCATAATTTCCCTCCCACATTAATGACCCTTAAGACTCATCAAAACCCCAAATCGACCAGTCGTGCCGTTTTCTGCACGGTGAGAAAACCAATATTCGAGATGGCAAGCTGTGCAGATACCGGATACTTCGATGTTGGATACGCCTGCTGATTTTAATGTTATTCTATTTGCTTCCCATAAATCCAGAAGTAATTGATCCTTTTTGGTTTTAAAGAACAATTCAGCCTGGTCACCAAAGCTGGCAACAAATGAATCATAAACCTCACGCCCCACCGGATAACAGGATTGACAAATTGATGGTCCTATTCCCGCATGAATGTCACTGGGATTGGTACCGTAACAATTCTGCATCTTTTCAACTGCTTTTTGGGCTACCTTCAGTGAGGTTCCCTGCCACCCGCCATGAATGATCCCAATTACATGTTTAACTGGGTCAACCAGTAGAATTGGGACACAATCAGCGAAACGCATGAACAAACTAATGTCAGGATTGTTTGTCAGGATACCATCAGCCTTTTGATGGTCTGAATCAAGATCTCTTGGGTTGTCTGCACAAACAATATCCGTTCCATGCACCTGCCACACATCAAACCGTGATGAGTAATCAAAACCGAGGAATTGATAAGTCTTTTGATGATTTTTGAGAACAGCAGCCGGGTCGTCACCCACAGTTCCCCCAAAATTCAAGCTGTCAAAAGGCGGATTGCTGAACCCGCCCTGCCGGGTGAAGACAGCATGAAAAATAGGCAATGCTTCAAATGATTTAAATTGGAAATAACGCAGTCCTTCCTTTTCGATGAAGGGCATTGTTAATCCTTCTCTTTGGAAATTTGTTTCACAATTGCGTACTTTAATGCCATTTCATTCCGATTTTCCTGCACTGATTCTTCGAGATAGGGGTAACCGAACCAGGCGGTTGCCAGGCCGAAAAACAATCCTGTTAATGACCGCAAAAATGGTGTGCTTTCCCGCAAATTGAGCCAGTTAAAAATCCCTAAACCGGTTTGGCTGAGAAGTTGGGAAAATCCATCCAATCCAATTGGACCAAGACCAATGATTATCCACAAGTACCAGGGCAACGGCTTCATCTTCTTTCCAGTTAAGCTGAAAATCAATCCAAAAATAAAGATGGCACCATAAATTGCAATATCACGCTGACACAAAGCCATCTTATAACCCAGCGTTTCATTACCCAAAAAGTTTCTAGCATCTTGAAGATCGTTTTCATCTAAACCCGTAGCTTGTCCATAGGTGATCATACCTTCAACACCAGCCAATTCTCTCGGGTAATAGGGCTGTTCTCCAAACAAAAAGAATGACCGAAATGCAAGTTGGTGACAGAGCGGACTGTAAACTTTATAGATGACTTTTGCCGGTCTATCCCAACCCACCTTCATAAAAATCGGTGCAAGCACAGCAAGAAAAAGGTAGAGAAAAACGAAGCCATTTAGCATGAACATATAATGTTTAGAAAACCAGTGTGAGAATCGATCAGCGCCTGTCATTTTTACTGGTTGGGTAATGTGCCTGACCATTGTTTCATTGCCCTTCAATTTGGCTTCTTTTAATCTTTCATCGGCTTTTGATATAGCATATTTGATCTCTTCTTTATCAAAGGATTTGATAAATCGGAAGAGGCCTACATCAAGAACCGGTGCTTTATCTTCAAATGCATGCGTTAATACAGGGTCTTTTTGTATGTCAATAATGTGTAATTGATGTGGAAATTCTCCCTGCAGTTCAGAAAGATTTCTCTCAATCTCCAGCCGTTTCGTATCATCCCCTGCAATAAACAATGTAACTTGTATCATGCTTATTTCACACCAATTCCGGCTAAATATTCTGCCAGGTAAACCTCATTTAATTCACCAATATGAACGCCCTGCAGCAAGCCTTCGGCGTCAATGAACAGGGATGTCGGTAAACCTGGTACCCTGTAAAGATCGGATACGCTGTTGCTTGGATCCATTAAAAAATTTATAGCATCCAAATTATGGCTGTTGACAAAATTCTCAACTGCCGGGCTTTCTTCACCTGCATTGATTGCCAAAACAACCAGTTGATCAGGATGCGCAGCGGCAAAGTTTTGAATGATGGGCATTTCATTTCGACAGGGCGGACACCAGGTAGCCCAGAAATTGACCATTACTGCTTTTCCCAGGTGATCTGACAAAGCAACGTCTTCCCCATCCAAATTATTTAAATTAAAGGCCAAAGCTGGCGCTGCACTTGATTGGGTTGATGTCTGTTCAGCAAGCTCCGGAGAAAATGCCGCGTCTGGCGTATTTCGAGAAGCCGCTTCAATTTCATCTCCAGATATTTTACGATCATCAATCATCTGATCTACGCGGTAATAAATGATCGCTGCCATAACAAGAATGGTAACGACAATCAGTATGTCAATAATGTATTTTCGATTTTTCGAAGGTCGATTTTTCATTGTACTTAGATTCCAAAATCGATTAATGATTCAAAAGTAACCAGCTGCTGATAAATGCCCAAAAACAACAAGATACCCACAATGATCAACAAAGCGCCCATTACGATTTGTGCGATTTGCATGGCTTTGCTGTACTTTCTCAGGATTTCAGTCACCCAACCAACCCCTAGTGCTGCCGCGAGGAAAGGTATGCCCATCCCCAGGGAATAAGAACTGAGCAGGAATACTCCCTGCCCCGTGTTGCCGCCCTGTATAGCCAATGTTAATATTACGCCGAGGGTTGGTCCAACACAGGGAGACCAGCCAGCCGAGAAAAACACACCCATCAAGAAAGATGAGAGCAGGCTGCTGCCTTTCCCGACCCTGGACTGAATTCGAAAATCATAATCTAAAAATGGAAGATGAAGCAGTCCTGTCATATGTAAGCCAAAAAGAATGATGATCACCCCGCCAATTTTTGCCAGAATTTCCCTGACCTGGAAAAAGAATTGGCTTAATACTGAAAAGGCAAGGCCTAAAGAGACAAAAACAAAACTAAAACCAAGGACAAAAGCCACACCGTGAAAAAAAGTGCCCATCCGATCAATGGTTGTAGATTCTATGGATTTTGAAAGAGAACGACCGCTCAGGTAACCAATGTAAGCCGGAACGAGAGAAAAAACACAAGGTGAGAAAAAAGATGCTAAACCAGCTAATAAGGCTAATCCAATTGATATATTCATACCGCTCATCTTATTCAGTTAATCGTAAATGACTTCTACTTTTGTGGATTTATTCTGACCTTGAATGACAAGGTCACCCGGATAATAGTCAACTTTTGGTTCTGTCCAACGCCATATCCATTTAGCGTCCTCTGGTTTAGTGTTTACACAACCATGAGACCCAGGAATACCAAATTCATTGTGCCAGTAGGTCGCGTGGATTGCTGCGCCATGATTATCAAAAAGCGTTGTCCATCCAATTCCTGATAGATCATACCCGCCAACAATGGTACCACTCATGTGCGTTGAAAGGATCTTTCGCCAAATTGTATGTGTCCCTAGCGGCGTTTGCCATTCGCCTTCCTTATCTTTCCAGCCTGTTGTTACCTTTGTGAAAAAGACCTCCTCATCACCCTCATAACAAGAAAGCGTTTGATAAAGCAAGTTAACAATAATATGTTTATCCTCTGCATCAGGATGAATCGGGGATATTTCTTCAGGCGTAATTTGACGACAAACAGTCGCATCAATCCAGTATTCATCAGGAAGTGCGCCATAAAGCTGCTTTAGACAATATTCAGTTTTTCCATTTTCGGGATTTGTCCTGATATCAAATGCCCAAAAAATTTGGGAGTAGTAAATACGTGGGTTTATTGTTTCCCGCACCCATGTTTGCGCAGGAGGCTTGGCAAAGGTCATACCTGTGTATGGGGTGACAATTTCTACCCACATGCCCCTTTCACCAGAAGGAGTCTGGGGCAATTCGGCTATAGGTTCTTGTGGGATGTGTTTTATCTTTTGAACATATTGGGCATAAATATAACCTGCTTCGGTTTCAACCCATCGTTGATTTATCCGGATTGGGTCAAGCTGCTTTGCGATAACTTCCTTTTTCCACTCGAAGACATCATCTCGCCACGCAGTTCCAACCTCTGGCGCATCCCAATATGGCTCACTCTTTATTGGAAAATGTGCACCCGGATCCCCCGAGCAAATCCGTCCCAGGGTTTTATTCAGAGGAAATTCAGGTTGAATAAGCTGCGGATTTATCGAAAAACCGCTTTCAGCAAATACTCGATCCAATGAACTTCGACTTAAAGCTAGACCACCCAGGGTCAAGCCAAGTAATTTAATAAATTCGCGTCGTGAATAATTGTTAACTGGTTTCATAATATGATTAATCTAATCCAATTTATCATCAAAGTCAACTTCAAATAGTTTTGAATGACGTTAATCTTTCATTCAAAACCAGATTTTTTACTTCATCAATTTCAGGACTCCACCATGCATCCCCCGCCTGATAAGGCACATCTTCACGGATCAGGGTGTAAGCTTTTCCTGTACCCTTCCCCAGGACCAGGTCCGGGTCCTGCCTCAAGCGCAGGTCTAACGCCCTGGCTGCGGTATAGAGTTCAATTGCAAGTACATGCGCAGTATTAGCAATGATCTCTCTGGTGTGCCTGGCTGCTGTCATTGCATTTGCATTGTGATCTTCCTGTTCCGCAGATGTTGGCAAAGACCTTACAGAATCAGGAGAAGCAAGCGTCTGGTTCTCAAGTACAAGGGATGCCGCCGTATATTGCGGCATCATCAAGCCAGAGTTCAATCCCGCAGCCGATAACCGATCAACCAGCATGGGTGGGAGATCAGCATTTAAATGGCCATCGGTTAATCTAAAAACGCGCCTTTCAGAAATTGAAGCAACTTCCGACATGACAATGCTCAAAAAATCCATCACAACACCAACTGGTTCGCCGTGAAAATTCCCACCCGATACAGCTACACCCGGAGAGAACAAAAGGGGATTATCAGTGGCTGCGTTAATTTCTGTTTCTATGATTTTCTTTACAAAGTCCAGGGTATCCCAGGCAACGCCCTGAACCTGGGGCGCACACCTCAACGAATAAGCGTCCTGCACTCTGCCATAAGCATTGATCAGCGAGCTCCCATCGGTCAGCTCTCTGACTGATTTTGCCACTCGTGTTTGTCCATCATGCCCTCTTGCTTGATGTAATCGTTCATCAAATGCCGCTGAACACCCCATCACGGCTTCTAATGTCATCGAAAGAGATACCTCCCCGGCATTCAACAAAGTCTCAGCATCATGAACTGCCAAAGCTCCAATTGCGGCAGAGAATGTTGCGCCGTTATTAAGTGCCAATCCCTCTTTTGACCCGAGCAAGATTCGCTTAATCCCTGCTCGCCTCATTGCTTCCTTGCCGGTTAACACCTCTCCTTCAAAAACTGCCTGTCCCGATTCTTTCTCATCATCTTTCTCACCTCGGGTGAAAACGAGGGCAAGGTGTGAGAGAGGTGCAAGATCACCTGATGACCCCAATGAGCCTTGAGAAGGAACAACAGGAACGACATTTTTGTTTAACAATGCGATCAAAGTTTCGACCACATCAACCCTGACTCCTGAAAACCCCTTTGCAAGCGTATTCGCGCGAACAAGAATCGCAGCCCTCACAATCTCATCATCCAATGTGCTTCCCGTGCCAACCGCATGACTCAGGATCAGATTGCGGCTTAATTGTGCGGAATCTTCAGATGGAATTTGATAATCAGCGAAAATACCAAAACCGGTATTAATTCCGTACACAGGTTCACCACGGCTCACAATTTGTTCGACCCAATGGCGCGATTCTCTAATCGCTTCCTTTGCTGATTCTGCAAGCGCAACCTTTGCACCGTGCCTGGCGACTGAAATAACATCCTCAATTTTAAGGCTCTGACCATCAATAATTATTTGTTTCAAAACATAACTCCTGATATCTAGAAGACAATCATCCCAATAATAACTGAGACAAGCGGTATGCTGAGGTTATCAATGTTTTCAAAAGGCAGCGATTCAATAAAGGCAGAAATTAGCGCAATGAATAAAATAGGTAAAATTGATTCACCAGGTGTGAGATCTAAATACCCCTGACTGATAAATACCCAGACCATCATAAAGGCAAATACAAAACCCCCAACTAGCACCGTCATTGAACCTGCAAGCGTCTTCTTTGGTGACCAGGGCAGCTTGTAGCCGCCCACATGATTGCCAATAATATCAGCCAGGCCGTCACCCCCGCATAAGATCATTAAAGCCACGATACCAACTGCTGAATTACGCCAAAACACAATCGTCAGAATGACAAATACTAGTCCATAAAAAAGCGGTCCTTTAAGTATCTCTTTTCGATCTCCGGAACGTGACATTGCTTCTACAGCGGATGGATCTTTGATAATACCTGAACCGACGAGGGCAAATTGTAAGGTGATCCCTAAGGGTACAAGGGCAGCAACAAAAGGCGCGAATGGTGAAGATTTAAAAAGCAGCCAGCATAAAACAAAAATTGGACCGGTGCCTATATGAATAATTTTTCTGCTGGTTTTGCTGGTCACCCACCCTTTATGTGCAAAATAATCGTTAATGCGCAGCCACAATAAAGCAATAACCAGTGTTATTGCAAGAGCGATGAGGTTATTATTTAACACAAGATCGTCGCTTTCATGAAATTATGATCAAATTCATGGCTAATTTTACCGATCCCGACGATCCAACGTTCGTTCAACTTCTCGTTCCATGTCGCGTTTCTTAATCGACTGCCGTTTATCATATTGGCGCTTTCCTTTTGCCAATGCAATTTCTAGTTTTGCGAGCCCATCCCGAAGGTACAGCATCGTTGGTATGATTGTCATTCCTTTCAAACGAACGCCATCCCATAACGCATTGATTTCGCGTTTATGCAGCAATAACCTTCGCTCACGTTCAGGATCATGGTTAAACGCACTTGCCTGATCATATGGGGCGATGTGTGCCCCAACCAACCATGCCTGGCGTCCATTAGTCCTAACGTATGCCTCTGAAAGAGAAACCTGCCGGGCACGGATAGACTTTATTTCCGACCCTCGAAGCTCTATTCCGGCTTCATAAGTGTCAAATAATTCGTATTCAAATTTTGCTTTTCGATTTCTCGAAATAATCTTTATTCCATTCATAGTGACTAATTTTAACACAGACTGATATGTTAATAAATCACCTTAACATTTAGGGCGGTCGCAAAGTCAAAATATACAATTTCCCTTTAGTGTTTATCTATAAGGGTGGGTGGGGACAAAGCCCCACCTCTAAACACTTTTATTTCATTTACGCAATTCACAATCAAATAAAATTTCTGTGTAGGGGCTGACCACTTTGGCAGCCCGAAAAATAACTTTTGTCACACTAATACATCCTAATAAACCGAAAATTTGTTGTTTGGCTGCTGAATAATCAACCTTGCGACCATACTACCTCACCAAAATACAGCGAGATATGATAATTTATCATCAATAAGCCAGCGACTCATGGGTATAATAATGATTCGAGAGAAAAATCTTAAAAGGAGTGAGTTACTGGATGGAAATTACACTGGCTTTAGGCGGTGGCGGCGTTCGAGGCATCGCTCACATTGGCGTTTTGAGAGCCTTAGAAAACCACGGTTTCAAAATTAAAGCAATTGCGGGCACAAGTGCTGGCGGACTGGTTGGGGCAGTTTACGCAGCGGGATTCAGCACTGAAAAAATCGAGAAAACAGTCAACGAAATGGATGCAAACCGGTCGTTCTGGCACCAATCAAACGACCAGCCTTCTCTTTTAGGACTTTCAGGTATTACCAAAATCCTCTCAGAGCTATTAGCAGATCGCACTTTTGAAGAATTAAAAATCCCATTTGCTGCAACTGCGGTAAGTTTGTATTCCGGTGAAGAAATCATTTTAACCAAAGGGAAGGTCATTGATGCTGTCCTGGCAACCATTGCTGTTCCAGGTGTTTTCCCCAGCCAGGAAATAGGCGGTCGAATATTGATAGATGGCGGTGTTTTGGATCCCGTTCCCGTACAGGTCGCCCGTTGGATGTGTCCGGACCTTCCTGTAGTTGCAGTCATGCTTCACAAAACACCAGAAGGCTGGGTTCCAGACGAACTTCCCCTCCCCATCTCAATTCCAGGTCCAAGTTCAATCGTGGAGCGGCTAACAAAATTACGCCCGGTACAGGCGCTCAAAATTTTCACACGATCAATCGAGGTTAGCAGTAAACACTTGTCAGAATTGTCTATGCAGGTTCATAAACCCGAAGTCATCATCACACCCCGGGTTGGGCATATCGGTTTGCTTCAAACCGTCGATGCTGAGGAAATGATCCGGGAAGGGATGAATGCTACGGAAGAGGTTCTAAAACAAATTGAATCGGAAGCAAACTGGATGAAAAAGCTTCAGCGAAAAGTAAAGGGAAAGTTCATACCTGGTGAAAAGCCCGAAATTTGGGGAGCGTTTGATTAGAAATTAATAATTCAAGGTGATATAGAAAAAAATGAGTGAAAACAATAATCCCCAAAGAATAGTAATCAATAATTGGACCTTCAGGATCAAGCAACCACCCCAATTAAGCGATCAATCACGAATCATGCTGCTGCTTCACGGTTACATGGGAAATGAAAATGTGATGTGGATTTTGACAAATCCTTTTCCAAACACACATCTCTTCATTGCGCCGAGGGCACCTGTAAAAATTGGGGCAGAGCAATTCGCCTGGCATAAAATCACACCACAGTGGCCGGGACTTGACACGTATCGAAAACTGGCAGATCAGCTAATGGATCGCGTCGATGTATGGCTGGAGGATAATGGAATAAAGACTGACAGATATGACATCATGGGGTTTAGCCAGGGTGCAGTGATGGCTTATGCTTTAGCCTTTTTGTATCCTGAAAAAATCAATAAAGTCGCAGCTCTGGCAAGTTTCATCCCTCAAACATGGCGATCATCCATCGACACTGACGGGATTAAGAAAAAAGATTTTTTCATTGCGCATGGCTCTCAAGACGAGATCATACCGATCGAAAAAGCATCTGAATCAGCAAAATGGCTTGAAGAACATCAAGCCAATGTCACTTTTTGTGAAGCGGATATTGGTCACAAGTTAAGTGCGGATTGTTTTAAGGGATTGGGGAACTTTTTCAGGTAATAAACTTTATCGACCGCTGATCAGGGCAATAACCCCAAGAAATAATCCTAAAGATCCGAGACCAACAATAATCAATCCGACAGGAACACCACCCACGCCCCCGTTATTCACTTCAGAAGTGAAAGTAGGAATTTCCAAGGGAGGTGGCTCGGTAAACGTGGGTAATCGTGTTGAATCCGGCGTGATCAAGAATTGAGCAGCCAGCGTTGGGTCAACCGTTTGCGTCATATTCGGGGTAGATGTTGGCGGGGGTTCCAGCAAAGGTAAATTTCCACCAAAAATGGAGACGTAATTCCCATAGATCCAGGCTTTACCACCCGGTATTCCCGGGTATTCAATTTGAACCCAATCGCCATACCGTCCAAGGGCATTTGCTTCCTGGCCGACAATTAATACCCCGACCTTTTCAGTTAAAACACTGGGACCAGCGCGGACATTAATTTGGGTTTCATTAGCAGCAATCGCATTCACGATCACATAAGGTCCGCGCGGTGTACTGGTTACTGTGGGTATCACACCTGTGGGCTGCTGTGTGAGCGGTCCCGCCTGAACCTGCCCCACAAGGCTCAAACCAACAATAATCATCAAAAAAAATATCACAAAAGATGCACGAATTAAACGATTTTTCATAAAGAACAGCATATAATCTAGTCCTATCAACCTGCAAAGGGATTATAATCCATGGTGAATAATTAAGAAAGTGAAGCAAGAACGGTACTATTCAAGCTCAGAAAGGTTTTTCAATGCCAGATACCCGCTTCTTTCATGGTGATCTAAAACCCAGCGATTTTGCCCGCGATATCATTGCCTATTTCAATCGCGGATCTTACATTGTTCAGCAAATTGGTCGCGACCCAAAGCTTGCTGTTCAGATCTCCACGCACCAGGCTGCACGTTCTGGTGGACAAACAGCCCTGACAATCACTTTACACGAAGTCGAGGATGGGGTTTCAATCCAAATTGGCAAACAAGCCTACCTGGGTGTGGCTGCCAGTCTTGGCTACACAGCTTTAAGCGCGCTGCGCAACCCCTTATCCCTGCTCGGACGTATTGATGACATCGCTCAGGACATTGAATCCATTTCTCTTGCTGACGAGTTGTGGGAAGTTGTAGAAAAAACAGCCCGACAGCATGGTGTTGGTAAAGCCCTATCTGAGAAATTACAGAGAAATATTTGTCCATATTGCAATACAGCGAACCCTATCAGTGAAGGGCGATGTATTGCTTGCGGTGCACCCCTGGGAGATATTCAGCCCCGAACCTGCATGAATTGCGGTTTTGTGGTTCGAAATTTAGACCGTGAATGCCCTAATTGCCATGCAATACTTCCGCCGCAATAAATAAAGCCACAGAATTCTTCATTGTTTTTCAGGATTAACAGGCTGATCGCTTAATTCTCGCGCCATTTCCTGCCATCATCACGGATAAAATCATCTGCGCCATGCGGTCCCTGGGTGCCAGCTTCATAAACCGGCAAATTTTCCAAATCCTGGGAAGCCCAGGCTTCGATGATGCCATTCGTCAAACGCCAGGCTTCTTCCACTTCATCACTTCGCGTAAACAATGTTGCATCGCCCAGAAGGCAGTCTAACAACAATCGCTCATATGCTTCAGGAGGCTCCCCCCCAAAGGCTTCAGCATAACTGAAATGCATCCTAACGGGTTCAATCCGCATCTGGTTGCCCGGTGCTTTTGCACCAAGATACAGGGTGATCCCCTCATCAGGTTGAATGCGAATGATCAGCACGTTAGGCGCTTCTCCCGCTAAATTGCGCTGACCAAATAAAGCCAATGGTACCTGCGTAAACTGAATCGAAATTTCAGTGACGCGTTTAGGCATCCGCTTGCCAGATCTCAAGTAAAACGGGACGCCTGCCCAACGCCAGTTATTAACAAACAAGCGCGCTGCCATATAGGTTTCTGTTGTTGATTCCGCTGCAACATCCGGTTCATCGCGATAGCTTGGAACCCTTTTTCCGTCAATGGTTCCACTGACATATTGCGCCCTGAATGTATTTTCAAGCGCTTTTTCACCGGAAATATCATTAATTGATTTCAACACTTTTACTTTTTCATCACGAACAGATTTGGCATTAAATGCGGCAGGTGCTTCCATTGCCGTCAATGTCAATAATTGTAAAAGATGATTTTGGAAAACATCCCTTATCACCCCTGCCTTGTCGTAATACCCCGCCCGTGTGCCAACCCCATCAGATTCCGCCATGGTGATTTGAATGTGATCAATGTACTTACGGTTCCAAAGAGGTTCAAAAATACCATTTCCGAAACGAAATGCGTGAATATTCTGAACCGTTTCTTTGCCCAGGTAATGATCCATACGATAAATTTGCTCTTCTGAAAATACAGAATGAAGTTTTGCATCAAGGGATAAGGCAGTTTCAAGATCGCGCCCAAAGGGCTTCTCCACGACAATCCTTCGCCATCCATTGGCGCAAGCTTCCATTTCCGTTGCACCAATATTTTCAACGATTGTTGAATACCAGCCAGGCGGTGTCGAGAGATAAAATAAAGTGTTTTGAATACCCAGTTGATTAATAGACTCTTGAAGCTTCTTGTATCCTTCCTGATCTTGAAAGGTTGACTCAACATAATAGGCATTATCCAACAAACCATCCAAAACTTTTTCATCAATGGGTTTTGTTCTGCCATAATCTACAACACCCTGGTGAAGGACGTCACGCATTTTTTCATGGCTCCAGGGGCGCCTTGCAAAGCCTAAAATATAAAAAGGTTCTGGAAGGCGTCCAATTTTCGCATTCTCATAAAGTGCAGGCATCAGCTTCCGCCTTGCCAGGTCACCTGTCACACCAAAAATAACTACGGCAACACCTTCTGAGCAAGGTTCAAGATTGACATCAATTTCTGGCATTGGATACTCCTAATAATTTCAGGATTCTTTTTACGGACATTCAATAAATCATATTATTCAATTAGTTTATCGTTATAATATTTATACTCTATAAAAGGATGGCACATCCATGGAATTAATACCTGTTATCGAAAAAATCAAGAAAAATATTGCCAATGTCATCGTAGGGAAAGATAACGCTGTTGAACTGCTTATGGTTGCCTTACTTTGCCAGGGGCACGTATTGATTGAAGATGTTCCGGGTGTTGGTAAAACAATGTTAGCACGCTCTCTGGCAATCAGCCTTGGGGGAAAGTTCAAACGCTTGCAATGCACGCCCGATTTGCTTCCTAACGACATTACTGGTGTTTCCATCTTCAATCAAGCCTCACAAGATTTCGAATTTCGACCGGGTCCCTTATTTGTAAATGTCTTACTGGTTGATGAGATCAACCGTGCCACCCCACGCACCCAATCTGCCCTGCTTGAATCGATGCAAGAAAGCCAGGTGACTGTGGATGGTAATACTTACCCACTTCCTCAACCCTTTATCGTCTTAGCTACACAAAATCCAATTGAATATGAGGGTACCTTTCCCCTCCCTGAAGCACAATTGGATCGATTTATTCTCATGCTTGATCTGGGGTACCCTACACATGAAGAAGAAAAAGAAATTCTTAATCGCATCAAAGGGATTCATCCTGTTGAATTCCTGAAATCAATTGTTGAGCCTGAAGTGATTAATGAATTAAGAACTAAAATTTGGGATGTGAATATGGATGATACAGTAATTGACTACATCATCCGCCTTATCAACGCTACTCGTAACCATAGTGATATCCTTTTGGGAGGGAGTCCCAGAGCAACCTTAGCATTATCGACAACGAGCCGTGCCCTGGCTGCCATTCGAAACCGGGATTACGTCCTGCCGGACGATGTAAAATATCTCGCTGTACCCGTTTTATCCCATCGTTTGATAGTTAAACCCCAGGCAGAATTAAGAGGACTCACCAGTGAAAGTTTGATCAAAAAACTTATCGAAGAAACCCCTCTCAAACTTAAAGATCAGGAAGAATAATAATGACAGATTATCTGCCATTGATCGTTTTTTTAATGATTCTGGCAGTCCTACTCAGAGCTGAATCCGCCCTGACAGTCTTATACATGATCGTCGGGACCTTTTTGATCGGATTCTGGTGGAATAAACGTGCGATACGTCACATCGAGTTCAAACGCGAATTTGATGATCACGTTTTTTTAGGGGAAAAAATAGATGTAGATCTAACAATCAAGAACCAAAGCTTATTACCAATCCTTTGGCTTGAGATCCATGAGAGTACACAGCCAAACTTAAGTGCTGGAAAATCAATAAACGAAGTTTTTAGCCTAGGGATTTATGGTGAAAAAAATATCACATACGCATTAACCGCATTGAAGCGAGGCTATTATAAATTGGGGCCATTAACAGCCAGAACTGGTGATCCACTCGGATTGGTCAAACCGAGCCAGGTGGTATTTCATGATGATCCAATCATCATTTATCCACAAATAATTGACCTGTCGTCCTTTACACTCCCCTCCCGATCACCCTTTGGTACCATAAAACACAAAAACCCAATTTTTGAAGACCCCAGTCGGTTATTAGGTAAAAGAGATTTCAGCGTTGGCGATTCCGTTCGTCGAATTGATTGGAAAGCGACAGCGTCGACGGGCAAACTTCAAGTAAAACTATACGAAGCCTCCATCGCCCTGGATGTTCTTGTCATGCTGGATTTGCATCGTGAGAGTTATGAGATAAAATCACTTTTTGATGCGTCTGAACTCGCAATAACAGCTGCAGCATCCATCGCCGCCTGGGGTAATAACAAACAGCAGTCTGTTGGATTGATCACCAATGGTACGGATCCTTTGATGGACAACCGTACGCCAGCTCCGCTCCTTCCACACAAAGGCTCTGGACACTTCATCAACATCCTGGAAATCCTTGCGAGGATCCAATTAGGAGATGAGCCCTCCATTGAGAATTTGCTCCGGGAAAATTCAACCAACCTTTCTTGGGGAACGACGATTATATTACTCTCGGGCGGGCTTAAACAGAACATCCTTGAGAGACTTTACAAACTTCGAAAACGGGGGCTGATGCCTGTGGTTATACTGACTGCAAACACGCCAAATTATCCCAAACTACGAAGTTTGTCAGAGTTCTTTTCAATTCCATTGTATACCGCATCAAAAACAGAACATTTGAAAACACTGGGGATGGGCTGAAATCATGAATAACCAGCCGAAAGAGCAGCATTCTAAAGAATATTTTCAAATAATCACGCTTCTCAATTTCCTGTTAATCAGCTTGATGCTTGCATGTCTTGCATTTGTTTTGGGAAAATTTATCCAAATCATTAATCCGGGTTTTCAAGCTGTAGTATTCCAATCATTGTCATTTTTCGTCGCGCTCGAATCACTTCTGTTGAGAAATTTTCAGCGCAAGGAATCTCGCTTTTCTCAAAATCTGGTAATGGGGACTGCATCAGAAATTATTTTTATCATTTTAATTACTAAATTTCTCAACATGCTGGTAGAAGGTTTTTCGACACTTTGGGCTCAGATCAGCTCATGGCAGCAAGATTTTTGGATCAACTTTTTCGATGAAAACACATTGCTAAATGTGGGTGGTATCCTGCTTATCTGGATGTTAACCTGGGTTTTCAGCCATCCTTTAACCCAGCTTGAAGAAGATCATTCATTAATGGCGCAGGAAAAACTGGGAATCGTCTTTACCGATCGAAGGAAAGCGCGCAGAAATTTAATCAATCTGATATTTATTCTTGGCTTTTTGATGATCATGTTGATTAGTTTGATCAACTATTTTTTTGAAACCCAATTGTTCAATCAAACAGGATCAAAATCATTTTTACCGGTAGTACTCCTCTACTTTGCAGCTGGGTTTGTTTTCTTATCGATAAATCAATATGCCATCATGAAGACATACTGGTATTTGAATGAAATTTCGGTCAATTCTGAATTAGCAAAACGATGGATTTTTTACACGATACTCTTTATCATCTTTGTGATCTTCATAATTATTTTCCTGCCAAACGATTTCACGCTTGGATTTGATCCCCTCCTGAAAATCATCGCTCAAATACTTTTATTCCTATTTTCAATTTTTCAATTTCTAATAATTTTCCCCATCGCACTTGTCATATCTCTAATTTCATCCCTTTTCTCAGATCAACCGGTTGATAATCTTATCCAGGAGCAGGTTCAGGAATACATCCCTGCACCTCCAGAAATAATTGGTCAAACTCCCTCCTGGTTAGCAGTAATAAAATCAGCTCTTTTTTGGTTGGTTTTTATACTAATAATTGTCTTTACAATCCGGTTCTATTTCAAAAACAACATCAAAATAGGATCTCTTATCAATAATTTTCGTTTAGGAAATTGGATAAAAGATTTCTGGAAATGGATAATGGATGCGTTTCGTAAATTAAAGCGGACAACTGCTAACAGTTATAATACAGGGCTTAATAATATAAAAGAATACATCAAAAATAGGCAAATAAGATTGACTAAATTGGCGGGGGTCACTCGAAAATTGCCTCCTCGCCAGGCGTTAATCATGACTTATTTGGAATGGATCCTTTGGAATCAACAATTTGGAAGAGAACGAAGAAAATCGGAAACGCCGCTGGAGTATGCACAAACCTATAACCAATTCTTTGAAGGATCAACTAATCTCGTAAACACCTTCACAAATATTTTTATCGACGCCAGATATTCAAAACACCCAATCAATGAAGCGCAGGTACAAGAGGCAAAAAGATTATTAACAAAATTAAAAGAAGCCTTTGAGCAAAACAAGGAGAACCAGGCTACAAACGGTGAAAGAAAATCTTGAAATCAAACTAAAGCTCAGGATCGGGCTCCTGCCTGTGTCATTGGTCCTTTTATTGATGCTGGCAATTATTTTCCCCTTTAAAGGTTGGTGGATCCCCCTACTTGCCTTAGGTCTATCATTCATGTTCGGTGCTTATTCAATTCACAATTTGAAAAATAATCTATCAATTGTGAGAGAAATGAGATACAACTTTGCTAAGGTTGGTGATGTTGTTGAGGATCGAATCACGGTTAAAAATAAAAGCATCGTACCAACAACCTGGCTTGAAATTGTCGACCAAACCAACATTCCGGGAAGTAAATCATCCATTGGTATCAACATTGATCCACATAACAGCTACACCTGGCGAAAAAGACATGTATGTACTCGTAGAGGGCTGTACCGGTTAGGTCCAACAACAATCAACACCTCGGATTTATTTGGCTTATATGATCTTTCCATTCATGATCCATCCGAAGCAAATATTCTGATCACGCCGCCTGTTGTGCCGCTGCCTCAAATCCAAGTTGCAAGCGGGGGTCGCACAGGGGATGGGCGCATGGATAAAAGCATCATTGAACAGTCCGTCGCTGTCAGTACGGTCAGAGATTATCAACCCCAGGATCCTTTGAGGTATATCCATTGGCCGATTACAGCAAAAAGGAATGAGCTCAGCTCTCGGGTTTTTGAGAACACACCTACCGGTAACTGGTGGATTCTTCAGGATATGTATGGTCCAGTGCAGTGTGGTGCAGAAAATAATAACACACTTGAAGTTGGCATTATTCTGTCCGCATCTCTGGCAATAAAAGGTCTTCGAGATGGAAAAGCCGTCGGATTGATCGCCAATGACCGCCAGCACACATGGATCACCCCGCAGCATGCAAATGATCAGGCAATGAAAATTATGCGTGCCCTTGCACTGTGTGAAACAGGAAGCCTCCCATTGAAAGATCTACTGCGCAAATCTCTGGGAGGATTTAAACAAAAAGCCAGTGTGATCATCATAACACCTGACATATCGATGGATTGGTGGGATTCATTAATCTGGATGAAAGCCAAAGGATTAATACCCACACTCCTGGTTTTTGACCCTCTAAGTTATGGCGCTGAAGGTTCTTCCGAAATCGTCCTAAAACAGCTTGTGAAAGCCAACATTCAGGCATATGCCATTAAATCTGAGATGTTCAGGGAGCACACGGTGGTAAGGGAAGAACCGCTTTGGGAATGGCGTATTTCCGGTACTGGAAAGGCGATCCCCATCAAGAAACCAGGGGATCTTTCCTGGAAGAGGTTAGAATGAAATCGAAACCTTTTCCTTTAGTCGGCAAATTTCACCTTGGATGGGCAATTTTCTGGGTGTTGGCAGTACTTCTCGTCTTTTCTGTCACATCCGGAATGGATGATTCCATTCGTAATTTTCCATTAACATGGATGTTTATTTTTGGTCTAATTGCATTTTCTTCTGGCTGGGTTATTTCAGGCGGCAGACAAAGGTCAACCATAAAATTTTTCTGCGGTTTGTTAACGGGTATGGTGTTATTGATGTTGATCAAATCTGGAGCATACCGCAATTTATATTTCGCGATTGTAAATGGGTTCAGGCTGAATAGAATGGATTTGCCCTTCACACGATATCCAATGGATGTCAATCTGTTCATGTTTTTTCTCCGCAGTTCATTTGAAAATCTATTCAATCTAAGCAGCGAATTTGTTGGTTGGATTTCCAGGCTGGGCAAGGAACAGGCGATTTTTAATCCGAAGATAAACGATGTATTTTGGGGGACAATTTTATGGATTGCCACCTTTGCATCGGGTTGGATGTTTCGCCGAAAGAACCATGCCTTTACAGCCAGCTTACCAATTTTGTCAATACTGATCGGAATTCTTGGTTATACACGGCAGAACACGCAGGGATTAATTCTTGCGCTGGCTGTTTTACTATTGATGATTGTCGTATTCGAACATCTACGTCATGAAGAAGAATGGGATACGCATAATATTGATTATTCAGAAGCTTTACGGGGAGATGTTGCCTTCCTGGGGATCCCAACCATTCTGGCCATCATGTTAATAGCAAGCGCTTTACCAAACATCCCCTATGACGCTATTACCGAATTTCGCAGTCAAATGAATTTCATGGAAGATCAAAATCAGTCTCGTTTTGATAAATCGCTTGGTTTGCAAAAAATACCGCAAGAACCATTTCCCGGTTCAACTTCCGGCGTTCTTCCAAGGCAATTTTTAATCGGTTCGGGATCAGAATTATCAGAAAATCTCGTGATGGAAATTGATACAAGAGAAGTTTTCCTTCCCCCTGAAATTGATATTAACAGCACCCTGCCAAAATATTATTGGTTTGGGCGTTCATACGATACATATACGGGAAATGGTTGGGTAAACAGTGAGATTGCAACAAAGACTTATTCTGAGAATGAAATCATAATAGCTGCAGATTTAAATCATTCACGCCTTCTCAACCAAAAAATTAACAAATCAAATACTGCATTAGAAACCCTTTATGCTTCAGGTATCCCGCAAACGGTTGATCACAGGATCACTGCCGGCTGGCGTGAAACAACTAATGAATATTATTCAGCTCAAATAAACGCTTTGTCTTACGAAGTCAATTCTCCTGTCCTGCTTTTATCTGAAGAAGAACTGCGCCAATCAACCGAAACAATTCCAGAAGAAATCCTGCAGACTTACCTGCAAATACCTGAAGAAATGCCCCAAAGGGTTTATGAGCTTGCGTCAACCATTACACAAGATTCAAGCAGTGTGTATGATAAAGCAAAAGCAATTGAATCCTATTTACGTCAATTTGAATACAGTTTAGATATTCCAACGCCAAATCCGAATTTGGATGTTGTGGACTATTTTCTTTTTGATTTACAGAAAGGGTATTGTGATTATTTTGCAAGTGCAATGGTAATCTTATCTCGATCTGTAAATATCCCAGCCCGGATCGCTGTTGGTTATGCAACCGGACAATATGATTATGCCAGGCAAATTTTCGTGGTCACAGAAGATAACGCCCATGCCTGGCCTGAGATTTACATCCCCCCTTACGGATGGGTACCTTTTGAGCCGACAACCAGTCTAATTCCTTTTTCATGGGACACTCATAGCGATTACTCAATGACGTTCCCAAATGTTAATGATCCTGGTGATATGGCGAATGAAGAAAGTTCAATCTGGTTAAATTTGTTTATCCTGGCTGGAAGCATTTTTGTTTTACTGGTTGCAGGATTTGTATGGTACAGACTCTCAACATTAAAAACAAGAAAGTCACAAGTAAACCAACAAATAGAGAAGATTTACCAGAGGATGAATAAGCACCTGACAGGTGCTTTTATCTCACCACAGCTATCACGAACACCCCACGAGCTTTATCAAGATGCTGCTGATTTTCTCAACAAACAAGGATCATCACAATTGAATAAGCGTTTAAAAAATCAGATTGAAAAGAACATTCATAATATTACGAACCTTTATATTCAAGGCATTTATTCCCCTGGTCCATTATCAATTAGCCAGGTAAATACAGCAAGACAAAATTTAAGTAAACTCCTAACCCAAACAAGGATCTTGAAAATCTTCTTAATCATCTCAAGATAAGTAAAGCAAATCTTGAAAAACGAGTAAGAAGGGAGAATTGAATTAGTTATAATCATTCTATTCATTTTATTATCTAGGAGAATTTATTATGACAAAAATCATAGCCGATACCACCTGCGGCCTGCCGCTTGATGAATTGAGTGTGCTTGGAATCGATGTAATCCCACAGATCATCATTTTTGACGATCAACCATTTCGAGATGATACGGAAATCGACACGCCCACCTTCCTTTCGAAATTAGAGAAGGCAAAGGATCTTCCAAAAACCGCTGCCCCACCGCCAGCCCTTTACGAACCTTTATTTGAAGCCTGCGCAAAGGCAGGGGAATCCATTGTCATCCCGACGCCTTCAAAAGATCTCAGCGGCACTTTCAGATCAGCAGAAATTGCTGCCGAAAATGTACCTGACGCCGATGTCCACATCATCGATACTCGCACGGTTGCCGGTGGATTAGGGGTCCTGGTCAAGATGGCAAAAAAATGGGCAGATGAAGGCCTGTCGGCAGAAGTAATCGTCCAAAAGATTATGGAGTTAAGCCAGCGGGAAGTAGTTTACTTTTTAGTTGATACCCTGGAGTATTTGTACAAAGGTGGGCGAATCGGAAATGCCTCGTATTTGTTAGGCAGTGTATTACAGATGAAACCCATCCTGGGCTTACTTGACGGCAAAGTAAATGCAATTGAAAAACAACGCACCTCCGCAAAAGCGTTGAACCGCCTTAAAGAACTGGTCCTGGAAGAATGTCCAAAAGGCGAAATTTCTCACATCACCGTAAGTCACTGCGGCGGAGAAGAACGAGCGACGAAATTAGCAGGAGAATTAGCCAAAGCATTGAATATCGAAACGATCCCCGTCTATGTCGTTCCACCTGCAATCGTTGTGCATGCGGGTCCTGGCGTGATTGAGGTGAGTTTCTTCAAATCTGCCTGATGTGAATTTCACACATCATAATTACAGCCCGGTAAATCCGGGCTGTTTGTTAATATGCCTCTTCTAAAATCCCCAGCAGCTTATCTGTATCCAATTTTACTGGGTTTTTCTGCATACTTGATGAAATACTCGCTTTTTCAATAATGCTTCCAAAATCACTTTTCTTTATCCCGATAGTCTTTAATCCAGGGATATTTAATTGCCTTGCCAAATTCTCAATCCAGGCAATCCCCTCGTCAATAGTTGCATCGGGTTTGCCGGTAATCCATTGTGCAATTTCGGCAAATTTTTTCTGAACAACGTCCATATCCCCGCGCCGTGAAATCTCAAGGGCATTGAATTTCATGACAGAAGGCAGAAGGCTCGCACAAATGGCTCCATGCGGCGCATTGAACATGCCTCCAATTGGACCTGCAAAGCCGTGTACCGCACCCAATCCGCTGTTTCCTAAAACTATGCCGCCGAAAAGACTCGTCAGCGACATATCATACCTGGCATGCAAATCGCTGCCATTTTGGTAGGCGGTTAATAAAGCCTTGCTCCCCCGAATGATGCCCTCTTTTGCCAGGGCATCCGTCATTGGGTTGGCTTTATTGGAAACATAGCCTTCAATTACCTGCGTTAATGCATCCATTCCCGTGCTTGCAGTGACTGATGGCGGCATGGTTATGGTCAATTCAGGGTCAACGATTGCGAGTTTAGGGATCATCAAGGGACTGCGCATGCTGACCTTTACATGATGAACCTCAGAAGCAATCACAGCATTACGGGTAACCTCAGTCCCAGTCCCGGCTGTTGTTGGAATGGCAATCATCGGCGCGGGCGAATTGACGATCTTCTTCCCGCCACCGATGACTTCAAGGTATTCCATCACTTCACCCGGGTTGGTCATCATCGCCGAAATTGCTTTGGCAGAATCAAGGACAGACCCGCCCCCATAACCAATGACAAATGTGCTCCCGGAAGATTTTGCGCATGAAAGACCATCTTCAATTGTTGAAATATTCGGTTCTCCCTCAACACGAAAGATCTCATAAGTAATCCCCCCTTCTTCCAGAAAGTTGATCAATTTATCTAACGGCACAGATCCGCTGCCGCACACCAGCAGCACCTTCAGACCAAAGCCTTGTGCTGCGTCCTTTACTTGAGCAAGGGAACCATTCCCAAAGACAATTTTTTCAGAGGTAACAAATTCAAAGCTTTTATCTAGAGCCATCTATCTTCTCCTGGATAGAGGTTATTGAATATTTGTTTCGTGCGTGGGACTGCCATCATGTCAGCAACAGTTTCATTCCAGGTGTGGTAATGCGCTGTTTCTTTATGACTGGCTGTGTCTTCTTTTGTGCGGTAAACTTCAACCAGCACAAAATGGTTTTTTTCTTCGCGGTCTTGTAAAACATCAAATCTCAAAATCCCAGGTTCTTTTACGCTTGCCCTGGCATTTTCTAAACTCGCAGCGATGAAATCATCCACTTTTTCAGGTTTAACCTGGATAAAAACATGAACGATAAACATAAAATCTCCTTTCAATAGCCTTTCCTTCGTTCATTTTATCATCATTACATATGGATAAAATTGATCGTTTACTAAACAAAGAGCACTTTATGACCACCCAAACACCAAATCTTATTTTTGAAAATCAGGATCTGCAAATTATCGATAAACCAGCTGGATTATTGTCTGTACCGGATGGCTACGATCCGCAGCTCCCCCATTTACGAAGTTTATTAGAGCCAATTTACGGCAGACTCTGGATGGTGCACCGGCTCGATAAAGACACCAGCGGCGTTATGGTCATTGCTCGAAACAGCAATGCCCATCGTATATTGAATGAAGCATTCAAAAACCGGGATACTGAAAAAACTTATCACTGCCTGGTATTTCCTGCTCCGGATTGGCGTACAAAGGACATTCAACTCCCCTTAAGTGTCGACGCAGATCGCAGACATCGGACAAGGGTCGATGAAAAACACGGGAAACCTGCCCGATCAATTTGCGATGTTAAAAAACATCTCAACGATGGTGCACTTATTGAAATAAAAATTCTTACAGGAATAACACACCAAATCCGGGCACATTTACGAGAATTGAATCTGGCAATATTAGGCGATGCGCTCTACAGCGCTGGTCTTCCAGAACCGCCGATTGATGTCCCAAGGATGATGCTGCACGCGCGCAGCCTAAGCTTCCCTGATCCAAGAACAGGAGAAATACTGAACTTTTCGGTGAATTATCCGGATGATTTTCGCCAGGCTTATCAAATGCTCAAGCTGCCCACAAACCTGGATGAAGTGTTTTGATCGATGTTGTTCCTCGAGAACCCACCACGACATGATCCAGGATTGGTAATTCAAGCATTTTTCCAGCCTCAATTAACATCCTGGTCAGATTAACATCCTCAGGGCTGGGTGAAGGATCACCGCTTGGATGGTTATGAACAATTATCAATGCTGCTGCATTGTGTCGTATCCCCGCCTTGAAAATCTCCGCTGGACGGACCGTGCTTGCATTGAGAGAGCCTCGATAGAGTTGTTCTGTTCTCAAATGATGATTTCGAGTGTCCAGCAATAAAACCCACAATTCTTCTTGCTCTAAAGCTGCCATTTTATACTGAACCTGGTCAGCGACATCTTGTGGGCTTGAAATCAACCTTCGTTCTTCTGCCTTTGTTTTGGAAATCCGTCTGCCTACTTCAATTGCTGCTTTGATTTGTGCTGCTTTTGCCGGACCTACCCCCTCCACATTGCACAGCTCAACGAAACTTGCACGATGTAAACCTTCCATACCGCCAAACAGGTATAACAAGCGCTGCCCAATTTGAACCGCGCTAGCCCCTTTCATGCCAACCCGCAGCAAAATTGCAATTAATTCCGCATCGTTGAGTACTTCTGCGCCCTGGCTTTCAAGTCGTTCTCGAGGGCGTTGTGATTCCTGGAGATCTTTAATTCGGTATCCCTGCAATGAATCTGCCATGATTTCTCCTGTGAAATGAGCGATGTATTTACGGATTGTTGTGAATTAACAATCTTCACCATGTTATAATATCATCAAATTGGTCAAAGAATGGAACGACAATGGAAATTATCATCACAGAAGAACAAAAATGTGACGTGATTAAAATTATTGGTAGGATCGATAGTTATACGACGCCAAACATCAAAGATTCAATCCAGAACTTGATTAATGACGGACATACCAATCTCGTCATGGAATTGAGCAGCGTGAATTATCTGTCAAGCTCCGGAATTTTAATGTTTGTAAATTTCCATAAACAATTATTGAAAAACAAAAACGGTAAGCTGGTCTTTTCTAATGTGCCAGAATTGATCTATTCAAACATAAAATTAGCTGGTTTTGACAAATTGTTTCAATTTGCTGATGATATAGCCGCCGCTATTGACTGCTTTTAGGAATTAATTGAATGGCAAAAAAAACCTTTCCCGGGAATTTTAGAAGTTTAGAACTTATCAGTGAATTTATTGTCGCCCATGCACAACAAGCTGGATTTGAACCTAAAGATGTTTATGCCATTCAAACTGCTGTGGATGAAGCCTGTTCAAACATTATAGACCATGCATACGGCGGCGAAGATTTAGGAAATATTGCGATCAAAGTAAAAGAAACTGATAGTGCCCTACAGATCATTCTCAGGGACAAAGGTAAAGAATTCGACCCGGATGATGTACCAAAACCCGATATCGAATCTCCCCTGGAAATTCGCAAAGAACGAGGCCTTGGGATCTTTTTCATGAGAAAATTGATGGATCAAGTTATCTTTGAATTTTCTAAAGAAAAAGGGAATAAACTCACACTCATAAAAAACAAAAGGTAGTTATCTTGACTCCGATTCAAGATGCTCAAGAGGGTATGAACCTTTCCCACGAACAGATCATAGCTTTGGGCAAAAAATTGGCGTCCCTTAGGAATTACCAGGAGCAAAACGCCCATCTTACTGGATTTTTGAATAAATATTTCAGGGCAACATCTCATGTTTGGTTAAAATACCCCCTCAAGCACAAACCTCAACTGAAAGCTTCATTCCCCTTTGACCCGTTGATAGTATTAACTGATGAATTTGCCGAAACCAATGACATCCTGACAATAAACAGGGATGAACAATATTGGACCTTGGCGACTTTAGACGCTGGGAATGAAGTTATTGGATTGATCATCATCAATCGTCAATCCCAGCTTACTGAAACAGAATTAGAAAAGTTCAAGGCTGTCTCATCTGTATCTGCAATCGCAATTTACAGCAATCTTCAAACAGAATTGAAAAATTGGCGCCAAAAACAACTCAGTCTTGTCCGTTCTGTCTCAGCACAAATCTCCCAAATTACAGAATTAAGAGTCCTCACACGGACGATCACTGAACTTGTTCAGGAAACATTCGGATTTTATTATGTGGCAATTTTCCTCGTCAGCCACGACACAGAGCGGCTTCACTTTAAAAACAGCGCTGGCGCAGAACATGGCGACCGACCGGAATTTGAAAACAGCGCTCATCCGGGCTTTGAGTTGGGTGAACACATCATTGGTCATGTCGCTAAAACTGGCTTGGAAGTTATCGCCAATGATGTGTCTCAAGAACCCCGATATCAAGTTGTTGATTCCCTGGCAAAAACGAAATCTGAAGCGGTCCTCCCCCTTAAAATTGAAAACGAGGTTCTGGGTGTCTTTGATGTTCAATCAGATGAAATTGATGCCTTTAATGAAGACAACTTACTTGTGCTCAGGGCACTCGCTGATAACATTGCCATTGCAATTAAGAGCACACAATTATTCCAGGAAGCCCATAACCGGGCTGAACAACTGGCAACCGTGTCCGAAGTCTCACGTGCGGTTACCTACATTCTTGATACAGATGAATTGCTCCAAAAGATTGTCGATTTAATCAACGAAAGATTTGATTTCCCCTTTGTTCATATATACACAGTCGACCCCGTTCAGGAGAGCTTGGTTTTTAAAGCCGGCAGCGGTGACAGAACAGCTCTTTATTTGCAATCAGCAGTAAGCTACAAACTTGATGCAGAAAAAGGTATTCTCCCTGCGGTTGTTCGGGAAGGGAAAACAAAACGGATAAATGATGTCGAGAAAGAGCCATTGTTTCTTGAATCACCCTTCGAAACAGCGCTTTCCGGGTCAGAAATGGCCGTCCCCCTCACCTTCGGCGGCGAAGTTTTGGGTATTCTTGATATCCAAAGTGAAGAAATAATGGCGTTTACAGCCGAAAATCAGCAGCTTATGGAAACGCTTGCGGATAATCTTGCCATCGCTATACGAAACGCCGGTCTTTATCGTTCGGAAAAATGGCGGCGGCAGGTTGCCGAATCATTGCGAGATGTCGCTGGTATGCTTTCAGAGAACACAGATTTACAACAGGTGATGGATGCCATCCTTAAGCAGCTTCAAAAAAATCTTCCCTGTGATGTTGCTGGCATCTGGCTGTTCAATGAAGATGCCCAGGATGCTGATGTCTACAATTCTCGCGACTTAGTTTTAAAAGCTTTTTATACTTCTGATGGATATCAACCCGATGGGCTTGACAAAATTGTTCTGCATCCTGATCAATGGGTAGAAAACGCTTTAAAACAAAAACAGCCACGGGTTCGAAAACGTGACGACCCAATTGGCCCTATCGGTTTGAAATACAACCTGGACAAAAACTATTCTTCCATCGCTGCCCCACTTATAACTGGGGATGAAATTTTGGGGATGCTGACATTGATCCACCACGAACCGGGTCGGTATGGAAACGAATCCCAGAAAATTACTTCCGCTTTTGCAAGTTATGCGGCGATCGCCATTGACAACAATCGCCTTATCAGATCTTCCCAGGAACAAGCCTGGATTTCGACCATCCTGCTGCAAGTTGCCCAGGCAACGCAATCGTTGACAGATCTAAATGAACTTGTTGGGACAATTGTACGCATCACACCCATGGTTGTGGGTGTAAAAGGTTGTGCATTATTCCTAAGAGAACCAAACAGCAAAATTTTCTCATTGTTTGATATATACGGGATCGATCCACCAGTGCTTGACGCGATTCCAGAATTGCCCTATCCTGTTTTGGAAGCACCTGTTTTTCAAAATCTCATTTCGACGCAGCAGCCATTGACAATAACAGCGCCTGAAACAGAACTCAATTTGCCTCCGCAACTGGCAAAAGAATTGTCAGAACATACCTTAATCCTGCTGCCATTAGCTTCCAGGAACGATTTATTAGGCGCCTTACTGCTTGCAAATGAAAAACAAGGAGATTCCAGTGAGGTAAATGCGAAAATCTTTGGAGATGACCAGTTAAGAATTGTCCAGGGCATTATCCAGCAAACAGCAGTAGCAATTGAAAATATTCGCCTTATTGAAGACAAGCAGGAAGAAGCTTACGTATCTGCCGTCTTGTTACAATCTGCCCAGGCGATCGTAAGCGGCGGAACCTTGAGTGACACCCTTGATTCAATCGTCAGCATCCTGCCCATCCTGGTTGGTATTGACGCAAGTGCTATATATTTGTGGGATGATGTTGAAAACTGTTTTGAAATTTCACATGTGATTGGCAGCAAAGACAGGGAAAACGCAGAACTGATTGGAGAAGAATATCCACCTGGAGATTTCCCAATGTTGGATGCAGTTTTCCAGAACAATCAGCCCGTTGTTTATCCATTTATTGAGACTGTTCTCCCTGTTGAGGATTGGGATCTTGCGTTACCAGATGAAGGACAGCAAAACCCGACGCCAATTCTACAAAGCCGCTACCCATTATTGATGGGTTTCCCTCTATCAGTAAAAGACCAGGTTTTTGGCGTGCTGATAGCAATGGATAAAAATTTCTCTACCAATCGAGAACGGCGGTTTGAGCTCCTGAACGGGATTTCTCAACAAGCCTCCCTGGCAATTCAAAATGATATCCTCAACAAAGAAATGCTTGACAGGCAGAGAATTGAAAGAGAATTCCAACTCGCCCGGGAGATTCAGCAAACATTTTTACCTGACCAAATTCCAGAAATGCCGGGCTGGGAGATGGCTGTCCACTGGGAAACCGCCCGGCAGGTAGGCGGGGACTTTTATGATTATTTTCTCCTGCCTGATGGACGGTTGGCTATCGTAATTGCAGATGTATCTGACAAGGGGCTTGCAGCCTCTCTTTACATGACCGTCACTCGAACACTTATAAGGGCTGTTGCATTAGAATCAAATTCTCCGGCAAGGACACTTGAAAGGGTGAACGATTTACTGCTCGAAAACTCCCAAAATGGCTTATTCATCACCACCTTTTATGGCGTTTTGTCCCTAAAAACAGGCAAACTCACGTACACGATAGGCGGACACAATCCGCCATTGATCCTCCGCTTCAATTCAGAACTGGTCATTTCGTTGGGGAAAGGCGGTATCGCCCTGGGGGCACTCCCTGATATTGAATTGGAAAACCAGCAATTAATCCTTAATCCAGGAGATTGCCTGGTTCTATATACAGATGGTGTAACAGAAGCTTTTAATTTCCAGGATCAAATGTACGGCGAAGACCGGTTAATCCGAATCCTTGAATCTTCAATCGGGAAAAACGCCCGGTTTACTTTAGAGAAAATAGAAAATGATCTCGATGAATTTAGAGGGGCTGCGCCATTAAGTGATGACACGACAATTTTAACCATTTGTCGTTCGCTGCTATTGACAGATCAAAACGGGGATTTGGGTTCCTCGTAAAACATCATCAACCGTACTGCCAAAAAAGACTTCAAGCAGCGGTGGAAAACCATAGCCGCCAATTAACAGCATATCTGCGCCTTTTTCTTTCGCTGCTTCTAGGATGGTCTGGCTTACCCCATTTTTCGCCTTTCGCATGATTGAACTGACACAAATTTTTCCCAGGTATGCCTTAGCCTTTTCCAGAAGTTCATCCCCCTGATCTTCTTTTTCACAGACAACAAGCAAACTGATGTGCTTATGATATTTTTGACCGAGATATTTGCCAATATACAAGGCTTCTTCACCCTTTGGACTGCCGTCATAAGCCAGCAAAAGATGATTCATGGTGCTAACCTGGTCTCTTACTATCAGTATCGGACGGGTGCTTTGACGGATAATCGTCCGCATCCCGGATTTTAGCCTGGAGATAAATTCAGGTCTTGGTGGATGTGATAACTTTAAAACAATAAGGTCATTAACCTGAGCGCGGTCAAGGATTGTGTCAGCAATTTTCCCATGTTCAAAAACCAGGTTGCCATTAATACCTGATTGACCCAACCGTTCACTAAATGCTCTTTCTAAATCTCCATGATTCAGATATCCAATTTCTGCCTTGCCTTCCACAATCAAGCCTTTAATTTCAGATCCTTCAAGCTCAGCAACAACAATAGCTTGTTCTAGAGCGATCCATCCTTCTGCACGACCATTCGTGGCTAACAATATGTCCTCAAAAAGGTTTTGGCTCTCGAGCTGTTTTTGCGCATGCCATTCGCCTGGTTTCGAAAAATCCTCCAGTTGTTTGGGCAAAAGTAATCGCAAAAAGTCTTCAAATTTGCGTTGTAATAACCGTATGAATCTTCGCCCCCTGACCGCAACCAGGTCTGCAGCGGCTTTCTCAGGGCGAATAGACCATCCCAATTCTTCCTGCATATAAGTCTGATGATCAAGAACCCAAATGTAGAGGTCTGTTTCAGTTTTGTCCGGAAATTCTTTCAAAATATTTTGCTTTTGAATGATAGCCACAATCGGTTGATACACATTTTCAAACCAATGCCGTACTGCTTCTTCCCATGGAATTTCCCGTTCCTGCTCCAAACCCATATAATGACGATGGACACGAATATGCTCTTCCAAAGTGTTGTATTGACCTGGAAAAGTAAGTCTCAAGGGCACTCCCGGGACAATTTCATCAAATCGGGTTGCCTGTAAAAAGTCAGTATATTCAGCTTTTAAAATAATATCTTCCGGCGAATCGTCAGGTGATAACGGCACTTTTGTTTTTATTTCAACCACATGCGCTTCTAATTTTTCGATGCCCATTTGTTTGGCTATCGAAACCCTGTGGTTGCCATCCAGCACAAAATATGCTTCGCCAATTTGGTAAACCCTGATCGGTGGTAAGCCTGGACTGCCAGGGGAAGTCATCATAGCTTTAACCCGTGCCCAACGCTCAACATCCTCATTTCGTAATGGTAAGAAATCTTTGTCAAAATCCTGATAACGATTTACGCTTCCAACAATAGCATCCAATGGAATTTCTTTGATCCCCTTTGAAGAAAGGCCTTCAATGTGCATCTTTCGCGTAATATCATCATACTGCAGAAGTTCATCTGATTTGCCTGTTATCGATGCCCAAAGATGCTGAAGCCGCGCTTTCGCCCTGGCACTGTGGAAGTCTTCTATTGCTCTCGAATATTCAACGGCACTTTTGTTGTCTGACATGACATACTCCCGTCATGAATTAATTAAAGTTTATTTTTTAGATTATCTCAGAATTCAAATTAATTAACTATAGTACAAAATTTGATAATGAAAAGTATTAATTTCACAAAACAAGAAAAGAATAAGAAAATAACGCCTGCTGACCATTCATGCTATAATTTCAAAGAGTAATTTTTAGCTAATTACTTGAAGATTGACATTTTACTTATATTTACGATTAATATTTCAACCTAATCATATGAAAACTAAAAACCAAAACAAATCAATCTTAACACAAAAGTCGCTTGACTATCTAGTTATTGGTCACCTCACTGCAGATCTGACCGAGGATGGAACGGAGCTCGGTGGAACCGTTGCTTTTTCAGGGCTAACTGGGCAGGCTCTGGGATTAGAAACCGGGATCATCACATCTTGTGCAGATGATTTAGACACAGAAGGGCTGGACAATCTTCAATTATTTAAAATCACATCAAACCAAACGACAACATTTAAAAATATTTCCGATGGTGTCCATAGAGATCAATACCTCTACCACATTGCTGACCCAATTACAAAAGATATGCTGCCAGCCTTTCTTCATCCACCAGCGATCATTCACCTGGGACCTGTTGCCAACGAAGTCGACCCTGCAATTCTTGACGCCTTTCCTGACAGTCTTAAATGCCTCACCCCTCAAGGATGGTTTCGGCGAAGAAATCAAGACAATAAGGTTGAACTTCACCCATGGCAAAATTGGGAAAAAATTATTTCAAAGGCTGAGGCTGTTGTGATCAGTATTGACGATGTCCAAAAAGATGAAGAAATTATCTCCAAAATGGCAGCCGCAACCCCGGTTTTTGTCGTAACAGAAAATTATCTGGGCGCACGAGTGTACTGGAATAATGATGCAAGGTTTATCAACGCGCCTGAGGTAAAATATCTGGATGATACGGGTTCAGGTGATATTTTTGCTGCTGCATTCTTTTACAGGTACTACATGACAAGAGATCCCTGGGAAGCTGGTCGTTTTGCAGTTTTACTGGCGTCCTGGTCAGTAACCAGTAAACGTCTTGAGAGCATTCCAAACTCAGATGAAATCAAAAAAGCAAAACAGGAATTGATGGCACATTAAGGGCATAAGCATGGGACTCGGAAAAATTTATACAATCGTAAACCAAAAAGGCGGGGTCGGAAAAACAACGACGGCGATCAATCTTGGATCATATCTTGGTTTCTACGGTCAGCGGGTTCTAATTGTCGATATAGACCCTCAAGCGAACGCCACCTCCTGCCTTGGCATTGATAAAAATACGATCCAGGGTGGTACTTATGATGTGCTGATTGGCGCTCAACCCATCCTGACTCAAATCCTCCACAATCCACGGTTTAAACTTTCCTTACTCCCTGCATCCCCGGCATTAGCAGGTGCAGAAATTGAATTAATCGAAATGGAGAAGCGCGGCAATCGTCTGCAACAGGTTCTAAACCCAATTAGAAATCGTTACGATTACATCCTCGTTGACTGTCCGCCCTCTCTGGGGCTCTTAACATTGAATGGGTTGGTCGCAGCACAGGATGGACTGCTTATTCCCGTACAATGCGAATACTTGGCTCTGGAAGGTCTCGGGCAGCTGACCCAGACCATAAATCGTGTCAAAAGTTCATTATTTCCAAATTTATCTATACGCGGCGTGATTCTGACGATGTACGACAGTCGGACCAACCTCGCCGCAGATGTCGCTTCAGAGGTCAGAGGTGCATTTGACTCCCTGGTCTTCGACACAATGATCCCGAGGTCAATCAGGTTAGCAGAAGCACCATCTTACGGCATGCCGATCTCTGTTTTTGAGCCAGGGTCAAGCGGTGCGCGAGCCTATCGAGCACTTGCCAAAGAATTAATGAATAAAGATAATGTTCAGGTACCAATCATCCAGGAGGCTATGTAATGGCACGTCGACCCGGTTTAGGAAAAGGTTTAAATGCATTAATCCCGGAAAGCGAAGAAACGAAAAAAGATTCTAACCTCACTTCCGATCAGGGAATTATCCAAATACCCATTACGCAAATTCAACCCAACCCGCAGCAGCCCCGGTCTAAGATCGACGAAGAAGCATTGGGCGAATTATCGGCATCCATCCGTGAGCATGGCATTATCCAGCCTTTAATTGTCAGCAAAGATGAGGATGGGGCATACACCCTGATCGCCGGTGAAAGACGCTGGCGAGCGGCACAAAAAGCGGGATTAACAATGGTGCCGGTGATTGAGCGCAGTGTGTCAGAGCAAGAGCAGCTTGAATTAGCATTGATTGAAAACCTGCAGCGGGCAGACCTCGCACCCTTAGAAATGGCAGAAGCTTATCACACCTTATCAGAAAATTTTTCACTCACCCATGAGCAAATTGCGGAACGGGTCGGTAAAAGCAGAACGAGTGTTACCAACACGCTTCGCCTCCTGAACTTACCTGACCAGGTTAAAAATGCCCTTGCTGAAGATTTAATTAGTGAGGGACATGCGAGGGCGCTTCTGAGCCTGACTACACCCAATGCCCAAAGAGCAGCATTAAGCACCATCCTGAACCTCGGGCTGAATGTGAGGCAAACCGAAGCCCTCGTTAAGAAACTGAGCGGCGAAAAACCCCCATCAAAACCCAAACCAGCCCCTTCGCCAGAAGCACAAGCACTTGAGAGTCGTTTAAGAAATTTTTTCGGAACAAAAGTTAACCTGAATCAATCAAAAAATGGCGGCAGCCTGGTGATTTATTATTATTCCGATGAAGAATTGAACGATATCCTGGATAAAATTCTGCCAGAATAAACCAATGAAAATTTACTACAACGCAAATATTTACCCACCCGGACAGCCGCAAAAAACAGCCTTTGTCGTTGACCATGGCACCTTCATTGCACTTGGATCAGATCAAGAAATATTAGATTCCTTTTCGCAAGTTAAATGTTCAGTAAACCTTCAAAACAAGACAATTTGGCCTGGCTTAACGGACAGCCACGTCCACCTCCAAACACTGGCAGACAGCATGGCAATTGTGGATTGTGAAACCCCCACAATAGAAGCTTGCCTTGAACGCGTAAAAGAAGCAGCAGAAAAATTACCAGCTGGTGCATGGGTTCGAGGACATGGATGGAATCATAACCGATGGAAAAATGGTTTCGGTTCGGCGAAATTACTGGATTCTTTTACAGGAGATCATCCCGCTTACCTGACAGCAAAATCTCTGCATGCAGCATGGGCAAATTCAAAAGCTTTGGCACTTGCAGGGATAGGAAGCCAAACACCTGATCCACCCTCAGGCATCATTCAAAGGGACAATAAAGGAAATCCTTCCGGCATTTTATTTGAGTCGGGTGCGATGTCGATGCTCGAATCTGCTATCCCTAAACCAGGCCAAAAGGAAATCATTTCAAACATTAGAAATTTGATACCCAAACTATGGCAAATGGGTTTGATTGGCTTACATGATTTTGATGGATTAGACTGCTGGCAAGCCTTGCAAACACTTTATCAAAACCAGGAACGATCTATCAGAGTCAGGAAAAGTGTACCCTTCAAGGATCTTGATACCTTCATCAATGCCGGCTTACGAACTGATTTTGGGGATGATTGGCTGCAAGTTGGTAGTGTGAAGCTTTTTGCTGACGGTGCCCTCGGACCTCAAACGGCAGCGATGAAAAAGCCTTATCTCAACAGCGAAAACACCGGCACGCTGCTGTTATCAGAAGACGAGATTTTTGATATTGGGAAGTATGCGGTCGCGCATGGACTTGCTTTAGCCATCCATGCCATTGGTGACCGGGCAAACGAAGTCGTCCTGAACGCTTTTTCAAAACTTCGAGCCTATGAAGCTGAAAATAAGCTCCCCCATTTTAAGCACCGGATTGAACACGTCCAGATCATTGACGACAAGGATTTGCAGTGCATGAAAGATCTGGACATCACGGCATCAATACAAGCCATCCACGCGCCTTCAGATATGGCTATGGCAGACCGCTATCTGGGGGAAAGAACAAAAAACGCTTATGCCTACCGCTCGATGATAAATCACGGCATAACAATTCTTTGCGGCTCTGATGCACCTGTGGAACCCATCAATCCATTTTACGGGCTTCACGCAGCAGTCACTCGCAGAAACTTGAACGGGTTACCCGACGTAAATGGCTGGCATCCTGAACAAAGGTTAACAATAGAGCAGACTTTAAAAGGTTTCACGTATAATCCTGCTGTGAGTGCATCGCGCGGTGGGCATCTTGGCAAAATCCAATCGGGTTACAAAGCAGATTTTCTGGTTCTTAATAAAGATCCACTGAAAATTGATCCAGAATTATTAGCAAACATCAAACCGCTTGCCACCTTCATCGAAGGCAATTGTGTGTTCAAAGATGATGTCTTGGATATGGATTTTTAATATAATCCGAAAAACAAAAATTTCACCCCAAAATTTAGGTCGATAAGCTATAATCATCTTAACAATATTTGATCTGCTACAATATGAATTCATTGGAAAAAACATGGAAAAAATTGTTGAACGCATTAAGAAAATTCGAAAATTAAAATATCGCAGTGTACATGATTGCGCAAAGGTTCTCAACATACCCAAAGAACGCTATCATCATTTTGAGGAAGGCAATGGTGTTCTCAGCTTACCCGAACTCGAATTATTAGCGATTTTTCTTGAAGTCCCACTGCAATCATTTTTTCAAGACTCAGACCTGGAATTGGATAAGGCTGCGCTGCTAAGCGAAGAAAAAATGCCCATTTACAAAAATTTGAGAGATAAAATAATCCGAACGAAACTCAATCTTGAAATAGAAAACAATGGAATATCAGTAGAAAATTTGAGTGATAATACAGGCATCTCACTGCAAACCTTAAAGTCCTATCAAGAAAATGGCGAGTCGATTCCGTTTGATCATTTAACCCGAATAACTGAACTCCTTGGTATTCCAATTAATTCGCTTCTTCAAGACACAATAGAATCAGATGAAGAATTTGTTGTAGAAAAAGATCAAGAACAAACCCAATGGCAGCCCGAATACCAGGATGGTAGAGAAATACCAGTTGAAGAAGAAACCCCACAAACGGTGTTGCTCGAGGCAGTCAAAAGCTTGTCAATGACAGGGCAAGCAGAAATCGCAAAGCTGCTGCTGGAGAAATTAAAAGCCGCCTGATCACCTGTTAATAAAACAATTCCAATATGGATTGACAAATAGCTGTAAAGGTTTCTAATGCTTAATGATAAAGCAAGTCCGAAAAAACCTATGATTATCACCGAAGCAAAACCTGAACATTACGATCAAATTGCCAGTTTCCTTAACGAAAACAACCAAATTCATCGACACCTGGACTGGTTTGGCACCCTGGATTGGCTTGGGTACCAACCTTATTTATTGTTGATAAAAGATAAGAAAATTAATGCCGTTTTATGTGCGACACCTGAAAATGACAAATCAGCCTGGGTTCGAACCTTTGTGGCAAAAATAAATCTGCCGCTCGAAGAAACGTGGCAGGGACTTCTTGATAAAGCGATCAATAAACTCAAAGAGAGTGGAATAAATCAATTGGCTGCACTGGCACTGCACAGCTGGTTTGAAGGGCTGCTGTCCATTTCTGGATTTACACATCAACAAAATATCGTCGTGCTCGAATGGGGAGGAAAGCTGCCTTCAGAGGTGCCGATAAAACCAGAAATAGAAATTCGCCCAATGAACTTAACAGATCTCCCTGAAGTCCACAATCTGGATAAAATCGCTTTTCAACCATTATGGCAAAATTCTCTTGCTGGGTTGACGAAAGCATATGAACAACCAGGGATCAGCACCGTCGCAGTTTGCCAGGGAAAAATTATCGGCTATCAAATCAGCACTTCCATGACCATTTACGGTCACCTTGCACGACTTGCAGTCAACCCTGAATACCAGCGAAGGGGAATTGCATCGGCCCTGGTCTATGATTTGCTGCGTCAATTCGATCAACAAGGGTTTTGGCGGGTAACAGTAAACACACAATCTGATAATTCCCCCTCACTCAAACTCTATAATACATTCGGGTTTGAACGAACCGGGGAAGAAATCCCGGTCTATAAATTGAATTTATGACCAAAATTATTTTCCCTGATTTTTAAGAAACGATTTACAATTAGACTTCAATAAAAATCCAGAATAATTTTCACACCAAAATTACTGAGAGTGACGATGACAAGCAACCAAAACAAACGCGAATTACTACGCCAAAAAAGAAAAGAACAAAAGCGTCGGAAAATTTATACGACGGCAATTATCACAGTAGCTGTGCTGGCAGTTATTGGCTTATTAGCTTTCTTGCCAAAATTGCTTTCTAAACCCGCCGATTACGATTCCAGCCAGGGTTTTTCCCTCGGAGACCCAAATGCGCCTGTAAAGGTCGTTGCGTTCTCAAGCTATACTTGCGGATACTGCAAAATATTTTCTGAAAGCCTTGAAAAGGATTTTATTGAGGATTATGTAGATACTGGAAAAGTTTTTTATCGTTACGTGAATATGGCTAACGCCAGTGAAGAGTCAATGAACGCTGCAGAAGCATCCCATTGTGCCGCAGATCAAAACAAATTCTTTGAATATAAAGGGTTTCTTTATACCTATGCAAGTGCCGCAGAGGGATTTTCTTTAGAAAATCTTATCCGGTACGCAAAATCAGCCGGGCTTGATGCTGAAGCATTCGAAGCTTGCATGCTCAGCGACCAATATTCAAAAGCCTATCTCGATGATCGAAGATTTGCCCAATCCAATGGCGTGACGGCAACACCAACTTTTCTTGTCAATGACCAGCTGGTTTACAGCAATGAATTAATCAATACTGTTGAAGATCTTTTATCAAATTAAGAAAGATCACATCTCATTGGTCTGAGAACAAACAATAGAATTACAAACCCCCAAAAAATCGTTCAATAATAAACACAATCAATGGTGTAACAAATAACGCTGGAAGGAAACTGCCAGTTCTGATTTTCTTGATCGTTAAAAGGCTGCTTATGGCAATTGCCATCAAAATTAAGCCGCCGACTGCAGTCATCTCTGTCATCATTCCAGCCGAAAAATACTGACTGAAAAAACCCGATAACAAACTGATCAAACCCTGGTAAATAAGTATGGACAAGGCTGAAAAAGCGACGCCAATCCCAAGTGTAGAAGCAAAAGCAATCGAGGCAAAGCCATCCAATATTGCTTTAATGGTCAGCATTTCATAATTTCCGGTTAATCCATCTTGAATTGACCCAAGGATCGCAATTGGACCAATCACGAAAACCAGAGAGGCAGTGACAAAGCCCTCCACAAAACGCCTTTGTGAAGCATTTTCCTGGTCATTTTTCATAACTGCATTTCTCAGGGTTATCCCAATTCTTTCAAGCCCTTCCTCAATTTTCCACCATTCACCCAGCATAGCACCAATTAACAATCCACCCAGGGGCACAAGTGCATTTTGTGTGTCGATAAAGGAGATTAAGCCATAACCCAGTGTAAATAAACCCAATCCGGCAACAATTGTTTCGCGCAGTCTTTGGGATAGTCGGCCGCCAATTAAAACGCCAATTAATGAACCAAGCAGAATAGTTCCTACATTGATAAAAGTGCCGATCACGCCTTATGCCCCTTTTACCAATCGAACACCAGGACCAGATAATGATGCTTCGTAAACCTCAAGAATAAACAATAATGAGGATAAGCGGTTCAAGTAAGAAATCAGGATTTCCTTAGTGATTTCCTTTGCTTCAAATAAAGCAATTGCTTTGCGCTCTGCTCGTCGAACAATTGTACGGGCAAGGCTCAACGCGCCGCTTGATGGATTTTCTCCGGGGATGATAAATTCTCGCTTCAAATCTACCAGGCTTTCGACAGACGCAATTTTCTCTTCAAGCCAATGAATTTCGTTTTCACCGATCTTATCAAAACGATCACTGACATCCGGTGATGCAGACAGCTCAGACATTAAAAAATATAGCTGTTTTTGAATCTCTAATAAGATATCTTTCGTGTTCTGCCCAAGGGAAATCGACCTTGCAAACCCTATCGCAGCATTGGATTCATCAACACTGCCAACAGCGTCGATTCGCAATGAGTTTTTAGAAATCCGCCCTTCTCCTAAAAACCCTGTATCCCCGGTATCCCCTTTTCCAGTAAAAAATGAAGCCATTAATCCTTCCCTATTCAGCACTATCAGTTGCTTCTATGTTATTTTCGCCATTCGTATTCACGCCAGACAGAATGTACCACTCATGAACGTTGTTGAAACGGTCACTGGGTTCAAACAGCGGACCCAGCTTGATCCCATTAATATCTTCCGTGACTGCGTACGTATAAACAGGATAAAATAGCGGCAAGGAAGGCAGTTCTCGCATGAACAAAACCTGGAAATTTCGATATAAACGTTCTCGTTCGCCAATATCAGACGTCATACGAGCCTGCTCTAAAAATTCACTTGCTGAACGGTTATCCCATTCCGCGTAATTTTGGCCCGACTGAACCTGTGCCTGCCCCCAAAATGGATAGGGGTCCGGGTCGGGTGATCGAGTGAAATTGATGTCCACCAGGGCAGTTTCATAATTCCGCAATGAAAGATCCTCTAATACATTCTCATACGGTTTAGATTCCAAAGTAACATTTACACCCAGTTTTTCCCAATCAGCCTGGATTTGCTCTGCAATCTGCGTGTGTTCTGCCGTATCAGGATGCAGTAAAGTCAAAGAGATTTCAAGATCCGTTTCACTTCGATATACTTCAGCCTCTTCGTCAAAGGTCACACCTGTTGATTCAAACAAGCGTTTTGCTTCGACAAAATTAAAAGGCACTTTTTCCAGGTCATTATAATGTGCCCAGGTTCCTGGCAGAATTGGCCCATTCGCCTGAACGGCTTGTCCATTGAATACTTGCTCAATAATCGCATCCCGATTGATTGCCGCCAGCAAAGCTCGCCTGAAATCTGGGTTCTGAAGAAAGCCTACTTCAGGATTGTTGAGATTCAGGTAAGTCATCGTTAAAAGTGGTTCTCGGGTTGTGTAGACCGATAAATCAGGTTCAGACAGGATATCCGATAGAATGGATGAATGGACTTTTCCTATGCCCTCCACCTCACCTTCCCGGAATGCAGCTAAAGCGTCCTGTGAACTCGGATAATAGCGGAAAATGAATTCATCCAAATAAGGACGTTCTTGAAAATACGCATCAAATGCTTCAAGAACGACACCAGCAATTTTTTCATTTTCAACAATCAGACGCTGAAAACGAAAAGGTCCTGTCCCGACTGGCGCAAGATTATAGGGGTGATCCACCAAGTCATCCATCCCAAGGCCGCCCAAGATGTGCTCTGGGAGGATGCCAAAACTCAAATAATCTAAGAATGGGGCAAAGGGTTCCGGCAATAAAAATTGCAGCTGGACATCAGAAAGTGCAACAACCTCAACCTCAGCCCAAAAATTTCGCAAATCCACGGGAATTAAATTATGCTGGCTTTGGAGCAGCCCGGTCGTATACAATACATCCTGACTGTTAAAAGGTTCACCATCATGCCAGTACACATCCGTTCGCAGGCTAAAATTGTAAACCGTGCCGTCTCTTGAAACGCCCCAGGATTCAGCTAAATCACTTTGTGGAATACCTCTTGAGTCAAATTTCACCAGGTTGTTAAAAATTAGCTGATCAACAGCTCGATCCGGTTCATTATACAAATCCAAAAAGGGATTTAACCGCATAAACTCACCAATCAATGCTTCAGTATAAACACCGCCTGAAATTGGTGATGGGGTTGATTGGATTTCTTCCCCATCATCCATTTGCTGAATAATGAGCAATATTCCCACAATCAAACCGGTTACAAGAACGATCAGTAGTTGCCAACGATATTTTTTCATATGTTTAAGATAAAAGGGGCAACCCTTTTGGCGAGTTGCCCGATAGTTTTAAGTGAGATTTTTTCGCCAGGATGCTCCGAAATTTTTCGGATTATGCACCAAACATGACTGTTAATATGGTTAACAAGAAAAATAATACACTCAATCCAATTGTCACCCAAAACAAAACTTTCTCAACGCCTCGGCGCTGCGTATAAACGCCGCCCGTGTCGCCGCCGCCTGTTAATCCTCCCAATCCCACACCCTTACTTTGAAGGATAATGCTCGCTATTAAAGCGATTGACGTTATAATTAATGCAACACCAAAATAATTTGCCACTCGTGCCTCCTTTTTAACAGAGATGATTATACCCACAACCTGAAAATTACGTCAACCCAATGAATGAATCAAAATTTGCTTTACACATACATACCACCTACTCTGACGGCCGCGCGACCCATAATGAACTCATCGAAATCGCGCGAAAAACTGGGCTTGATGGCATCATTACCACTGACCACAATATTTGGGTAGAAGGGCTTGATGGCTATCATGGTGATGTCAAACACAAAGTAATGCTGCTTGTTGGCGAAGAAGTCCATGATAGAGACCTTGAACCACCCGGCAACCACATGCTGATCTTAGGGCAAAATAAAGAACTTTCTCCTTTTGCCAGCAATCCCCAGAGGTTGATTGACCAGGTTAATAATGGCAAAGGACTTACTTTCCTTGCACATCCAGTTGAAGATCCCCTGGAGCGGTTCAGTGAAAAAGAATTTTCCTGGCGAAATTGGGAAATTAAGGGTTTTACAGGGATCGAGCTGTGGAACCAAATGAGCGAATTCAAAAGCGTTTCCCAGGATCTGAATTCTGCATTTATTAATGCCCTTTTCCCGAAACGCATGTCCCTTGGCCCTCTTGAGAGAACCCTTAGTTTGTGGGATAAACTTATCGCTGCACGTAACGAGCAAATTGTCGCAGTAGCCGGGGTTGATGCGCACCAATTAGAAAAGAATATTGGACCGTTTACCCTCAAACTCTATCCTTATCTCCACCATTTCCAAAGCTTAAGAACCCATATTTTGACTGACGAACCTCTGAATAAAAATTTTGCTGAAGCAAAAAACCAGATTCTTTCAGCACTTCGTAATGGACATTGCTTTATTGGTTATGATCTCCCGGCAGCAACCGATGGCTTTCGCTTTACTGTTCATAACGAGCAAGGTCAATATATTATGGGGGATGAGGTCAAAGTGACAGGTGGATTGACTTTCCAGATCAGGCTTCCACAAAAGAACCTTTGCAGGTTTTATAAAGATGGAAAATTGATCAATGAATGGCAGGATCGTGACGTTTGCACCTACATGACGACAGAACCTGGCGTTTACCGCGTTGAATCTTTTATCCCTTACAAAGGTAAACAACGGGGATGGATTTTTAGCAACCCGATCTATGCCTGGCTTTAACCTTTGATAACAATAAGCGGGTGAAGTACGGCAACTTTTTTGGCAATCCCGGCACCAACAACGCTTTCAACAACCTGATCGACATCCTTATATGCCTGGGGCGCTTCCTCAGCAAGCCCAGCCATCGAGCCCGCACGAATTTCTATGCCCTCCTTTTCAAGGTGTTTTAGCAAATCTTCTCCCCACACTTCTCGTTTTGCCTGTGATCGGCTCATGACCCTGCCGGCGCCGTGGCAAGAAGACCCGAATGAACGCACCATACTTAATTCTGTACCAGTGAGTACCCAGGAAGCTGTACCCATTGAACCTGGAACAAGAACGGGCTGCCCGATCTCGGCATAATCATCGGGGATCCCCACCGATCCTGGTCCAAAGGCGCGAGTTGCACCCTTTCGGTGAACGCAAACAAGCTTTTCTTTCCCATCTACATTGTGATTTTCAAATTTTCCGATATTATGTGCAATATCATAAACTTGCTTGAGATGCCAATCATCAACTTTTCCAGCCAAAACCTTTTCAAAGGCTAGTCTCAGTCGATCGGTAAGCAGTTGACGATTCAAAAATGCAAAATTTGCGCCGCACCGCATTGCGCCTAAATAATCCTGTCCCTCTGGTGACTGGATCGGCGCGCACACCAATTGTTTATCTGGCAAGCTGATCCCATACTTCCTGACAGCATTTTGCAACTGCCTGACATAATCTGTGCAAATTTGATGGCCAAAACCTCGAGACCCTGTGTGGATTTGGACAGCTATCTCACCCGGGCATAATCCCAAAACCTTTGCTGCTTCTTCGTCGAACACTTTTGCAACAATATCAACCTCAATAAAATGGTTTCCCCCGCCCAAAGTGCCTAGCTGGGTTCTTCCTCGAGATAAAGCACGTTCGCTCAATTTACTCGGATCCGCACCATCCAAACATCCATTGGCTTCGGTATGGAGGATATCCTCCTGGCTTGCATAGCCTGCTGATTTAGCCCATTTTGCACCTTTGACACAGGCTTCAATCAGCTCATTTTTAGAAAGGGACAAATCGCTGTCCACCCCCACCCCGCTTGGACAATACTGATTGATGGTCGTAGCCAAAATGCTCAAGTAGTCCTTAATCTCATCATAACTGAGCTTTGTTGATAACAACCGCACACCGCAATTGATATCGTATCCAATCCCACCCGGTGAAATGACACCATTCTCAATATCGGTGGCAGCAACACCGCCAATCGGGAAACCGTACCCCTGGTGCATATCTGGCATCACCATCACTGCACCAACCAAACCAGGTAATGTGCTGACATTTATTGCCTGAATAATGGATTTATCCCGAAAAGAATCCTGCAGAAGAGACTTCGAAGCAAAAATCCGCACCGGGACGCGCATATCCGAACGAAAATCTGGTGAAATTTCCCACTCAAATTCCCGAATCTGAGTAAACATATCAAAACTTATTTCGGTCATTGTCATTACTCCTAAACATCAAAAGTAATCATGGTCTCGAAACCTGTTTTAGTTTCCAAAATATCCAAATTATGGAAGGTGACGGCTTTTATGCTTCGCTGGTAAGATCCAATTTTACAGCCCCTTGCAGAAACTACAATGATATCCATCGAATTGCCAAAAGAAAAATTGTCGAAACAAGACCATTTATCATCCACCAGGAACAAAAGCTCATTTAAAAAGTCAACAAGCTGCATTTCCATACTACCCTGGCCAATTTCAAAGTTGACATTCGTCATCAGCTCCCGGTTCCTTTTAATTCCCATCAATTCATACATCCCCCATGCAGACTGCCTGAGAAGGTCAAAAAAATCTTCACCCCACACTCTCAGCGCAATATCAGCAGTATGCTCAACCTCTTCATAACCTGATAAAATCATCTTGAGTATAATTATACTGGATCGGTTCTTATGAATAATAACCTTGAACAATTCGAAACACGCTTACGTGTCTTATTTGAAGAAAATCTCATCAGGCTAATTCCTGGGATGCATGCCCCTCGAAAACTTTTTGATGATTTGTTGGGTGCAATGCATGAAAATGCAAGAGCAGCCTCCGAAAATCGAGCCTTAGCACCTGACCTATATAAAATTCATGTGCCTGAGGAAGACCTGGATGATTGGAAAGCGCATCAGGACATTTTGAATGAAATGGCGGATTTCCTACATAAAACAGGAAAATCTGAAGGTTATGAATTTAATCACCATCCGACATTAGTGGTCCTTCCCCAGGAAACAATACAAAGCAAGGTTTTTTATCTGGACACCAGTATCTCTCCTGCTAATCAAGTACTGCCAGACACTGCTGCGATTCCCAACAATGAGCGGCCAAACATTCAGGATGAAATCCCGGGTCGTGCTTTCCTTATTGTTGGAGGAAACGAAAACTTTTTACTTGAAAAATCAGTGATTGATATCGGTCGACACTCGGAGAATGATTTGATCCTGAATGAACCCCACGTATCAAGGCACCACGCACAGCTTCGGGCGATCAACAAACGTTATATCATCTTTGATGTGGGTTCAACAGGCGGACTCTTTATCAATGGAAAGAAAATTTCTCAGGCGACTCTCCAACCCGGGGATGTCATTCGAATTGGTATGGTTAACCTGATTTTTGTACAGGATATCACCTCAGAAAATCCAACAACAGCGATAACCATCGAGGAAGATTGAGGCAATAATAAATGAACGCGATATTGGTATTCGCCCTCCGCTTACTGCTCATATTATTGTCCTACACCTTTTTGGGATGGATAATTTATACCATCTACATGGATCTGAAAAGAGAAAGCTCTTTGAAAGAGGAGAAAACCACATCTCCAATTGTTCTCTCAGTAAAAATCGACGATGAAGAAATAACAAAACGCTTCAGACAACCTGAAATTATCCTTGGAAGAGACCCATCCGCAGACTTTTTCTTAAATAACGAAACAATTTCACTCAGGCATTGCAAGGTCTTTTTCCGACAAAAACAATGGTGGGTAGAGGATCTTGAATCCACAAACGGGACGTATCTAAATCAAGGACAGGTTACGACTAGCACTATTTTGACAGATGGTGATAAATTAACACTGGGAAAAGTAGACATCACAATTAGAATCAATCAAAATATCATACTGGAGTAAGTTATGATCGAAACCCCTATTTTGGCTGTCATTGGCGGATCAGGTTTGTATAATTTTAAGGATCTGACAGGTATCGAAACAATTCAATTGGATACCCCATTTGGAAAACCCAGCGCCCCGATTACTCTGGGTAATTTGATGGGAAAACCCGTCGCTTTCCTCGCACGACATGGGATTGGGCATACATACTCACCCACCGAAGTCCCTTACCGGGCAAATATGTTTGCCTTGAAAAAGCTGGGGGTAAAGCGGATCGTAAGTGTCAGTGCATGCGGATCATTGCGTGAAGCTTATGCTCCTGGCACCATCATCATTCCAAATCAAATCTTCGACTTTACACACAAACGAGAAAGAAGTTTCTTTAGCGAGGGGCTGGTTGCACATGTTAGTGTGGCGGATCCTTTTTGTGAAAACCTTTCAAACATTCTTGAAAACGCGGTTAAACAAACTGAAGCAAGATTTCATCGCGGTGGTACTTATATCACCATTGAAGGGCCAAGGTTCTCTACGAAAGGGGAATCCAACCTTTACAGGCAATGGGGAATTGACATCATCGGGATGACAGCCTCTCCAGAAGCTTTTCTTGCGCGTGAGGCAGAAATTTGCTACACAACGATGGCGCATGTAACAGACTATGACGTTTGGCATGTCAGTGAAGAGACCGTAACCGTTGATATGGTCATTCGAACCTTATCAAAAAATATCAGCCTTGCCCAGGAAGCGATCAAAAATTTGGTTGCTATGATTGATGAAACTGATGAATGTGATTGCCATAATGCGCTGCAAAATGCACTCATCACCAACCGTGATCATATCGATCCTGTAAAGAAAGCCCAAATTTCACTTCTGATTGAAAAATACCTGGATTAATTGTGATCAACATCTTTCCATATGGGGATAAAAGTTCCCCTAACGATCAAACTCAGGGCAAATTAATATCCCTTGCGGCAATCATTATTATCATATTTGCCTTGATCTTATCCATATCGCCGATGATACGTTACCATGGCGCGGCAGAAGGATACCGCTTTGACCACTGGTTGGGGGTAGGTGTTTGGATAGCCGCATTTGGACTGCTGCATTATCAGTCGTCGCGGAAATTACCGCAAAGAGATCCGTTTATTCTTCCGATAATTTCTCTTTTATCCGGTATCGGATTAATGACCATCTGGCGACTATATCCGAATTTAGGACTTCGTCAAACGATTTGGATCGCTTTAGCTTCAGCACTGGTTTTTCTTGGCTTGAATTTCCCCATTTTTTTGGATTATTTGCGTCGTTATAAATATATATGGCTAATCTCAGGTTTATTATTGACTGGCTTAACCATTTTCATGGGAACCAATCCATTGGGCAATGGACCCACGTTATGGTTAAAATTCCTTGGAATCCACTTTCAACCCTCTGAAGTTTTAAAAATTCTGCTGATCGCTTTCCTGGCGAGTTTCTTAACTGATCGACAGGTCTTTGTTTACAAGAAATTCGATATCTTATTACCCACCTTATTTGTTATTGGTTCTGCGCTGGCATTGCTTGTCGTTCAAAGAGATTTAGGAACAGCAACAATTTTTCTTTTGATCTACATTGGCATGATCTTCTCCTCAAAGGGGAATAAAATTCTCTTTTATGGTGCACTAATTTTAGCAGTTATCATAATTGGATTTGCTTATATTTATATCGACATCGTCAAGCTGCGTTTTGATGCCTGGTTGAACCCATTTATCGACCCTTCAGGCGCATCTTATCAAATTCTTCAATCGTTGATTGCAATTGCAGAAGGCAGTATCTTTGGAACAGGACCCGGTTTGGGCAGTCCAGGTTTGATCCCTGTGGCTGTCTCCGACTTTATCTTTGCGTCAATAACCGAAGAATTGGGATTGTTTGGTGCCGGCTTGATTATTTCACTCTATATCATTTTGCTCTATAGGGCGTTAAAGCTCGTGAAAATAACCCAGCATTCATTTGACCGCTATTTGGCATTGGGCTTAACCTTTTATTTTGGTGTTCAAAGCATTTTGATCATCGGCGGCAACATCGGATTCCTCCCCCTGACAGGTGTTACCCTGCCTTTTGTGTCCTATGGAGGGTCATCACTGCTCATATCCTTTATTGCAGTCCTGTTTCTTCTGATTATCAGCAATCGAGTTCCTGCTAATCCTCAGATTGAATTAATTCACCGACGTCGGACTATCCGTTTGTGCAGCCTTCTCATTGCAATTCTTGGCCTGGAAATGCTTGTCACCAGTCTGGCATCTTTCTGGTTTATGCCGAGTCTGGTCAATCGACCTGAAAACCCCCGCTGGATTGTCCATGATCGGTTCAGCGAACGGGGAAAGATACTTGACCAGGACAATCAAATCATAGTTACGAACAGTGGTCAAACAGGTTCCTTCCAAAGAGAAAGCAATCATATCCCTCTTTATCCAATCATCGGCTATACGAACCCAACCTATGGTCAAACGGGAATTGAAGAAAGCATGTTTGATTATTTGCGTGGTTACGAAACTTATCCTGCAATGACGCTCTTCTGGCAGGATCTGCTTTACAACCAACCACCTGAGGGATCGGATATCAGGTTAACCATCGATCTTGAATTACAAAAATTTGCGGATTCTTTGCTCGGTGAAGAACAAGGAGCAATTGTTTTAATGAACGCCCAATCGGGCGAAATCATAACCATGGCATCCCACCCCTATTTTGACGGAAAAAACTTGGAAGAAAACTGGCAGGACCTGATAAACAATGAAGACGCTCCGCTTGTCAACCGGGCAACCCAGGGTTTGTACCCACCAGGTGCCACGCTGTTTCCCTTTGTTGCATCGACACAAATTGAACTTATTCAGCAAAATGAGGACCCTTTTTCCATCATGAATGGCTCCCCACAATTACACACCTGTGCAACTTTTCCGGGTTCTGACCTGACCTGGCAAGCTGCCATGACACACGGCTGCCAGGATGTTCAGGCAAAACTTGCAGAATTTACGGATGTCAATCAGCTTATTGAATTATTCCAAAATCTAAATTTCTTCACGCCCCCTGATATCCGGCTGAATGTCGCCCAGGCTGATTCCCCGGATTATGAGATACCTGAAGCGCTTTACACAGGTCAGGGTGCATTCAATCTTACACCGCTTCAAATGTCTTTAGCTGCCAGCGCATTGACCAATCAGGGCATTCTGCCAGCGCCGAGGCTTGTTAACGCCTATCAATATTCAAATGGGACCTGGATCACCCTCTCAAAATTAGGACAAAATTCCCAGGCATTAGATGCCGATGCAGCTTTCTGGATCACCAGCCTGCTGGAAACGCCTGATTCCCCGCATTGGCAGATTACATCAAGCGTCTCAACTCTGGATGAACAAGTGATCACCTGGTTTATCGCCGGCACCACTGCGGATTGGCGGGGGCAGCCAACAACTGTCGTTGTTCTTCTCGAGAGAGATGCAGCTTTACTTGCCGAAGATATCGGGTTATCACTCTTAGAACAATCCACACAAATCTCATTGACCAAAGGTCAGCAGTAACTAAAAAGGCTGTGCTTTTTTAAAAAAGCACAGCCTCCGGGTTTATCCTACGCTTATTTATTTTTCAACCCTTAAAAACCGTCGTTTGCCAACCTGAACAATAACGGGGGGAGTCAGCACCATGTAGGGGTCACTAACCGCTTCCCCATCAATCTTCACGCCATTCTGATCAACCAATCGGCGAACCTGGGATTTGCTTCGGACCAGGCCGCTGTCCACCAACACATCCAATAAGATCGGCTCTCCAGAAGGCTTAAATACTTCCATGTCATCCGGGGTGTCCTTTTTTTGAAAAAGGGTGATGAAATGTTCTTGCGCCTTTTGTGCTTTTTCATCATCAAAGAATGCTGAAGTAATCTCCTTCGCCAGCTCTAATTTGGCGTCCCTGGGGTGCAATTCACCCTTCTCGATAGCATTTTCAAATTTGTCAATCTTATCAACGGTCCAACGAGTGACAAGACGTGCGTAACTTGACATCGCTTTGTCCGGCACACTCATCACCTTACCAAACATATCCTCAGGCGTTGTGTTCAGAGGGATATGGTTCCCGAGGGACTTGCTCATCTTCACATCACCATCGGTGCCGGGCAATATTCCCAGGATGATACCAATGTTCGGCTTTTTACCGTAATATGACATGATCTTTCGGGCAGCGGTCATGATGTTGAACATCTGGTCCGTGCCGCCCACCTGCACATCCGCATCCAGTGCGTAGGCGTCGTAACCCTGCATGATCGCATAAAACAATTCATGAAAATAAACTGCTTCCTCATTATCAAAGCGCTTTTTAAAGTTTTCTCTCGTAAAAAATTGCTGCAGTGTAAAATTCGATGCCAGGTGGATCAAGTCTTTTAATTTTAAATCTGATAACCATTCAGCGTTGTAACGCACCTCTGTCTTCTCTCGATCAAGGATGCGAAATGCCTGCTCGGCATAGGTTTCAGCGTTCACCTGTGCTTCTTCCGGAGAGAGCTGTGCCCTCAGCTTGTCTTTGTCAGAGGGGTCACCGATAAGGGCAGTATATGTCCCAACTACAAAAATAACATGATGCCCCAATTCCTGGAATTGGCGTAGTTTGCGCATTGTAACGGTATGCCCAATATGCAAATCCGATGTTCTGGGATCGTATCCGCAGTAAACCCTCAGTGGCCTTCCAGAGCTTTCTGATTCCACCAGCCGGTCCCTGAGCTCTTTTCTCATGGATTCGTGCATCGCCTGGTCACCATATGCAGTCCCTCGCATTAAATATGTTACCTGCTGATCAATATTCATACTTACCTCCTTCATAATTCCCGGCACCTACACAAAAGAAAACGCGCCCCGTCATACAAGGCGCGCTATCGGCCAAGGACGGATTGCCATCAATTATGCATAATAATAAAAATCCATCATAAATACATCCACAGCCATAATTATAACGAATAAATTAAGGATTTGCATCAATTTTATGCAGAAATTACTCGTATTTCGGCAACGAAACTCATGATTTGAACCTCAACAAGTTTATCGGCCAAATCATAGTTCGGGGTGCGATCATCCAGAGATGCAAAAAAACGTTCTTCTTTTTTTCCAAGTCCATGAAAGTCTGAGAGAAAAGCAAAAGAACGGATGCACAAACCCACATCTGATGGAAGATAGATTTTGACATCATTCACAAAACCGAAAACTTTGATTTTTGCTTCTCCCTCCGGAAAAATTGCATTTGAAAAATCCAATTTCGTTTCGCCAACGAACCACCAAAATTCATGCCTTCTTGCTTCCCAGTTTCCTGATTTATGGATATCCCCCAAAACCGGCATCCGAACCTCCACACCAGGACCCGTCAATTGATGCCGAAATATTATCAGGAGTCCGATCGCAATTAATACCAGTGGACCGATAAATCGGCTGAAATTAATTTCGAAAATGACATCAACTAATGAAAATACGCCCAGGGTAATTAATACAATTCCGATGATGATCTGCCACTTTTTCATCTCATTACCTTTTCTTATGCTTGATTTACGTTTATCTTGTTCATCTTCGCTGTGGAAAAAATTATTTGTATACTGTGATTATAATACGATAATTTTTGAAGTTTCCCAAAAATTATTTGGGGAATTTACATTAACATGCAAATTCAAAACTGATATAATCATTATGGTGAAATTATGAACGATCCTGTTCTTGTGTTGAACGCAAACTTTCAACCAATCAACATAACATCAACCTACCATGCGATAAATATGGTCCTGTCTGAAAGGGCAACCCTGGTTATGAATGGACGAGGGGTGATTCGATCCGTGTCGCAAACATTCCCGCTGCCATCCGTTATCCGACTGACCCGCATGATCAAACGTCCCAGACCAATCGTCAAGTTGACAAGGAAAGAAATCTTCAGAAGGGACAATTTCACATGTCAATACTGCGGTAGGCAGGTTAGCAACCTGACGATCGACCATGTCATACCCCGCAGGCTCGGCGGCGAAACGGATTGGGATAATGTGGTCGCCGCCTGTCCCCGATGCAACCACCTTAAAGGCGGCATGACACCCGCACAATCCGGCATGTACCCCATGAAACAGCCAAAACACCCCCCTAACTCTGCCAAATATTTATTCGGCAAACACCTTAATCAATGTGAGGAATGGGAAGATTTTCTTCATGGCTGGTAAGTTTATGCTTTTGGGGGAAGCTCAGATTTCCACAACCATTAAATCTTCAGCCACAACGACAGTGCCCGAAAAATTCGCTTTTGCTTCCTGCAGTAAAACCTTAGGGTTCCTGTCAAACGGATAATGGATCAAAAACAGCCTTTTAACGCCAGCAGTCTGAGCAATTTTTCCTGCGTCGCCAGGTGAGGAATGCCCGTTTTCATTTCCGGTAGCTTCGTGAATTAAAATATCGCATCCTTTAGCCAGGTTTACAACCGCATTGCTTGGGGCTGTGTCCCCAGAATAGCAAATAGAACCTTCAACAAAACTTGCCTTGAGGCTGATCGATGGAATTAAATGTTCAGCAGGCGAAGCCCAGACTTTAATTTCCTCTGATGCAAATAACAGGCTGCCTTCAATATTTGGACACTCAACAAAAGTTACCGGGAAGAAATCATTCCATTCATCCCAATCATAAAGCCCCATCATTTGCTTACACTTTTCCAGAACTCCTGGCAATCCGTAGATCATTAAGGGAGCCTTGCGTTTTATCAGCCACAAGTCCATGAGCAGCAGCGGAAAACCAGTAACGTGATCCGGGTGAAAATGCGTCAGGATCAGATCGGTTATTGAAAGGGGATTAATTTTTGCCTGGTGCAAACGGACAAAGGGATTCCCGGGACAATCGACGAGCACAACCCGATTACCTCCCTTAATTACAATATGCGCATTCTGATGATTCGCATCTGGAATAGCACTTGCCGTCCCGAGGAATGTGACTTTTGGCATTTGTTAGATTAACATCTTTCTATTATCTGTCTGGATTTAATCAAGCTAATTTTTTTCATCATCTTCAGCTGCCATAGCGGTATCAGGTTTTTCCACCGCTATTTCCCGTGGAGCAGCGTCTTTTCTGTGACGCCAGATGAGTGCACCCAGGGCTGCAACTGCAATGACGATCATCAGGGTCTGGTTAGCGTTGATCCCCCCTACAAAGGAATTATCAAGTCGTAAGAATTCCATAAAAAATCGAAAAACCGGATACGAAACAAGATAGGTCAAAAACACATCGCCATTTTTCAGTTTATCTTCAAATTTCCTCGAAATCCACAATAAGAACACCATATTTAAGAAATTGAAAATGGATTCATACAAAAATAAGGGGTGATAGGTTTCATATGCCACGAACTCAGGCAGCCGATGCTGCGGATCAATCCTGATCGCCCAAGGTAAATCGGTGGGACTGCCGTAAACTTCCTGGTTGATGAAGTTTCCCCATCGCCCAATCGATTGTCCCAAAGCCAGACCTGGCGCAAAAATATCCGCCCACAGCCCAAATTTCAAGCCTCGTCTTTTGGCATAAAGGTAGAAAACCAGCGCGCCACCAGCCACTGCGCCTGGAATACCCAACCCCCCCCGCCATATTGCAATCGCCGCTAATGGATGTGTCAGGTAATATTGCGTGGTAATACCCTGTGCAACCATCGATGCTGGCGGCGTGAAGATATGCCAGAGTCTGGCACCGATCACGCCCCCAAGAACTATCCAGGTCAGGCTGTCGAGAATAATTTCGGGGTTTTGTTTTTTTCGTTTTGCTTCATAAGTGCTCAGCACCGCTGCCAGGATAACACCCAGCATGATCAGCAAACCATAAAAGTTGAGGGTCAAAGGACCAATTTTGATGCCTGTAACCATTTTTATCTTCCTTTATTAATAAATTAATGCGGGGGAGTTTCCTTAGCTTGTTTCCGCACGTACCAAAACCTCTGTAATGCAGTCACGTGTGTCATTAAAGCTAAAATCCATAAGGAAATGTGTGGAAAGCCAAAGATGATCCCCGGGATCAATACAATGTATCGTTCTGCCCTGGTCAGCAAGCCAATTTTTGCAGAGTAATTCAAGGCTTCTGCACGAGCCCGTGTATAAGAGACCATGATTGAACCAACAGCAGCAAAAAAAACCAGGAGCGCATCCTGCCATGTACCGGTTTTGTTGAAGTACACAAGCAAGCCGCCATACAAGGCAATCTCAGAGTACCGGTCGGTCACCGAATCGACAAAGGCGCCGTAACGCCCACTTTCATTGCGCATGCGTGCCATGGTGCCATCCAGGGCATCCAGTGGGCCCACAAGCATCGCAATGAGACCGCCCCAGGTAAGTTTCCCATATGCAATTAAAATTGCTGCTATCAAATTCCCAATAAGGCCGGCTGCTGTAACCATATTGGGTCTGATGCCCAATTTATTAAGAAATGCGGCAATGCTGTCAAGAATACCTTTGAACAGGCGTCTTAAGAAATCGGTAAATGTTTTCGGATCTTGTTGGTCTGATTGAGTCATAAAAATAAGTGTAACATAGTGTTCAAAGTAGAAAAGTCATTCTACCGACCATTTTCCTCATCGTCGGTATCGATCAAAATTTCTCGCTCACGTCCGCCGCCCTGGGAAGACCCAATGACACCCATTTCCTCAAGCTGATCAACCAGCCTAGCCGCCCGTGGGTATCCAACTCGCAGCTGCCGCTGAAAATAGGAGGCACTTGCATGTCCTTCAGCTTTGATCAAAGCAATTGCTTCTTTGATCAGCAGTTCATCCTCATCATTCTCATCTTCCTTGCCAATTTTTTCTTCCCAGGGAGGCGCTTCGGTGTCATCATAGCGAGCTTGAGGAACCTTTTCTTCAATCTTTTCAACCGACTTTTCTTGTTTTTTCCACCAACGGATGATTTTGTTCAATTCGTTATCCGAAACAATCGCACCCTGAGCTCGCATGGGCAAACCGATTTCTGGATGCAGGAAAAGCATGTCACCCTTTCCCAACAAGGTCTCTGCGCCGCTTGTGTCGAGAATAACCCTTGAATCAATTGAGCTTGCAACAGTAAAGGAAATTCTGGTCGGGAAATTAGCCTTGATCAAACCAGTGACAACATCGGTGCTCGGTCGTTGTGTTGCTAGGATCAAATGAATGCCAATAGCTCGGGCTTTTTGCGCCAACCTGATCACAGCGTGTTCTGTTTGATCTGGGGCTGAGATCATCAAATCTGCCAGCTCATCAATCAAAATGACGATCTTTGGCAGTTTGGCTTTGTTCTGGCGTTCCATTTTGTGGTTATAAGAATCAATATTTCGTGCTCGCGCCTTCTCCAACAATTTATAGCGATAATCCATTTCTGTCGTCGCCCAGCGCAAAACACCCAGGATTCGTTCAATCTCAGTTTCAACGTTGCCCATCAAATGCGGCAAACCATTGAATCGCATGAGTTCAACACGCTTGGGGTCGATCATCGCAAGTTTCAGCGCTTCAGGGGTATTGTTCATCACCAGGCAAGCAGTCAAAGCAGTAATACAAACACTTTTCCCTGAGCCTGTTGTTCCAGCGATTAACAAATGGGGCATCGTTGCTAAATCTGCCACAACGGGACGTCCTGAAACATCCCGCCCTAAGGTCAGGGCTAAGGGTGAATTAACACGCTGGAAGGCTTCAGATTCAATCAAGGGCCTCAACTGGACACTGGCGCTGTTCGCGTTGGGTATCTCGATACCCACATAAGATTTTCCAGGAACAGGGGCTTCGATCCTCAATCGTTCCGCCGAAAGTGCTAGAGCAAGATCACGCTGCAAAGAAGAAATTTGAGAAACACGGATTTTTTGGCGATCATCATCAGATTTGTCAATATAGCCAGGTTCAACTGCAAATTGCGTCACGGTTGGGCCGGTTCTGAAGCCAACAACCTTAGCCGGAATACCAAATTCATCCAGTGTTTTTTCAATCAAACCCGCAGTCATGTTAATTGTGCGTTTGTCGGGCTTATAAGTATCGCCTCGAGACAATAGATCTAAAGGAGGTAATTCAGGGGACCGTTCTACAGGGCGATTCGGCTGCTCATCCGCTAAAGTTGGCGTGTCAAATGTCTTGCGAAATTCAGGAGGAAGCCAAACCGTTTTCCTGGGCTGCTCAGGCTTTTCCTCATCTTCCACTTCGTCCTCTGTGAGAACAGATGGTTTTTCATCATTGCTGGATACAGCACCTTTCCTCGTTTGAAGGACATACTTCCCCATTTGTTTGTCAATAAATTTTTCCAATCTGTAAAAAAGCCGCAGCGCAGAAAAAACAGAAACCAATAGCAAAAGCAGAATGATGACAAATCCAAACGTTGGTCCAACCAAATTGCGAAATATCTCTGCAATACCCCAACCAATAATGCCACCAGGGTCAAGCCCAGCTTCAGCCTCTGACGGGCTGCCGCTGTAAATTATCGATGCTAAGCCCAGGCTTAGAAAGAAGGCAATCTCAATCGCTACAATTTTTCCTATCGGCAGCTTTGTTGGTGGATGTTTACGCCATCGCAGGACACGAATACCAACATAAATTAAAATTACCGCAATTAAATACCGACCCCAACCAAACCACAATGAAAAGAAAGTGGTTAAGGGGGTAATAAACGCACCAGAAGTAACCTCAACAAAACTCAAGATCAAGATCAAACCAAGCGCAATGGAAATAACACCTGTAAAGTCCCAGAAATACCGAGAGACACCTTTTAGCTTATCAATCCCGCGAGAAAGGAAGGATTTATCCTGTTCAAACAAACCCTTTTGTTTTGGGCTGACGGTTTTTTTTGTTGAATTACTCTTTCGATTCGTCATTATCAGGTGAACAACTTTCTAATTGCAGTCCTAAGCGTCTTTTCTTTGTATCGATGCTTAAAACGCGCACAAGGACTCGCTGACCTTCACAGAGAATATCATCAATATGTTCGCAATCTTCGGGAATATCAATGGATGAGATATGAATCAAACCTTCTACGCCGCATTCTATCTCAGCAAAAGCGCCATATTTGACAATGCTGGTTATTCTCGCCTCAATGACATCACCGGGTGAGAGAACGGCAGCCAGCACGTCCCAGGGATTCTTTTTTAGTTTTTTCAAACTAAGCGCAATCCGGCCTTCTTCTTCTGAAACCTGGAGCACCATGGTCTCGATTTTATCGTTGACATTCAATATCTCACAAGGATGCTTGACGCGTCCCCAGGACAGCTCCGAAATATGGATCAGACCTTCGAGGCCGCCCAAATCCACAAAGGCACCAAAAGGGGTGATGTTTGTGACAACACCGTTGACCACATCACCCTCAACCAGGTTATTCAGCAGGTACTTACGCTGTCCTTCCTTTGCCAGTGCAGCTCGTTCAGAAAAAACAACACGGTCCTTTTCAGGCTCACATTCTATGATTTTTAAGTCAATTTTTCGATCCAGGTAATTAAAGAGATACTCTTCCCGTTCATCGTCTGTTATGTTTACAGGTAAATCTACAAGATGAGATAAAGGAACAAAACCATGAATCTCGTCTCCTTCAACCAGAATTCCGCCTCGATTATGTCCTACAACTTGCAATTCAACAATTTTATCATTATTGAATATTTTCTCAACCATCTCCCAGTTGACCGTTGGCGTTTTTTGTGATGTAACATGATCATCAAAATCCACCTCATCCATCTGCAGTGTTTCAATGGAAAGAACATCTTCTTCCAAATAGGGTTCGTCTGCCAGGACAGCAGCCCACCACCCTTCGTCAGGTTCCATAGGCTCATCAATTTGTTTTGCCTGATGGACTTGGATTTGCATTCGCTTACCCTCCCGAAAATTACCAGGATTCAAATCAGCGCTCATGAATTATTCTCTTCACGTGCAGCTAATTCCATGCCAATAATTGCTTTAGAAACCGCTTCTAAGGCTACCTTCTGCTTGCGGTAGAGATCAGCCTCGGACATCGCCAGTCGTGTTGCGACATCTCGCACTTTTCTTCCCTCAAGAAATTTCAATTCTAATATATTATATAATATCCATTCACCGGTAAAACGCCGCTCACCTTCAGGTTTGATATTTTCTATTGCATCTTTTAGAATTGCCCGCAAAGCATTGGTCGGGTTCCCGTCATAATCCTTCAAAGCTGACTGAACAACAATCAAACTCAAGAGCGGCGATTCCGTTAGTTTGGGTCCGCCCCAATAATGGGAAAGGGCATCTTTTACCCAGCTCACAAAATCTTCTTCTGGAAGATCCACTTCATCCATCAACACACTTGTTTTATTATAACTGGATGCTGCTCGCAATTGTTGAATTAAAGCAACTTGTGGCTGCAAGCTCTCCATTGATTTGATCACCTGCTGCTGCAAACGCCAATCTCTCAGGGCGATCTCAACACGGTACGCCAACAAGTTGATCGATTCCAGATGCTCCTCTTCCATCTCTCGATCTTCTTCCCAGGGGAAGCCGCATAAACCAAGCAGCATATTGCCATTTTGTGGATCCTCATAAATCAAAGGGATCAATAAATGACCATTCCAAAAGAAAAAATCACCCCTGTCCCTTGCCTTATCATTCAAAGATAGCTCGAGCAATTCACCCGAGGACTCGATTCCCTTAAAATCGCTGTCATCACCTGTGGTCGTCAACATTTCAAGTGTGCCACCGTTCATTACAGCGATAAACGCCCCTTTGACCTGCAACAAATCACAAATGCTGGCTGTAACGATTTCCAGAAATTGAGAAAGATCTGATCGCGTTAAAAGGTGGTCTTCAAGGGATTGTATCCTGGCAATATCTTTGCGATCACTGCCGTAAAATATCAATCGTTCCCAAATTGGTGCTAATAATGTAATAATGTATTCAATTAGCAAAATCATACCAACCATGGATATGGGAACAAACGCATTATAAGCTTCATCCCAAATGACCCCCAGGCGCCGGATGATCGTTGTGATAGCAAGGACAATTGACGCCGTAAAAGGACCACGTAAAAACCACTTGAAAAGCCTGCTCTTAACAAGCCGATCAGGCCAGGTGACGCCAAAAAATGCTACGGAGTAGGTCATCACGACCAAGAATCCCGCCACGCCAATGCTGCTCAAGCTGACGAGTATGTAGTAAATGATGGGGACCTTTGAGAAAACTCCTGATCCATAAAGCATATAGGGAAAAGTGCCAACCGCAGCAGCCGTTGCACCAGCAAGTAAGTAGATCATCCGACGGCGGCTGGTTTTGGTAACAGTCCTTTGAAAAGCACGGTACAACACCGAACCTGCGACAGCCATTACACCAATATAATAAATGGCAAAAAGATCAGTAAAAATGGTTCGGGCAAGATGCGGCGCAGGCAAGCCGGACTCAACATAGGGTCCAACTATAATATTGAATGGTAATAAAACAGCCAGGAAAACCGAGAATGCATAAATAAGTCGAACCGACCACAATCTTCGTCCCCTGCTAGGTCTGCCGGTTAAGGTTAACAGGGAATCAGCGAAGTGCAAATAAGTCGCCGGCAAAAAAATAATTCCAAGCCACTTCAACTTGAGCATCATCTCTATCAACAGCGGCTGCTGACTGACACTTGCAATAGACTCAGCTGAAAAGACAAGAGTCACACATAACAAAATGATGATGAATGCCCTGACGACACGCTCTCGCAAGTTATAAGCAAAAGAATATAACAATAACGAAAATGCTGTTATCGCTACGCCAGCCGTTAAGATCTGGCTGATTGTATGAAACGCACTTTCCCAGGATATTCCAAAAAGCATGAAACCTGCCTACTTATAATTACCGCGTGAAACGACTGAAGAACAAAGCCAATTCCTGGTTCGGGAAATAATGGTCCTGAAATCCGCAGAAATTGAATCCAAGTTTGTTCGCCATCCTTATCGCGGGGTCATTCTTCGATTGAACTTCTAAAATTAGCGTGTGAAACCTTCGATTTGTGCAAAGATCCATCGATGCTACCATTAAACCGCTTGCAATCCCCTGCCGGCGTATCGGAGAAGAAACAACAAGGTCTGAAACCCTGGAAACACCCAGGTTTTTGCTGGAAGTAATTTTGACATATCCTACGGGTTGGTCATCAAAAACTGCCACAAGGACGGCTTCAACATCATCCATTTCCTGAAAGATCAATTCGCGTTTACGGGGATAAGAAACGAATACCTGCCTTGGTAAACGCACCCTTTGAAAAGTCGTTCGCATCCGATCAATATTCAAATCCAAACTCATTTGCCAAACATAGTCGGTGTAATACCCATGTTCAAAAAATTGTAAACTTTCGACATCTTCAGATTCAAAAGAACGAATTGTGATTTCAGGCATTTATTAATTACTCCTCTAGAACAACCTCAACAGTAATAACGCAGGGGGTCATCTCTTCACCTAAATTATTTAAGGGCACCAGTCTTAACAAATATGGTCCCGGGGTGAGCGCGCTGGTATACCAAAACCCCAGGCTTTCATCTAATTTTAACTGATTACCAGCAGCAATTGTGACCCAATTTATGGTACCGGTCGTTGAAAATTCATATTTGTAAGATCCAAAATTTTCTACATTTACTGAACCAATCAGCTCTACCGTACCGCTGACCTGGTCGCCATTTGCGGGAGTCGTGATTTCAAGAACACCTTCGACACATTCCGAAACGATATCATCTTGCAAATAATTGGTGATGATGACAGGCTGAGGTGTTTGATCTACCACCGCCGACAGAGTTGTGGTTGGTGATGCCAGTGGATCAATGGCTCTGGATGTTTGATCCGGCACCTGAGACATCCTCGGGTTGATAAAGGTAATCAGCAAGAATTCACCAATAATAAGCAGCAATATCAACGTCAAACCAGTAGATGCTGAAATTAATTTTCGTTGTGCCAGGTCTTTTTCCAAACCAAAAACAGAACCCTGCCAGGTCCGCAGTCCTTTGAAAAATTTCTGCAGATAGATCACAAATCCAAGCCCCAGCAAAATAAAAATACCGGTGCTGAATGTGACCAGGCCGCGCAAAATGTCATCAAGAAACGCGTTCATATCAGGCGTTCCTGAAAAACGCTATTGAGATCAAAGCAATCACGAACCTATAGTTTCCGTAAAAATCCACGAATAAGAGTTGTCAACTTCGGCACCAATACTTTTCCAGCCTCCAAAACCTCTTCATGAGTGGTTATGGTGCTTCCGTCTAAATTGGCTTTGTTACTGATCCCGGAAATACCCAACACACGCATACTGCTGTGCTTTGCCACAATCACTTCCGGCACCGTTGACATACCAACTGCATCAGCACCGACGGTTTGCAAAAAGCGAAGTTCTGCTGGGCTTTCAAATGAGGGACCAGCCAATGAGGCATACACGCCTTCTTGAAATGCCATCCCTGCTTCAATACAGGCTTCTCGTGCGAGTTTCAACAATTCTCGATCATAAGGCTGGCTCATATCCGGAAAACGCGGCCCGAATTCTTCCATGTTCGGCCCTTTAAGGGGATTGGCACCAGACATACCGATTATATTCAGGTGATCATTGATGAGCATCAAATCGCCCGGAACGAAATCCGGATTGATTGCACCTGCAGCATTTGTCACCACCAGCTTATCACATCCAAGTTGTTTCATGACGCGCACAGGCAAGGTGATACGTCCCATACTGTAACCCTCGTAGAAATGCGACCGCCCCTGTAAAACCAGGACTCGAACGCCCTCAAGCAAGCCTATCACCAGCCGCCCTTTATGCCCCTGGACAGTTGAAAGCGGCCATTGCGGGATCTGGTCATTCGGGATGGTAACCGCCTCTTCAACGCTGTCCGCCAAATCGCCCAGGCCGGTGCCTAATATCATCCCAACTTCTGGCTCGATATCAATTCTCGCCCGGATTGCATCCGCAGCTTGTTTGATTTCCTTCATGGTTATAAAATCTTCCATAAAATCCTCTTTGATCTCCAGTAATTATGCTCATATTATAACACTCGTTCTATTTAATGGGATTTTAGAGAAATAATGAGAAGACTTCTTTATTCTGATATAATTTCAAAAATCAAGATTGATTTTTCCTGGTCTCACAATCACAAGGTTATTGCCATTTACAATAAATTTGGGATAAAGGAAAGTTTGTTTAATGCAAAATAAAAAGAATTCTGATGAAAAACCGCAAAAAAAGCCACGGAAGACGATCCTTGGTGCATTTTTTGCGCGGGAAGAACCAGACAAGGAATACCTGCCGGAGCTAAAAGATCAATGGGCTTCGATGGAAAAAGGCGAACGCGTTAAGTTTGCCATCGGCGTTATTGTTGGTTTGGTGATTTTCATTGCCGCACTGGTATTGGCTTACATGGTTATCTCCGGGATTATTTCATAAACAAGTTTACTTACGTTGTGCATTATTGATGTTACCGTCGTAATTTTAAAATGAAACATTCCCAGGGGTCCAGGTCCACCGGGATTTGAAATTCAAGAAGTGCGCCATTCTCTTCAAAGCTTATACTGCCAAATTCACCTTCACCAAAGATGATATCAATCTCATATTCTCCCGCCAATTGGCTTTCTTCAATAGAAATTGTACAACCCTCCTGAACCCGCCGATCCAGGTTGGCAATGAGGATCATCGCTTCTTCATCATCAATCCGTAACACCGGATAAATCAATCGGCAGGAAGATGTAAACGGCAGATACTCACCCGTCCGCAACACTGGATGCTGGTTGCGTAAATTGACAAGGGTTCGGTAATGATTTAATAAGGAAGTGTCCTCCCATTCCTGCAGGGCGACATTGACCTCCTGATAGCTGCTGTCTGCCGGCTGCCATGGCGTTCCTGATGTGAATCCTGCATTGGTATCACCCGACCACTGCATCAGCGTCCTCAGAAGTTCATCAGGTTTGTTGCCAAACATCCCAATTTCCTCACCATAATAAATAAAGGGGACACCTGGACCCGTCAGGTAAACAAAAGCACCTGTCTTTGCTTTATCAACATTCCCCTCGTACAGTGACATCACACGCTGCTGGTCATGATTGGATAGAAAAGTGCTGAAGTCCTCCTCAGGGAAGTACTCGAGGGCGGTGAGATAGGATTCAATAATTCGAGATGGATCAGGGTAATAGGTCGAATTCTTGATATCCTCAGCCAGATCAAACATGAACAGCGAATCCATTCCCTGGCTGTACTTCGCAGTCACCTGTAAATTGGTCCAGACCTCCCCAACTGTGAAAGCGTCCCCATTGACATCTTTGTAAAAGGACCGCCAATCTTCAAACCACTGGATGGTTTCTTTGGTATCTTGTTGTACAAAGCCATCAGCGAACAAATAGCGGGCTGCATCCACTCTGAACCCATCAACCCCAACCTCCTCAAGCCAGAACTTTGAAACCTTCATCATCTCGGCACTGACATTCGGGTTATCATAATTAATATCGGGCATGCCGCCCCAAAAGACACCATAATAATACATACCGTTTGCCGCATTGCGATGCCAGACATTCTGTGACCACGGCCCTAGCGTTTGCGGATTATCCTCAGACCAGACATACCAATCATGATATTTAGACTCAGGATCTTGGGACGATTGAAACCAGGGATGCTCCGTGGAAGTGTGATTTAAAACCAGGTCCATAATCACCTTGATATCCCGCTTGTGGGCTTCTTCCAGCAATTGTTTGAAATCATCCAACGTGCCGTATTCAGGATTGACGGCATAATAATCCGTGACGTCATAACCATGATATGAGGGCGAAGGATTGATCGGCATCAGCCAGATCCCGCCAATGCCCAGGTCGTCATGGGTGTCTGGATCGCCGTCATTCAGATAATCCAGTTTTTGAATGATCCCCTGGAAATCGCCGATTCCATCCCCTTCGCTGTCATAGAAGCTGCGTACAAATATTTCGTAGAAGACAATATCCTTCCACCATAAGACTGGCTCGGGTAAAGGCGTCAACGTTGGCGTCGGCTTTGGCAGCGTGCTTGCCGGCGGTTCCGTTTCAACAACGGGTGTTCCAGGTGCACAGGAAGACAGGGTAATAACCAGAAGTATGACAATAATTAGACCTCGAATAGTTTTCATCATGGAAAACTCCTATCATTTGATTAAACCAGGTCAAAGGCCTGGCACCAGAAAAGTACTGAGATTAAGTTATATTATAATGCTCTCACATAAAATTTATTTACGATTAAGAAAGCGCATACAAGTTCTTGAAATAATAAATTGGCATGCCTTTAATCAATCATCCCCCGTATGGAGCTAAGAACATGACCGATAAATCGAATATATACATAATGAGCCTCGACCCTCGCGTCAGCATCAATCAGGTCCAGGTGAATAAAATTGGGCAGGTGATCAAAGACCTTCCAGCCGCCAGTCAACCTGATTTTGTCGGGGATTACTTGCCGTCCATCAACCATCCATTGACGCTGGACTATTTCTTCGCCGTAACCCTCCAGCAATTCAGCTTTTGGGAAACAAAGGACGGTAAGTATGACAAACCGCTGCTTGCCGTCTTGGATGGAAAACAATTGAAGGGGTCAAGCTATCTTTTTTATGCTTATACACGTATGCTGGAGGTAAAACCTGCCTTCTTCACCCCTGAAGGTCAGGCAAATTTAAGCATGGAAAATTTGGAGGACGTCTTCCGTGATGATCAGGGGAATGTGCAAATGCCGGCAATTGAACTGCATCTTCAGCAAGCCCGAGCTTATGGACGGGACATGCTTGAATCAGATCTGACCCCAGAGAAGATACTAAAAGAATCACATAATTCAGAGAAACCTTTGGGGACTTTCCTGTCTATTCTTGATCAATTGAGCGGCTATAAGAAAGATCCCTTGCAGAAAAAATCCAACCTGCTGGCTTTATGCCTCAGCCAAAGGCCAGAAGGTTTCCTGAAATTCGGAGAAGATGAATCCATCGGACCGATCGTCGACTACCACTGTATGCGATCCATCCTGCGGACTGGCATGATCGACATCCTTGACGAAGACATGAAAACAAAGCTGACCCACCGGCAAATCGTCAGTCCACGCGATGAGTGGGCAGTTCGATTTGCTTCCTACCAGGTTCTAAAGCAGCTGGTCGAGCTTTCAGGCAGACCCATCAGCGTGGTCGATGAATTCCTGTTCCGGTATATGCGCAGCCACTGCCCTGAAATGACTGAGCCAAAATGCTCAGAATGCCTTCTGGACAAGGTGTGTGCAAAGAGAAAGGAGTTGTTCCAGCCGGTGATCCGGACGACTTTCTATTAAGTCAAATAATCACCTGGATGCTGATTAATAAACAACATGGGGAGCCTGGATATAGATTATGCAACATCTTTTCTGTAAATTTGACCACAGATCCTCTCAATTTTCTCAGTTAATCAATCTGGTTCCAATTGCAAATACACTCTTCCGAATTCCCAATCTTCTCCAATCTCCATCAAAATAGCAGATACTAATCTCAAGCAGGATGCCTCATTTGGGAAGACACGTACGACCCTGGTTCGTCGTTTGACTTCTTCGCTGACCCGTTCTAAGCAATTTGAAGTCCTGATCCTCCGCCAATGTTCTTGGGGAAACTCAAAAAACGAAAAGCCTTGAGGCAAGTTAACCTCCATCTAGTCTGCCAGTTTTGGCGCAATCTTTTCATACTTCTTCACAATTTCAACCAGGTAAGCTTCGGCCTGCTCTCTGTTTGGTGCATTGAATATCATCCGAATATCAGCAGCAACTTCTTTCTGCATCGATTTGTGCGGCACATAACTTTGTGCATTTTGCTGTAAGTGAAACAGACAACGCTGCCAGATAATGCCAGTCAAAAAGGCTTTGCGAGCGGCTTGTAATCCTGCATGGTCATCACTTATGATTAGTTGAACACCGTGTAACCCACGAGCTTTCAAACTCTCTAAAAAGGCCCCCAGTGCTCTTCTGCCTCACTAAGAGACAAGGAAACACCTAAAATTGTGCGTTTCCCATTAGTGAAACACTCTTCGAGCACTTTTTATGCCACTCGCGAAGCACTCTTCGAGTGGCGATCAAAATAGCAGCATCTCGTACGACAACACCTTGCCGTACACTCTCATAACCCTCTGTGTCTATAATAATGAGACAACTGACCCCAATAATTTAGTGTATAGGGCGAAGGAGAAAAGAAATGTCTCAAGAAGAAAAAAACATAAACCCACCTGACCCAGAGGTGGTATCCAAACCTCAACCCAGGAGATTCACGGCAGAATATAAGCTGAGAATGCTCAAGGAATATGATGCCTGTGAACAACCAGGGGAGAAAGGGGCATTATTGCGACGAGAAGGCATTTATGCATCCAATATAGCGACTTGGCGTCGACAATACAGCCAAGGCGGTATGGATGGATTACATAAAACCAAGCGTGGGCCCAAAGCAGATCCGCAAACGCGAGAAAACAAGCAGTTGAGACAAGAGAATGAGCAATTGAAAAAGCGTTTGCAACAGGCCGAGTTAATTATCGAAGTCC